>NZ_JAJLMN010000001.1:647500-1295000 GCF_021730615.1 Lichenibacterium dinghuense
ACGGCTACGCCCTGGCGTTCCGCTTCGTCTTCGTGGCGCGGGCGCTCGACGAGCGCGGCTGGTGCTTCGACTTCGGCGGGCTGAAGCCCGTGCGGGCCTGGCTGCACGAGATGTTCGACCACACGCTGCTGGTCGCGGCCGACGACCCGGAGCGCGAGCGGCTCGAAGCGCTGGGCCAGCACGGCCTCGCCGACGTGCGCGTGGTGCCGGCCGTGGGCTGCGAGGCCACGGCCCGGCTGGTCCACGCGCGCGTGAGCGGCATGGTGCGCGACCTCAGCTCCGGGCGGGTGTGGCTCGAAAGCGTCGAGGTGCGCGAGCACGGCGGCAATTCGGCGATCTACACGCGGGACTGACGGCCCGCCTCACGCCACCCCGATCGCGTAAAGGTCGTGGATGTGCAGGATGCCGACCGGCACGCCGCCCGCGTCCACCACCGGCAGCACGCTACGCCGCTGCCCGTTGAGCAGGGCCAGCGCCTCGGCGGCCAGGGCCTCGGGGTCGATGGTCAGCGGCCGCGCGGTCATCACGGCGTCGACCCGCAGGTCCATCAGGCCCGGTCCCATGTGGCGGCGCAGGTCGCCGTCGGTGACGAGGCCCGCGAGCCGCCCCTCGGCGTCGAGCGCGCAGACGCAGCCGAAGCGCTTGCCGGTCATCTCCACCACGGCCTCGGCCATGGTGGCGCCCGTCGCCACGCGCGGCACCTCGGCGCCGGAATGCATCACGTCGCGCACGTAGGTGAGCTGGCTGCCGAGCTTGCCGCCGGGGTGCAGCGTCTTGAAGTCGTGGGCCGAGAAGCCGCGCGCTTCCAGCAGCGCCACCGCCAGCGCGTCCCCGAGCGCGAGCTGCATCGTGGTCGAGGTCGTGGGGGCGAGGCCGTTGGGGCAGGCCTCCTCGGACTTCGGCAGCGTCAGGCACAGGTCGGCCTGGCGGCCCAGCGCGCTGTCGGGGTTCGACGTGATGGCCACGAGCGGCATGCCGAAGCGGCGCGCGTAGGTGATGATGGAGGCCAGCTCCGCCGTCTCCCCCGACCAGGATAGCGCCACCACGGCGTCCTCGGCCTGGATCATGCCGAGATCCCCGTGGCTCGCCTCCGCGGCGTGGACGAAGGAGGACGGCGTGCCGGTCGAGGCCAGGGTCGCGGCGAGCTTGCGGCCGACGTGGCCCGACTTGCCCATGCCGGTGACGATCACCCGGCCCCGCAGCCCGAGCAGCAGCGCGACGGCCGCGGCGAACTCGCCGCCGAGCCGCGCGAAGGGCCCCGCCAGCGCGGCCTCCAGCGCCGCGATGCCGGCCCGCTCCAGGCGCAGGGTGCGCAGGGCCGAGGGCACGGCGGCGGACGGGGCGGGAGGGGCGCGTTCGGCGGACGGGAGCGACATGCGGGCGTCGATACCACCGGCGCGCGCCCATTGCACGCCGGGCGGGGCCGGGCCGGCGGGGCTTCTAGAGGCTGTTATGAACCATGGAGGGCGGCTCCATTGCGGCGCGGCGAGCCGAATGGCAGGAGAAGCTTGCAGCCGGTACGTCCGTACCGGCAAGAGCTTCGACGCACCAGGCGGCCGCTGCGCCGCAACCCCGGAGGGGCCGGGCCCTTTTCGGCGCTCGGTTCGTCGACTTGCTCGACCGTGGCTCAGCCACGCTCATCGCAAGTCTCCTGCCGATCATCCGAAAATGGCTCCGGTCGAGCCATCCTCCATGGTTCATAACAGCCTCTAACCCCGCATTAACCAAGGATGCTTACCTTACGTTCATCGCATCTCGCGAGCCGGAAAGGGCGGGCGACACGTGTCTTCGACGAACCGCCGTCCGGTCGGCTCCACGGCCCTGCTGCAGGCCGCCGGCCTCGCGGTCGTCATCGCCGCCCTCCCGGCCGGCACCCGCTCCGCCTCGGCCCAGGACGCGGCCGGCGCGGCCTCGACGTCGATCCCGACCCTGCGCGGCGCGCTCGACGGCGGCGCGACGGCCCTGCCGGGCAGCGGCGGACCGGCGGCCGGCCGCGGCGCCGACGCGTCCGGCGCGGGCGGCGACGCGGACGGGCCGAACAATCCCGCGCCCGCGATCCCCGCCGACGGCGGCGTCGGCACGAACCGCACCACCGCCAACGGGCCGCAGCAGCCCGAGAAGCCGCGCGGCCGCTTCGCCCTGCCGCGGAGCACCGCCAAGACCGAGGACCGCCTGCGCTATCCCCGCAAGGGGCCGCCGCCCCTGCCCGAGCTCCAGGCCTACCCGACCTCGGTCGCGCCGTCGCAGCGGCCCCGCGGCGCGGGCGGCGACGCCGCGCTGGCGCTGCGCGGCTCGGGCGCGGCCATCGACACGGTGGGCGACGTCATCCGCCCCGGTCCGACGGTCGCGGCCCTGCCCTTCACGGCCCGCATCCGCGGGCGCATCGAGGACGCGCCCTACGACCCGGTCGGCTACGAGGTCGGCTCGCTCCGGCTGACGCCCTACGTCACGCAGAGCATCGGCTACGATTCCAACCCGAACCAGACCCAGACCGGCCTGCGCCCCTCCGCCTTCGAGCGCACCGAGGGCGGCGTGAGTCTCGCCTCGACCTGGTCGCGCAACAGCTTTTCGGCGAGCTTCCACGGCGGCTACGACGCCTTCTTCTCGGCGCCCGAGGCGAACCGGCCCGACGCCGTGGGGGTCGCGGACTACCGTTTCGACGTCGACCGCGACACCACGCTCGACGCGGAAACGCGCTTCGCCATCGACACCCAGCGCCTGGGCTCGCCCGAGGTCGGCGTGCTCAGCGCCGTCGCGGCGAACAGCACCTCGCGCCCGCTGATCACCACCTTCGGCGGCTCCGTCGGCGGGGCGGAAGGCTTCGGCCGCCTGAACGTCGCCCTGCACGGCTCCCTCGACCGCACCGCCTACGACAACGCGGACGGCACCGGCGCGGGCGTCGTGGGCAGCTACCTGCAGAACCTCGCGAGCCAGAACTTCAACGACGCCGGCCTGCGGCTGCGCACCACCTACGAGGTGACGCCGGTGCTGCAGCCCTTCGTCGACCTGTTCGGCGACGAGCGCATCCACGACCACGAGATCGACTACACCGGCTACCGGCGCGACTCGACCGGCTTCACGGGCCAGGTCGGGTCGAGCTTCGAGCTGACGCGGCTGCTGACGGGCGAGCTGTCGGCCGGCTACGGCTTCCGCGACTACCAGGACCCGCGCCTCAAGCTGATCGCGAGCCCGGTGTTCAACGGCGCCATCACCTACGCCGCGACCCCGCTCACCACCGTCAGCTTCCGCGCGGCGACGAGCTTCGACGAGACCAACGTGCCGGGCTCCTCCGGCACCACGTCGCGCTCGGTGACGCTGGAAGTGTCCCACGCCCTGCTGCGCAATACGACGATCACCGGCGCGCTGTCCTTCCTCAACACCGACTACGTCGGCGTGCCCATCACGGAAAACACGCTGGCCGAGACGCTGAAGGCCGAATACCACCTGTCGCGCGACCTCGTCGCCACCGCCACCTACAGCCACGAGCGGCTGAACAGCACGCTCGCGGGCTCGAGCTTCGGACAGAACATCGCGCTGATCGGCCTGCGCCTGCAGCGGTGAGGGCCGCCTCCGGCCGGCGTGCCGGGTGCGTGATGCGTCGACGGCACGCGGGCGTGAACTGTTCATGACGTCCGGCCGGCTCCGTTGTTCGGCTCCGACAACGCTGTTATGACGCACCCGCCTCGGGACCGAAGGTTCCCGGGGCGGGTGCGTTGCTCGGCAGCCTCCCGTGTCGCGCCGCGCGGGCGCCTTCTCCTGCCGACCTCGAGGTGAACCATGGCCGGAACCATCAAGATCCTGTCGGGGAACTCGAACACGCCGTTGACGGAGGCGATCGCGGCCTACCTCGGCGTCCCGCTGACCCGCTGCGTGGTGAAGCGCTTCGCCGACATGGAGATCTTCGTCGAGATCCAGGAGAACGTGCGCGGCGAGGACACGTTCATCGTGCAGTCGACCGCCTACCCGACCAACGACCACTTGATGGAACTGCTGATCATGACCGACGCGCTGAAGCGCGCCTCGGCCCGGCGCATCACCGCGGTGGTGCCCTACTTCGGCTACGCCCGGCAGGACCGCAAGGCGGGGCCGCGCACGCCCATCTCGGCCAAGCTCGTCGCCAACCTCATCACCCACGCCGGCGCCGACCGCGTGCTGACGGTGGACCTGCACGCCGACCAGATCCAGGGCTTCTTCGACATCCCCACCGACAACCTGTTCGCCGCGCCCGTGATGGTGCGCGACATCGCCGAGCGGTTCGACTGCGCCAACGTGATGGTGGTGTCGCCCGACGTCGGCGGCGTGGTGCGGGCCCGGGCCCTCGCCAAGCGCATCAACGCGCCCCTCGCCATCGTGGACAAGCGCCGCGAGCGCGCCGGCGAGTCCGAGGTGATGAACATCATCGGCGACGTGCGCGGCAAGAGCTGCATCCTGCTCGACGACATCGTGGATTCGGGCGGCACGCTGTGCAACGCCGCGGACGCCCTCCTGGCGCAGGGCGCCACCGACGTGTCGGCCTACGTCACCCACGGCGTGCTGTCGGGCGGCGCGGTGTCGCGCATCGCCTCCTCGAACCTCAAGGAGCTGGTGCTCACCGACACGATCCGCGCCACCGAGGCGGTGCGGGTCGCCAAGAACATCCGGGCCATGTCGGTGGCGCCGCTGATCGGCGAGGCCATCGCGCGCATCGCCCAGGAGCAGTCGGTGTCCAGCCTTTTTGAGAACGCCGCCGTGGCGGGCGTCTATTCCGCCCCGGTGGCCGCCCCCATGCAGCACCAGAAGCCGGCGGTCGTCCAGGCGCTGCCGCGGGCCGCGGCCGGCGGCTGAACGCCTCCCCGGGTCGCGGCTCACTTGCCGGGCCACCCCGCCGGGACCACCTCAGCCGCAGCGGAACGAGCGCGGGTGAGGGCATGAGGGACGAGGTGGACGTCGCGGTGATCGGCGGCGGGGCGGCGGGCATCGCGGCGGCGCGGCGGCTGATGCGGGAGCACGGCCTGTCGGTGCTGCTGATCGAGGCGAAGGACCGCCTCGGCGGCCGCGCCCACACCCTCCCTGGCCCCCTGCCCGTCGACCTCGGCTGCGCCTGGCTGCACAGCGGCCTGACCAACGCCTGGACCGCGGTCGCCGACGCCGAGGGCTTCACGGTCGACCGCCGACCCGCGCCCTGGGACCAGGAGGAACGCGACCTCGGCCTCACCCCGGACCAGCACGCCGCCTATGCCGACACGCTGGAGGACTTCCGGGCGAGGGCCGAGCTCGCCGCGGCGCGCGGCGGCGACGGCCCCCTGTCGGACCTGCTGCTGCCGGACAGCCCCTGGCGCGGGATCATCGACGCCGTGTCGACCTACGTCAGCGGCGCCACGACGGACCGCATCTCGGTGCGGGACACGGCCGACTACCGGCCCGGCGAGGGCGACGACTGGCGCGTCGTCGAGGGCTACGGCCGCCTCGTCGCCCACCACGGGCGCGACGTGCCCGCGGTGCTCGGCGCGCCCGTGACGCTGGTCGACCATTCGGGAGCCGGCCCGGTGCGGATCGAGACGGCGCGCGGCACGGTGCGGGCCCGTGCCGTGATCGTCACCGCGTCGACGGACGTGATCGCGGGCGGGCGCATCCGCTTCCACCCCGCCCTGCCCGGCAAGGCCGAGGCCGCGGCGATGCTGCCGCTCGGCTCGGTCGAGAAGCTGTGGCTGACCGTCACCGACCCGGAGCTGTTCCCGGCCGAGCAGTTCTGCCTCGGCTCCAGCGAGACGGCCGACACCGCCGCCTACCACTTCCGGCCCTTCGGCCGGCCGGTGGTGGAATGCTTCCTCGGCGGCGACCTCGCCCGCGACCTGTCGCGCGCCGGCACCGCGGCGGCGCTCGACTTCGCCCGCTCGGAGCTGCGCTCGCAGCTCGGCGGCGAGGCGGCCGGCGCGGTGGGGCCGCTGCATCTCACCGGCTGGGGCCGCGAGCCGCACATCCTCGGCTCCTACGCCTACGCGAAGCCGGGCGCCGCGGGCGCGCGGGCGCGGCTCGGCGAGCCGGTCGACGGCCGCCTGTTCTTCGCCGGCGAGGCCACGCATCCGACGCGCTTCACCACGGCCCACGGCGCCTACGAGACGGGCGTGACGGCGGCCGAGGCCGCGCTCGCCGCGCTGTCGGGCGGGCCGCGGGCGCTCCGCGCCGTTCAGGCCGCGACGAGCTGATCGACGCCGCAGAGACGGACGCCGGCCTGCTCCATCGCCAGATGGGCCTCCTCCATGGTGGTGTGGCCGGCCGGGAGCGGCGCCGCGATGGCCCGGCAGGCGTCGGTCACGACGAACACCTCGTGGCCGAGATCTCGCGCGTCGATCGCCGACCACGAGACGCAGAAGTCGAGCGCGAGGCCGCACAGGAACACCCGGCGGAAGCCGCGCTCCTTCAGCCAGCCGCCGAGCCCCGTTGTGCTGACGCGGTCGTTGTCGCGGAAGGCGGAATAGCTGTCGATCTCGGGGCGGAAGCCCTTGCGGAAGATCGCGTCCACGCGGGTGAGGTCGAGGCCGGGGTGCAGCGCCGCGCCGGGGCTGCCGATGAGGGCGTGGTCGGGCCACAGCACCTGCTCGCCGTAGGGGAGGGTCGCGGTCGAGAAGGGCGCGGCGCCGTGGCTCGACGCGAAGGAGACGTGGCCCGGCGGATGCCAGTCCTGCGTCGCGAAGGCGTGCCGGAACAGCGTCGTCGAGAGGCGGTTGCAGGGCGCCACCACGGCCGCGCCGTCGGGCACGGGCAGTTCGCCGCCCGGCATGAAGGTCGGCTGCACGTCGATGATGCCGAGCACGTCGGTTCTCGGGTCGATGCGGACCATGGCTGTCCCCTCCGGTGGCCCGGAGGCTACCAGCCCGCCGCCACCTTCGCCACCGGCGGCCGGGTCGGCGCCAGCGCCCGCGCATAGCGGAGCAGGTAGGAGCGGAACAGCTCGGCCGGCAGGCCGCCGCCCTCGACGTGGGCCATGCCGCGGTCGTCGTCGTTGCCGAGCCACACGCCCGCCACCATGGAGCCCGCGTAGCCGACGAACCAAGCGTCGCGGAACGCGTTGGTGGTGCCCGTCTTGCCGCGGGCCTCGCCGAAGTCGGCGTGCCGGCCCGTGCCGCCGGCCACGACCGAGCGCAGGGCGCTGTCGAGCAGGGCCACGCAGCGCGCGCTCAGCGCCGGCTTCGGCAGGACGTCGCGGTGCCAGGCGACGATGCGGCCGTAATGCCCGACGATGCCCCGCACCGCGTGGGGCTCGACCGGGTAGCCCCCGTTCGCGATGCCGGCCAGCATCGCCGTCATGGCGAGCGGGGAGGCCGAGAACTCGCCGACCGCGATGCCGCCGTCCTCCGGCAGGGGACCGGCGAGGCCGAGCAGCCGCGCCCGCGCCGCCACGGCGCCGCGCCCGAGCGCGCGCTCGAGGCCGAACATGGCGGCGTTGCGCGACAGCCGGAAGGCGTCACCGAGCCGGATGGGGCCGAGGTAGCGGCCGTCGTCGTCCTTCGGCCGCCCGCCGGGCTGGGGGGCGTCGTCGACGGTCGCGTCGAGGCCGAGGCCCTGCTCGCAGGCTTCCGCCAGCACGATCACCTTGCCGAGCGAGCCCGGCGAGCGCCGCGCCCGCTCGGCGCGGTCGAACTGGTCGGCGGCGTAGTCGGTGCCGCCCATGAAGGCCTGCACGGCGCCCGCGCGGTCGAGCCCCACGAAGGCGGCCTGCCCGGCCTCGGCGGCGGACATGCGGTCGCGCGCGCCATCGAGCGCCGCCACGGCCGCGCCCTGCCGCGCCGCGTCCACGGTCACGTAGGCGCGCCACGCGCCGTCCGGCGCACCCATGCGCTTCGCCTCGGCGGCGACGTAGTCCCGCAGGTAGCCGCAGCCGAGGTCGGGCGGCTCCAGCGTGCCGCGCCGCTCGCGCTCGTGCAGCGCCGCGGCCGGCACCACGCCCTGGCGCACCAGCGCGGCCAGCAGCGTGCGGGCGCGCTCCCGCGTGCGCGCCACCACGGCGGGGTCGCGGGACGCGAGGTCGTTGCGCGGGCTCGCCAGCATGACCTCGATCAGCGCCGCCTCGCGGTAGCCGAGGTCGGAGGCCGGCTT
The DNA here is from genome assembly GCF_021730615.1 of Lichenibacterium dinghuense. Lineage (NCBI taxonomy): Bacteria > Pseudomonadati > Pseudomonadota > Alphaproteobacteria > Hyphomicrobiales > Lichenihabitantaceae > Lichenibacterium > Lichenibacterium dinghuense. Next base: position 655,577 of record NZ_JAJLMN010000001.1, read on the forward strand.
GCCGAAGTAGAAGCGCGAGGCGGCCTCGACCCCGAAGATCCCGTGCTGGAACGGCAGGTGGTTCAGGTAGGCGCCGAGCACCTCGTCGCGCGTGAAGCGGCGGCTCAGCTTCACGGCCCAGGGGATCTCGTAGAACTTGCGCACGAGCGGGCGGTCGCCCGGCTCGAACATCAGGTTCTTGACGAGTTGCTGGGCGACCGTCGAGCCGCCGCGGGCCCGCCCGTGCAGGACGGACGACACGGCGCCGGCGAGCCCGCGCAGGCTGAGGCCGAAGGGCTCCGTCGCGAAGCCGCGGTCCTCGGCGCCGAGCAGCACGGCGCGCAGCTTCGGCGACACGTCGGCGGCCGACACGGTGAGCGGCAGCAGGCATTTCAGCTCGAAGCCGTCGCCGACGCGGTCGCGCACGACCTCGCCCGACCGCATCATCGCGGCCATCTGGTCCCGGTCCGGGGCGCTGCGCCCGGCGACCGAGAACCAGCCCCATACGAGGGCGGCGAGCGAGGCCGCCGCGAGGGCGAGCCACTTGAGACAGGACACGACGAGCCGCGTGAACACGGGAGCCGCCTTCGCTGCGCGGCGGGCCGCCCGGGATCCGGGGCCGGCCGCCGACGCCGCGCTCAAGCTGGCCCCGCCCGAGGCACCGCACAACGGCCGGCGGCCCCCGCGGTAACGGAATATTTATATCCTCGCTCCGGCCCGCCCGCCAACGAACCGCCATGAAGCTGGCGGCTCGTCCTCCGTGCCTTTGCGCCGCAGCCCGCGCGCCCTCCTCCGCAATCCCAGCGCGAACACAGGTCCCGGTCTCGCCCGTTGTCGGGACGGGATCGGCGGGCGACGGCATGGCGACGGGACGGGACACGCGCAGGCTGATCGCCGGCGACTTCGACGGCGCGCGCTCGGGCCCGCTCGGGGTGCGGCTCGCCATCGGCGGCGCCCGCACCGTCGATTGGACGCTGGCCCGGCTCCGCGCCGCCCGCCCGGTGGTGCTCGTGAGCGGCTTCTGGCGCAGCGGCACCACCTGGGTGCAGGAATGCCTCGCCGAGGCGCTCGCCGCCAAGACGGTGTTCGAGCCCCTGTCGCCGCTCGACCCGCGCCGGCGCGCCATGCTGGCCGCGCAGGGGCTGCCCTACGACAGCCTGCAGGCCGCCATGCCGGGGCCGCTCCCCGACGATGACCCGCTGTGGGACTTCCTCGCCGACGCCTGCACGGGGCGGCACACGAGCAACTTCACCCTGAACTGCCGTTCCTCGCTGCGGGAGTCCTTCGCGACCCGCATCGTCGTCAAGGACGTGCGGATGCCGTTCAACCTCGACGGGTTCCACCGCCGCTTCGGCGTTCCGGTGCTCCACGTCCGCCGTCACCCCTGCGCCGTGGTGGCGAGCCTGCTCGCCGCCGACTGGGACTGGACCTTCGGGCGCGTCGGCCTCGGCCACCTGCTGCCGGCGATGGAGGACCGCGACGCCGTGCTGCGCGACTGCGACGGCGACGCCCTGTCGCGCATCGCGGCCTGGTGGGCCGCCACCGAGCGGCACGCCGCGGCGAGCCTCGCCGGCCGCGCTTGGGCGCACGGGGCCGTCTACGAGGAGGTCGCGGACGACCCCGCCCCGGCCTTCGCGGCCCTCTGCGCCCGGCTCGGCCTCGCGCAGCGCCGGGCGCCCCGCTTCGCCCGCGTGTCGGCCTCGACGGTCGGCGCCGCGTCGCCGCGGGACCGCTGGCGCACGAGCCTGTCGCGCGCGGACATCCTCCGCGTCGAGGCCGTGGTGACCCGCATCCACCCCGGCTGCCTCGACGCCTGGGGCGGCCCCTCCGCGTGAGCGGGGAACCCCCGCGAGCCCCGTCCCGTTGGACGGGCAGCCAACGGGGAGGGACGCCATGGCGGAGGACGGGATCACCCAGGCGGCCGATCCGGCGCCGGTCGCGGTCGACGAGACGGACCGGCTGATCGCCTCCGACAAGGTGGAGGGCACGGAGGTGTTCGGCCGCGACGGGCACCGCATCGGGTCCGTCTACAACTTCATGGTCGACAAGGTGACGGGCCGCGTCGCCTACGCGGTGGTGTCCTTCGGCGGCTTCCTCGGGCTCGGCGAGCGCTTCTTCCCCCTGCCCTGGGCGGCGCTGACCTACGACCCGGCGCGGGGCGGCTACGTGGTCGACATCGATCCCGCCACGCTCGACCGCGCCCCGAGCTTCGCGCCCGGCGAGGAGCCGTGGCGCGACCCCGAGCACCAGCGCAACGTGTTCGGCTTCTACGGCTTCAACTACGGGCTTTGAGGACTTCGATGAGACCCATGCGCAACGCGGCCTTCGCCGCGGCCTTCCTCGGCCTCGCGGCGGGCCCGGCTTCGGCGCAGACCGCGGCTCCGGCCGCGCCCGCGACCCAGGCTCCCAGGACCGACCTCGACGCCAAGCCCGGCACCCTCAGCGACAAGCTGAGCGACACCAACGGCGTGATTAAGCCGACCGGCAACGTCGACCCCGACATGCACAAGGCGGCCCCGCAGACCGGCACCATGCCGGTCATCAAGCCCGGCACGGTCGCGCCGGGGACGGCCAAGTAGTCGCTTCGGCCCCCGGTCAGGCCAGTCGCCGAAGCGCGAAGGCCGCCGCATCCCACAGGCGGAACGGGCGCTCCCCGGCCCGCTCCAGCGCGAAGAGACCCGCCCCCGCCGCGGCGAGGTCGGCCCGATCCCGCGCGGGGTCGCCGCGGTAGGAGTGGTTGAGGATCACCAGGGCCCCGCCGGGGCGCAGCACGCGCGCCGCCTCGGCGACGTGGTGTTCGGCGAGATCGGCCTCGACAAGGTAGGGGAAGACGTCGGCCGCGAGCACGAGGTCGACCGACCCGTCCGGCACGCCCGCGAGGTCGCGGCCGGTGGCGACCCGGTAGCTCACGTTCGCGTGCCCCGAGCGGCGCCGCGCTTCCTCGATCATGCCCGGCGACAGGTCGAGCGCCAGCACGGAGCGGAGGCGGGGGGCCAGCGCTTCCGCGAAGCGCCCCATGCCGCAGCCGAGGTCCAGCGCGTCGCGCCCGCGCCCGAGCAGGCCCCAGCCGTCGAGCGCCGCGACCACCTCGGCCGTGGCCGCGGCGAGCAGCGCCGGGTCGCCCAACGCGTAGAGCGCGACGCCGGCCTCGGGCGAGGCGGCGGCCAGCCGGTCGAAGCTCGTCCGCCAATGGTCGAGCGTCGCCTCGGAGGACGGCAGCGCGGGCGCGTGGTCGACGCCGCCCGCGACCGCGTGGACGGTGCGCCAGGCCTCGGGGTGGGCGTCGAGGAGGCGCTCGACCTCGGCCAGGGGCGAGGCGAGGTCGCGCTCCGCCGCCGCAGCGGCGAGCGCCCCGGCCGCGGCCTCGGGCGTCGCCGATTCCAGCAGCAGATGCATGAGCGCGACGTTGGCCGGCGCGCCGGCCCGCAGCCGCGCCGCGAGGCCCTCGGCGGCGCTCATGGCGCGGGCCTCCTCAGCAGGCGCCGGCTGTTGACCCTGTCGACCGCACCCCACTCGTATTTGTAGGGCTCCTCGCCGCGCAAAAGGTTCAGCGCACCGGCGCCCTCCGCCGCCATGGCGTCCACCGCGTGCCCCATCAGCACCGTGCCGGGGCTCTCGAAGGCGAAGGCGGGGTCGAAGCCGCCGAGATAGGCGTAGAGCATCCGCCCGCGCCGGAAGCCGTGGAAGGCGCCCGCGACGCGTCCCTCGATCCGCAGGATCGTCGCGTGGAGCAGCCCCGCCGCGGCGAGGCGCGGGGTGGCGTCGCGGTGGAAGCGCTGCACGGCGGGGTCGGCGAGGACGCCGGCCTCGCCGCGGCTCTCCCAGCGGGCCGCGTGGAGGCGGAACAGCGCGTCGAGGTGGTCCGGCGCCGTCGCCTCCGTGGCGAGTTCGACCGTGCCGCCGCGTCGCTCGGTGCGGTGCCGCGCCATGCGGAGCTTGCGGGCCTTGCCGGACGGGACGACCACGCCCGCGTCGCCCCAGCTCAGCACCGGGCAGCGGCTCTGCGCCGCGACGTCGTCGCGCCAGCCGGGCGGCAGATCCCAGCCCAGGCCCGCGGCGCCGGGCGCGAGTTCCTCCAGCGAGACCGCGTCCCAGCCGCCCCGCGACGCGAGCGCGTCCAGCACGGCATCCCCGACTTCCGGCCCGGCATCGGGCGCGGCGAGCATGTCGAGGTCGTCGGACAAGCCGATGCCGAGCGGCAGCAGGCGCCGGCTCGCCTCTTCCAGGTAGAGCGGCGCCAGGGCCACGAGCGCGTCGCCGTGCCAGGCCGCGACGGCGCTGAGCGGGCCGGGCGCGAAGGTCCGCCACCAGGGCAGCAGCCAGGCCGGCGAGCGGAACGGCGTCGCGGCCGGGCAGCGCGCGAAGAGGTCCCACCACGCGGCTTCGACGGCCCACAGGCGGTCGGCCTCGGTCACCACCTCGATGCGGAGCGGCGGGCTCATGCCGCGCTCGCGGCCAGCCGGGCGTAGAGCGCGAGGTAGCGCGCCACCATGGCGCCCTCGTCGAAGCGCGCGCGGGCCAGGGCGCGGCACTGCTCGGGCGCGATCGCGGCCGTCCTCGGGATCGCTTCCGCCATGGCGTCGGCGTCGGCCACGAGGAAGCCCGTGCGGCCGTGCTCCACGGCCTCGGCGATGGCGCCGTTGGGGAAGGCCACCACGGCGGTGCCGCAGGCCGCGGCCTCCCGCACGACGAGCGAGGACGTCTCGGCGGCGAGGCTCGGCACCAGGAGGCAGCGCGCCGCCGTGAGCAGCCGCCGCTTGCGGGCGAAGCCGACCGGCCCGACGAAGCGGCGCCGCGCGTCGAGCAGCGGCCGGACCTCGCTCTCGAAATAGTCGCGGTGCGCCGCGTAGGGGTAGAGCTCGCCCGCCACGAGCAGCGACACCTCCGCGCGATGCGCCGCGCGCAGAGCGAGATGGACGCCCTTCTCCGGGCAGATGCGCCCGAGGAACAGCGCGAAGCCGCGCTTGGCATGGCGCGCCGCGAGGCGGGCGACCGGCACGCCGTTGCCGACCGGCTCGACGAGGTTCGGCGAGGGGGGACAGGCGGCGTGCTGGGCGGCCGACACGCAGTTCAGGAAGGTGCGGGGCCGTGCCGGGCGCAGCGCCTCGGCCGGGTACCAGTCGGGCGGCAGGTGCAGCGTCGCCAGCACGGGCGGGCCGGGCTCCGGCAGGTAGCGGTCGAAGTCGATGCCGTGGAGGTGGACGAGGTCGACCCGCTCGCGGGCGAGCACGCGCGCGACGGCGTCGCGGTTGGCGGCCTGCGCCCGCGCCTTGGCGGCCTCGTCGAGCACGCCCTCGGCCCAGGGTATCGCGTCGAGCGTGCCGGCGACGCGCGAGCCCGCCGGCGCCACGACGATCGAGCGGTGGCCGGCGGCCACCAGCGCGCGGTCGAGCGCCGACAGCACCTGCTCGGCGCCGCCCGCGCTGTCCGGCGACACGCGGGCCAGCGGATAGGAGACGGACAGGACGGCGAGGCTCACGGCGTCACGCCGAGTTCGGCCTCGGCGGCGCGGACGGCGGCGAGCCAGCCGGCGCGGTCGAGGTTCCAGCCGTGGCGCTCGTAGAGGAGGTCGCCGCCGTGCGGCAGCCGCGAGAAGTCGTGAGGGGGGGCGCGGCGGAAGACCTCGCGGTCGAGGTCGAAGGAGGCCAGCGTGTCGCCCTGCGTGGCGTGGCAGGCCGCCATCCGGCGCTTCAGGGCGCGCTCCGCCGCGGTGAGGGTGAGCGTTTCGACTTCGCCGAACGGTCCTCCTTCTCCCCTCGCGGGAGAAGGTGTCGTGGCGAAGCCACGACGGATGAGGGGGTCTGGCGCCGCGCCCGACGATGGGCCCGAGGGCAGGAACACCTGCCGCACCCAGCCCTCGGGGCCGGCGTGGTAGAAGGGCATCTCGACGACCGGCCGCCCCGCCCGCCGCGCCGCCGCGTGGACCGCGAACGCGACGGCGTCGTGGTCCGGGTGGCCGCCCTCGTAGGCGTGGGTCAGCACGGCGTCGGCGCGCGACGCGAGGGGCGCGAGCCGGCGCGCGATCTCGGCGATGCGCGACGCCGCGCCCTGGTCGGCGACGCCGAAGCCGTGGTGCCGAGCTTCCGCCACGCCGGCGAGGTCGAGCGCCGCCCGCGCTTCGCGCCAGCGCGCGGCCGCGTAGGCGTCCGGCGTCTCGAACCCGTGCCGGCGCGCATCCTCGCCGGTGCGGGGCGCGCCGTCGGTGACGTGGACGACGTCGACGTCGCGAAGGCGCGACAGCAGCGCGCCGCAGCCCAGCACCTCGTCGTCCGGATGGGCCACGACGACGAGCCAGCGGCGATCCGTGTCGATGACGCCCAAGCCGACTCACCCCCGCGCGGAAAGGGCCTCGGCTATCACTTGCCCCAGCGCAGCGCCAGCGGCTGGAGCTCCTCGGCGATCTCCAGCAGGCCCGCGCGCGTCGCGGGGTGGAGCGGCTCGAACGGGTGGCGCACGGCGTCGCTGCCGATCACGCCGCCGGCCATCATCACCGCCTTGGCGGCGCGCAGCCCGCACTGGCGGTTCTCGTAGTTGATGAGCGGCAGGCACTTGGCATAGAGCGCCGCCGCGGTCTTGCGGTCGCCCCCGAGATGGGCGGTCACGATCGGCTTGATGAGGTCGGGCAGGAGCGCGCTGGTCATCGTGCCGCGCGCGCCGGCGTCGAGGTCGGCCATCAGGGTGATGGCCTCCTCGCCGTCCCACGGCCCCTCGATCGCGTCGCCGCCGGCGGCGATCAGGGCGCGGAGCTTGGCGGCCGCCTGCGGCACCTCGATCTTGAAGTAGCGCACCAGCGGCACCTCGCGGGCGAGCCGCACCAGGAACGACACGGACAGCGGCACGCCGGAGAGCGGCGCGTCCTGCACCATGATGGGGAGCTTTGCCGCGTCGGCCACGCGGGCGAAGTGCTCCACCATCAGGTTCTCGTCGGCGCGCAGCCCGGTGCCGTGGTAGGGCGGCATCAGCATCAGCATGGAGGCGCCGCCCGCGGCGGCCCTGCGCCCGCGCTCGGCCGCGATGGCGGTGGCGTAATGCGAGCAGGTGACGATCACCGGCACGCGCCCCGCCACCCGCTCCAGGCTCGACGTCATCACTGCGTCGCGCTCGGCGTCGGTCAGGGCGAACTGCTCGGAATAGTTGGCCAGCACGCAGATGCCGTCGACGCCCTGGTCGACCATGCAGTCCATCACGCGGGCGTTGCCGGCGAGGTCGAGGTCGCCGTCGGCGTGGAACGGCGTCGGCGCCACGGGAAAGATGCCGGTGAGCGGCGCGGCGGATGTCATGGGCTGTCTCCCGGCCGCGGGCGCTCGACTCGGCGCCCTCGGGCGAGACAGGATTACGGGCGTCGCGCCCGACCGTAAAGGCGCCATCTCCGTTTTGTCCGACATTTACTGCCCGCTCATTGAGCAGGCGCGCCCGATCCGGCGCGCGTCCCCTGTCCGCCGCTTGTGCAGTGCAGCAACCCGCGGCCCGCCGGGAGTTCGCGAGCTCCGAGGGCGCCCGAGCGAAGCCGGGCGTGGCACGGCCCTTGCTGCCCTTTGCGGCAAATTCGATCCCCGGGCGCCGGGCCCGCGCATCGAGATCCACGCCGCCGAGAGGACGCGCCGAGAGTGAAGACCGACACGACGCTTCCGTCCGGCCTGCCGCGCAGGCGTCCGGGCGTTCGCGCGGTCCGGCTCGCGCCGCGCGCTCGCTCGCCCCGGCCGCACAGGGTTTAGCCATGGGAATGGAATTCACCTCCGACCAGAAGCACTGGCTGGACGGCTTCGCCTCGGGCCTCGGCGCCATGAGGGCGATCGGCCGCGCTCCCGCCCCCGTGCAGAGCGAGCCGACCGGCCCGGACGCCGAGCAGATCAAGGCGCAGGACCGGCAGGTCGCCGCCGGCAAGAAGCTCGCCGACCAGGAGAAGTGGAAGCGTGCCGAGCACCCCTTCGAGTCCTTCGAGCGCCTGAAGGCCGTGGCGCTGACGGGCGCGCGGCCGAAGCCAGAGGACAACTTCCGCTGGCGCTACCACGGCCTGTTCTACGTGGGTCCCGCGCAAGACAGCTACATGTGCCGCATGCGCGTGCACAACGGCATCCTCAAGCACTGGCAGTTCGCCGCGATCGCGGACCTCGCCGACCGGGACGGCGGCGGCTACAGCCACGTCACCACGCGCTGCAACCTCCAGGTCCGCGAGATCCAGCCCGAGCGCGCGCCGCACTTCATCGAGGGGCTGGCGGACGTCGGCATCGTGCCGCGCGGCGCGGGCTCGGACAACATCCGCAACGTGACGGGGTCGGCCACGGCCGGCATCGACCCCGGCGAGCTGCTCGACACCCGCCCGCACGCCAAGGACTGGCACCACCACATCCTCAACACGCGCGCCATGTACAACCTGCCGCGCAAGTTCAACGTGAGCTTCGACGGCGCCGGCAAGATCGCGACGCTGGAGGACACCAACGACATCGGCTTCCAGGCCGTCGAGGTCATGGACGGCGCGCCGGTCCCGGCCGGCGTCTACTACCGGCTCGCGATCGGCGGCATCTCGGGCCACAAGGACCTCGCGCGCGACACGGGCGTCGTGCTCCCGCCCGGCGACTGCATCAAGATCGCCGACGCCATCATCCGCGTCTGGTCCGAGCACGGCGACCGCACGAACCGCAACCACGCGCGCATGAAATACGTGCTCGACGCCTGGGGCTTCGACAAGTTCCTGAGCCTCGTCGAGGAGAAGCTCGGCGAGACGCTCACCCGCGTCGACGCCGCCCACGTGGCGCCCCGCCCCGCCTATGACCGCCTCGGCCACATCGGCGTGCATCCGCAGAGGCAGGCCGGCCTGAACTACGTCGGCGTGGTTCTGGAGGCCGGCCGCCTGTCGACCGACCAGATGCGCGCGGTCGCGGAGATCTCCCGCCGCTACGGCGACGGCGATATCCGCCTCACCGTCTGGCAGAACTTCCTGATCTCGGGCGTGACCGACGCCGATGTGCCTGCCGTCCGCGCCGCCATCGAGGCGATCGGGCTCGACACCGAGGCCTCCACGATCCGCGCCGGCCTCGTGGCCTGCACGGGCTCGTTCGGCTGCAAGTTCGCCAACGCCGACACCAAGCGCAACGGCAACGAGATCGTCAGCCACATCGAGCCGCGCGTGCCGATGGACCAGCCGATCAACGTCCACCTCACGGGGTGCCCGAACTCCTGCGCGCAGCACTACATCGGCGACATCGGGCTGATCGGCGTGAAGGTGCCGGTCGGCGACGACGACACGGTGCCGGGCTACAACATCCACGTCGGCGGCGGCTGGGGCACGGAAGCCTCCATCGCCAAGTCGATCTTCCCCGACACCAGGGCCGAGGACGCGCCGGCGCGCGTCGAGAGCCTGCTCAGGGCCTATCTGGCGCACCGGGCCGCGCCGACCGAGAGCTTCCACAGCTTCGCCAACCGCCACCAGGTCGAGGCCCTGAAGAGCCTCGCCCAGTCCCACGCCGGGGAAGGAGCCGCCGCATGAGCGCCGCGCCGCAGTTCACCGTCACGATCCCCGACACCGCGCCCTTCTCGCCCGAGCAGCGCTCCTGGCTGTCGGGCTTCTTCTCGGCCTCGGTCGCCGCCATGGCGGCCGAGGGACCGCCGGTGGCCTCCAACGATTCCTCGGCCACGGTGGCCGACGGCCCCGTGCTCGCCACCAACGACGAGGCGCCCTGGCACGACCCGTCGCTGGAGCCCGAGGCCCGCATGGAGATGGCCAAGGATCGGCCGATCGCCCCCCGCCTGATGGCCGCCATGGCGCAGCAGGACTGCGGCCAGTGCGGCTACAACTGCGCCGACTACGCCAACGCCATCTTCCTCAAGAACGAGGAGCGGCTGAACCTCTGCGCGCCCGGCGGCAAGATCACGGCGCGGCTCCTCAAGGGGCTCGCGGTCGAGCTGAACGACGTCAACGGCGACAAGACGGCCGCCGACAGCGGCGCCGCCGAAGGCGGCAAGTCGCGCGCCGTCGAGGCCGCGCAGGCCGACGTGATCCCCGGCACGTCGCGCGAGCACCCGGCCGTCGCGGTGTTCAAGTCGCGCCGGCGCCTCAACCAGGAGGGCTCGGCCAAGGACACCTGGCACGTCGAGTTCGACCTGTCGCAGAGCGGCGTGAGCTACGTCGTCGGCGACAGCTTCGGCGTGTTCCCGAAGAACAACCAGGGCCTCGTCGACCAGATCATCGCCATGCTGGGCGCGTCCCACGTCACGGAGATCGACGGCAAGACGCTGCGCGCCGTCCTGCGCGAGGACGTCGACCTCGGGATCGCGCCCGACTCGCTGTTCGAGCTCTATTCCTACATCTCGGGCGGCAAGGCGCGCGAGAAGGCCCGCGCGCTGGCCAAGGGCGAGGACCCGGACGGCGACGCCGCGCAGCTCGACGTGCTGGCCGTGCTGCACAAGTTCCCCAACGTGCGGCCCCACCCCGAGGCTTTCGTCGACGCCCTGTCGCCGCTGCAGCCGCGGCTCTACTCGATCTCCTCCTCGCCGAACCTCAACGTCGGCGGCCTGTCGCTCACCGTCGACGCGGTGCGCTACCAGATCAACAAGCGCAAGCGCACCGGCGTCGCCTCCACCTGGCTCGCGGACGCGGTCGAGCCCGGCGAGGAGCTGAAGGTCTATGTGCAGAAGGCGCACAACTTCGCGCTGCCCGCGGACCTGTCGAAGCCCGTCATCATGATCGGGCCCGGCACCGGCGTGGCCCCGTTCCGGGCCTTCCTGCAGGAGCGCAAGGCCTCCAAGGCGACGGGCAAGAACTGGCTGTTCTTCGGCCACCAGAAGTCGGCCACGGACTTCTTCTACCGCGAGGAGCTCGACGGCTTGCGCAAGGACGGCGTGCTGACCCGCCTGTCGCTGGCCTGGTCGCGCGATGCGGGGCAGAAGTTCTACGTGCAGGACCGCATGCGCGAGGTGGGCGCCGATCTGTGGCGCTGGCTGGAGGAGGGCGCGCACGTCTACGTCTGCGGCGACGCCAAGCGCATGGCCAAGGACGTCGAGGCCGCCATGGTCGACATCGCCGCCACGGCCGGCAAGAAGACCACCGACGAGGCCATCGCCTTCGTGAGCCAGCTCAAGAAGGACAAGCGCTTCCAGCTCGACGTGTACTGAAAGCGCGCGCCCTTCTCCCCCGTCGGAGGCGTGCGCGGCATCGGCCGCCTGTCCGCGGGAGAGCCTGTCGCCATCGAGGCCGCGATCGGTTAGCCTCGCACGCGGCAGGAGCGGCCATGAGCGCGATGCAGGCTGAGGTTTTCGAGGCTTTCAGGGCCATCGACGTGCCGGAGGACAAGGCCCTCCGGGCCGCGGCCTCGATCGCGCGCGCCCTGACGACCGAGATCGGCTCCGCTTCCGCACCGCAGCTCGCCGACGCGGCGGCCCTGAAGAGCGACATCGCGTCGATCAAGGCCGACGGATCGAGCTTGAGAGCCGATCTGGCCGCCGTGAAGAACGATGTTTCGGTGCTGAAGGCCGACACCGCGACGCTGAAGACCGACATGGCTACCACGAAGGCCGACGTCTCGGGGCTCAAGAGCGACATGGCGGCCGTGAAGGCCGACATCTCGGAGCTCAAGAGCGACATGGTGGCCGTGAAGGCCGACATCTCGGGGCTCAAGAGCGACATGGTGGCCGTGAAGGCCGACGTCTCGGGGCTCAAGAGCGACATGGTGGCCGTGAAGGCCGACATCTCGACGCTCAAGGGCGACATGGTGGCCGTGAAGGTCGACGTCTCGGGGCTCAAGAGCGACATGGTGGCCGTGAAGGCCGACATCTCGACGCTCAAGGGCGACATGGTGGCCGTGAAGGCCGACATCTCGACGCTCAAGGGCGACATGGTGGCCGTGAAGGCCGACATCTCGGGGCTCAGGAGCGACATGGTGGCCGTGAAGGCCGACGTCATCGGGCTGAAGCTCGGCGTGACGCGGATCGAAGGGGAGTTGACGCTTCTGAAATGGATGATGGGATTCGGTCTCGCCTTCCTGGTCGGCATCACGGTGAAGCTGTTCATCCACTGAGGCGGAGGAAGGTGGCGGACGCCCGCGGCATCACGGCGAGGCGTGGCGCCCTCCGCCGCGCCGCCGCCGCCGCTGCGCTGGCCTGCGCCGGTCATCCCGCCCTCGCCGTGGTCGGCCCCTCGCGCGACGCCTCCAGCGCGGTCGCCGACAGCGCCGTCATGGTGCTTCAGCGGCAGGGCTCCGCGGCGGGCTTTTGCACCGGGGTCGTGGTCGCGCCCCGCGCCGTGCTGACGGCCGCCCATTGCGTTCCGCCGGGCGCCGACATCCGCATCCACTACAGGGACGCCGCGGGCGCGCCGGTGCTGCTGCCCGTCGCGGGCGTGGTCCGCCATCCCGGCTACCGCGCCGACGCCATCGCCAGGCGCGAGCGCTCGGTCGACCTCGCAGTGGTGAGCCTGCCGGAGCCGCTGCCCACGGCCTTCCGGCCCGCCGTCCTCGGGAGCGAGGCCGGCACCGCGGTCGGCTCCCGCTTCACCGTCGCGGGCTTCGGCCTCGCGCGGGAAGGCGAGCCGCGGTCCTCGGGGCGCCTGCGCGCGGCGGACCTCGCCGCCCGCGCGCCGCTCTCGGATGTCCTGCTCTGGGCCGAGGACCCGTCGCACGGCGGCGCGGGGGCCTGCACGGGCGATTCCGGCGGCCCGGTTCTCGACGCGTCCGGCGCGGTCGCGGCCCTGACGCTGTGGTCCGCGGGGGACGGCCGGCGCCGGTGCGGCGCGCTCACGCAGGCGATCTGGCTCGCGCCCTACCGCGCCTGGATCGCGGAGGCGGCCGGGCGGTGAAGCTTCAGCGCGGCCGCTTGGCCCGTTTCGGCCATCGGTCCGGCCAGGTCACGATGCGGTCCGGCAGATCCTCGACGGCGACGTCGTGCTCCATCGCGCCGATCCTGCCGCGCACCCCGACGCCGGCCTCGTGCACGGTGTCGCGGCTGCCCGACTTCAGGTGATGCCACCAGGCGAGGTCCTGCCCCTGCTCGACCAGGCGGTAGGCGCAGGTCGGCGGCAGCCAGTCGAGCTCGGCGACCGCCTCGGGGGTCAGCTTGACGCAGTCGGGCACGCGGCCCTGCCGCCCGGGATAGTCGGCGCAGCGGCACGCGCCCGCGTCGTAGAGCGTGCAGGCGACGTCGGTATAGAGGATCCGGCCCGTGTCCTCGTCCTCGAGCTTGACCAGGCAGCAGCGGCCGCAGCCGTCGCAGAGGCTTTCCCATTCAAGCTGGGTTAAGGACGACAGGGGTCTACGCCAGAAAGGGTCGGTCATCGCGCTCGGTTGCGGGTAGGATGGGCGGGGCCGGCCGGACCCGCCGCGGCCTCGCCGGAGTTGCGCTTCGGCACCCGGGCCGTCAAGGGCGCTTCCGGGGCGCGGCGCGGGTGCGGACCATCAGCGACGGGCTGCCGTCGCGGCAGGAGCGTTGCGTGGTGCGAGGCGGCGAAGGGTTCGGTGCGCGGCTGCGGCGGGTCCTGCTGTCCTTCGACGGATGGTTCGACAGCTTCGTGTTCGAGCGCGGCCGCGGCACGCTGGACGCTTACGAGCGCTTCTCCATCTTCACCGAGCGCTTCGCCGTCTTCGGCTGGCGCCGCTGGGCGGTTGAGATCGCCTGCGAGGGGCTGACGCTGGGGCTCGGCGCCGGGATCGTGGCCCTGGCGCTGGCGATCCCCGCGTTCCACGAGACCAGCGACGACTGGCTGAAGAAACAGGACCTCGCCGTCACCTTCCTCGACCGCACGGGCGTGGAGGTCGGGCGCCGCGGCATCCTGCACGACGACAGCGTGCCCGTGTCGCAGATGCCGCCCTACCTGATCCAGGCCGTGCTGGCCACGGAGGACCGGCGCTTCTTCGACCACTACGGGATCGACCCGATCGGCACCGCGCGGGCGCTCACCGTCAACGCCGGCTCGTCCGGCGTGGTGCAGGGCGGCTCGACCCTGACCCAGCAGCTCGCCAAGAACCTGTTCCTGTCCAACGAGCGCACCTTCTCGCGCAAGATCAAGGAGGCCTATCTGGCGCTGTGGCTGGAGCACCACCTGACGAAGCGCGAGATCCTGCAGACCTACCTCGACCGCGTCTACATGGGCGGCGGCACCTTCGGCATCCAGGCGGCCTCGGAATTCTACTTCGGCAAGTCGGTGCGCGACGTCACGCTGCCGGAGGCCGCCATGCTGGCCGGCCTGTTCAAGGCGCCCACCAAATACGCGCCCCACATCAACCTGCCGGCCGCCCGCGCCCGCGCCGGCGACGTGCTGTCGAACCTCGTCGACGCCGGCTACATGACCGAAGGGCAGGTGTACCCGGCCCGCCGCAACCCCGCGACGCCGGTGGACCGCACCCGCGAGGTCGCCCCTGACTGGTACCTCGACTTCGCCTACGACGAGGTGCGCCGGCTGGCCCTGGCCGGCAAGCTCGGGTCGAGCCGCGTGCTGACCGTCCGCACGGCGCTCGACTCCGCCATCCAGGCCCGCAGCGAATCCGTGATCGAGGACCAGCTCCGCGAGAAGGGCCCGGCCTTCCACGCCAAGCAGAGCGCCATGGTGCTGATGGAGCCGGACGGCGCCGTGCGGGCCATCGTGGGCGGGCGCGACTACGGCGCCAGCCAGTTCAACCGCGCCATCGTGGCGCAGCGCCAGCCCGGCTCCTCCTTCAAGCCCTTCGTCTACCTCGCGGCGCTCGAAACCGGCAGGTTCAAGCCGACCACGCCCGTGACGGACTCGCCGGTGTGCATCGGCGACTATTGCGTGCGCAACTTCGAGGGCGAGCAGATGGGCACGCTGCCGCTGTGGGCCGCCCTGGCCCACTCGCTCAACACCGTGGCGATCAAGCTGTCGATCGCCGTCGGCAACGGCTCGCCCCGCGCGGGCCGCGCCAAGATCGTCGCCCTGGCGCACGCGCTCGGCATCACCACGCCGCTCGAAGACACGGTGTCGCTGCCCATCGGCGCCCGCGAGGTCACGGCCATCGACATGGCGACCGCCTATGCGGGCTTCGCCAACGGCGGCAAGCGCGTGCAGCCCTTCGCGGCCGTGGACATCAAGGACGGCCACGGCGACCTCGTGTACCGCCACGACCGCGACGGGCCGCAGCCCCGTCAGGTGGCCCCCGCGGCCGACGTCGCGATGCTGAACACCATGCTGGCCCGGGTGGTGACGGACGGGACGGGGCGGGCCGCCCGCCTCGACGACGCCGTCGCGGTCGGCAAGACCGGGACCACGAACGAGTACCGCAACGCCTGGTTCTGCGGCTTCACGGGCAACTACGTGGCGGTGGTCTGGTTCGGCAACGACGACTATTCGCCCATGGACAAGGTGACGGGCGGCACGCTGCCGGCCCAGACCTGGCACGACATCATGGAATTCGCCCAGGCCGGCACCGAGGCGCGCCCGCCCTTCGGCCTCGGCCCGTCGGGTCAGGCCGTGGCGGTCGCGGCGGCGGCGCCCCTGGCCGGCAACACGCGGCCGGCCGGCAACGACCGCTCCACGCTGTCGCCGCGCGCCGCGGCGGCGCTCGGCGCCATCGCGTCGCTGGTGTCCGACGCCGGGCGACCGCGGCTGGCCGGCGACGAGGCCTTCGCGTCCGAGGCCCGGGACGCCGCGGCGCCCCGCATCCCGTGACGGCGGTATCGCCCCACGGCCGCGCCCCCGCCCTGCCCCGGCGGGCGACGGACGGCCTCGGCGAACGGGCGCGCTCGCCCGTCCTGCCCGGCGCCGGCGCGCTGGGCATCCTGTGCGTCGGCCTCGCGCTCGGCCTCGCCGCCACCGCGGTCGTGGTCGGCCGCGGCTGGGACCCCGGCGCGGTCGCGATCGGCCCCTGGGTGACGCGGCCCAAGGTCGGCACCACGGCGATCGACCCATACGCCCGGGCCGAACTCGCCCGGACCGGCGCCGTCCCCCTGGCGGCCAGCGAGGGCCTGAGCTTCACGGCCACGACGGACGACACGGGCTACCGCCTCCTACGGACCTGCACCTACCGCCTGGCCGGCGACGTCCCGCCCGCGCGCTTCTGGACGCTGACGGCGACCGACCCGGCCGGACGCGCGCTGGGCGACCCGGCGCGGCGCACGGCCTTCACGTCTTCGGGCGTCGTCCGCGACGAGGCGGGCCGGGTCGCCGTCGAGGTCGGCCCCGAGGCGCGGCCGGGGAACTGGCTGATGCTGTCGGGCGAGGGCCCGCTGACCCTGACGCTGCGCCTCTACGACACGTCCCTGGCCGGCAATGCGGGGGAGGTGGCGGACGCGGCCCTCCCCAGCATCGTCCGCCAGGGCTGCGGGGGGACGAAATCGTGAGCCAGCGCGGGATCGTCGCCGCCCTCACGCTCCTGGCCATCGTGTTCGCCGCGGGCATCGTCCACGTGGCGTCGCTGCTGATCCTGCCGCGGGTCGCGCCGGACGACGCCTTCGCCCGGCTCGCGGCCGCCACGCCCGAGAACGGCGTGTCGGTGCTGCCGCGCGCCGGCTCGCCGGGCGCGGTCCTGCCGGGCGGCGATCCGTCCGTGGCGAGCGCGGTGTGCCGCTACGACCTCGACCGCGGCCCGCTGCGGGTCGTGGCCCCGGTCGACGGCGAGGCCTTCACGGCGATGACGCTGCATTCGCGCTCCGGCGTGGCCTTCTACGGCCTCAACGACCGGTCCCGGATCGACGACAGGCTCGACATCGTCGTGATGACCGCGCGCCAGCTCGAGGCCGCGAAGGACCGGGACGCCGCTGACGCGCCGGTGCGGGACGTCCGCGTGGTCGCGCCGGAGCCGCGGGGCTTCGTCAGGGTCGACGTGCTCCCGCGCGTCGGCGGCGACGCCGAGGCGCGGCGCGCCCTGTCAGCCGTGAGCTGCCGCGTCGAACGACCGTCCTGACGGGACCGCGCGGCGGTGGTCCGGCGCTTCGAGCCGCGCCGGCTCATCGGCGTCCTCGCGGCAGTAGCGCACGCCGGTGAAGAACAGGATGCGGGCGCCGTCGCGCGGCACGCCGAGGGCGCGCTGGGGCCGGGGACGGTCTGGCAGGAGGCTGACGACGTTCTGCATGCGGCTGTCCTCGACGAGGTCGATTCGGTCACGATGGCCGAGGCGCGCCCTGGAGCCGCGCCGACAAAAGGCGATGGGCTCCAGCGTGAAACGTCGAGAACGCCGGTCTCCCGTCCGCGAATCCGCGCGACTGGGACGGGCCCGGCGTGCCCTGCCTCTACCGCCGATAAGGACGGCCGAAGGTTAACACGGCATCAACGATCGGGCCGTAAAACCGGAACAGCGCATCAATATTCGATTCAGGGACATCGCGTATGGACCACGACGACCTTCGGGGATCGCTGGAGCGCCTGGTCCGGCTCGGCCGCACGCCGAACGTCGACATCCGCCCCGTCCTGCTGCGGGTGCTCGTGGACATGTTCGTCCGTCGCCTCCATCACGCGCCCGGCGACCTCGCCCAGTTCGAGGACATGATCGGCCGCCTGCTCGACGACGCGGACGCCGAGGTCCGGTCCGCCGTGGCCGACAAGCTCGCCGGCCATCCCGCGACGCCGCGCAGCCTCGTCGACCGCTTCCTCGGCGGGGACGACGCGACCGCGGCCCCCATGCTGGCGCGGGCGGCGGTCGGCGGAGGCGCGATGCTGCACGCCGCCGGCTGGGGCAGGCCCGCCCTGGCCCTGGCCGTGGCCTCGCGGCCGGACCTGTCGCCGGACGTGGTGTCGAGCCTCGTCGAGCGTCCCGAGCGCGAGGTGCTGCTCGCCGTGGCGGAGAACATGGCCGCGCCGGTGGGGATCGACGTGTTCCGCTATCTCGTGCGCCGGGCCCGCGACGACGCGGCCCTCGGCAGCGCGCTGCTGAAGCGGGACGCGCCGGCCTCCGAGCGCGCGCCGCTGTTCCTGTTCGCCGACAGCGCGGACCGCGCCGCCATCATCCTGGCGGCGCGGCGCGACGACCTCGGGCCCGACATGGGCCGAACGCGGCTCACGCCCGAGGAGACGGCCGCGCTGGAGCGGATCGAGCGGGCCGTGATGGCGCCGGACCGGGACGGGTTCGACACGGCGCTGGCGACCGCGCTGAACATCCGGCTCGACGACGTGTGGCGCCTGATTGACGACCCCAAGGGCGAGCCGCTGGCGCTGGCGCTGGCCGCCGTGGGGGCCTCACCGGAGCTGGCCGCGCGGGTGTTCATCCTGAGCGGGCCGGCGATCGGCCATTCGGTGATGGCGGTGCGGACCCTCACGGCGCTGGTCGAGGGCATGCCGCGCCGCACGGCGGCCCGCCTCGTCGCCGCCATGACGCATGCGGCGGCGCGAGTGGCGCGGCGTCCGGAGGCGGAGACGCGCGGGCGCCTGGAGGACGGGCGCTCGCTCGCGCGGCCGCGGAAGCGCGCCGAGGAGGTCGTGGCCGACGCGCAGCGCCGGCTGAGAGGCGTGTGATGCCGACCTTCGACCCTCCGGGCGCCGTCGGGCTCCGATCATCGGCGGGACCCCGCTCGAAGCTCGCGCGGGAAGTGAGCGGAAGCCGCGACAGACGGTCTCTTGCGCCCCTGGGTCGAAGATGGGATCTTCAGGCCGGGGGCCGCGGACGGGAAACGCCGAGCTTTTCCCCGCGCGCCCGACGGGAGCGCGGGGACGACGCCGATCGACGGTATCGATGCCTTCGCCGGATGTCCTCCCATCGACGGCTGTCGTCCGGAGGAGCTTCATGCGTGGATCGTCGATCGTCCGAGTGGGGATGGCGGCCTGGTGCCCCATCGTCGTCGCCGCGGGCTTGATGTCGGCAGGCCTGACGATCGCGAGAGCGGCCGACGGGGGCGAGGCCGCGGACGGACCGAGCGAGCCTCGCGGCCTACCGATCAGGCCGATGACGACGGTCGGCGCCGACGGCTCCGGATATTTCTCCGACCCCTATCCCGTCCGCTTCGCGGCCGGCGACGGGCGGCAGGTGTTCACGGGGACCACCAAAGCGGTGCTGGCCTGCACCTATCCGCTGTCTCCAGGGTGCTTCACCTCGACGCCGCTCACGGTCGGCGTCGGGAGCCTCGGCGCCCAGATCACGGCCGCCATGGCGACGGTGACCAACTTCCAGAACGTCGACGCCTTCCAGGACGACGCCGGCACTTGGCACGCCGTGCTGGCGATCGGCGTCAAGAATGCCGCCCATCCCGACCATTGGACCGTGCTGGTGCACGCGCATGCGGCGAGCGCTCCGGCGCCGGGCGCGACGCCCATCGCCTGGGCGGCTGACGCGGTGCTGTCGGGGTCGTTCTCCGATCCGGCCGAGGGCAATTACGACGGCAAATACTTTCTCGACGGCGGGCAGCTCTACCTGCTCTATGTCAGGAACTTCGCTCCCAAGCCTGCCCTGCGCAACGGCATCGTGATCCAGCCGATGCTGACACCGACGCGATCGGCGGCGGTCGAACCCACGACGCTGCTGACCACGGGGGACCGCTTCGGCCCCCTGCTGTCCGAGGATTACGGGACCACAGCGGCGAAGCTGGTCGAGGCTCCTTACCTCGTCAGGATCGCCGACAAATACGCATTGCTTTATTCGACCGGTGCCTGTCAGCAGGTCGGCTACAAGGCCGGGGTAGCCTGGTCCGACGCGCTCCTCCCGCCCTCGGGCGGGCGCTATCGCAAGGTGCTCGAGGCGGACGTCCAAGGTGTGTGGGGGCAGGCGGGCGCGCGGGAGGTCCGCTACCTGGTGCAGTCGCAATTCCCGACCTGGCCCGGATACACGGGCGAGCGCGTGGTGAGCCCCGGCGTCGCTTCCATGACGCGTGGCCCGCATGGGGCTTGGCGGCTGTTCTTCGCCGGTTTCGACCCCGCCGACCGGCCTATGGTCGCGCCCGGCGTGGCCGAAGCGGATCATCGGCGTCCCTTCTATCTCGGGCTGAGGGTGTCCGTCCCGGCCGGTCGCCCCGTGTCGAAAGCCTCCGACGCCGAACTGGCCACATGGATCTCGCCCGCCATCCCGTGACGTCCAGGGGCGACCCTCGCGGCAGACCGGACGACGCGAGGGCACCAGGCCCTACCCCCGCTCCCGCGCCGCCCTCAGCGCCGCCGCCACGCCCGGCGGCACGAAAACCGACACGTCGCCGCCCATGGCGGCGATCTGCCGGACCAGGGTGGCGGTGACGGCGCGCGAGCCCGGCGCCGCCGGCACGAACACGGTCTGCAGGTCGGGCGCCATGGCGGCGTTCATGCCCGCCATGCTCATCTCGTCGTCGAGGTCGGTCGCGCCGCGCAGGCCGCGCACGATGACCGTGGCGCCGACGTCGCGCGCCGCCACGACGGCGAGGCCCGAGAAGCTCTCGACGCGCAGCACGGCCCCGGCCGCGGCCACGACGGGCCCGGCCTCGTCGCGGATCAGGGCGACGCGGGCGTCGTGGCTCAGCATCGGCTGCTTGGTGGCGTGGCGGCCGACCGCCACCACCAGCACGTCGCAGATCCGGGCCGCGGCCCGGATCACGTCGAGGTGGCCGTTGGTCAACGGGTCGAACGACCCCGTGTAGAGGGCCGTCCGCATCGTCACGCCTCGCCGTCCGCGTCCGGCAGGCCGGCCTCGCCGTTCTCCGCCCCCACCTCGGCGATGCGGTCCACGGACACCACCCTCTCGCCCGCCGCCGTGTTGAACACGATCACGCCCTGCGTGTTGCGGCCCGCGACGCGGATGCCCTCGACCGGGCAGCGGATGAGCTGGCCGCCGTCCGTGACCAGCATGATCCCGTCGCTGTGCTCGACCGGGAAGGAGGCCACGAGCTTGCCGTTGCGGGCGTTCACCGCCATGGCGCCGATGCCCTTGCCGCCGCGCCCGGTGAGCCGGTACTCGTAGGACGAGGTCCGCTTGCCGAAGCCCCGCTCGGAGATGGTGAGGATCACCTGCTCGCGTGCCGACAGCTCGGCGTAGCGCTCCTGCGACAGCGTGGCGGGCGCGTCCGGCACGGCGCCCTCCGCGCCCACGACCTCCTTCTCGATGTCGTCCTCGCCCGTCTCGCCCTCGACGGCGCGGCGCATCTTGAGGAAAGCGATGCGCTCGCCGGAATCGGCGTCGGTGTGGCGCAGCACGGCGAGCGAGATCACGCCGTCGTCCTTGGCGAGCGTGATGCCGCGCACACCCATCGAGTCGCGGCCCTTGAACACGCGCACGTCGTTGACCGCGAAGCGGATGCACTGCCCGCCCGCCGTGGTGAGCAGAATGTCGTCGTCCTCCGAGCAGATCTGCACGTCGACGATGGACTCGCCCTCGTCGAGCTTCATGGCGATCTTGCCCGAGCGGTTCACCTGGGCGAAGTCCGACAGCTTGTTGCGCCGGACCGTGCCGCGCGTGGTCGCGAAGACCACGTCGAGCTTGGCCCAGTCGCCCTCGTCCTCGGGCAGCGGCATGATGGTGGTGATGCGCTCCCCCTGCTCCAGCGGCAGCAGGTTGACGAAGGCCTTGCCGCGCGCCTGCGGGGCGGCGAGCGGCAGGCGCCACACCTTCATCTTGTAGGCCTGGCCGAGCGACGAGAAGAACAGCACGGGCTGGTGCGTGTTGGCCACGAAGATGCGGGCGACGAAGTCCTCGTCGCGCGTCTGCATGGCCGAGCGGCCCTTGCCGCCGCGGCGCTGCGCCCGGTAGGTCGAGAGCGGCACCCGCTTCACGTAGCCGGCGTGGCTGACCGTGATCGCCATGTCCTCGCGGGCGATGAGGTCCTCGTCCTCCATGTCGGCGGCGCTGTCGAGGATCTCGGTCATGCGCGGCGTCGCGTGGGCGAGCTTGATGGCCTCGAGCTCGCCGCGGACGATGTCGAAGATGCGCGTGCGCGAGCCCAGGATGTCGAGCAGGTCGGCGATCTCGGCGGCGAGCTTGTTCAGGGCTTCCGCGATCTCGTCGCGGCCGAGGGCGGTGAGGCGGGCGAGCCTGAGCTCCAGGATGGCGCGGGCCTGCGCCTCGGAGAGGCGGTAGGTGCCGTCCTCCTTCAGCGTGTGGTGCGGGTCGGCGATGAGGGCGATCAGCGGCGCCATGTCGAGCGCCGGCCAGTCGCGGCCCATCAGGGCCTCGCGTGCCGTGCCGGTGTCGGGCGAGGTGCGGATCAGGCGGATCACCTCGTCGATGTTGGCGACCGCGATGGCGAGGCCGACCTGCACGTGCGCCGCCGCGCGGGCCTTGGCGAGCCTGAACTTCGTGCGCCGCGTCACCACCTCCTCGCGGAAGTCCACGAAGGCGACGAGGAAGTCCTTGAGGTTCAGCATCTCCGGCCGGCCGCCGTTCAGCGCGATCATGTTGGCGCCGAAGGAGGACTGGAGCTGGCTGAAGCGGTAGAGCTGGTTCAGCACCACGTCCGGCACGGCGTCGCGCTTCAGCTCGATCACGATCCGCATGCCGTCGCGGTCGGACTCGTCGCGCATCTCGGAGATGCCCTCGATGCGCTTGTCGCGCACCGCCTCGGCGATCTTCTCCTGCAGGGTCGTCTTGTTGACCTGGTAGGGGATCTCCTGGACGATCAGCGCCGTGCGGTCGCGGCGGATCTCCTCGGTCGTGATGCGGGCCCGCATGACGATGGAGCCGCGGCCCGTGGTGTAGGCCTGGCGGACGCCGGCGCGGCCGAGGATCGTGCCGCCGGTGGGGAAGTCCGGCCCCGGCACGATCCCCATCAGCTCCTCAAGCTCGATCTCGGGCCGGTCCATCAGGGCCAGGGTCGCGTCGATCACCTCGCCGAGGTTGTGGGGCGGGATGTTGGTCGCCATGCCGACCGCGATGCCGCCCGCGCCGTTGACGAGCAGGTTCGGGTAGCGGGCCGGCAACACGACCGGCTCCTTCTCCTTGCCGTCGTAGTTGTCCTGGAAGTCGACGGTGTTCTCGTCGATGTCCTGGATCAGGGCCAGCGAGGGCGGCGCGAGGCGCGACTCGGTGTAGCGCATGGCCGCCGGCGGGTCGCCGTCGACCGAGCCGAAGTTGCCCTGGCCGTCGATCAACGGCAGGCGCATCGAGAAGGACTGCGCCATGCGGACCAGCGCGTCGTAGATCGCGGTGTCGCCGTGCGGATGGTACTTGCCCATCACGTCGCCGACGATGCGGGCCGACTTGACGTAGGCGCGGTCCGGCAGGTGGTTGTTCTCCTGCATGGAGAACAGGATGCGCCGGTGCACCGGCTTGAAGCCGTCGCGCACGTCGGGCAGCGCGCGCGACACGATCACGCTCATGGCGTAATCGAGGTAGGAGCGCTTCATCTCGTCCGCGATGGAGACGGGCCGGATGCCGTTCGGATCTTCGATTCTGTCGTCGGTGTCGGCCAAGTGGCATCCCTTCGCGGACGGCCCGGCGCTGGCGCGCCGGCGGTTCTGATCTCGGTTCTATATGGGTGTCGAGAGGACGATCCGCGAGGTTTTACAGGCGGAAGGACGCTGTCCGCCTCAGGCCGCGGCGGTGTCCTCGGCGCGCTTCTCGAGCCCCGCGAGCGCGATGCAGATGGCGATGCCCTCGGCCGCGGCCTCGACGTCGCCGAGCTTGGGGAAGGTGGGG
This sequence comes from Lichenibacterium dinghuense, assembly GCF_021730615.1. Taxonomy (NCBI): domain Bacteria; kingdom Pseudomonadati; phylum Pseudomonadota; class Alphaproteobacteria; order Hyphomicrobiales; family Lichenihabitantaceae; genus Lichenibacterium; species Lichenibacterium dinghuense. Next base: position 679,015 of record NZ_JAJLMN010000001.1, read on the forward strand.
GCGAGGCGCAGGTTGGCGTCCTCCGGGTCGCGCCCGCCGGGCCAGGTCGCGCCCGCGGGGGTCAGCGCCAGGCCGGCCGCCTTGGCGAGCGCCACGACGCGGGAGGCTGTGCCCGGCACGGCGTCGACGCTGATGAAGTAGCCGCCCTCGGGCCGCGACCAGCGCGCGAGACCGGTGCCGCCGAGCCGCCGCTCCAGCGCGCGGAGCACGGCGTCGAACTTCGGGCCGATCAGATCGCGGTGCCGGACCATGTGGGCGTGCAGCCCTTCGGCGTCGCGCAGGAAGCGCAGGTGGCGGAGCTGGTTCAGCTTGTCGGAGCCGATGGTGCGGCGCCCGGCCCGCGCCAGGAACCAGGACACGTTGGCGGGCGATGAGGCGAAGAGCGCGACGCCGGCGCCGGCCAGCGTGACCTTGGAGGTCGAGGCGAAGCAGAAGGCGCGGTCCGGGTGGCCGGCCTCGCGGGCGAGGTCGAGGATCGAGGCCAGCGGCGTGCGGCGCTCGGTCAGGTGGTGGACCGCGTAGGCGTCGTCCCAGAACAGGCGGAAGTCCGGCGCGCCCGTCTTCATCGCGGCGAGGCGGCGCACGGTCTCGTCGGCGTAGGTTTCGCCGGTCGGGTTCGAGTAGCGCGGCACGCACCACATGCCCTTCACGGACGGGTCGGCGGCGAGCGCCTCGACCGCGTCCATGTCGGGGCCCTGCCCCGTGAGCGGCACCGGCAGCAGGCGGAAGCCGAACTCCTCGGTCAGGCCGAAGTGGCGGTCGTAGCCCGGCACGGGGCAGATGAAGGCCGGCGAGGCCTCCCTGGACCAGGGCCGCTCACCGCCCGGCACGCCCTTGAGCAGCGCCCACACGATGCAGTCGTGCATCAGGGCGAGGGACGAGTTGTTGCCGAGCACGATGGCGTCCGCCGTCAGGCCGAGCGCCTCGCCGAACAGGGCGCGGACCTCTGGCAGGCCGCGCAGGTCCCCGCCGTAGTTGCGCGCGTCCTCGCCGGCCGCCGTGGTGGTGTCGCGGTTGCCCTGCGGCAGCAGCATGGCGTCCGACAGCGACAGCTGTTCGGGCGAGGGTTTGCCCCGCGTCATGTCGAGCTTGAGGCCGCGGGCCTTGAAGCTCTCGTAGTCGGCGCGGGTGCGGGCGAGGTCGGCGGAAAGGTCGGTCATCAGGACAGTCTAGCTCAGGACGGCGTGCGCGATCCTTCTCCCGTTCCACGGGAGAAGGAAACCCGTCATCAGAACGGGATGTCGTCGTCGATCGCGTCCGACATGGAGCCGCCGCGGCCGCCGCCGCCGGAGTTGCCGCCGCGGTCCATCGGCGAGGAGCGGCCGAAGGACGGGCGGTCGCCGCCCCGGTCGCCGCCGCGGTCGAAGGAGCCGCGGTCGTCGTCGCCCGCGAAGCCGCCGCCGCCGCTGTTGCGGCCTTCCAGCATGGTCAGCTCGCCGCGGAAGCGCTGCAGCACCACCTCGGTGCTGTAGCGCTCGTTGCCGTCCTTGTCGTTGTACTTGCGGGTCTGGAGCTGGCCCTCGACGTAGACCTTCGAGCCCTTCTTCAGGTACTGCTCGGCCACCTTGGCGAGGTTCTCGTTGAAGATCACGACGGAGTGCCACTCCGTCTTCTCCTTGCGCTCGCCGGACGCCTTGTCGCGCCAGGATTCCGTGGTGGCGAGGCGCAGGTTCACCACCGCGTCGCCCGACTGCATGCGGCGCACCTCGGGATCCTTGCCCAGGTTTCCGACCAGAATGACCTTGTTGACGCTGCCCGACATGGTGCCCTCCTCGGGACCTCGATGAGTGTGGGCCCTCGGCGCGCGACGCGGCGCCGGACCCGACCTTGACCCGTTCCTACAAGGCGGCGGTTACCAAACTCCGCCGACCCGTTCCCTCTATGTTCCCTAGCACATCCGTGGTAAGCGCGAAACGGCGGCGGTGCCGATACGGCATGGCACCCCTATATGGAGGCGAAACCGGTTCCGCGGCCGGCCGTCCTCATCCTGGAACCCGTCCCTCCATGGCGCAACAGCCCCGCTCCCGCACCCGCAAGGCCGAAGCGGCCGCAGAGGCGCCCGAAGCCGCCGAAACCCCTGCCCCGCGCATCGTCCGCAAGGTCAGGGCCATCAAGGGCGCGGCCGCGGAGGCGGCCCCCGGGCCGGCCGCGCCCGCGGAGATGAGCGACGCCGCGCTGGAGAAGCTGTTCGACGCCGAGCCGCCCCGCCTGCCCGACCGCGACAGCATCGTGGTGCGGGGCGCGCGCGAGCACAACCTCAAGAACGTCGACCTCACCATCCCGCGCGACAAGCTGGTGGTCTTCACCGGCCTGTCGGGCTCGGGCAAATCATCTTTGGCCTTCGACACCATCTACGCGGAAGGACAGCGCCGCTACGTGGAATCGCTGTCCGCCTACGCGCGCCAGTTCCTGGAGATGATGGGCAAGCCCGACGTCGACCAGATCGACGGCCTGTCGCCCGCCATCTCGATCGAGCAGAAGACGACCTCGAAGAACCCGCGCTCCACGGTCGGCACCGTCACCGAGATCTACGACTACATGCGCCTCCTGTGGGCGCGCATCGGCATCCCCTATTCGCCCGCGACGGGCCTGCCGATCGAGAGCCAGACTGTCAGCCAGATGGTGGACCGCGTGCTGGCCCTGCCGCCGAACACGCGCCTCTACCTGATCGCGCCCGTGGTGCGCGGCCGCAAGGGCGAGTACCGCAAGGAGATCGCCGAATTCCAGCGCAAGGGATTCCAGCGCCTGAAGGTCGACGGCGAGTTCTACCCGCTCGACGAGGCGCCGACGCTCGACAAGAAGTTCAAGCACGACATCGGCGTCGTGGTGGACCGCATCGCGGTGCGCCCCGACATGGCGACGCGCCTCGCCGAGTCCTTCGAGACCGCGCTGGAGCTGGCCGACGGCATCTCGGTCGTCGAGTTCGCCGACGAGCCGCCGGAGGGCTCGCCGAAGGAGGTGGTCTTCTCGTCGAAGTTCGCCTGCCCGGTGTCGGGCTTCACCATCCCCGAGATCGAGCCGCGGCTGTTCTCCTTCAACAACCCGTTCGGCGCCTGCCCGGTCTGCGCCGGGCTCGGCTCGCAGATGCAGGTCGCCGCCGAGCGGGTCGTGCCGGACCCGACGCTGAGCCTGAAGCGCGGCGCCATTTCGCCCTGGTCGAAGTCGTCCTCGCCCTATTACGCGCAGACGCTCGACGCGCTGGCACGCCACTACAAGGTCAAGCTCGACACCAAGTGGAACGCCCTGCCCCAGAGCTTCCGCGACGCCGTGCTGTTCGGCTCGGGCGAGGAGGTGATCCGCTTCCAGTACGACGACGGCTCGCGCGCCTACGGGGTGTCGAAGCCCTTCGAGGGCGTGGTGCGCAGCCTCGACCGGCGCTTCAAGGAGACCGACTCGGAGTTCATCCGCGAGGAGATCGGCCGCTACATGGGCGCGGTGCCCTGCCCCACCTGCGCGGGCGCGCGCCTCAAGCCCGAGGCGCTGGCGGTGCGGATCGCGGACAGGACGATCTCGTCGGCCGCTGAGCTTTCGATCCGCAAGGCGATCGCCTGGTTCGACGCCCTGCCGGCGCAGCTCGACGACAAGCGCAACGAGATCGCGGTGCGGATCCTCAAAGAGATCCGCGACCGGCTGCGCTTCCTGATCGACGTCGGGCTCGACTACCTCACGCTCGGCCGCGGCGCCGGCACGCTGTCGGGCGGCGAAAGCCAGCGCATCCGCCTAGCCAGCCAGATCGGCTCGGGCCTCACCGGCGTGCTCTACGTGCTCGACGAGCCCTCGATCGGCCTCCACCAGCGCGACAACGAGCGGCTGCTCGGCACGCTGCAGCGCCTGAAAAGCCTCGGCAACAGCGTGATCGTGGTCGAGCACGACGAGGACGCGATCCTCAGCGCCGACTACGTGGTCGACGTGGGCCCCGGTGCGGGCGTGCACGGCGGCCACATCGTGGCAGCCGGCACGCCGCGCGAGATCATGTCCAACCCCGCCTCGCTGACCGGCGACTACCTCGCCGGCCGCAAGACCGTCGGCGTGCCGCGCCGGCGCCGCGCCGCCAAGGAGGGCCAGTCCCTCAAGGTCGTCAACGCGCGGGGCAACAACCTCAAGAACGTCACCATGGAGGTGCCGCTCGGCACCTTCTCGTGCATCACGGGCGTGTCGGGCGGCGGCAAGTCGACCCTGGTGATCGACACCCTCTTCGCGGCGGCGGCGCGCAGACTCGGCGGCGGCGCCGAGCACCCCGCGCCGCACGACGCCGTGGAGGGCCTGGAATTCCTCGACAAGGTCATCGACATCGACCAGTCGCCGATCGGCCGCACGCCGCGCTCGAACCCCGCCACCTACACGGGCGCCTTCACGCCCATCCGCGACTGGTTCGCCGGCCTGCCGGAATCGAAGGCGCGCGGCTACGGGCCGGGGCGCTTCTCGTTCAACGTCAAGGGCGGGCGCTGCGAGGCCTGCCAGGGCGACGGCGTCATCAAGATCGAGATGCACTTCCTGCCCGACGTCTACGTCACCTGCGACGTGTGCAAGGGCAAGCGCTACGGTCGCGAGACGCTCGACGTGAAGTACCGCGACCACTCCATCGCCGACGTGCTCGACATGACGGTCGAGGAGGCGGCCGACCTGTTCAAGGCCGTGCCCTCGATCCGCGACAAGATGAAGACGCTGGCGCGCGTCGGCCTCGGCTACGTCAAGGTCGGGCAGCAGGCCAACACCCTGTCGGGCGGCGAGGCGCAGCGCGTGAAGCTGTCCAAGGAGCTGTCGCGCCGCTCCACGGGCCGCACGCTCTACATCCTCGACGAGCCCACCACGGGCCTGCACTTCGAGGACGTGCGCAAGCTCCTCGAGGTGCTGCAGGAGCTGGTCGACCAGGGCAACACGGTGGTAGTGATCGAGCACAACCTCGAGGTCATCAAGACGGCCGACCACATCGTCGACCTCGGCCCCGAGGGCGGCGACGGCGGCGGCCGCATCGTGGCGACAGGCTCGCCCGAGGAGGTCGCCCGCAACCCGGCCAGCCACACCGGGCGCTTCCTGCGCGACGTGCTGGCGCGCCGCCCGCTGCAGGCCGCCGCGGAATAGCGGGGGCGGCCCGGATCGCGAGCCCCCCGCCCGCCGTCGCGAGCACGGCCGAGCGACCGAAGCCGTCAGACTGCGCCGGGAAGCGGAGCGTCGGCCGAGGAGCCGCGATCAAGGCCGCCTCGCCGCGGCCGCGATGGCTGGCCAGGAGCTTGCTCCGGCCCATCGCGTTTTTGCAACGCACCATATGGATGTCCCGGTCGGCCGCCACGCGCTCCGCCGCCGCCGGACGATCCCGGTCGCAAGCGGTTCCACCCCGCCGGTCGCCCCCATCCTGTCATGCAAATTTCACATGAGCGGAGCGCTGCAGGAGGGCTAAATGCCGTCTTTGTCGCTTGTGTGACGCGATTTTCGCCTCAATCCCTACCTGGACGTGAACGAAGCCCCGCATCTTGCGCATATCAGACGGTTGCGAGTCTGGCTTCTCGCATCGGCGAATCTGCGTATATTGCACTGCATCAAAGGTCGAGCGGGACGGGGCGACGCGCCTCGTGCCGCGAACAACAAGGAACCTTTCGATGCTGAACTTCATCGCTTCCTGGCGCCGCGAGCGCGAGGCCATCCGCGAGCTGTCCCGCCTGTCCGATCGCGAGCTGGCCGACCTCGGCCTGTGCCGCTCCGACATCCGCGGCGTCGTCGAGGAGATGTCGCGGGCGCCGGCCCCCGAGGGCACCGTCGCGCGTTCCGCCCGCGAGCCGGTCGGCACCATGGCCCCGTCCTGGGGCACTCACGCCCGCCGGTCGGTCGCGGCCTGACCCCTCCGCCGCCACGACGCCGTGGCGGAGGTGCCGGCCCGGAGCCGGCGAACACCGTGGCCGCCATTGTGTGTGGGCGGGCACGCGGACCATCGCTCCATCGCCGGATCCGCCGGCCCTCGGGGCGACAACGAATGGAGCCCCCCATGATCGCATCCATCATGACCCGCTACGCCGCCTGGCGCCTGCGCCGCGAGACGATCCGCGAGCTGTCCCTGCTGAACGACCGCGAGCTGGCCGACCTCGGCATCGGCCGCGGCGACATCCCCTTCGTGGCCGACGGCACGTTCCACGAGATCGAGCCGGCCTTCGTGCCCGCGGCCAACGACGACGCCCACATCGGCCCGGCCTGGGCCGCCCACGCGCCGACCTCGCTGGCGGCCTGAGCCCGAGATCCCGTCCCGAGCCGTCCCGGCTCGGGGACGCGACATGCCCGCCGTTGTGTGTGGGTGGGCATGACCCCGACGCCCCCGCGCCGCGCTTCCGCGGCCGCCGGAGGCTCACCAAGAACGGAGAAACTCCATGCTGAAGTCCCTGACCCTGAAGATCGCCGCCTGGCGCCGCTACCGCGACTCCGTGCGCGAGCTGTCCCGCCTGTCCGACCGCGAGCTGAACGACCTCGGCATCGGCCGGGCCGACATCGCCGCCCTGGTCCGCCAGAGCACCGACGAGGCCTGAGCCTCGCACCCGACGCCCATCGTTCCCGCCCGCCGCGAGCCCCCGCTCCGGCGGGCGTCTTCGTTCCGGTCCGCTCATCCCCGCCCGCGCTGGGATGGAGCGGCGGGACCGTCCGCCTTGCCCGTGCCGCGCCGGTCCCGTAGGTTTCGGCATGTCGACCACACAGCCCGAACCCATCCACGTCATCGGCGGCGGCCTCGCCGGCTCCGAGGCGGCGTGGCAGATCGCCCGCGCCGGCCTCCCCGTCGTGCTGCACGAGATGCGCCCCGTCCGGCCCACCGACGCGCACAAGACCACCGACCTCGCCGAGCTCGTCTGCTCCAACTCCTTCCGCTCGGACGACGCGCTCGGCAACGCGGTGGGCGTGATCCACCGCGAGATGCGGCGGCTCGGCTCGCTCATCATGCACTGCGCGGACCGGCATCAGGTGCCGGCCGGGGGCGCGCTGGCGGTCGACCGCGACGGCTTCTCGGCCGCGGTTACGCGCGCGATCCAGGAGGAGCCGCTGATCGAGGTCCGCCGCGAGGCGGTGGACGGCCTGCCGCCCGAGGACTGGAGCAGCGTGATCGTGGCGACCGGCCCGCTCACCTCGCCGGGGCTCGCCCAGGCCATCGCCGGCGTCGGCGGCGAGGAGCACCTCGCCTTCTTCGACGCCATCGCGCCCATCGTCCACAAGGACTCGATCGACTTCGACAAGGCCTGGTACCAGTCGCGCTACGACAAGGTCGGGCCGGGCGGCAACGGGCTCGACTACATCAACTGCCCGCTCGACCGCGACCAGTATCAGGCCTTCGTCGACGCGCTGCTGAGCCGCGAGACGACGTCCTTCAAGGAATGGGAGGGCACGCCCTACTTCAACGGCTGTCTGCCCATCGAGGTCATGGCCGAGCGCGGGCGCGAAACGCTGCGCCACGGGCCGATGAAGCCCGTGGGGCTCACCAACCCGCGCGACCCGACCGTGAAGCCCTACGGCATCGTCCAGCTCCGCCAGGACAACGCGCTCGGCACGCTCTACAACATGGTCGGCTTCCAGACGAAGCTGAAGCACGGCGCGCAGGTCGAGGTGTTCCGCACCATCCCCGGCCTGGAGAAGGCCGAGTTCGCGCGGCTCGGCGGGCTGCACCGCAACACATTCATCAACTCGCCGCGGCTGCTCGACGGCCGGCTTCGGCTCAAAGCCATGCCGCGGCTGCGCTTCGCCGGGCAGATCACCGGATGCGAGGGCTACGTCGAGAGCGCCGCGGTTGGCCTGATGGCGGGCCGCATGGCGGCGGCCGAGCGGCGCGGCGAGGAGCCTGCGATGCCGCCGGCCACGACCGCGATCGGCGCGCTGATCAACCACATCACCGGCGGCCACATCGAGACGATCGACGCCGGCCCCTCGTCGTTCCAGCCCATGAACGTCAACTTCGGCCTGTTCCCGCCGCTCGGCGAGGCCCCGCGCTCGGAGACGGGCAAGAAGCTGCGCGGGCCGGAGAAGGCCAAGGCCAACAAGCGGGCGATGAGCCTGCGGGCCGAGCGGGACCTGGAGGGGTGGCTGGCCGCGGCCGATGCCGCGGACCTCGCCGAAGCCTGCTGAGGGCCGGGCTCCCCGGCCTCAGCGGTGGAGATAGACCGTGTAGCCGCCCCCGTAGTCGTAGCCCGCGACCTGATAGGTCATCACCGATCCGGGCACGGTCCGTCCGCCGCTCTGGTCCTGGGTCGTTTCGCTGTAGGAGCCGACCGCGCTCCCGTCGGTGAAGGACGTGTAGGTGAAGAAGCGGTCGTCGAGCGCCGTGATGGCGCCGGATCGATAGCTCGTCGACGTCATGGACGAGTAGCGATAGGCCTCGTAGTGGCCCGGTATGCTCGGAGCGTAGCCATACCCATAGCTCGCGGCCGCGGGGTTCGTCGGCGATGACGCGCTCGAACTATGGAAATAGCTGTAACCTCCGTTGCTGTACTTGTACGTCGTCTCGACGTCGGTGAACCGGGAGTTCGATATCGTGTTCTGCTGGAACACGCCGCCGTCATAGCTCTCGTAGGCCGAACTCGTGTAGACGGCGCCGTTGGCCGAGACGGACAGATAGTAGTGGCTTCCCGGCCCATCCAGGCCGGCGCTGGCATCGAGGTAGTTGTTCGGATATCGATAAGCGTAATACGACCCGTACCCGCCATAGCCGTACGATCCGTAGGCGTCGTCCTCGTATCCCGCCATGTCTGGTCCCGCCCTTTCGCTGCGATCTCCACAGGGAAGGACGGGACGGGCACGATTTCAAGCGATCTGCGGCCTCACCACATGTCGAGGGCGACGCGAGCCTCGTCCGACATGCGGCTCTGGTCCCACGGCGGATCGAAGACCATGTTGACCCGAGCGCCGGCGACGCCCGGCACGGCCGAGGCCGCCGTCTCGACCCAGCCCGGCATCTCGCCGGCCACCGGGCAGCCCGGCGCCGTCAGGGTCATGTCGATGGCGACGAACTTCGAATCGTCGATCTCGATCTTGTAGATGAGGCCGAGCTCGTAGATGTCGACGGGGATCTCGGGGTCGTAGACGGTCTTCAGGGCCGCGACGAGCCCTTCCGTGATGGTGTCGAGCTCGGCCGGCGGGATCGCCGAGGCCTCGACCTCCGGCAGGTTCGGCGCGGCGGGGGCGGCGGTGTCGGACATCTTCTTGACCCTCAGGCGAAGAGCGCTTCGGCGCGCAGAAGCGCGTCCGCGAGGGCATCGACCTCTCCGCGCGTGTTGTAAAGCCCGAACGACGCGCGGCAGGTCGCCGTCACGCCGAAGCGCTGGAGCAGCGGCATGGTGCAATGCGTGCCGGCCCGCACCGCCACGCCGTAGCGGTCGATCACGGTGGCGACGTCGTGCGCGTGGGCGTTCTCCATCGTGAAGCTGACGATGCCGCCCTTGTCCGGCGCGTGGCCGTAGATGCGCAGCGAGTTCACGCGGCCGAGCCGCTCGTGGGCGTAGGCCGTGAGGTCGCGCTCGTGGGCGCGGATGCGGTCGCGGCCGATGCCCATCATGTAGTCGAGCGCGGCGCCGAGCCCGATCGCCTGGACGATCGGCGGCGTGCCGGCCTCGAAGCGGTGCGGGGGCGTGTTGTAGGTGATGTCCTCGGTCGTGACCGTGTCGATCATCTCGCCGCCCCCGTTGAAGGGCGGCAGGGACGCGAGCAGGTCCTTCTTGCCGTAGAGCACGCCGATGCCGGTCGGCCCGTAGACCTTGTGGCCGGTGAAGACGTAGAAATCCGCGTCGAGCGCCCGCACGTCGACGTCGAGGTGCACGGCGCCCTGCGAGCCGTCCACCATCACGGGGATGCCGCGCGCGTGGGCGATGCGGATCACCTCGGCGATCGGCGTCACCGTGCCCAGCATGTTGGACATGTGGGTCATGGCGACGATCTTGGTGCGCGGCGACAGGGCGGCCTCGAAGGACGCCATGTCGAAGTTGCCGTCCTCGTCGACGCCGACCCACTTCAGCACCGCGCCCTTGCGCTCGCGCAGGAAGTGCCAGGGCACGATGTTGGAATGGTGCTCCATGATGGAGAGCACGATCTCGTCGCCCTCGCCGATGTGGGCGAGGCCGAACGAGGAGGCGACGAGGTTGATCGCCTCCGTGGCCGACCGGGTGAAGACGATCTCGTCGACCGACCCGGCGTTGAGGAAGCCGCGCACCGTGTCGCGCGCCGCCTCGAAGGCCTCGGTGGCGGCGTTGGCGAGGTAGTGCAGCCCGCGGTGGACGTTGGCGTATTCGGTCGCGTAGGCGGTGGAGATGCGGTCGATCACGGCCTGCGGCTTCTGCGCCGAGGCCGCGTTGTCGAGGTAGACGAGCGGCTTGCCGTAGGGCGTCAGCGACAGCGCCGGGAAGTCCCGGCGGATCGCCTCGACGTCGTACGCGGACGAAGGCTGGGCGGCCGAAGCCGCAACACCGTGATCGGTCATGGGGTCACCGTCCGTGCTGGCGCAGCCAGTCGCCGACGCGCGCCACCATCTCGTCCTTGACGGAGTCGACGGTGACGGCCTCGACGGCCTCGTCCGCGAAGGCTTCCAGCAGCATGGCCTGAGCCTCGCGCAGCGGGATGCCGCGGGCGCGCAGGTAGAAGAGCTGGTCGTCGTCGAGCGCGCCGACCGTGGCGCCGTGGCCGCAGACCACGTCGTCGGCGAAGATCTCCAGCTCCGGCTTGTTGTACATGTTGGCGCCGTCGCCGAGGAAGATGCACTTGGAGAGCATCTTGCCGTCGGTCTTCTGCGCGCCCGGGGCCACCACGACGCGGCCCTGGTAGATGCCCGTCGCCTCGCCGGCGAGGATGTGCTTGAACAGCTCGCGGCTCTCGCAATGCGGCGCCGTGTGCGTGACGATCAGCGTCGTGTCGGCGTGGCTGCGCCCGTCGAGCAGCGACACGCCGTAGAGGTGCGAGGACGAGCGCTCGCCCACGAACTCGACGTAGGCCTGGCGCCGCGTCACGCCGGGGGTCGCGACCAGCGTGGTCGCCCGATACTGGGCGTCCGCGCCGATACGCACCAGCGCCGTGCCGAGGTGCAGCGCCTGCGGCCCGAGCCCGTCGACGCGGGCGAGGTGCTCGAAGCTCGCGCCGTCGCCCACCGACGCCACCAGCACGGTGGCGGCCAGCGACTTGGCCTCACCGAAGGCGGCGTGGCGCTCGATCAGCGTGACGGAGGCGCCGTCGCCCACGCGGATGTAGCTGCGGTCGTAGGTCGCGGCCGGCGCCCGGCCGGACAGCATCAGCACGAGCTCGATCGGCCCCTCGACCTTCGTGCCCGGCGCGACGTCGATCATCACGCCGCCCTGCAGGAAGGCGGAGTTCAGCGCCAGCATGGACTCGGGCTGGCCGAGCTTCTGCGCCCCGGCGAGTCCGGGATCGAGCTCCTCGGTGTAGAGCGCGTCGAGCACGGGACGCACGGTCACGCCGGCCGGCAGCGCCGCGAGGTCGGACAGGTCGGGGCGATACGTGCCGTCGAGCAGCACGAACCGCGCCGCGCCCGGCACCTCGTGGGCCTTCAGGCGCTCCTTCGCCACCGCGACCGCCGCGGCGTCCGGCTCGGCGGCCGGCGGCAGCGCTTCCCGCACGAGGCCGCGCAGGTCGGTGTAGTGCCAGCTCTCGATGCGGCGTCCGGGGAGGCCCGCCTCGGTGAAAAGCTTGTAGGCGTCGCCGCGGTGCGCCACCGAATGCTCGGCGTGGACCATGGCCTCGAACTGCTCGCCGAACATGCGTTCGGCCTCGTGCCCGCTCTTGATCATCGGCATGGGGCGGGCCTCAGGCGGCGTCGGCTTCGGCCGCCACGTAGTCGCGGTAGCCGTTCTTCTCGAGCTCCAGGGCCAGGGCGGCGTCGCCGCTCTTGATGATGCGGCCGCGGCTCATGATGTGGACGACGTCCGGCTTGATGTAGTCGAGCAGGCGCTGGTAGTGCGTGATGACCAGGAAGCCGCGGTTCGACGCGCGCAGGGCGTTGACGCCGTTCGACACGATGCGCAACGCGTCGATGTCGAGGCCGGAATCGGTCTCGTCGAGCAGGCCGTAGCGGGGCTCCAGCAGCGCCATCTGCAGGATCTCCATGCGCTTCTTCTCGCCGCCAGAGAAGCCGACGTTGAGGGGGCGCTTCAGCATGTCGGGGTTGACCTCCAGCTTCTCAGCACCCTGCTTCACGTGGCGCATGAAGTCGGGGGTGGAAAGCTCGGGCTCGCCGCGCGACTTGCGCTGGGCGTTCACCGAAGCCTTGAGGAACGTCATGGTGGCGACGCCGGGGATCTCGACCGGGTACTGGAAGGCCAGGAACAGGCCCTTCGCGGCGCGCTCCTCGGGATCCATTTCCAGCACGTTCTCGCCGTCGAGCAGGACTTCGCCGTCCGTCACCTCGTAGTCCTCGCGGCCCGCGATGACGTAGGAGAGCGTGGACTTGCCGGAGCCGTTCGGCCCCATGATGGCGGCGACCTCGCCGGGGCGGACGGTGAGGTCAAGACCGCGGAGGATCTTCTGGCCTTCCACCTCGACGTGGAGATTCCTGACTTCGAGCATGCTTCTGGACCTTGGCTTCGTCGTTCTTTGAAGTCGCATACCTTTCCACCGTTCATCTCCGCGAAGGCGGGGATCCAGGGGCCGAGGCAGGACGGTGAATGATGGGCGGCCTGCGGCCGATCACCTTTGCGCCGGATCCCCGCCGGCTCGGCGAGGCCGAGCGTCGCGGGGATGGGCGGCGGGGAATCAGGTCAGCCCACGCTGCCTTCGAGCGAGATGGCGATGAGCTTCTGCGCCTCCACGGCGAACTCCATGGGGAGCTGCTGGAGCACGTCGCGCACGAAGCCGTTGACGATGAGGGCGGTCGCCTCCTCGCCGGACAGGCCGCGCTGGCGGCAGTAGAACAGCTGGTCCTCGGAGATCTTCGAGGTGGTAGCCTCGTGTTCGAACACCGCGGTCGAGGTCTTGGCCTCGATGTAGGGCACCGTGTGGGCGCCGCACAGCTCGCCGATCAGCAGCGAGTCGCAGTTGGTGAAGTTGCGGGCGTTGGTGGCCTTGCGGTGCGCCGAGACGAGGCCGCGGTAGGTGTTGTCGGACTTGCCCGCCGCGATGCCCTTGGAGATGATCCGGCTCGTGGTGTTCTTGCCGAGGTGGACCATCTTGGTGCCGCTGTCGACCTGCTGCATGCCGTTCGAGATGGCGATCGAGTAGAACTCGCCGCGCGAGTCGTCGCCGCGCAGCACGCAGGACGGGTACTTCCAGGTGATGGCGGAGCCCGTCTCGACCTGCGTCCAGGAGATCTTGGCGCGCGCCTCGCGGCAGTCGCCGCGCTTGGTCACGAAGTTGTAGATGCCGCCCTTGCCCTCGGCGTCGCCGGGATACCAGTTCTGGACGGTGGAATACTTGATCTCGGCGTCCTCCAGGGCGACGAGCTCGACGACCGCGGCGTGGAGCTGGTTCTCGTCGCGCATCGGGGCCGTGCAGCCTTCGAGGTAGCTGACGTAGGAGCCCTTGTCGGCGATGATCAGCGTGCGCTCGAACTGGCCGGTCTTGGTGTCGTTGATGCGGAAATAGGTCGACAGTTCCATCGGGCAGCGCACGCCCGGCGGGATGTAGACGAAAGACCCGTCGGAGAAGACGGCGGAGTTCAGCGTGGCGAAGTAGTTGTCGGTCACCGGCACGACGGTGCCGAGGTACTTCTTCACCAGCTCGGGGTGGGTGTGCACCGCTTCCGAGATCGGGCAGAAGATCACGCCCGCCTTGGCGAGCTCGGCCTTGAAGGTCGTGGCGACCGAGACCGAGTCGAACACCGCGTCGACGGCGACGCGCGAGGACGGCTCGACGCCGGCCAGGATCTCCTGCTCGCGCAGCGGGATGCCGAGCTTCTCGTAGGTGCGCAGCAGCTCGGGGTCGACCTCGTCCAGCGACTTCGGGCCGGCCGTGCCCTTCGGGGCCGAGAAGTAGTGCAGGTCCTGGTAGTCGATCGGCGGGTGCTTGACGCGCGACCAGTCGGGCGACTCCATCGTGGTCCAGCGGCGGTAGGCGTCCAGGCGCCATTCGGTCAACCAGGCCGGCTCGTCCTTCTTGGCGGAGATGAAGCGGACGATGTCCTCGTTCAGGCCCTTCGGCGCGCGCTCGGCGTCGATCTCCGTCACAAAGCCGTACTTGTATTCGCTGACGTCGATGGCCTTGACCTGATCGACGGTGTCCTGAACTGCCGGCATCTCAACACTCCCGGACCGGCCGCGCGAACGCCCCGGTCTCTCTTCCGTCCGTCGGCCCCTGCGGGCCCCGCTGAAACCTATATAGTCGCGCCGCGGTGCAGCGCCGCCCCCAGTGCGTCGAGTCGCGCCGGCGGCATGCCATCCATGCGCGACCGGCCGCCGGCCCGCATGCGCGCCAGCGCCCCGCGGAGCACCGATGCGGCACGGTCGGCGTCGGCCGCGACCGAACTCCACCCGAGACTTACCCTGATCGCGCCAGAAGTGAAACTGGCTTTCACTTTCATGGCTTCCAGGACGTGCGACCTTCCGACCATCCCGGACGCGCAGGCGGAGCCGGACGACACCGCCACGCCGCCGAGGTCGAAGGCCATGAGCAGGCGCTCGGCTGCGACGCCCGGCACCGCGAACGCGCAGGTGTTGGGCAGGCGCCGAGCTTCGCGCCCGAAGATCACCGCGTCCGGCGCCGCGTCGAGCAGCGCCGCCTCGAAGCGGTCGCGCAGCGCCGCGAGGCCGGGCACGAGGCCGGCCGCGGCGGCCGCCCCGAAGCCCGCGATGGCGGGCACGTTCTCGGTGCCCGAGCGCAGCCCGCGCTCCTGGCCGCCGCCGCGCAGCACGGCCGGGCCGGGCGCGACGCGGCCGGAGGCCGCCACCAGCGCGCCAGCGCCGGCGAGCCCGCCGAGCTTGTGGGCCGACAGGACGACGAGGTCGGCGCCGAGCGCGCCGCAGTCGATCCGCCCCGCCGCCTGCACGGCGTCGCAGACCAGCGCGCCGCCGCGATCCCCGACGAAGCCCGCGATGGCGCGGACGGGCTGGAGCACGCCCGTCTCGTTGTTGGCGGCCTGAACGGCCACCATGGCCCGGCCGCCGGCGGCCCGCACCGCGTCGAGGGCCTCTCCCAGCATGGAGAGGTCGAGCAGGCCGTCTCCGTCTACCGGCAGCACCGTCACGGCCTCGGCGGGGAACCGGTGGCCGCGCAGCACGGCGGCGTGCTCGGTGGCGGACACGAGGAGCCGGTCGAAGCCGGGCCGGCCGTCGCAGGCGGCGTCCGGCGACAGGGCGAGGTTGGCGGCCTCGGTCGCGCCGGAGGTGAAGACGACGCCCTCGGGCTCCGCGCCGACCAGGGCCGCCACGGCGGCCCGCGCCCCGTCCAGGGTCGCGCGGGCGCGGCGCCCCTCGGCGTGCACGGAGGACGGGTTGGCCGCGGCCTCCAGAACGGCCAGGGCCGCGGCGCGGGCCTCGGGGCGCAGCGGAGCCGTCGCGTTGTGGTCGAGGTAGACGCGCGGGCGGACGGGCTGGCCGGTCACGGATGATCCACTCAAAAGTCTTGCAGTCGCGAGGGGCGGGCGTGCTAAGAGGCCGTCTGCCCCTCGCTCGGTCCTGCGAGCGGCGGCCGGCGCCAACTTGGAATGGTTCTACCCTGTTAGAATCGTTCTAACGGGGTTACGGCCTCCGGCAACCCGAGTCAAGCGAGCCCCGCCTGCCGCCCCTCGCGCGCCGCGCCGAGCCGGCGCGGCCCCGGAATGCCTGGAGACCCCATGCCTGAAGTCATCTTCGCCGGCCCCGCCGGCCGCCTCGAAGGCCGGTTCCACCCGGCCAAGACGCGCGGCGCCCCGATCGCGATCGTGCTGCACCCGCACCCGCAGTTCGGCGGCACGATGAACAACCAGATCGTCTACAACCTGTACTACGCTTTCGCCGAGCGCGGGTTCTCGGTGCTGCGCTTCAACTTCCGCGGCGTCGGCCGCTCCCAGGGCCACTTCGACCACGGCGCCGGCGAGCTGTCGGACGCGGCCGCGGCGCTCGACTGGGCCCAGGCGGTGAGCCCCGACGCCCGCGCCTGCTGGATCGCCGGCTTCTCCTTCGGCGCCTGGATCGGCATGCAGCTCCTGATGCGCCGTCCCGAGATCGAGGGCTTCATCTCCATCGCCCCGCCGGCGACGCTCTACGACTTCTCGTTCCTGGCGCCCTGCCCCTCGTCGGGCCTGTTCGTCCACGGCGACAAGGACCGCGTGGCGCCGCTGAAGGAGGTGCAGACGCTGATCGAGAAGCTGAAGACGCAGAAGGGCATCCTGATCGAGCACGCCGTGATCCCGGAAGCCAACCACTTCTTCGAGAACTGCGTCGACAACCTCATCGGCGAGGTCAGCGCCTACCTCGACAAGCGCCTCGACAACCCGGCCCGCATCGCGATCCCCGCGCGCAGCGCGGGCGGCTGATCGCCCGCCCGACCGGGGGACCGCCCGCCATGCCCCTCCGCCGCGCCGCGCTCGCCCTGCTCGCCGCCTGCGCCCTCGGCGGCGGCGCGGCCGCGGCGGAGGACGGCGCCCGCTCGGGCTCCGGCGCCCTGGCGCTGGCGGCCCGGGTCGGGATCGAGGACGCGGCCCTGCCCGCCTCCGACCGCAGGACCCTCGCCGCCCTGCTCGACGGCGACGCGCAGGCGGCCGCCTCGGCCCCGCCCATCACGGTCGCGGCGAGCTCCGTCCGGTGCCGCAGCAGCGACGTGGACCTCGCGCTCCACGCCTGCGAGATCGTCGCGGCCGGCGGCAAGCGCAGGCTGACGGGCCGCGGCGCCCAGGCGCTCGACGCCACGCTGCTGGAGAACGGCGTCTCGCCGGACGGCGCCGCGGGCTCGGTCTACGCCGCGATCAGCGACCTGTCCTGCCGGGTCGACCCGAAGGCCGTGGCGGCGCGGGACGGGTCAGGCGCGACCTGCCGCTTCAAGCCCGACCGCTGAAGGCGACGCCGCCCGTCAGCGGCGCCGGCACCCCCGTCGTCCCTGGAAAGGTGATCGGCAGGCCGAGCCGCGAGCGCACCGCGAGATAGGCGAAGGCCTGCGCCTCCACGGCGTCGCCGTCCCAGCCGAGGTCGGCTGCCGCCAGCACGCGGCAGGGAAGCCGCGCCCGGAGCCGGCCCATCAGCGTCGGGTTGCGCGCGCCGCCGCCGCAGGCCACCAGCACGCCCGGCGCGGCCGGCAGGTGCCGCAGGGCGCGCTCGACCGAGGCTGCGGTGAATTCCGTCAGCGTCGCGGCGGCGTCGGCCGTCGACAGCGGCGCCACGGTGGCGCGGGACCAGGCGTCGCGGTCGAGCGACTTCGGCGGGGGCGCCGCGAAATACGGATGGCTCATCAGCGCGTCGACGATGTCGCCGCGCACCGTGCCCGCGGCCGCGGCGGCGCCGTCCCGGTCGAAGGCCGCGCCGCTGCGCTCCAGCATGAGGTCGTCGAGCAGCGCGTTGGCGGGGCCGGTGTCGAAGGCGACGGGGTCGCCGCTCTCCGGCAGGTAGGTGACGTTGCCCACCCCGCCGAGGTTCAGCACTGCCGCCGGCAGGGCGAGGCCGGAGGCGCCGGCGAGCGCGCGGTGGAAGGCCGGCACCAGCGGCGCCCCCTGCCCGCCCGCCGCGACGTCGGCGGCGCGGAGGTCGGCCACGACGTCGACCCCCGCCGCCCGCGCCAGCGCGGCGCCGTCGCCGATCTGCACGGTGAGGCGCCGCTCCGGCCGGTGCAGCACCGTCTGGCCGTGGAAGCCGACGAGTTCCAGGCCGCGCGCCTCCGCGGCATGCGCGGCGAGGAAGTCCCGCACGGCCGCGGCGTGCAGCGCCGTGACCCGCGCTTCCGCCTCGCCCAGCGCGCCGGGCCGGGCGTCGCGGTCGGTGAGGCTGACCGCGTCGGCGAGGGCGCGGCGCAGCAGCGCGCGGTCGGCCGCGGCGTAGGGCGCGAAGCCGGTCGGGCCGAAGCGCAGGCGGTCCCGCCCGTCCGTGTCGAGCAGCGCCAGGTCGATCCCGTCCATCGACGTGCCGCTCATCAGGCCCAGCGCCAGCATGGCTGCCCCCTCCTCGCAGATGCCGCCCCACCGTGGCGCGGGAACCTTGCCGATCCGCGAAAGCGTCGCCGAAGTTGCGCGGGCCGGCAAGACGCCATAGACGGGCCGGCACGCGGCGCCGCCGGGCCCGCCCTCCCCGAACACCGAGTCTTGCCATGTCCGCCAGCGCCGAGCAGGCCGCGCCCGCGTCCGACTTCCTCCGGGTGATGCGCGAGCGCGGCTACGTCCACCAGATGTCCGACGAGGCCGGCATCGACGCGCTGGCGCGCGAGGGATCGCTCAACACCTACGTGGGCTACGACTGCACGGCCGGCTCGCTCCACATCGGCAGCCTCGTGTCGATCATGATGCTGCACTGGCTGCAGGCGACCGGCGCGGGCCGGCCCGTCGTGCTGATGGGCGGCGGCACCACGCGCGTCGGCGACCCGTCGGGCCGCGACGAGTCGCGCCAGATCCTGTCGGTCGAGAAGATCGAGGAGAACAAGGCCGGTATCCGCACCAACTTCGAGCGGCTGATCCGCTTCGGCGACGGGCCGACCGACGCCGTGATGGTCGACAACGCCGAGTGGCTGACGAAGCTGAACTACATCGACTTCCTGCGCGACGTCGGGCGCCACTTCTCCGTCAACCGCATGCTGTCGATGGACAGCGTCCGGCTGCGGCTGGAGCGCGACCAGGAGCTGTCGTTCCTGGAGTTCAACTACATGTGCCTCCAGTCCTACGACTTCGTGGAGCTGAACCGGCGCCTCGGCGTGCGGATGCAGATGGGCGGCTCAGACCAGTGGGGCAACATCATCACCGGCCTCGACCTCGGCCGGCGCATGGGCTCGCCGCAGCTCTACGCGCTCACCTGCCCGCTGATGACCACCGCGTCCGGCGTCAAGATGGGCAAGACGGCGTCGGGCGCCGTGTGGCTCAAGGCCGACATGCTGAGCCCCTACGGCTACTGGCAGTTCTGGCGCAACACCGAGGACGCCGACGTCGGCCGCTTCCTGCGCCTGTTCACGCTGCTGCCGCTGGACGAGGTGGCGCGGCTCGAGGCGCTCGGGGGCGCCGAGATCAACGAGGCCAAGAAGCGCCTCGCCACCGAGGCGACCGCGCTGATGCACGGGCGCGAGGCGGCCGAGGCCGCGGCCGAGACGGCGCGGCTCACCTTCGAGCAGGGTGCGCTGGCCGACGACCTGCCGAGCGTGTCGATCCCCGCGGCGGAGTTCGAGGCCGGGCTCGGCGTGCTTTCCGCCTTCACGCGGTCGGGCCTCGTGTCGTCGAACGGGGAAGCGCGGCGCCAGATCAAGGGCGGCGGCCTCAAGGTCAACGGCGACACGGTCGCCAGCGACGCGGCCGTGCTCTCGATGCGCGACGTGGTGGCGGGCGCCGTGAAGCTGTCGCTCGGCCGCAAGAAGCACGTCCTGCTGAAGCCGGAGTGAGCCGGGCCCCTGCCCGGTCCTTCCCCGCGAGGGCGGGGACGGGCGGCGGCGCGCGTCCGCGCTGGCCGAGGGTCAGGAGCTCTGACCCTCGGGGTCACTCCCCCCCGAGCCGCAGCGCGTCGTCGAGGCCCATCGGGGCGCCCGTCGAGGCGCTGCCGGGCGCGCGATGCGCGGAGCCGTCGATGGCGCCGAAGATCTGGCGCAGGAAGCCCGGCGCCAGCACCGACAGCGGGTTGACGTTGAGCGTCGGGTTCGCCGCCGAGCCGGTGATCTTGTAGTTCAGCCCGAGCAGGCCCTCGTGCCGGCCGCCCCCGAGCAGCGGCCCCAGCACCGGGAGCTGCGAAAACAGGTTGTTGACCCCGAACAGCGGCACGAAGGTGCCGCCGAGGTTCACCTGGTCGCGGCTGAAGTCGATCGTGCCCGCCACGGTGGCGCCGAGCGCCGGCCCGAACATCGATCCGTCCCGCACCTCGACGATGCTGCCCGTCTTGGAGAACGAGGCTTCGAGCTTGCGGAACGTCATGGAGGACGGGTCGACGGGTTGCGCTTCCGCGACCGCGTCCGGGCTGTCCCGGTGCTGGCTGGCGAGGCCCTGGACGGCGAGCTTGCGCACCGCGGGGTCGTCGCGCAGCATGAAGTCGTGCACCGTGGCGTAGCCGTCGAGCCGCTGCCCGAGCATCACGAGGTTGGCGTCGAGCTTGCCGCCCCCCATGCGCTTGTAGAGGTCCATGAAGAGCAGCGCCGCGCCGGCGTCCCCGGCGTGGATCAGGAAGTGCGGCGCGCCGTCGATCGGCGCCGTAGCGACCGTGAGCGGCTGGCGGCCGAGGTGCCCGGCCAGCGTGAGCCGCTTCAGCTCCCTGCCGCGGCGCGTGAGGTGCAACTCGGCCCCGGTCACGGCTTGGCTGTTCTGGCCCGTGAGGATGGTGGCGCGCAGGTCGAGGTCGAGAGCGCCCTTGGCGGGCGCCTCCCTGGGCGCGCTCGGCGCCGACAGCCACTTCAGGAACGGCCGGGCGTCGAGGTTGGCGGCCTGGGCCGACACCTTCAGCCCGTCGCCGGCCCGCTGCGCGTCGACCCTCATGTCGTCGCCCGGCGACAGCTTCACCTGGGACAGCTTGGCGGACGCGAAGTCGCCGTCGCGGTCGAGGTCGACGCTGCCCTTCACGGTCGCGCCGCCGCCCTCGAACGACAGGTTGTCGAGCTCGACGCCGTTGTCGCGCTGCACCACGGCCAGGGTCGCCCGCGCGGGGCGGCCGGCCGGCTTGCTGAAGCCGGGGACCAGCCCCTCGATGCCGGCGCGGGTGAAGTCGAGGTCGACCGCGGCCCGCGTCTTCTCGCCCGAAACGAGCGCGGCCGTGACCTTGGCCGCCACGGGCCCTTTGAGCCCCGCCAGCGTGACGCCGGCGCGCGCGCGCGCCGCCTCGTCGAGGGTCAGCGCCACCACGGCCTCGCCGGCGCCGGACGGCGGCCGGCGCAGCTCGATCGCGGTCGGCGCGCCGTAGAGCCACCCCTCGCCCCTGGCGTGGAGTCCGGTCTTGGGGTCGACGTCGATCTTCACCGCCGCGTCCGTCAGGCCCTCCTTGCCGACGAGCCGGTCGACGCCGAGGTTCGCGGTCGAAGCCGAGACCGAGAAGACCGCGCTGTTCGGCGGCACGTCCTTGCCGATCGGGAACGAGACGTTGAGGCGCCCGTCGATCTGGCCGTGCAGCGTGGCGGGGTCGGCGGGCAGCTCGGCGTAGGGCTTCAGGGCGTCGCGCTGCAGCAGCTCCGCCACCGTCTCGACGGCGCCGACCACGTGGGCGTCGACGAAGGCCGGCATCGGCTTCGGGTCGTTGTCGGGGATGCGGAAGGTCGAGCCCTCGGCGAGCTGCAGGCGGCGCCCGGCCGCGACCTCCATGGCGCCGTGGCCGACGCTCATGCCGAAGGTGCGGCCCGTCACGGTGCCGGTCGCCGCGAGGTCGATCAGCGGCGGCACGCCGTTCATGAAGGCCAGCGACACGCCCGACACGCCGAAGTCGACGCGCAGGTGGCCGTCGGCGACGGACTTCTCCGCCTTCATCAGCGCGAAGTCGGCGTCGTCGAGGTCGGCCACGGCGGTGCCGCCGTCGACCGTCCCGCCCTTGAGGTTGGCGAGCAGCCAAGCCCGCACGGGCGCCGCCACGAAGCTCGGCCACAGGCGCACCAGCGTCTGCGCCGGCATGCGCCGCACCGTCGACACGTCGTGGACGTGGAGGCCGCCGGGGCCGGAGCGGATGTCGGCCGAGCCGCTGAAGTCGATCTCCGGGCCGGAAATGTCGGCGTGGTCGAGCACGAAACGGTGGTCGGCCGGGAACACGCGGAAGCCGATCGCGGCGCGGGCCACGCGGATCGGCTTCTCGTTCGGCCGCTCGGGCGCGAAGGTGCCCGAAGCGTCGAGCGCCGCCGTCCACGGGTCGTCGGCGGCCCGCGGCAGGGCGACCCGGCCCGTCAGGGCAAAGTCCGACGTCGCGCCGTGCAGCTCGGTCCGATCGATCAGCACGGCCGAGGACGCCGGCTCGAAGTGGAAGCCGCCCTTGACGGCGTCGATCAGCATGGGCTCGTGGTCGGGGTCGTCGAGCTTGAAGTAGCCCGACCCCAGCGCGAAGGTGCCCTTGACGGCCTGCAGCTCGCCGGCGGCGCCGATCCTCACGTCGACCCGGGCCGAGACCGGCATGTCGAAGTCGAAGCCGAGGCTCTTCAGGCCGCCCGCCAGCGTGATCTCGTCGAGCGACAGGTTGTCGGCCGACACGGCGAGGAGACGCGTGCCGTCCGGCTCCGCCGCGGCGCGGGCCGTCAGCGTCCAGCGGCCGGCCGGGCCGTCGGCCGCGACGGACAGCCGAGGCGCGCCGTCGGCGTCGCGCGCGAAGCCCAGCACGGCGCCGGAGAACACCGTCGTGGTGCCGTGCACGCGGTCATCGAGCACCAGCCGGCCCGTGACGTTGACGCTCTGCAGGGCCGTGATGGCGCTGTCGGGCGCGGTGGCGGCGTCGGCCAGCGAGCGGAGCGCCGCCGACAGCGCCCGCACGGCTCCGTTGGCGGGGCGGAGCGGCGCGTTGCCGGCCGGGGCCGGGTCGGCGGGCGCCGCGGCGTCCGCGGGCACGTCGGCCAGGGGCTCGCTCGCGAAGGCGCGGGCCAGCGGCACGGCCGCCGCCTGCGCGCCCGCCGACACCGCCACCTGCCCGTCCGGCCGGATCACCAGCCGCAGGTCGACGTCGTGCATGTCGAGGCGGGTCGGGGCGACGCGGCCGACCATCAGCGCCATCGGGTCCACCGCCACCGAGGCGCTCGGCGCCGACACGACC
Source organism: Lichenibacterium dinghuense (assembly GCF_021730615.1). Lineage (NCBI taxonomy): Bacteria > Pseudomonadati > Pseudomonadota > Alphaproteobacteria > Hyphomicrobiales > Lichenihabitantaceae > Lichenibacterium > Lichenibacterium dinghuense. The sequence goes on from NZ_JAJLMN010000001.1 coordinate 701,769, forward strand.
GGGCGCGCGCCGGCGTCGGCGACCGACAGGTCGCGGATCGTCAGCGCCGGGCCGTGGTCGGTCGCCTCGATCGAGGTGCCGGCGAGGTCGAAGCGGAAGCCGTGGCCGACGCGGGCGTTCAGCGCCGCCACGATCTGCGGCTTGAGGTCGAAGGTGATCGGCCCCTGGCGCAGCCTCAGGAACAGCCCCCCGACCAGGACCGCCGCGATGAAGCCGATGCTGGCCGCGAAGCCCGTGAGCGCCAGGGCGGTGCGGCGGAGGCGGATGCGGCGCAGGCCCGTGCGGGGCCGGCCGGCGCGACGGCGCGGGCCCTGCCGGAGCAGGTGCCGCATGCACACCGCGGGCGCGTCGTCCGGCGCCGCGTGCTCGTCCGGGTCGGGTTCACCTCGCCGTGGGTCGTGCGATACGGCCAAGCCGTCAGGCTCCTCGGATTGACGGACCGGACGCGACCGACCACCGTTGCGCGGGCATGCCGATGCGGCCGGCCGCCGCCGGAAGCCATCGGCCCCCAATGGGACGAAAGGAAGACGCCATGGCCGAACCCCTGCAGACCGGCGCGCCCGCCCCGGATTTCCGTTTGCCACGCGGCGACGGCGAGGTGACGCTGGCCCGCTACGCCGGCCGCGCGCTGGTGCTGTATTTCTACCCGAAGGACGACACGAGCGGCTGCACGCGCGAGGCGACCGACTTCAACGCTCTCATGCCGGCCTTTCGCGATGCTGGCGCGGAGATCCTCGGCGTGTCGCCCGACTCCGAGCGCAGCCACGACGCCTTCCGCAAGAAGCACGGGCTGGAGATCGAGCTCGGCTCCGACGAGAGCAAGGCCATATGCGAGGCCTACGGCGTGTGGCAGGAGAAGAGCATGTACGGCCGCAAGTATATGGGCGTGGAGCGCACGACCTTCCTGATCGGGCCGGACGGCCGCATCGCCGAGATCTGGCCCAAGGTGTCGGTGAAGGGCCACGCCGAGGCCGTGCTGGCCGCCGCCAAGGCGCTGGCGCGCTGACGGAGTGTCCCGGACTGAGACGCCGGTGAGGGAACGTTAACCCTGCCCGGATTACCTCGACGCGTGGCGCCGACCCTCGGGGGTGGCGCGGCGCGAAGGGTGGATCCGAGCATGCCGGCGCACAGAGTCCCCCCGTCCGAAGCCCTGCCGCGGTCCCACTACTTCATCACGCTGTCGCGCGGCTCGACCATGCGCACCGTGGCGCTCCGGGCGCCGATGGTGCAGCTCGCCGCCGTGGTGCTGCCGTCGCTGCTCCTGGCGGGCCTGTGCAGCATCGCCTACCTGGCCCTGCACGACGACCTCATGGCCGGGATGATGCGCCGCCAGAGCGCCATGCAGTACGCCTACGAGGACCGCATCGAGGCGCTGCGCCAGGACCTCGACCGTCAGACCGAGCGGGCCCGCGCCGAGGCCGCCAAGCTCGACGCCCGCGTGCACGACCTGTTCGCCCGCGAAGCCCGGCTCGAAGCCCGCGCCACCGCCGTGGCGGGCCTCGCCGCCGAGGCCGGCGCACCTGGCGCCCCCAACCCGGCCGCCCGTCCCGCCCTGCCGCCCGAGATCACCGGCCGCGTCGCGCCGCCGCCCGCCGCCGCGCTGGGCTATGCCGCCCCCGACAAGCCCCGCCCCGTGATCGAGTCCCCGGCGCGCGGCCCCGGCGACCGCGCGCGGCTCGAAGACCACGCGTCCCTGCTCGACGACGCGGCCGTGCCGCTCGGCGACCGCCTCGGCGCCGTCGACCTGTCGCTCGACCGCGTGGGGCGGCGGCAGCTCGACGCCCTGTCGCGCATCGGCGCCGCCGCCCGCGGCCGGGCCACCCGCATCCGCGGCCTCATCGAGACGGCCGGCCTTTCGCCCGACCGCTTCCTGCCGAAGACCGCGGCCGGCGGCGGCGTCGGCGGCCCCTTCGTGCCGCTGCCCGACGGGCCGGACGGCGCCTTCGACCGCGCGGTGGCGGAGCTGCGCGGCGCCGTGACCTCCGCCGGCCAGCTCGAAGCCGCGCTGCCACGGCTCCCGCTCGCGGCGCCGCTGCTCGGACGCATGGAGGTGACCTCGCCCTTCGGGGCACGCACCGACCCGTTCCTCGGGCGGCCGGCGCTCCACACCGGCGTCGACCTGCGGGAAGGCTACGGCACCGACATCCGAGCCACGGGGGCCGGCCGCGTGGCCTTCGCCGGCACGGCGGGCGGCTACGGCAACATGGTCGAGATCGACCACGGCAACGGCCTCGCGACCCGCTACGCCCACATGGGCAGCATCGCGGTGACGGAGGGCCAGACGGTGGCGCGCGGCGCCGTGCTGGGCGCCGTCGGGGCGACCGGCCGGGCCACGGGCCCGCATCTCCACTACGAGGTCAGGATCGACGGCGAGCCGGTCGACCCCACGCGGTTCCTCGGCAGCGCCGACCGGCTGGCGAGCCTCGACGTCCGCTGAAGCCCGGCGGCACCCGGATGCAACACCGCCGATGAATCGGGGGTGGGCCCGGAACATCACATCTTCGCGAGACTTGCCTTCGCGGGCATAATCGCGCCCGTTCGGATCCCGTCGTCGCGGGCCGCCGAAGCGTCATCGGGGTTCCGTGTCCATGTCCACCACGAAGCGCGCGTCGCTGCTCGGTCTCCTCGCCCTCGGTCTGTCGATCGGCGGCTGCTCGACCACCGCGCCGCGCATCCCCTACACCGAAGCCGAGGCCCTCTCGGCCGACGTGCCCGGCATGCCGGCCGACGTGCGCTTCTACGCCGACGCGCCCGCCTTCGTGTTCGAGCGCTTCCGCCAGACCGTGGCCACCCAGGCGCAGGCTCGCCACGAGCCGGTGACCTTTCTGGCTCTGTCGAGCGGCGGCGCCGACGGCGCTTTCGGGGCCGGCTTCATGAAGGGCCTCACGCAGTCCCATCAGCGTCCGCAGTTCACCATGGTGTCGGGCATCAGCACCGGCGCGCTGATGGCGCCCTTCGTGTTCCTCGGATCCAAGTACGACGGCACCCTGCAGAAGCTGTATACGGACGGCTACGCCTCGGCGCTGGTCAAGAACGTGAACATCCTCAACGCCGTGGTGGGCAACGCCTTCGTCGACAGCGACAAGCTCGGCAAGTTCATCGCGCAATACATCGACCAGGGCATCCTCGACGCGGTCGCGGCCGAGCACCGCCGCGGGCGCCGGCTGCTCGTCGTCTCGACCAACCTCGACCAGCAGCGCTCGGTCGTGTGGAACATGGGCGCCATCGCCGCCTCCGGCTCGCCGAACGCCCTGAAGCTGTTCCGGCAGGTGCTGGCGGCCTCGGCCTCGATCCCGGCCCTGTTCCCGCCGCGGCTGATCGACGTGGAGAGCGGCGGCCGCAGCTTCCAGGAGATGCACGTCGACGGCGTCGCCCTGCGTCAGCTCTACGTCGCTCCCGACGAGGTGATCTACGGCGGCCGCGCGGGCACACCGAACCCGATCAAGGACCTCTACATCCTGGTCAACAACAAGATCGACCCGACCTTCAAGGTGGTCGACGACGACACCGTCTCGGTGGCCGCGCGGAGCCTCGCCACGGTGCTGCGGCGCGAGGGCCGCAACAACGTGCTGAGCTCATTTGCCTATGCGCAGTCGCATGGCATCGGATACCACATCGCCTTCATCGACGCCGACGTCCCGGAGCCGCCGTCGAGCGACGCGGCCGAACAGTTCAGCACCGAATACATGACCACGTTGTTCGCGCGCGGCGAGGCCCGCGGCCGGCAGCCCTCGCCCTGGCTGACGCATCCGCCGCTCTCGACCGACCCGGCCGGGCACGCCCTCACCGCGGCGCAGTGAGGGCGGCGGCCGCGCCCGCGTGCCATCCGGCCGTTGGCCGGTCAGTCCATCACGGCCGCCTTCAGGATGCACACCATCGTGGCGTGGGCCGGCGCCGTCCCCGTGTTGCGGATCACGTGGGGGCGGTCGCAGCGGTAGCGCAGCGTGTCGCCGGCGCGGGCGCGCTCCAGCCGGCCGCCGACCGAGACTTCGAGCTCCCCGTCCAGCACCGACAGGCACTCAATCGAGCCGCGCTGGTGCGCGTCGGATTCCAGCACGCCGCCGGGCTCGGCGTGCATGTCGTACCATTGCAGCCAATCGACGGTCTTGATCCAGCCGATGATGGCGAGCCGGCAGCGGCCGTCGTCGGACACGAGCATCGGCATCTCCGCGCGCGCGGTCTTCTCGACGAAGGGCTCGTCCTCGGCGCCCTGCAGCACCTTGTCGATCGACACGTCGAGCGCCTGGGCGAGGCGCCAGATCGTGGCCAGCGTCGGGTTGGTCTCGTTGCGCTCGATCTGGCTGATGATCGATTTCGCGACGCCGGACTGTTCGGACAGGTCGGACAGGGACAGGTTGTAGGCCTTGCGCAGCCGCTGCACCGTGCGGCCGAGCTGGCCGGACAGGGCGCTCGCCCCCGCTTCCAGCGCCTTCGCCTTGTCCCGACCCTCGACGCCCACGGCACGCTCCTCGATCCCGTCCGTGGTGATAGACGATTCCGTTCGGGATATCGAACGCTATCGCGGCCCGTGGCGCGGCGCCGTTGCCGCAAAGCCACCCTTCCCCGGCTTTCGCCGTGGCGGGATTGCGGCGCCGCCGGGCGGGCGCCATTATCGGCCGGCCGTCACACGGGCGCCACGCCGCCGGGACTAGACACGGGTCGACGCGGGCAGTCCCTCGAAATCGCCCCCGCGTCCCGAGCTGTCATCCGTCGCGCGGCCGGCCCCGTCGAGCCGTCCGCGTCGTCGAAGGAGCGCCGAGTATCGCGATGACGCAGAAGACCGCCCATTACCGGACCCTGTTCATCTCCGATCTGCACCTCGGCACCCGCGGCTGCCAGCACGCCCTGATCCTCGACTTCCTCAAGCACAACGACGCCGACACCATCTACCTCGTCGGCGACATCATCGACGGCTGGAAGCTCAAATCCGGCTGGTACTGGCCGCAGGGCCACAACGACGTCGCGCAGAAGCTGCTGCGCAAGGCCCGCAAGGGCGCCCGCATGGTCTACATCCCCGGCAACCACGACGAGTTCGCCCGCGAATACGTCGGCATGACCTTCGGCGGGGTGGAGGTGATGCGCGACGCCGTGCACACCACGGCGGACGGGCGCCGCTTCCTGGTCACCCACGGCGACGACTTCGACATCGTGGTACGCTACGCGGTGTGGCTCGCCTACCTGGGCGACTGGGCCTACCGGACCGCGCTGGTGACCAACACCTGGTTCAACGCCGTGCGCCGCCGCCTGGGCTTCCCCTACTGGTCCTTCTCGGCCTGGGCCAAGTTCAAGGTCAAGAACATCGTCAACCTGATCGGCGACTTCGAGGACGCGCTGGCCCAGGAGGCGGCTCGCCACGGCGCCGACGGCGTGATCTGCGGCCACATCCACCACGCCGCCCTGCGCGACATCGCCGGCGTCACCTACGTCAACACCGGCGACTTCGTGGAGTCCTGCTCCTTCGTGGCCGAGCACCACGACGGCCGCCTCGAAGTGCTGCACTGGCTCGCCGTCAAGGCGCCGAATGCCGTCGGCGCGACCGACCGGGACCTCGACATCGACCTCGGCGAGGAGGCCGCCAAGGCCGCGGCGTGACGGGCTCCCGTGAGGATGGGCCCCCGGGTCCCGGGACGCCGGCGGGCCGACCTGTCCCGGATGGGGAGCCCATCCCCGTGGGAAGCCCGATGAGGGTCCTGATCGCGACGGACGCCTGGCATCCCCAGGTCAACGGCGTGGTCAGGTCCATCGAGGCGCTGCGGCGCGAGGCGCCGGCGCTCGGCGCCGAGATCCTGCCGCTCACGCCCGAGGGCTGGCGGACGGTCGGCCTGCCGACCTACCCCGACATCCGCCTCGCGCTCGTCACGGCCGCGCGGCTCGGGCCGCGGATCGAGGCCTCGGCGGCGGACCACGTCCACGTCGCCACCGAGGGGCCCGTGGGGCTCGCCGCGCGGCGCCACTGCCTCAGGGTGGGCCGCCCCTTCACCACGAGCTACCACACGCAGTTCCCGGACTACCTCGCGGCGCGCCTGCCCGTGCCGCGCGCGCTGTCCTACGCCTGGCTGCGGCGCTTCCACAACGCGGGGCGGGGCACGATGGTGGCCACGGCGAGCCTCGCCGACGACCTCGCGGCCCGGGGCTTCTCGCGCCTGATGCGCTGGTCGCGCGGGGTCGACCACGCCCTGTTCCGGCCGCGCGAGCGCGTGGGCCTGGACCTGCCGCGGCCGATCTTCCTGTCGGTCGGCCGCGTCGCGGTGGAGAAGAACGTCGAGGCCTTCCTGCGGCTCGACCTGCCCGGCACCAAGGTGGTGGTCGGCGACGGGCCGGCGCGGGCCGACCTCGAAGCGCGCTATCCCGCGGCGCGTTTCCTCGGCACGCGCACCGGGGAGTCCCTGGCGGAGATCTACGCCAGCGCCGACGTGTTCGTGTTCCCGAGCCGCACCGACACGTTCGGCAACGTCATGCTGGAAGCGCTGGCCAGCGGGACCCCGGTGGCGGCCTACCCGGTGCCGGGCCCGCGCGACGTGCTGGCCGACGGCGACGCCGGGGTGATGCGCGACGACCTCGGCGAGGCCTGCCGCGCCGCGCTCGCGGTGCCGCGCGAGCGGGCGCGCGCCTTCTCGCTCCGCTACACGTGGTCGGCCAGCGCGCGGCAGTTCCTCGCCAACGTGGCCTCGGCCCGCGCCGGAGCCCGCGCATGACCTCGAACGCCCTCGCCTGGACCGTGCTCGCCGTGGCGGGGCTGCTGGAGGTCGCCTGGTCCTACGCGATGAAGCGGTCGGACGGCTTCACCCGGCTCTGGCCCAGCGTGGCGACGCTGCTCGCGGCGGGCCTGAGCTTCGCGCTGCTGTCCTACGCCCTGCGCGCGCTGCCGCTCGGCACCGCCTACGCGGCCTGGACCGGCATCGGCGCGCTCGGCGCCTTCGCGCTCGGCGTGGCGGTGCTGGGCGAGCCGGCCTCGGCGCTGCGGGTTGGCAGCGTGTTGCTGATCCTTCTCGGGATCGTGGGGCTGAAGCTGTCGTCGGGAGAGTGAGGGCCAGCGCGCTCCACGAGCACGGCAATCCCATTCCGCCCGTCATCGCGAGCGGAGCGAAGCGATCCAGCCCGCGCCGTCCGGAGATGGCCCTCCCGGCGGGGGACCTCCCCCCCGGGACACGTCGTAGAGGACCGGATCGCGTCGCTCCCCTCGCGATGACGGCGGGGAGGAGCCTCACGCCGCCGACGCGACGCTTCCGTCCTGCCCGCCCTCGCCTCGCCCGCTCCCGGCGGCCGGCGCCGCCCGCCCGCGCGGGGGCGCCTTGATGCGGTAGAAGCCGACGTAGAGGGCGGGCAGGAACAGCAGCGTCAGCGCCGTCGCGACCAGGATGCCGCCGATCATCGCGACCGCCATCGGCCCCCAGAAGACCTGGCCGGCGATGGGGATGAGCCCCAGGCTCGCCGCCGCGGCGGTGAGCAGGATCGGCCGCATGCGGTGTTCGGTGGCCTCCACCACGGCGTGCCAGCGGTCGGTGCCGGCCGCCTCGTATTCGTCGATCTGCGTGACCAGGATCACCGAGTTGCGGATGATGATGCCGATCAGGGCGAGGATGCCCAGGATCGCCACGAAGCCCATCGGCTTGCCCGTCCCGAGCAAGGCCACCACGACGCCGATCAGCCCGAGCGGCGCCACGCTCGCCACCAGGAACAGCTTGCCGAAGCTTTGGAGCTGCGCCATCAGCAGCGTCGCCATGGCGAGCAGCATCAGGGGCGCCACGGCCGCGATGGGGCCCTGCCCCTTGGCGCTCTCCTCCACCGCGCCCCCGGTGGCGAGGCCGTATTCGGCCGGCAGCTTCGCCGCGAAGGCGGCGATCGCCGGCGCCAGTTCCGCCGCCACGGTGGCGGGCTGGACGTTGTCGGCGATGTTGGCCTTGACCGTGATGGTGGGCTCGCGGTCGCGGCGCCACACGATGGGCTGCTCCAGCCCGTCTCGGATCGTGGCGAAGGACAGCAGCGGCACGACCGATCCGTTGCCGAGCGGCACCTGCAGGTCCTGCAGCGTGTTCACCGCGTCGCGCTCGTCGCGCTGCGCGCGGCCGACGATCGGCACGAGGTAGATGCTGTCGCGCACGTCCGTGATGGTCGTGCCCCCCACGATGGAGTTGAGCAGCGCCGCCACGTCCTGCGAGGTGACGCCGAGCTGGCGCGCCTTGTCCTGGAGGATGTCGACCCGCACCACCTTGCCGGGCTCGTTCCAGTCGAAGGTCGGCTGGCCGACGTGGCCGTTGGCCGCCACGATGTTGGCGAGGTCCAGCGCGCGGTCCCGCACCGTCTGCAGGTCGGGCCCGGACAGGCGGTACTGGATCGGGCGGCCCACCGGCGGCCCGAGGTCGAGCGGGTGGACGAAGACGTCGATGCCGACGAAGTTCTCCTCCGCGAAGCGCCGCAGCCGCGCCTGCACGCGCTCGCGGGCCGCGAGGTCGACCGGCTCCAGCACGATCTGGCCGAAGAAGCTGTTGGCGAGCTGCTGGTCGAGCGGCAGGTAGAAGCGCACGGCGCCCTGCCCGACGTAGGAGCTCCAAGAACGGATGTCGGGGTCGCCGGCGAGCGCGGCCTCGAAGCGGTCCATCTGCTTCCGAGTTTCCGCGATCGAGCTGTTCTGCGGCAGCGTCATGTCGACCAGGAGGTCGGGCCGGTCGGCCGAGGGGAAGAACTGCTGCTGCACGAAGCCCATGCCGACGATCGAGGCCGCCAGCAGCGCGCCGCACACGCCCACCGTGAGCCAGCGACCCCGCATGGCGACCGACAGCGTGGCCGAGAACAGCCGCGCCACGATCCCCTTGCGCTCCGCGTGGTGCTTCATCGTCTTCGGCAGCAGGGTCACGCCGATCAGCGGCGCGAACAGCACCGCCACGATCCAGGACACGATCAGCGAGGCCGCGATCACCACGAAGAGCGAGTAGGTGTACTCGCCCGCCGAGGAGCCGTTGAAGCCGATGGGGATGAAGCCCGCCACCGTCACCAGCGTGCCGGTGAGCATGGGGAAGGCGGTCGACGAATAGGCGAAGGTGGCGGCGCGGCGCAGGCTTTCGCCGCGCTCGAGGCGCGCCACCATGGTCTCGACCGTGATCATGGCGTCGTCGACCAGGAGGCCGAGCGCGATGATGAGGGCGCCGAGCGAGATGCGCTGCAGCGACACGCCCATCTGCCCCATCACCACGAACACGATGGCGAGCACCAGCGGGATCGAGCAGGCCACCACGAGCCCGGCGCGGAAGCCGAGGCTGACGAAGCTGACGAGGAGCACGATGCCGACGGCCTCGACCAGCGCCTCCGTGAAGCCGCCGACCGCTTCCTCGACGACCTTGGGCTGGTCCGACACGAGGTGGACGCCGACGCCGACCGGCAGCTCCGCCTCGACCTGCCGCATGCGCGCCTTCAGGGCCTCGCCGAACCGGAGCAGGTTGCCGGAGGGCTGCATCGCGATGGCGAGGCCGATCGCGGGCTTGCCGTCGAAGCGGAACATCGGCTGCGGCGGGTCCACCGTGCCGCGCGAGATGTCGGCGATGTCGCTCAATCGGAAGAAGCGGTCGTTGATGCGCAGGTCGATCGAGCGCAGGCTGTCCTCGGAGGCGAACTGGCCGCCGACCCGCAGGCTGACCGTCTCCGGGCCGGCCTGGACGGTGCCGGAGGGCGAGATGGCGTTCTGCGCCTGCAGGGTCTTGATGACCGACTGCGCGTCGACGCCGAGGCCCGCCATCTTGCGCACCGAGAAGTCGAGGCGGATCTCCTCGTCCTGCGTGCCGAGGAGCTGCATCTTGCCGATGCTGGGCACCTTCAGGATGTCGGTGCGGACGCGCTCGACGTAGTCGCGCAGCTGGCGGAAGCTCAGCCCGTCGGCCGTGAAGGCATAGACGTTGCCGAAGACGTCGCCGAACTCGTCGTTGAAGAAGGGCCCCTGCACGCCGGAGGGGAAGTCGCCCTTGATGTCGCCGATGTGCTTGCGGACCTGGTAGAACACCTGGCCGATGGACTTCTTGTCGATCGTGTCCTTGAGCTGCACGAAGACGGTGGTCTTGCCCGGCGTCGTGTAGCTCTTGGTGTAGTCGAGCGCGTCGATCTGCTGAAGCTCCTTCTCGATGCGGTCGGTGACCTGGTCCATCGTCTCGCTGACGGTCGCGCCGGGCCAGTTGGCCGCCACGATCATGGTCTTGATGGCGAAGGGCGGGTCCTCCTCGCGGCCGAGGCCGCGATAGGCCATGACGCCGGCGAGCAGCGACACCAGCATCAGGAACCACACGAAGGAGCGGTGTTCGAGGGCCCATTCGGACAGGTTGAAGCCGGGCTTCTCCGGCAGGTCCTCGGCGGGGATCTCGGGCGTCATGGCGGTCTTCCTCAGAGCGGCCGGCCGAGCCGCACGGCCTGGCCCTCGGCGAGGCTGTGCACGCCGGCCGTCACCACGCGGTCGCCCGAGGCGAGGCCCGCCCCCACCGTGACGGCCTCCGCCGCGCGGGCCGTGACCGTGACGTCGCGGGACAGGACGCGCCCGTCCGCGACCAGCCACACCGCGTCGCGGCCGTCTTGGCTGCGGATCGCGGTCGCGGGGAGCGCGATGCGGGGCGGGATCGGGCGGCGCAGCGCCACCGCCACGGTGGTGCCGAGCCGGAAGGCGGATGGCGGGCTCTCCAGCGTCAGGCGCACGCGGCGGGTGCGGGTGGCGCTGTCCGACTGCGGGGCGATCTCGCGCACGATGCCGCGCGCCGTGACGGCGGGGGCGGACTGCAGCGCCACCGCGAAGGCTTCGCCGGGGCTGACCGCGGCGATGAGCCCGTCCGGGATGTCGACCACGGCCTCGATCACGTCCGGCCGCGCCACGGTGACGACGGCCTGCCCGGCGCTCACCACCTGCGACACCTCGGCGGTCCAGGCCGTGACGACGCCGGCCGTGTCGGCGCGCAGCTCCGTGTAGCCGAACTGGTCCTGCGCGCGCTGCAGGTTCGCGCGGGCCTGGACGAGCCGCGCCGCGGCCGTGTCGGCGGCCGCCGTGGTGGTCTCGAGCTGGGCCTTGGTGACCGAGCCTCCGTCGAACAGCGTCTTCTGGCGCGCGGCCGTGGCGGCGGCGTTCGCGTTCTGGGCTTCCGCGTCGGCGACGTCGGCCTTGGCCTGGTTCAGCGCGAAGGACGGCACCTTGGCGTCGAGCGCCGCGAGGCGCTGGCCGGCCTTGACGAGGTCGCCCACCTCGGCGTCGCGCGCCACCACGCGCCCTGCGATCTGGAAGCCGAGCCTGGCGGAGTAGCGCGGCTCGACCGTGCCGGCGAAGGGCCCGAAGGTTTCGGAGGTGACGGGCGCGACGACCGTGGTGAGCACGGGCCGGACCGGGACGGGCGGCTCGGCCTCCTGCTCGCAGCCCGCGAGGGCGAGTGCGGTGAGCAGCATGGCGACCGCGTTCCGTGTCCCCCTTCTCCCCTCGCGGGAGAAGGTGTCGACGCGAAGCGGCGACGGATGAGGGGGGCTGGCGCCGCGCCCGACGATGACCGCCGCGGCGGAGGGCGCAGCGCCATGCCCCCTCATCCGACCTCGCTTCGCGAGGCCACCTTCTCCCGCGAGGGGAGAAGGACCCGCATCCTGAGAAGACAGGGCCTGCGTCACGGCACCCCTCCCTCGACCGCCTCGACCCTCTGCCCCGGCCGCAGGAACTGGATGCCCGCCGTGACCACGCGCTGCCCGGCCTCGACGCCGGACGAGAGCACCATCGCGTCGTCGAGGTAGCGCGTCACCGTCACGGGCCGCAGCGCCACCGTCCCGTCCGGGCCCATCACCCACACGGCCGGGCCGTCGCCCTGGCGGAACAGCGCGCTCCACGGCAGCACGATGCCGCGCTGCGCCCGGAAGTGGCCCGTGCCCAGCACGGTGGCGCCGAGCGACATGCGGGGCGGCGTCGCGCCGAGGTCGATCTTGACCCGCACGGTGCCGGAGGTCGGGTTCACGGTCGGGGCGATCTCGCGCACGGTGCCGGCCGCCGTGACGGAGGGGTCGGACTGCAGCGCCACGGCGATGCCGCCGTTCGGCGGGCTCACCAGCAGCGCCTCGTAGACCTCGAACACGGCGTCGCGCGGCCCGTCCTGCGCCAGGGTGAAGACGCGCGTGCCCGCGCTCACCACCTGCCCGACCTCGGCGTCGCGGGCCGTGACGATGCCGGCCACGCCGGCGCGCAGCTCCGTGAAGCCGAGCTGCTCCTCGGCGGTGCCGAGCGCCGCCCGGGCGGAATCGACCGCGGCCTGCGTCGTGCGCAGGCTCTGCTCGGCGTTGTCGAAGGCGCTGCGCGTCGTGTAGCCCGAGGCCATGAGGCTCTTCTGCCGGGCGAAGCCGAGCTGCGCCTGGGTGAGCAGGGCCTGGGCGGAGGCCAGCGCCGCGCGGGCGTTCTGGAGGTTCGCTGTCTGCTCGGCGGGGTCGAGCGTCGCCAGCACTTGGTCGGCGGTCACGTGCTGGCCCACCTCCACGGTGCGGGTCGCGATCTTGCCCGCGGCGCGGAACGACAGGTCGGAGGTGTAGCGGGCCTGCACGTCGCCGGTCAGCGTGATCGCGGGCGCGAGGTCGCTCGCCACGGCGGTCGCGACCTTGACGCGCAGCAGCGGCTTCGGCGACGGCTCCCCGTCGGCGGCGGCCGGCGCGACGCCGAGCAGGGCGGCGAAGCACAGCGGGAGGAGACGGGGCAGGATGCCGGGCATGGAAGCCGCACTCGGGGTTGACGACGGCTGCCCTAGCACGCAGTTTACCGACCGTCCAGTCGGTTTGTTCGAGGGTGTCGCGTGGCGGTGAGGCGGAGGTCGGCGCAGACGCCGGAGGTGATCCTGGAGGCCGCCGAGGCGCTGATCCGGCGGGAGGGCGCGGCGCGGCTGACCATCGACGCCGTGGCGGCCGAGGCGGGGCTCTCCAAGGGCGGGGTGATGCACCATTTCGCCAGCCGCGACGCGCTGATCGCCGCCATGGTGCGCCACCAGTTCGGCCGGATGGACGCCGAGATGCGCGCCATCGAGGCGGGCCTGCCGCCCTCGCGCGTGGCGCCGCTCGTGGCGATGATCCGCCACGCCCGCGCGCATTACGGCCGCGAGGACGGGTTCCCGAAGGCGCTGCTGGTAGCCTCGGCCGAGAACCCCAAGGCGCTGGACGATTTCCGGGGCAAGATCACCGGCACGCTCGGCGAGATCGACGGCCCGGGCGCGCCCGGCGCGCCCTCGGTGCTGTTCTTCGCCGCGCTCGGCCTGCTGCTGACGAAGAGCCTCGGCTTCTTCGCATACGGGGAGGCGGAGGTGGGCGCCCTGCTCGACGCGATGGAGGCGATGGCGGGGCGGACCGACGAGGGGTGATCCGCCATCGCGCCTCCATCGCGCCGCCGCTTTCGGTCCACGCGCGCGGGCTAGACGGGCGCGGTCACGCCGCCCATCGCCCGGATCCCATGCGCCAAGCCCTCCTCCTCGCCGCCTGCCTCGCCACCCTGCCCGGCGCGGCCTCCGCCCAGGCGCCCGACCGGCCCGACATCGTGCGCGGCCTGTGCAGCAAGGACGGCTGCGACGAGTTCCAGATCGTCGGCAAGACGCCGATCGCGACGGGCGCGGACGGACAGCTGTTCCGCACGCAGGTCCGCACCTTTCACGCGAGTTCCGGCGGCCGGGCCGCGGGGGGCGATGAGGCGGGCTACGTCTTCTGCTCGGCGACGCGGCCGGCGATCCTCAGCGCGCCCGCCGGTCGCCCGCCCGTCGCGGTCTATCTCGCGCCGGACGACCGCTCGCCCGACTGGGTGCTGCGCGGCTCGGCCAACTTCACCGCCCTATATTTCGCGCTCTGCCACGGCGTCGACGCGGGCCGCGCCGCCCTGCGCGACCGCGCCGGCGAGGCTCGCGCGCTCGGCTACCACGTCGCGCTGGAGACGCCGCGGACGGTGACGCTGGGCCGGGTGGAGGACGTGCTGAAGCCGCAGTGAGGCGCCCTCCAGACGTCACATCCAGATCGCGTGCGTCGGCGTGTCCTCGGTCAGTTCGGTGCATCGTCATGATCGACGCGCCTCATCGGGGATGAAACCTCCTCACGTCGTCACAGAAGGCGAGGTGGGAACGAGGCTGTTGCACAGGGCAGCCGTTATGGCAGGCTCACCTCGATCGACGGAGCGGACCGATGACCGATGCAGAGCGCCTGACTGTTTCACTCTCCGGCGAGATTGCAACCACGATCCGTGAGGCCGTCGAGGCTGGAGACTACGCATCGGCGGACGACATCGTCCGCTCAGCGCTGCAGGACTGGACCCTGCGGCGCTCGCACCGGCCCCGGGCCGGCGCGACGCTCGAAGCTGACATCGCCATCGGCATGGCCGACGTGGCTGCGGGCCGTGTCACGGATTTCGACACGGCCCGCATCGTCGAGCGAGGGAGGGCGTTGTCGGCCCGCCGCTGAGCCTTCGGCTCACCGCTGCGGCCGAAGCGGATCTCGCCGAAATCTGGAATCACGTCGCTGGCGTGGCTTCCGAAGCGGTCGCCACGGGATTGATCCAGCGGATCGAGAGCGCGTGCCTCCCGCTCCGAAGCTTTCCAAAGCTGGGCCCAGGACGTGACAGGCTCGCACCGAACCTGCGCGTGACCTTCGAGGGCCGGTACGCCATCTACTACACGCACGACGAGCACGACATCATCGTCGTCAGAGTCTTGCACGGCGCGCGAGACGTCGAGAACATCGCACGCGATGGAGGCTTCGCTCAGGTCCGATCAGACCGTCCCGCCGGGCCGACGGGGGACGAAGAGTAGCCCCTGAATGATCGCTGCCCTCCGTTCGAGGCGCCGAGCGACCATCGTCTCCCGGACGACGATGATCTGCGACGCCTCACGCCGCCCGGTCGGCCACCGCCGCGCCCGGCTCCAGCCCCGCCGCCACCGCGTCCTCGACCCGCTCCAGCCACACGAACTCCAGCGCGGCGCGGACGTCCTCGGGGATGTCGTCGTAGTCGCGCCGGTTGCGGGCGGGCAGCATCACGCGCGTGATGCCGGCCGCGGCCGCGGCCAGCACCTTCTCCTTGATGCCGCCGACCGGCATCACAAGCCCGCGCAGCGACACTTCCCCGGTCATGGCCGTGTCGGGCCGCACGGGGCGCCCGCTCAGCAGCGACACCAGGGCCAGCGTCATGGCGACGCCGGCCGACGGGCCGTCCTTGGGGGTCGCGCCCGCCGGCACGTGGACGTGGATGTCGGCGCCGTCGAGCGCCTTGGGGTCGATGCCGAGCGAGGCCGCGCGACCCTTGACGAGGGACAGCGCGATCTGCGCCGATTCCTTCATCACGTCGCCGAGCTGGCCCGTCAGCATCAGGCCGCCGCGCCCCTGCGAGCGCGCGGCCTCGATGAACAGGATCTCGCCCCCCACCGGCGTCCAGGCGAGGCCCGTGGCGACGCCGGGCAGCCCCGCGCGCATCCCCGTCTCGCCCTCGAAGCGCGCCGGCCCGAGGATCGCGGGCAGGTCGGCCGGCGTCACCACCACCCGCTCGGCCTCGCCGCTGGCGATCCTCACCGCCGCGTGGCGCATCACCGAGCCCACCTCGCGCTCGAGGTTGCGCACGCCGGATTCGCGCGTGTAGTCCGCCACGACCGCGCGCAAAGCGTCGTCGCCGAGCTCGACTTGGCCGGATTTCAGCCCGTTGGCCTCCGCCTGCCGCGGCACGAGGTAGCGGCGCGCGATCTCCTCCTTCTCGGCCCGCGTGTAGCCGGCGAGCGTGATGATCTCCATGCGGTCGCGCAGGGGCCCCGGGATCGTGTCCAGCATGTTGGCGGTGGCGATGAAGACCACGCGCGACAGGTCGAAGGGCGTGCCGATGTAATTGTCACGGAAGGTGCCGTTCTGCTCGGGGTCGAGCACCTCCAGCATGGCGGCCGAAGGGTCGCCCTGCACGCCGCGGCCCATCTTGTCGATCTCGTCGAGCATCATCACGCAGTTGCGGGCGCCGGCCTTGCGCAGGCCCTGCACGATGTTGCCCGGCAGCGCGCCGATATAGGTCGAGCGGTGGCCGCGGATCTCGGCCTCGTCGTGGACGCCACCGAGGCTGACGCGCACGAAGGGCCGGCCCATGGCGCGGGCGATCGACTGGCCGAGCGAGGTCTTGCCGACGCCGGGGGGCCCGGCGAAGCACAGGATCGGGGCCTTGCCGTTCGGGGCGAGCTTGCGCACCGCGAGGTATTCGACGATGCGGTCCTTGATCTTCTTCAGGCCGAAGTGGTCGGCGTCGAGCACGCGCCGGGCGTCCGCGATGTCGATCGGCTTCTCGTCCGGCAGCGCCCAGGGCAGCTCCACCATCCAGTCGAGGTGGTTGCGGATCATGCCCGACTCCGGCGAGGCGTCGGACGAGCGCTCGTAGCGGCGCAGCTCCTTGCGGGCCGCCTCGTCGGCCTCGGGCGGCATTCCCGCCTTGGCGATGGCGGCCGACAGGTCCGCCACCTCCTGGGCGCGGCCGGCGTCGCCTTCCCCGAGCTGGCGCTGGATGGCGGCCATCTGCTCGCGCAGCACGGCCTCCTTCTGGCGCTCGTCGAAGGTGGCCTTGGTCTGCCGGCCGATCTCGGCGGTCAGGCGCAGCACTTCGAGCCGGTGCGCCAGCAGCGCCACCACCTTGTCGATGCGCGCCACGGGGTCGATCGTCTCGATCAGCTCCTGCTTCTGCTCGACCGGGAAGTCGAGGTAGGCCGCGACGAGGTCGGTGAGCTGCGACGGGCTCGGCGCGTTCTGCACGGCGCCGACGAGGTCCGAGGGCGCCTGCGGCAGCAGCGCCAAGGCTTCGAGCGCCATGCGCTTCAGGTTGGCGAAGCGCGCCTCGATCTCGGGCGAGTGCTGCTCGGGCTCGACGACGAGGCGGACGCGCGCCCGGAAGAACGGCTGCTCGTGCAGAAACTCCTCGACCTGGAAGCGCGACTCGCCCTGCACGACGACGTGGTGCTGGCCGTCCGGCGTCGAGATGTAGCGCAGCACGTTGGCGACGGTGCCGAACGGGTGGAAGTCGCCCGCCGTCGGCTCGGCCTTCGCGGCGTCCCGCTGCATCAGGATGCCGATCTGCTTCTCCTCGCGCACGGCCTGCTGGGCCGCCGCGATGGAGCCGGGGCGGCCGAGCGCGATGGGGAACACGGTGCCGGGGAACAGCACGGCGTCGCGCACGGGCAGGATGATCAGCGTTTCCGGCGCGGCCGCGGCGGCGGCGCGGGTCTCGCCGCCGGGCGCCTCGGCGGGCGCCGCCACCTCGAAGACGGCCGGGCGACGCGCGTCGGCGGAGCGCTCGTCCGCGGCGGGGATGGTGCGGTCTGTGTCGGTCATGGCTCTCACGCCTTGTGCAGGCTGACCAGCAGGCAGCCGTCGCGCGTGTCGCGGCGCACGCCGTCGTAGCGGCCCGGCGGGATGGGGATGCGGCGCTCGAAGCGGCCCATGGGCAGCTCCAGCCGGTGGATCACGGCGGTCTGCAGCTCCGGCGGCAGGGTGCGGCGGCCGGAGACGACCACGCTGTCGCCCTCCAACGCGGCCTCGACGGCGTCGGCGGCGACGCCGGGCAGCGACACGAGGATCAGCACCGCGGCCTCGGTCTCGATCACGTCGACGGCGGGGGTCCAGGCGGCCGGGCGCGCGGCGCGGCGGCTCGGCGGGGCGCCGTCCGGCCGCTCGGCGCGCTGCCCGTGCTCCGCACGGGCCAGCATGGCCACCGCCTCGGCCCACATCCAGTCGTGGGGGTCCTGTCTCGGCATCGGTCTTCGCGTCCCCTCGGTCGACGGGGCAATGCGTCGACGCCATGGCGGGTTTCGGCGCGCCGGCGCGCCCGCTCGGTCCCGCTCAGCGGGACTGCTGGATCGCCGACAGCAGCCACGGGCCGCCGCGGTCGCGCCGGAACGTCCACAGTTCCGTGCTCTCGGTCGGGCGGGACGGGTCGCCGCCGACCACGCGGCCGGAGGCGCGCTCCACCGTCACGTCGCGCAGCGCGAAGCGCATCGCCACGGTGGCGTAGTCGGTCGGGCCCTCGCGCCAAGCCTCGGCGAGGTCGCCCTGCAGCAGGCGCGGGTCGCGCACGTCGTTGTGGACGCCGCGGGCCGCGTTGGCGCGCAGGTCCGTGTCGAAGATGCGGAACACCTCGGGCGTGGTGAGGCGGCCGAGCGCCGGCGCGTCCTCGCGGCCGTAGGCGGTCTGGATGTCGACCAGGGCGCTCTCGAAGGCGTCGAAGTCGGCCGGCGTCACCGCGAGCGGCGCCGCATTGTGGCGCTGCCCGCCGCCGGCGCCGAGGCCGGACCCGAAGCCCATGCCCGGCGCGCCGCCGCCGCCGAGCCCGCTGCGCAGGGAAGGGCCGCCGGCCAGGCCGGGCATGGACCGGCCGCGAAACAGCCGGAAGGCGAAGAAGGCCAGCGCGCCAATCAAGAGCAGCGGCAGCAGGCCGAAGCCCTGGCCGCCGCCGAGCAGGCCGAACAGCCCGGCGCCGAGCAGGCCCGCGGCCAACCCCGAGCCGAAGCCGAAGCCGCGCGAAGGCGCGGGGGCGGCACCGCCGCCGAAGGCGCCCTGCGGCGTTTCCGAGCGCTGGATCGGCGCGGCCCCGCCGGGCGCCGTGCGGGTGAAGCCCGGCTGCGAGAAGGTGCGGGCGCCGCGCGACCCGAAGGAGGAGCCGGAGCCCGCCTTGGCGTCGACCGCGGTGGAGCCCAGCGGCGCCAGCGCGGCCAGCGACAGGGCGAGCGCGACGGCGTGGAAGGATCGGCGGAGCGGGGGGGACATGTCTCACCTGCGGGGGCGGGGCGGATCCCCGTCGCGCTCCGATATGGTGATGCGCGGCGCGGCGCCGCAAGGCCGCCCCGATCGGGCGCACATTACACGTTGGAAAGCTGTGTCGGGCGCGGCTCGACCTGGCCGGCCTGCTCGTGCGGCCGGCGCCGGGCGTGGCCCCTACCCCTCCCCGGCCATCAGCGCCGACAGCCCGTCGCGGTAGGTCGGGTAGCCGAGCCGCACCCCGAGCGCCTCCTTCATGCCGGCGTTGGAGACGCGGCGGTTGGCGCCGTAGAAGCTGCGCGCCATTGGCGACAGCTCGGCCTCGGCGAAGGGCACGAGCCGGGGCGCCACCACCCCGAGCAGCTTCGCCGCATAAGCCACCACGTCGGGCGCGGGCGCGGGCTCGTCGTCGGCGATGTTCCAGGCGCCGCCCACCCCGTCGTGGAGCAGCGCCGCCGAGATCGCCCGGCCGATGTCGTCGACGTGGATGCGGTTGAACACCTGGCCCGGCTTGTCGATGCGGCGCGCGTCGCCGTCGCGGATGTCCTGGATGGCGTTGCGGCCCGGCCCGTAGATGCCGGCGAGGCGCAGCACCGTCACCTGCTTGTTCGCGCGCGAGCCCAGCGCCAGCCAGCGCTCCTCGATCGCGAGGCGGACGCGGCCGCGGTCGGTGTCCGGCGCGGGGCGCACGTCCTCGTCGATCCAGGCGCCGCCGTGGTCGCCGTAGACCCCGATGGTCGACAGGTAGGCGATGCGCTTCAGCCGCGGCGCTTCCGCGATCGCCATGCCGAACCGCACCAGCACCGGGTCACCCTCCGGCCCCGGCTGCACCGACACCAGCAGGGCGTCCGCCTCGCCGAGCGCCGCCTCGATGCCGGGGTCGGCCTCGGGCGGGTCGAAGCGCCGCGCGGGGATGCGGTCGGCCGCGAGCGCCGCCACCTTGTCGGCCGAGCGAACCGTGCCCCCCACGCGGTCGAAGTGCCCGGCGTGGTGGCGCAGATAGTGGCCGGCCGTGTAGCCGATGCCGAAGACGAAGAGATTCACGGGTGCTCCCATTCGGCCAGGACGCCGGCGTCCCTTTCGGTGGCGCGGCTTCCGGGTGACGCGAGGGCGAGCCCTTCGGTTCCGACGAGGCGCCGCCCGGCCCAGACCGCCATGGCGCGCACGAGCGGCGACGGGTGGGCGAGCAGCGCCGCGGCGCGCGGCGCCAGGGCGGCGTCGCCCGAATTGCCGATCGCGATCAGCACGTTGCGCAGGAAGCGGTCGACCCCGATGCGCTTGATCGGGCTGCCCGAGAAGAGCGCGCGGAAGCCCGCATCGTCGAGCCGCGACAGCGCGTCGAGCGAGGGCGCGGCGAGGTCGTCCCGCGCGCGCAGCTTGGCGTCGCGCCCCGCGACAGCGAACTTGTTCCACGGGCAGGCCGCGAGGCAGTCGTCGCAGCCGTAGATGCGGTTGCCCATCAGCGGGCGGAGCGCGCGGTCGATCGTGCCCTTGTGCTCGATGGTCAGGTAGGAGATGCAGCGCCGCGCGTCGAGCTGGCGGGGCGCCGGGAAGGCGCCCGTCGGGCAGGCGTCGAGGCAGGCCCGGCACGAGCCGCAGGCGTCCGTTCCCGGCAGGTCCGGCTCCAGCGGGAGCGTCGTGAAAACCGAGCCCAGGAACAGCCAGGAGCCGAAGTCGCGCGACACGAGGTTGGTGTGCTTGCCGGCCCAGCCGAGTCCGGCGGCCTCGGCCAGCGGCTTCTCCATCACGGGCGCGGTGTCGACGAAGACCTTGACGTCGGCGCCGCCGCCCTGCCGGGCCACGAAGCCGGCGAGGTCCTTCAGCTTGCCCTTGACGACGTCGTGGTAGTCGCGGTGGCGCGCGTAGACCGACACGGCGCCGGCGCCGCGCCGCGCCAGCACCGCGCGGGGGTCGACCTCGGGGCCGTAGTTCAGCCCCAGCATGATGACGGAGCGCACGTCGGCCCACAGCGCGGCGGGGCTGCCGCGCCGCTCGGCCGTGTCGGCCATCCAGCCCATGGTGCCGTGGCGGCCGGCGGCGAGCCAGGCGCGCAGCCGCCCGGCGGCCTCGGGCGCGGCGTCCGGCGCGGCGACGCGGCAGCCGTCGAAGCCGAGCGCCAGCGCGCGGGCGGCGATGCGGGATTTCAGGTCGGGGACCACGTCAGGCGGACCGCGCCATGTCGCGCCCCTCCCTCATCCTGAGCAGGGCGCGGAGCGCCCTTGTCGAAGGACGCAGGCGGATCGGGCGCAGCGGCGGGCCGCTCCTGCGTCCTCCGATACGGAGCCTCTGGCTCCTGCTCGGGATGAGGGAGGGATGGGCACGCGGACGATGCCGGGTCGCTTCGACCCTCAGAAATCCAGGTCGGCGTAGACCGGGCTCGGCACGATGCCGGGCACGCGGTCGGCCAGGAGGGCGCGGAAGGACGGGCGGGACTTCACCCGCGCGTACCAGGTCTTCGCGGTCTCGTCCTCGGCCCATGGCACGTCGCCCAGGAAATCGATCGCCGACAGGTGGGCGGCCGCGGCGAGGTCGGCGTAGGTGAGGCGGTCGCCGGCCAGCCAGTTGCGGCTCCGGATCAGGAAGCCGATGTAGCGCATGTGGTAGCGGATGTTGGCCCGCGCCACCCGCACGGCGTCCATGTCCGGCGCGCCGCCGCCCTGGTCGGCGGTCATGAAGCGCTTGTACACCTTCTCGGTGATGAGGTGGCTCGACACCTCGGCGAAGAATTTCCCGTTCCACCAGTCGAGCAGGCGGCGGGTCTCGACGCGGCCGGCCGCCGTGTCGGGCATCAGGCGCCGGTCGCCGAGCTGGGGCCCGCGCGTCTCGTCGAGGTATTCCGCGATGGGGCCCGCGCCCGGCACGGGGCCGGTGGGCGCCTCCACCAGGACCGGCGTGGTGCCGGCCGGGTTCATCACGAGGAAGTCCCGGCGCCGGTCGAAGACGCGCTCCTCGATCAGGTCGGGCTCTGTCCCCATTTCGCCGAGGATCAGGCGGATGAAGCGCGAATGCGGGCAGAGAGGGTGGTGGTAGAGGTCCGTCATCTCGCCCGTGCTGGCAGTGTGGCCCGCGCCCAGGCCCCCGACGGATCGCGGGATCGGGGGCGTCCCCCGCTATAGGCCCGGCCGCGGGGTGCGACAACCGGTTTCGGCCGGCCGCGCCTTTCGGGAAGGCGCGGTCGGCCGAGGGGAGAGGGCGGCGGCCGGAGCCGCCGCGCCGCAGGGTCAGCTGTGGAACTCGATGTCCGCCTGGTTCTGCACGAGCTGCTGCTTGGTGATGCCCTTGAGCAGCAGCGTGTCGTGCGTGCCGGGCCCGCCCCCGGGGCTCGACGCCGTCGGGTCCGTGAGCAGGAGGCCCGCCGCCGTGTCCCGGCTGTTGTTGAGCACCGCGGCGATCGAGTTGCCGTAGTCCGACCCCTTGAAGCTCAGCACGTCGTGGTCCGGCCCGTCCACCCGGAACAGGTCCACCACGTCCCTGCCGTAGCCGGGGTTGAACACGAAGGTCGTGTCCGGCGCCCCGTTGTTGTGGAACGTGTCGAAGAAGCTCGACGTCACGGTCTGCCCGCCCTGGTAGATCGACACGCCGTGCGAGCCGTCGTTCTTGTCGCGCGTCTCGACCAGCAGCTGGTTGTCGCTGTTCCGCGTGTCGGTCAGGGCCGAGTAGGACTTGTTATCGAAGTAGCTCCCGCCCGAGAACCGGAAGGTGGTCGTGCCGTCCGCGTTCTGCACGGTGGCCACGAAGGCGATGCCCGCCGCCGCGGCGCGGCCCGTGGCTCCGACCGGGCCCTGCGGACCGGTGGGACCCTGAGGCCCGGTGGCGCCGATGGTGCCCTGCCCGCCGGTCGCGCCGGTGGGACCGACGCTGCCCGGCGCCCCATCGCCGCCGTTGGCTCCTGTGCCGCCGGTGGGACCGACGCTACCCGGCGCGCCATTGCCGCCGTTGGCTCCCGTGCCGCCGGTGGCGCCGACGAAGCCGGTTCCGCCCGTGCCGCCGGCACCACCCGTGCCGCCCACGCCGCCCGTGCCGCCGGTCCCGCCAGTGCCGCCGACGCCGCCCGTGCCGCCGACGCCGCCCGTGCCGCCAGTGCCGCCGACGCCGCCCGTGCCGCCGACGCCGCCCGTGCCACCGGTTCCGCCCGTGCCGCCAGCATCACCCGTGCCGCCCGTACCGCCGACGCCGCCCGTGCCGCCGGTTCCGCCTACACCACCGGTTCCGCCCGTGCCGCCGGTTCCGCCCGTGCCGCCAGCGCGTCCGGTGCCGCCGGTTCCGCCAGCCTCGCCCGTGCCGCCGGTTCCGCCGGTGCCGCCGACCCCGCCCGCGACAACCGTGATGTCGTTGAACTGCAGCTTGAAATACTCGCCCGTCGCGCCGGACGCGCCGGCGACGCCCGTCGGGACGGGACCGGAAGGGGTCGCACCGATCGACTGAGCGCCGGTCTGGGTCGTGATTGAGTCCGTGTTGGGGTAATTGCCCTGGAAGTTGGCGAGCGAGATGGTCGACGCGTTGTTGGCCACCACGACGTAGGCGGTGATCGACGTCCCATTCGCGGCCGAGTAGACGCCGGCCGGCACCTCCGTGGTGAAGGTGAAGCTGACAGTCTCGTTGGTCGAGTTGGACGAATCGCCGCCGATCAGAAGCACGCTCGACGTCTGGCCCAGATAGTTTCCGAAGCTCGTCGAGGAGGACGAGTCGTAGAACTGGATGACGTTCGTGTTGGCAAGTTTACTGGTGGTGATATAACCGGCCTGATACTGCCCGGTGATCGTGATCACACCCTGACTCGACGCCATCTCACGCTCCCCTGCGGCGCTGCCGCCGTGACCACTTCCAGCTCAGAATCTAGCAGGCCACGCCCGCATGTGGCGAGAAGATTCTGTTAAATTCGTTGAATGCTATCCAAGGTGTGTTACGACGGCAACATCGCGGTTGAAAAATGATCGACCCGCGCCGCCGAAACCGTCGCCGTCGAGGGTTGGCCTGAACCGGATGCGCGCTCACCCGTTCCTCGCCCGGCGTCGGCTGTTGGCTCCCGCTCGACATCGCCGAAAAACACCGTTGAATTGCTTTCTCGCTCTTGCAAAGCCGATCTATCAATGCAAAGTTGATATATGGGTAGTATGCGCTCCCTGTTTCAGCGCCCCAAAGGAATGGTGATCGACATGGAAGTCTTCATTGGAACTATTCAGCCTTTCGCCTTCGGCTTCGCGCCGTCTGGGTGGGCGCAATGCCAGGGTCAGATCCTCAACGTCTCACAGAACCAGGCCCTCTTCGCCCTGCTCAACTTCGCCTATGGCGGAAACGGCTCGTCCACCTTCGGCCTGCCCGACCTGCGCGGCCGCACCATGATGGGCCAAGGCCAGCAGCCGGGCGGCAGCAGCTACGTCATGGGCCAGACCGGGGGCGCCGAGACGGCGACGTTGCAGACCACGAACCTGCCGCCCCACACTCACGCGCTGAACGGCAGCTCCGCGCAGGCCAGCCAAGCGGCCCCGGGCGGGAGCGTCCTGGCAACCGCCAACGGCGCGGACGGCCAGGGTCAGCCGGTTTCGGTTCAGGTCTATGGTCCGGCCGGAAGCACGACGCCGCTCGATCCGTCATCGATCGGCCAGACCGGAAGTGGCACCAAGTTCGGGATCCTGCCTCCGTTCCAGGTCATCAACACCTGCATCGCGCTCCAGGGCCTCTTCCCCACCCGCTCGTGAACACGAAGGCGCGCAGACGTCAGGTGAACACGGCGTGATAGGTGCGGCGAGGGCCGGGCATGGTCTGGGTCGGGTTCAGGTCGATCTCGATCACCCGCCCATCCCTCGCGCGCATGCGGTAGGTTCCGGCGACGAGCAGGGCCGAGAAGGGCGTCGAGAAGAACAAGGTGAACGGCTCCCGCAGATTGAGGGGGTTGTGCGGGTAGCGCTCGATCTGGTCGAGCCGGACGTCCACCGCCTTGGGTGTCGCGTCGACCTGGAAGGCGCTGCCGAGATAGGGCGCGAAATCCTCGATCGTGAGGAGGTTGTCGAACGTGGGCATGCCGTACAAAGGATCGCTCCCTGGTGACCTTCAGGTGCACAGAAGCCCGAACTCGGTGCGGAATGCAACAGGTCCGAAAGGGGGTCGGCCGGGGGCCGACCCGGCCACGACGGCGACGCTGAGGCCCGCGGCCCCGGCCGACGCCGGTTTCCTGCGCGACCTCTTCGCGGCCGACGCGGGCGAGCTTCTCCGCAGCACGGGCCTGACCGGGGAGGCCATCGCCTCCCTTCTCTCCCTGCAACTCCGGTCGCGCGACGCCGCCTACCGCGAGCGTTATCCCGAGGCGCGCTTCAGCGTGATCGAGCGGGAGGGCGTGCCGGTCGGGCGGCTGGTCGAGGCGGACGGGGACGGATTCACCCTCGTGGTCGACATCGCGGTCGCCCCTGCGTGGCGCCGCAGCGGCATCGCGGCCGCGGTGCTACGGGACGCCATGGCGCGCTGGTCTGGGGCCGGCCGCGGCGGGTGGGCCAACGTCTTCGTGAACAACGTCCCGTCCCTGGCGCTCTTCGCCGGGCTGGGCTTCACGGGGAAGGCCGAAGACGGAGCCGCACAGGTGACCATGACCTGGACGCCGTGAGCGGCATCCCGGCGGATGCGGACCGCAGACCCCGCAAGGGCGGAAGCAGAGAGTGAGGCTGCTGCACTCGACGCCGCACGGCGCCTCACGCCATGATACGCCCGGCGTCGGCCCCGAATCGTCTCGGCCGACGCGAAGGATCGACGGAGGAAACCCTTGCCGACGATCGGACTGAGCATGATCGTGAAGGACGAGGCGCACGTGATCGCGCGCTGCCTCGACAGCCTGCGGCCCCTCATCGACGGCGCCGTGATCGTCGACACGGGATCGACCGACGGCACGCAGGCGATCGTGCGCGACTACTTCGCACGCCACAGCATCGACGGCGACGTGATCGAGCAGCCCTGGCGCGACTTCGCCCACAACAGAAGCGCGGCCCTGGACGCGTTGCGGCGGCGCGCCGGGCTGGACTACGCGCTCGTGATGGACGCCGACGACAGCCTCGCCTTCGAACCCGGCTTCGACGCGGCGCGGTTCAAGGCCGGCCTCGACGCCGACATGTACGACGTCGCGATCCACCACGGCGGGACCGTGTACCGCCGGCCGCAGCTGTTCCGCAACGCCGACGGCTACCGCTACAGGTCCGTGCTCCACGAATACCTCGAAGGGCCGCCCGGCGACCTCCGCCGCGTCCCCGCCGCGGGCTTCCACATCGTCTACGGCGCGGACGGCGGGCGCTCGCGCGACCCCGACAAGTACCGCAAGGACGCCGCCGTGCTGGAGCGCGCGCTGGAACCGGAGACGGACCCGTTCCTGCGCGCCCGCTACACCTTCTACCTCGCGCAGAGCTACCGCGACTCCGGGCAGCGGCGCCCCGCGATCGCGGCCTATCTGCGGCGCGCCGAGCTCGGCCACTGGGAGCAGGAGGTGTTCGAGAGCCTCCTCAACGCCGGCAAGATGATGGCCGAGGAGGGCGAGACGACCGACGCCGTGCTCGGGGTGCTCGACCGCGCCTCGGCGGCGGTGCCCGGACGCGCCGAGGCGGACCAGTCGGCCGCCCGCATCTGCCGGGAGCGCGGCGAGCACGGGCGCGGCCTCGCCGCCGCCACGCGGGGCGTGGCCCTGCCGCAGCCGGAGTCCGGCCTGTTCCTCCAGCCCTGGGTCTACGACGTCGGGCTGCTCGACGAATACGCCGTGAACGCGTCCTGGGTCGGCCGCGACATGGACGCGCTCGTGGCCTGGTCGATCATCCTCGGGCGCCCGGAACTCGACCCGGGCACGCGGACCCGAGTGCTCGGCAACCGCGACTTCGTCCACGACCGCCTCAAGGCGCAGAACTCGCTGTGGACCGGGACGCTCGGCGAGGACCGCGCCCCGCGGATCGCCGTGGTGACGCCCTATCACGGGGAAACGCCGGAGACGCTGCGGCGCTGCGTCGACTCCGTGAAGCGGCAGACCGTCAGGACCGACCACATCCTCGTCGCCGACGGCAAGCCACAGGACTGGCTCGACGGCGAGGTCGCGCGCCATCTGCGCAACGACCGGGCGAGCCGCGACGCCGGCGACACGCCGCGGGCGCTCGGCGCGCTGCTGGCGGCCTCGGCCGGCTACGCGGCCATCTGCTTCCTCGACGCCGACTGCTGGTACGAGCCGGACCACGTCGAGCTCTGCCTGCGGTCGGCGCTCGGCGCGGGGCTCGACGCCTGCGGGATCGTCACGACGTCCCGAACGATCCGGCGGACCGACCTTTCGGCGATGCCGATGTCGGACGAGGACTCGGAGGAGTTCGCCGACACCAACTGCTACTGCTTCCTGCCAGCGTCCTTTGGGCTTCTCGCGACCTGGGGTCTGTGGCCTCGCAGGATCAGCCCGGTCGGCGATCGGCTGTTCTTCCGGGTGGCCGCGTCGAGCGGTCTCCCGCGGGCCCGCACGCGGCGCGCGACGGTCAACTATGTGACGACATGGGCGGCGCACTATCGCGCTCTCGGCGAGCCGCCGCCCCTGCCCCTGAAGGAAAACCCGGACCACGGCGCGATCCGGACCTGGATCGAGGCGATGCCAGCGGCGGGGATCGAAACGTTGCGGCGTCAGATCGGGGTCGACGTCCGCGGCCTCTACGATCCGACGTTCCGCGCGGTGGCTGGAGGTGAGCCGTGGCCCGCCACATCGGCCGCTGCTCCCTCAACATCGCCGGCCATCGAAGAGGCCGAACGGCTCTTCGCCCAGGGCAAGGTCGCCCAGGCGCAGACGAAGCTCCGGTCGACGGGGTACGACGAGCGCACGAAGGCCCGCTACGCCGCGGCCATGTGCAGGATCGTGCGGGCGCGGCGAGACTTCGGGCCGCCGAGCCTCGTTTGGCGCTGCGACGACCGCTCGCTGTTCGAGATCGACTGGATCCGGGAATTGCTGAAAGACGTCGACTACGTCGATGCTGTCGAGGCGACCGACGACCCGAAGAACGCCCACCTCATCGTCTGCGACAACCGGCTCACGCCGGAAAAGCGGGACTTCTACATCGACCGCGCCGCCCGTGGTTCTCGCATCCACCTCATCCATCTCAGCGACGAGTGGGCCAGCGACGACACGGCCTGCTACGACGTCTGCGCGACCGTTTTCCGGAATCAATGGTCGCCGGCCTATGACGACCTGAAGCACGTCGTGACGTTCCCGCTGGGCTACAAGCGGGGATACAGGGTGCATCCGGCCGACCGTGCCTCGGCGGAGCGGCCATTCCTCTGGAGCTTCGCCGGCCACACCCGCAGCGACGCGCGCCAAGCCATGCTCCGAGCGCTGGAGGGCACGAAGCCGCACCGGACCCACCTGTCGTCAGGCTTCGATGCCGCTGACGGTTTGGCGCAGGACGATTATCGGCGGCTGATGGAGCAGTCCTTGTTCGCGCCCTGCCCGTCGGGCTTCTCGACGCCCGACACGTTCCGGTTCTGCGAGGCGCTGGAGGCGGGGTGCATCCCCATCGTCGAGCGTGGGGCAGAGTGCGACTATTACCGATCGTGGTTGGGGCAACACCCCGCTCTGGTGATCAACGATTGGAGTGAGGCATCGACCTCCATCGAGCGCGTTTTGGCGTTCGGCGATGCTGAACGGGTGAGACAAGTCTGCCTGTCTTGGTGGGATGCGAGCAAAAGATCCTATCAGGAGCTTTTCGCGGCTAGAATCGCTGGGAAGCACAGCTCACGTACTCCGTCGATTCCGAACTCGCCTCGCCCAAGCTCCGGCGTGACCCCCGAGCACATCGCGATGGATGTGGCGGACAAGCGGCACGAGACGCCCTGCTCGCCCAACCCTCCTGCATCCGACACTGTGCCCTTGCCGAAGGAGACTAACATGTCCGTCACCTATAACGGCCTCAGGAGCGCGTCGAGCGCCGAACATCCTCACCTAGGCGGCAACGTCACGGTGGGTGATCCCTACACCTTTTGCCCGAGTGTGTGGGACTACGTGATTACACGGTTCGGCATCGAATCCGCTCTCGATATCGGCAGCGGAACCGGCAATGCGAGTCATTTCTTCTTTAAAAGAGGCCTGAAGACATTGGCCGTCGAGGGACTGGAAATCAATGTCGGCGCATCTCTTTATCCGACCATACGCGTCGATCTCACTAAAACAAAGGCATTCACTCGCGTCGATTTGGTACACTGTCAAGAAGTCGTCGAACACATCGATGAAAAACATATCGACAATTTACTCGGGTCACTTCTGAGTGGCAGAATTATTCTGATGACACACGCCGTGCCGGGTCAGATCGGCCATCACCACGTCAACTGTCAACCAGCCGAATATTGGATCGACCACATGGCAAGGGTTGACTGTGATTTCCTCGAAGGGGACACAGCGCGAATAAGAGAGCTTGCGAGAAAAGATGGAGCTCCTTATATGGCTAATACAGGAATGCTATTTTTCAACAGGACTCGAACGTAAATTATCGGTCACAGTGCTCGGAATGCAGATTTCAGCGAGTCCTACCAGAAATATGTCTCGACAATCAATCACGAGCAGCGGAAGCAAAATGGGCAACCCACGGCGACTGTCTCACGGAGCGCGCTTCGGACTGAGTTACGCAGGCAGTTCATACCTGAGAAGATGAACCGGGGCGAGGCATTAACTATCATCTCGACGAGATTGCGCCAGATGAACACCACTTCAGCACTGCGAGAAGGCGAAACTTTTCTGCCGTCGACAGATTCTCGAGTTGTCATAGTCTCTTTCTTTATGGATAATGTACCTAAAAAAATCATCGATCTTCAAAAACAAATCGTCACGAGGCTCAACACTAGAAATTTCAATTTTCTCCAGATGCGGACAACGGCGTCACGCGGCGAGGCGATCGACGATGCCCTGAGACACATCGACGGCGACGTCCTCATCTTCCTCGATATCGATTGCATACCGCTCAACTGCGACGCTCTACCGATGCTGGCGGAAGCGGCGGCGCGAGGCGTTCTCGTCGGTTCCGTCCAGAAGGCAAATCACATTCAAAACGGCGACCACCTTTATGCCGGGCCGTTCTGCATGGGTATCTCGAAAGCGCTTTGGAACGACCTCGGACAGCCCTCCGCACAGCCCACCGAACGCGGCGACGTGGGCGAAGAGTTTACCTACTGTTGCGAGAAGAGGGGCCGTTCGATCCAGCTGATCTGGCCCTCCGATGTCGAAGTTCCAGTCTGGCCACTGAGGGCAGAAATCCAGTTCGGCTACAACACGGTCTATGGCGGATTCTTTCTCCATGCTTTCGGGATCCGGCATGAAGCCAACCACGAGCGTTTCGTCGCGCGCTGTCAGGAACTGTTGATGGGACTGCAAGGGCCGGCGAACGACGCGGTGAGTCTAGGCACATCCATGTGGGGAAGCAGCGAGGGGCGGGAAAGCGACAAGATTTTCTGGCATCGGTTCACCGAAACCTACGATCGGGCGCTCGCGCGTCTAGGCAACGCGCAAGATATTCTTGAATTCGGCGTCCTCGACGGCGACAGCATCCGATGGCTGATGAGGCGCTTTCCCGATGCACGGATCGTCGGGGTCGACATCAGCCCGCCGAAGGATCGTTGGCCGACTGGAGATCGAATCGAATATGCCCGACTAGATCAGGGCGACAGAGCCGCCGTCCGGAGCCTCTTCGAGAAGCTCGACCGCCGTTTTGACCTCATCGTCGAGGACGGGAGTCATATCCCGCAACATCAAGCCACGTGCCTGCTGGAGGCCATGCCACACCTGCGCTCCTCCGGACTCTACTTCCTGGAAGACATTCACTCGTCCCACCCGGACAACGCCGACTTCGGACGTTATATGTCGCCACCGTCGCCCAACGCACTACACGTACTTCTCGCCTTCGAACATCTGAAAGCGACGGCACAGCCGTTGACCGCCGGAATCGCCTCGAACCTGAGCGCGCCCGGGTATTTCAGCCCGGATCAGGTCACCAGTCTGTTCGCCGACATATCTCAAGTCGAGATATATCGGAGGTCCGCCCTTCCCCTGCGCTGCTATCAATGTGGGTCGGAAACTTTCAACTATCGGCAGATGCTGTGCCGCTGCGGAGTGGATTTATATCGGAAACCCGACTCTATGACCTGTATAATCGAAAAAGCATGAAGCGCATCGGAGTCAGCGCGAGTTCCGCTAGCGCCGTTACTTCGATTCAGAGGAGCCAGCGACTCGTCACGGCGGAAATTGCGCGAGGCCTGCATCTCCGATGGCCGTCTTCGCGGCCTGCCGTTCACAAGCGTCGACCCGATCTCTATATTGATCGAAAGACCTCGTCCCGGGAGGACCCCTCATGTCGGCCATCGCCTTCCCCGCCCCCGACCCCTCCATCGTGGCCCGCCGCGCCGAGATCGTCGCCGGCCTCGCCGCCCTGCTCCCGCCCGAATGCCTCGTCGACAGCGAGGACGAGCGCCGCGCCTTCGAGACGGACGGGCTCACGGCCTACCGGCAGGTGCCGCTCGCCGTGGTGCTGCCGCGCTCGACCGCGGAAGTGTCGGCGGTGATGCGCTACCTGCACCGCGAGGGCGTCAAGGTCATCCCGCGCGGCGCCGGCACGTCGCTCTGCGGCGGCGCCATCCCGCAGCCCGACGCCGTGGTGGTCGGGGTCGGCAAGCTCAACCGCGTGCTGGAGATCGACTACCCGAACCGCACCGCGCGGGTCGAGTCGGGAGTCACCAACCTCGCCATCACGGGCGCGGTGTCGCACGAGGGCTACTTCTACGCGCCGGACCCCTCGTCGCAGCTCGCCTGCACCATCGCGGGCAACATCGCCATGAACTCGGGCGGGGCGCACTGCCTGAAATACGGCGTCACCACCAACAACGTGCTGGGCTGCCGCATGGTGCTGGTCGACGGCACGGTGGTGGACATCGGCGGACAGCACATGGACGCGCCGGGGCTCGACCTGCTCGGCCTCGTGGTGGGCTCGGAGGGGCAGCTCGGCATCGTCACCGAGGCCACGGTCCGCATCCTGCGCGCCGCAGAAGGGGCGCAGCCGGTGCTGTTCGGCTTTGATTCCGTCGAGGAGGCCGGCGACACGGTGTCGGCCATCATCGGCGCCGGCATCGTGCCGGTCGCGATGGAATACATGGACAAGGTCGCGATCGAGATTTGCGAGGCCTTCGCGCACGCCGGCTACCCGCTCGACGTCGAGGCGATGCTGATCATCGAGGTCGAGGGCAGCCAGGCCGAGATGACCGAGCAACTGCGCAAGATCATCGCCATCGCGCGGGAGCACGGCGTCAAGACCATCAAGGAGAGCCGCTCGGCGGCCGAGACGGCCGCGATCTGGAAGGGGCGCAAGTCCGCCTTCGGCGCCACGGGGCGCGTGGCCGACTACATCTGCATGGACGGCACCATCCCGACCGGGCGCCTGCCCGAGGTGCTGCGCCGCATCCGGCAGATCACCGACGGCTACGGCCTCAAGGCCGCCAACGTGTTCCACGCCGGCGACGGCAACCTCCATCCCCTCGTGCTCTACAACATCAACGATCCCGAGGAGCAGCGGAAGGCCGAGGAGGCCGGCAACGACATCCTCAAGCTCTGCGTCGAGGTGGGCGGCTGCCTCACGGGCGAGCACGGCGTCGGCATCGAGAAGCGCGACCTGATGCGCCACCAGTTCGACGAGGCCGACCTCCACCAGCAGATGCGCGTGCGCGCCGCCTTCGACCCCGACTGGCTGCTCAACCCCGCCAAGGTGTTCCCGCTCGACGGGCGCCTGCCGGCGGGGCCGCGGGCGCCGCTGCCGCAGGCGGCCGAGTGAGTTGCGCCTTCCCGCCTTCGGGGAGAGAATGGTGAGGCGCTTCGGCGACGGATGAGGCGCTCCCCCGCCGCGCCCGGCACCCCTCATCCGGCCCTTCGGGCCACCTTCCCCCGGACCGGGGGAGGGCCAGCTTCGGGACCTCCATGACGCTCCACGCCCCCGCCACGGAAGCCGAGGCCTGCGCGGCCGTGAGCGAGGCCCGCGCGGCGCGCCGGCCGCTGCGGCTCCAGGGCGGCGGCACGCGCGCGGGGCTCGGCCGGCCCACCAACGCGGTCGACGCGCTGTCGTCGGCGGGCCTCACCGGCATCACGCTCTACGAACCCTCCGAGCTCGTCATCGGCGCGCGCGCCGGCACGCCCGTGCGGGTGCTGGAGGAGACGCTGGCCGCCAAGGGCCAGATGCTGCCCGTGGAGCCGATGGACCACCGCCGCCTCTACGGCACGGCGGGCGAGCCGACGGTCGGCGGTCTCGTCGCCACCAACGCGTCGGGGCCGCGGCGCTTCGCGGCGGGCGCGGTGCGCGACCACCTCATCGGCGTGCGGCTCGTCAACGGCTTCGGCGAGGCGGTGAAGTCCGGCGGCCGCGTGATGAAGAACGTCACGGGCCTCGACCTCGTGAAGCTCGAATGCGGCGCTCACGGCACGCTGGGCTTCCTCACCGAGGTCACCTTCAAGGTCGTGCCGCGGCCCGAGACCGCGCTGACGCTGCAGTTCGAGGGGCTCGACGACGCCCGCGCCGCCGTGGCCATGGCACGGGCCATCGGCACGCCCTTCGAGATGACGGGCGCGGCCCACATCCCCGGCGAGGCTGGCGCGCCGGCCCGCACGCTGCTCAGGCTCGACGGCTTCGCCGCCTCGGTCGACGACCGCGCGGCCCGGCTCGCGGCGCTGCTGGCCGAGTTCGGCGCGCCCGAGCGGCTGCCGGAGCCGACCGCCGCCGCGCTGTGGGACGAGCTGCGCGACGGCGCGGCGCTCGGCGCCCGCGCCGAGGAGGCCGTGTGGCGCCTGTCGGTCGCGCCCACGCGCGGCCCGGCGGTGGCGGAGAAGCTGAAGGGCGTCGCGCGCCGCCACTGCTTCGACTGGGGCGGCGGGCTGATCTGGGTCGCGACCGAGGCGGCGGGCGACGCCGGAGCGGGGGCGATCCGCGCCGTGCTGGCCGCGTCCGGCGGCCACGCCACGCTGGTGCGCGCCCCCGACGCCGTGCGGGCCGCCACCCCGGTCTTCGAGCCGCTCGGGCCGGCGCTCGCCGCCGTGACGGCGAACATCAAGGCGAGCTTCGACCCCGACCGCGTCTTCAACCCCGGCCTGATGTACGGCGGGGTCTGACGCGGCGTCGCCCAAGCCGCGGCGCCTTGACCCCGCACGCCGATCCGCGCCACCCTGCCGCCGTGATCCCCGCCGCGCTCCGTCCGGCGCCGCGGGGCAGTCGATAAGGCGTGGGAGCCCCGGGGTGAACGAGAAGGCTGACGCCCGGACGAGGCGGCTCGACCTCGCGGCCCGCGCCGCCTGGCTCTACTACATCAAGCGCCGCACGCAGGACGAGATCGCCGCCGACCTCGGCGTGTCGCGCCCCAACGCGCAGCGCCTCGTCGCCCTCGCGATCTCGGAAGGGCTCATCAAGTTCCGGCTCGACCATCCGCTGCTGAAGAGCATGGAGCTCGGCGAGCGCATGCGCGAGCGCTACGGGCTCGACTCCTGCGAGGTCGCGCCCGCGGTCGACGGGCAGAGCGAGCGCGTCGGCGTGGCCCTGCTGGCGGCGCAGTACATCGAGGCGCTGCTCGCCTCGCCGACCCCCCGCATCCTCGCGCTCGGCACCGGCCGCACCCTGCTCGACACCGTGCGCGAGGTGACCTCCATGGAGCGCGCCGATCACAAGGTCGTGTCCGCGGTCGGCAACCTCACCCGCGACGGCCGCGCCAGCCCCTACGACGTGGCGATCCGCCTGGCCGACCGCGTCGGCGCGCAGTGCTATCCCCTGCCCCTGCCCGTGCTCACCGACACGCGCGAGGAATGCGAGTTCCTCAAAGCCCAGCGCGGCTACGGCATCGTGGACGCGCTGGTGCGCGACGCCGACGCCGAGGTGCTGGGCGTGGGCTCCATCGGCACCACCGCGCCCCTGCTGATCGACGGCTTCGTGACGCCCGAGGAGCTGAAGCAGCTCGAGGCGGCCGGGGCGGTCGGCGAGCTGCGCTCCCACCCGATCGACGCCCGCGGCTGCCCGATCGACGACGCCGTGACGCGCCGCCTCACGGCCGTTCCGCCGGCCCGCAGGCCCCGCCGCCCCACGGTGCTGGTCGCGGCGGGGCGGTCCAAGCTCCCGGCCCTCGCGGCGGCGCTGGCGGGCGGCTACGCCACCGGCCTCGTCATCGACGAGCCCACCGCGGTGCGGCTGCTGGACGGCCGCTGATCGCGCTTCACATCCGGCCGGGGATCGCCATAGAATCGCCCTTGACAGCGAGCCCGGCAAGATTGAGCATTTGCTCTCACGCTGAGCAAAGTTTGCGGCCGACCAACGGCCGCCAGAGGGAGGACATCGAATGCGTTTCGCTCGTACCGGCGGGCTCGTCGCCGCGCTGCTGGCTTCGACCATCGCCGCGAAGGCCGACAACCCGACGCTGACGATCGCCACGGTCAACAACGGCGACATGATCGTCATGCAGAAGCTGTCTCCGCAGTTCGAGAAGGAGACCGGCATCAAGCTGAACTGGGTCGTGCTCGAGGAGAACGTGCTCCGCCAGCGCCTCACCACCGACATCGCCACCAAGGGCGGCCAGTTCGACGTGATGACGATCGGCGCCTACGAGACGCCGATCTGGGCCAAGCAGGGCTGGCTCATGTCGCTCGACGACCTCGGCGAGGCCTACGACTACAAGGACCTGATCCCGCAGGTGAAGGAGGCCTCCTCGGTCGACGGCAAGATGTATGCCGCACCCTTCTACGCCGAGTCGTCCTTCACCTATTACCGCAAGGACCTGTTCGACAAGGCCGGCATCACCATGCCGGAGAAGCCCACCTACGCGCAGATCGCCGAATACGCCGCCAAGGTGTCGGACAAGAAGAACGGCATCTACGGCATCTGCCTGCGCGGCAAGCCGGGCTGGGGCGAGAACATGGCCTTCCTCGGCACGGCCGTGAACGCCTTCGGCGGCGAATGGTTCAACATGAAGTGGCAGCCGCAGCTCACCACTCAGCCCTGGAAGAACGCCGTCGACTGGTACCTCGACGTCATGAAGAAGGACGGCCCCCCCGGCCCGACCGCCAACGGCTTCAACGAGAACCAGGCCCTCTTCGCCAACGGTAAGTGCGGCATGTGGATCGACGCCACCTCGGGCGCCGGCCGCATCTACGACCCCAAGCAGAGCCAGGTGGCCGACAAGACCGCCTTTACGGCTTCGCCCATCACCGACGCCGACCCGAAGGCCTCCGGCTGGTTCTGGTCCTGGAACCTCGCGGTGCCGGCCTCCACCAAGCAGGCCGACGCGGCGAAGAAGTTCATCG
Organism: Lichenibacterium dinghuense; assembly: GCF_021730615.1. NCBI lineage: Bacteria > Pseudomonadati > Pseudomonadota > Alphaproteobacteria > Hyphomicrobiales > Lichenihabitantaceae > Lichenibacterium > Lichenibacterium dinghuense. Next base: position 737,791 of record NZ_JAJLMN010000001.1, read on the forward strand.
CCTGGGCGACCTCCAAGAAGTACATCGACATGGTGGGCAAGTCGGAGGGCTGGGTGGCCCTGCCGCCCGGCACCCGCCTGTCGACCTACGCCAACCCCGAGTATCAGAAGGCCGCGCCCTTCGCCGCCACCGTGCTGAAGGCGATCGAGACCACCGATCCCAAGCACCCGACCGTGAACCCGGTGCCCTACACCGGCGTGCAGTTCGTCGCGATCCCCGAGTTCCAGGCCATCGGCACCAACGTCGGCCAGGACATCTCGGCGGCCCTCGCCGGGCAGGACACGGCGGAAGCCGCCCTCAAGAAGGGCCAAGCCACCACCGAGCGCACCATGAAGCAGGCCGGCTACCCCAAGTAAGCCGGGACGAGACCGCCGCCGGGGCTTCACGCCCCGGCGGTTTCGGTTCAGGATGACACCAATACCAAGACGGGAGGCCGCGATGTCGACTTCAGCTCTGCCGCGCGACGCGGCCGCTGCGCCCAGGGTGGGGCGCTCGAAGCGCGGCATCGACACGCGGCCGCTCGTCTGGCCGAGCATCGCGGCGCTGCTGGTGTGGATGATCGTCCCGCTGGCGCTGACGCTGTACTTCTCGTTCCGGAACTACAACCTCACCGACCCGACCGTGCAGGGCTGGGCGGGCCTCGACAACTACACCTACCTGCTCACCGATCCCTCGTTCATCACCTCGATCGTCAACACGGTGCTGCTGGTCGGCGGCGTGCTCATCGCCACCATCGTCTTCGGCACGCTGTTCGCGGTGCTGTTCGACCAGGAATTCTACGGCCAGGGCGTGTCCCGGCTCTTCGTCATCGCGCCCTTCTTCGTCATGCCGACGGTGGCGGCGCTGGTGTGGAAGAACCTGCTGATGGATCCCGTCAACGGCCTCTTCGCCTATATGGCGCGCGGGGTCGGGCTCGAGCCGATCACCTTCTTCACCACCGCTCCCCTGCTGTCGATCGGCCTCATCGTGGCGTGGCAGTGGGTGCCCTTCGCGACGCTGATCCTGCTCACCGCCATGCAGTCGCTCGACCGCGAGCAGATCGAGGCGGCCCGCATGGACGGCGCCAAGGCCATCGCCCGCTTCCGCCACATCATCGTGCCCCACCTCGCCCGGCCCATCACCGTCGTGGTGATGATCGAGACGATCTTCCTGCTCGGCATCTTCGCTGAGATCCTGGTCACGACCAGCGGCGGCCCGGGCGACGCCTCCACCAACCTCGTCTACCTCGTCTACAAGACGGCCCTGCTGCAGTTCGACGTCGGCGGCGGCTCGGCGGGCGGCATCGTGGCGGTCGTGCTGGCCAACGTGGTCGCCATCTTCCTCGTGCGCACCGTCGCGCGCAACCTCGACAACTGAGGCCCGCCATGAAGGCCAAGCAGCGCGACAAGATCGTCATGACGTTCCTGGGCTGGGGCGTCGCCTTTCTGGTGTTCTTCCCCATCCTGTGGATGGCGATCACCTCGTTCAAGTCCGAGATCGACGCCATCAACCCGTCGCTCTTCTTCCACCCGACGCTCGAATCCTTCGCCACCGTCAACGAGCGGGTGAACTACTTCGGCGCCGTGATCAACAGCGTGGTCGAGTCGGTCGGCGCCACGATCGTGTGCCTCGCCTTCTCGGTGCCGGCCGCCTACGCCATGGCGTTCTACCCGGGCAAGAAGACCAAGGACCTCCTGATGTGGATGATGTCCACCAAGATGATGCCGGCGGTCGGCGTCCTGGTGCCCATCTACGTCCTGTTCCAGACCATGGGCCTGCTCGACACCTGGACCGGCATCATCGCCATGTTCACGCTGATGAACCTGCCGATCGTCGTGTGGATGCTGTATTCCTTCTTCCGCGAGGTGCCGAAGGAGATCCTCGAAGCGTCGCGGATGGACGGCGCGACGCCGATGCAGCAGATGCGCCTGCTGCTGCTGCCGCTGTCCCTGCCCGGCGTGATGTCGACGGCGCTCCTGTCCATCATCCTGTGCTGGAACGAGGCCTTCTGGAGCATCAATCTCACCTCCGTGAAGGCGGCGCCGCTGACCCAGCTCATCGTCAGCTTCTCCAGCCCCGAGGGCCTGTTCTGGTCCAAGCTGTCAGCCGCCTCGCTGCTCGCCATCGCGCCGATCCTGGTGTTCGGCTGGCTCACACAACGTCAACTCGTGCGCGGCCTGACCTTCGGCGCCGTCAAGTAAGGGGTACACCGCCATGGCTACCGTCACCCTCAAGGACGTGCGCAAGAGCTACGGCGCCGTCAACATCATCCAGGGCGTGGACCTCGCCATCAAGGACCGCGAGTTCGTGGTCTTCGTCGGCCCCTCGGGCTGCGGCAAGTCCACGCTGCTGCGCATGATCGCCGGGCTGGAGGAGATCACCTCGGGCGACCTGTCGATCGACGGTCAGGTCGTCAACGACGTGCCGCCCGACGCGCGCGGCCTCGCCATGGTGTTCCAGAGCTACGCGCTCTACCCGCACATGACGGTGGCCGACAACATGGCCTTCGCGCTGCGCCTCGCGGGCGTGCCCAAGGCCGAGCGCGACGCCAAGGTGGCCTCGGCGGCCAAGATCCTGCAGCTCGAGAAGCTGCTCGACCGGCGCCCCGGCCAGCTGTCGGGCGGCCAGCGCCAGCGCGTCGCCATCGGCCGCGCCATCGTGCGCCAGCCCAAGGTGTTCCTGTTCGACGAGCCGCTGTCGAACCTCGACGCGTCCCTGCGCGTGCAGATGCGCATCGAGATCGCGCGCCTGCACAGCGAGCTGAAGGCGACGATGATCTACGTCACCCACGACCAGATCGAGGCCATGACCATGGCCGACCGCATCGTCGTGCTGCGCGCCGGCAAGATCGAGCAGGTCGGCTCGCCGCTGGAGCTCTACCATTACCCGGCCAACACCTTCGTGGCGGGCTTCATCGGCTCGCCGAAGATGAACCTCACGCCCGCGAGCGTGAAGTCGTCCCACGCCAACGGCGTCGACGTCGTGCTCCCCGGCGGCGGCGTGGCATCCATCCCGGTCGAGCCCCGCAACGCGGCGGCCGGCGCCGCCTGCACGGTGGGCTTCCGGCCCGAGACGCTGTCCATGGCGGCCGAGGGGCCGCTGGGCGGCAAGGTCGCCGTGGTTGAGCACCTCGGCGGCGAGACGCTGGTCTACGTCGACGTCGGCGGCGGTCACCTCGTCACGGTGAAGACGCCCGGCAGCACCTCGGCGCAGATCGGCGACGTCGTCAGGCTCGCGGTCAACACCGACGAGGCGCGGCTGTTCGACAAGGACGGCGTCGCCATGACGCCGATGCACCGCCGCGCCATCGCCGGGATGGCCGTCGCGGCGCAGTGAGGCGGCTTCACCGTCAGACACGGGAAAGCCCGGGCAGCGCCCGGGCTTTTCGCGTTCTGTTCCGGGCGACGCCGGCGCGCCGCCTCGGCCGAGGCTCAGTTCGGGATGCGGACCGACGGGCCCGGCGCGCGGTCGTGCAGGGCCACGACGGCGGGGGCGAGCTTGAAGGTCTGGCAGTCGTGGTTCTTGGCGACGGCATGGCCGGCGGTGAGGACCACGGCGGCGAGCGCGGCGGCGGTGAGCTTCACGCGGAGGGCATGGATCGGAAGGGTCATCGAGGGTCCTGAACGGGAGGGACTGTGTCCGTCCCGCGTACAATCGCCTTCGGATTGGGGCGGCAACGCGGCGGACACGGCCGGCGGGCCGGCCGGCATGGCCGCGATGCGCGGCATTTCCGGGCTTTACTTTAAGAAGCCGTTGAGGGCCGCCAGGAAGGCGTCCGCCTGTTCGAGGTGCGGGATGTGGCCGCTGTTCTCGATCACCGTCACGGCGCAGTTCCGCACCTCGGCGCAGGCCGCGCGCGCCAGCACGGGGAAGTTCCCCATCCCGGCCGTCCGGGCCGGATCGCCGTAGCCCTTCATCACCACGGAGCGGTCCTCGGCCCCGACCGCGATCATCACGGGCATGGCGAGGTCGCGGTATTCGGAGCGGACCGGCTGCCGGTAGATCATCTGGTAGCTTTCTGCCGCCGCCCTGGCCCAGCGGTCGTAGTCGCCGGACTCCGCGATCCGCATGCGCTGATCGACGAAGGCTTCCTGCTTCGCCGCGGGGTAGCCGACGAAGTAATGGGCGATGAAGGCGCGGTACGACGCCGGCGTCTGCTTCAGCTCCGCGGCGGTCAGCGTCTCCGTCGTCTGCGGCGGGATGTTCACGCGGTAGTCCTCGAGCCCGATCGGGTCCTCCAGCACGAGCCTGCGGACCCGGTCCGGGTGGGTGAGGGCGAAGCGCACCGCCAGCATGCCGCCGGTGGAATGGCCGACGAGGTCGACCTGGCCGGTCACGCCGAGGTGGTCGAGCAGCGCCAGCGTGTTGGCCGTGAGGGCATCGAACGAGTAATCGAGGTCCGGCTTGGACGATTTGTTGAAGCCGATCTGGTCCGGCACGACCACGCGATAGCCGCGCCCGGCGAGGTCCGAGATCACGTCCGCCCAATAGTCGCTGGAGAAGTTCTTGCCGTGGAGCAGCACGGCGGTGCGGCCGTTCGGCGCCACCGTCGGGGCGGGGTGCACGTCCATGTAGGCCATGCGCAGCGCCTGCCCGTCCTCGACGAGGGGGAACAGGTGCACCGGATAGGGATAGGGCCATCCCTCGATGCCGATGCCGAGCGGGGCGGCGTCCTCCGCCCGCGCGCCCGACGCGGCGGCCGCGATCAGCACCAGCGCCGCCATCATGGATCTCGTCTTCGGCATCGCCACCATCTCGTTGAACCGACGCTCCGGCGTCGGCGAGATGCATGCAGATGATCGAGGGCCGTGGCCCCATCAAGGCCGATGGCGATGCCTGCGGGCGACGGGGCGGCGGAGATGGCGGTCGGGCAGTCCGAACACCCCGCGGACGCCGCCCACCACGCCGCCGACAGCCCCACCGACGACGCCTCCCACGACGCCGCCGATCGGCCCGGCCGCGCGTTCGCCCGTCGCCGCGCCGGACCGGGCTCCCCCGACGATCCCCTGCGCCTCGGCGGTGCACGGGACTGCGAGCGAGGCCAGGATGACGGCCGAGAGGGCGAGACGCATCATGGGGTGGATCCTGCGGGAAGGCCCGCGGCACGCGCGAGCCTGCGGCAACGCCGCCCGTCCCCGCAGGGTTCGCCGATCGGTCGCGGACCGGGCCTCGCCGGCCGGGACGGAGGCGACCGAGGATCGCGCTTCCACGTCCCACGCTCCGATCCCGCGGCCGACCCGGCGGCGAGAGACGGCCGCGGCGCAGATCGCTCTGAGGGAAAAGGGCCGCGGCCGTCCGAGCCGGGGTGAGCCGGCCCGCCGAGACCATAGCGGGGAAGCGGCGAGATGGAAGCGCGGAAGCTCTGCCCGGCCCCGATGGCTGCCACCCGACGGCTCGGCGCGCCGACGCCGGGGTCAGCCGGAGTGGACGGGTCCGAACCTGTCGTAGACGGAGATCGGAAGCCGGCGGGCCGGGCCGGGCGGGAGCCAGCGCCCGAGCACCGGCCTCCGCAGGTCGCGACAGATCACGACGATCAGCGCGGCGCAGACCGGGAGCAGGACCGCCGCGGCGAGGAGCGTCGGATGGGAGACCGCAACCTGACCGAGGCCGTGCAGGGCCCGGCCGACCGGCAGATCGAGGCGGGGCAGGAGATGGCGACACATCGTGCGTTCAGCCGTCTTAAGAATATTTTTACCCTACGCATCGCGCTCGAATGTGCAAGGGCCGAGCCTCGCATGGCATGCAATTTTCGCGGGCGCGACGGTGCGGCCTCCAGCAGATCACGTCGGCCTTGTCCGGCCCTGGTCGCCCTGCCCCCGACGGCGGGCTATCGCGACGCCTCGTCGGCTCACTCGGCGGCGTCGAGCGCCGGCCCGTCCGGGCCGCGGGCGGCCCCGAGGCCGAGCCGGTCGACCACCTCGTCCATGCCGGCCCCCTCCGGCACCAGGAGCATGGAGCCCGGGGCGCTGCCCTTCACCACCACGACGGCGCGCTTCGGGCAGAGGCCGAGGCACCCGACCTCGACGACCCCGACGGCACGGCGGCGCGCCTTGACCTTGCGCTTCCCTGCCCCGTCGATCGAGCGGCGCAGCGCCTTGGCGAAGGCGTCCTCGCCGTCCGGCCCGAAGCCGCCGTCGAGCTTCTTGGAACACTTGCGGCACACCAGCACGACGTCGCGCCACTCCGCCCCGACCCGCTTCCAAGCCTTGTCCCTGCTCACCCGCACCGTCCTCCGCGCCGCCCCTCCGCCCCGAGATGGCCCGCGGCGGCTCCATCGCAACCCGCCCAGCGGACGGGCGTTGCGTGTCGACGAGCCGGATGAGGGACCCGCATGGCCGAACAGACCGCGATCCAGGTTTGGAGCGACTACGTCTGCCCCTTCTGCTACCTCGCGCTGCCGGCGCTGGCCCGCGCGCAGGACGAGCTCGGCGTCGCGCTGCAGTGGCGCGCCTTCGAGCTGCGCCCCGAGCCGCAGCCGACGCTCGACCCGGACGGCGAGTACCTCCACAACGTTTGGAACTCGGCCGTCTACCCGATGGCGGAGGAGCGCGGCCTGGTCCTGCGCCTGCCGCCCGTGCAGCCGCGCTCGCGCCTCGCCGCGGTGGCGGCCGCCTACGCGCGCAGCGTCGGCGCCTTCGACGCCGTGCACGAGGCGCTGTTCCGCGCCTTCTTCGAGGAAGGCCTCGACATCGGCGACCGTTCGGTGCTGCTCGACATCGGCACGGTCTGCGGGCTCGACAGCGCGGACCTGCACCGCGCCCTCGACGACGCCGCGCTGCTGGACCGCGTGGTGGCGGAGGAGGAGCTCGCGGCGCGCCTCGGCATCGCGGGCGTGCCCGCCATGGTGATCCGCCACGGCGCGGGGCAGGCCAACCTGCTCAGCGGCGCGCAGCCCTTCGACGTGCTGGCCCACGCCGTGGAACGCGCGCGGGCGCCTGGCGCGTGAGGGCACCTTCCCGGGATGCGCGGCGTTGGGCGGCATCACGGTTCGTGGAGCCATCATGCGTCCCATCCTCGCCCTGACCGCCGCCGCCTTGTTGGCCCTGCCCTCCGCCGCGCGGGCCGAGGAGGACGGCGGCAAGCTCGTGCCCGTGCTCGAATCCCAGCTCATCTTCAACGGGATCGCGACGACGAAGGACGGCCGCACCTTCCTGCCCTTCCAGCGGCAGGTGCCGGGCCAGGGCATCGAGGTCGGCGAATGGGTCGACGGCCAGCCGAAGCCCTATCCGGACGCGGCGTGGAACGCTTTCGCGGCCGGGGGCGACCCGGCCCACAGCTTCGTGGGCGTGAACGCGCTGCGCATCGGCCCGGACGGGCGGCTCTGGATCGTCGACAAGGGCGCGCCCGGTCCGGGGCAGGACGTGCTGCCCGGCGGCGCCAAGGTCGTCGTGGTGGACCTCGCCACGAACCAGGTCAGCCGCATCATCGGGCTCGACGCCGTGACGGGCAAGAAGAGCTTCGTCGACGACATCCGCTTCAACGGCGACCACGTCTACCTGACCGACGCCGGCCAGCCCGGCCTCATCGTGGTCGGCCTCAAGACGGACCGCATGTGGCGCGCGCTCGACGGCGACAGGTCGGTGACGGCCGAGCGGACCCTGATGGCCGAGGGCCGGCCGGTGGTGAACCCGCAGGGCAAACCCGTGGTGATCAACGCCGACCAGCTCGAAGTCTCGCCGGACGGCAAGACCCTCTACTACCAGCCCTGTTCGGGTCCGATGTACCGCATCGACACCCGTTACCTCGACGATCCCGGCACGACCGACGACGAGCGGCGCCAGCACGTGGGCTTCTTTGCCGACACACCCTCGACCGGCGGCACCGCGATCGACGCGGCGGGCACCATCTATTCCAGCGACACCGACCACTCGCGCATCCTCAGAATCGCGCCGGACGGCCAGATCTCGACCCTGGTGGCGGACCCCAAGCTCGACTGGGTCGACGCCATGTGGATCGACGATGCCGGAAACCTGCTGATGCCGGCGGCGCAGCTCGACCGCACGCCGGCGATGGACCACGGCGTGGACGCGGTGAAGCTGCCGACGGTGGTCTACAAGCTCGCCGTCGGGGCCGTGCCGGTCCGGCGGTGAAGGATCGCCGCGGCTGATCCGCGCCGCGCGCGACCGCGTCGATCGTCGGTCGACGGCGCGCTGAGCGTTTTCGAGCCGCCCGCGCCGTCACCCCCTCAGCGGCTCGGGCTCACGAAGGCGCCGCGGTGGGCCGAGGGGCTGATCCCCAGGCGGGAGCGGAAGTGGTGCCGCATCGCCACCGTCCCGAAGCCGGCCGCGGCCGCGACGTCGTCGAGCGCCGCAGGCGCGGCCCGCTCCAGCAGTTCGCGGGCGAGGCGAAGCCGCTCCGCCATCAGCCACTCGCCCGGCGGCAGCCCGGTGGCCTCGGCGAAGCGGCGCTGGAAGGTGCGCAGGCTCATGCCGGCGCGGGCCGCGAGCGCGTCAAGCCTGTGGTCGTCGCCGGGGCGGGCCCGCATGGCGTCGATCAGCGGCCCGAGCCGTCCCGCCTCGTGCCGGCGGGGGACGGGCGCCGCGATGAACTGCGCCTGTCCGCCGTCGCGGTGCGGCGGCACGACCAGGCGCCGTGCCACGCCGTTGGCGGCCTCCGGGCCGAAGTCGCCGCGCACCACGTGAAGGCAGAGGTCGACGCCGGCGGCGCTGCCCGCCGCGGTCAGCACGTCGCCCTCGTCCACGTAGAGCACGTCCGCCTCGAAGCGGATCGTAGGGTGGCGCGCCGCCACGGTCGCGACATAGCGCCAATGCGTGGTGGCGCGGCGCCCGTCGAGCAGCCCGGCCGCGGCCAGCACGGCGATGCCGGAACAGAGCGACATGATGCGTGCGCCCCGCGCGTGGGCGGCCCGCAGCGCGCCGACGAGCGCGGCCGGCACCGGCGCGTCGATGGCGCGCCATCCCGGCACCACGACGAGGTCCGCCTCGGTCAGCACCTCCAGACCGTGGTGGACCGCGACCGTCAGCCCGCCCGCCGCCGTGAGCGGCCCGGCCTCGACGGCGGTAGCGGCATAGCGGTACCAGCCCGGCCCCATCTCCGGACGCGGCAGGCCGAACACCTCGTAGGCTACGCCGAACTCGAAGGTGCAGAGCCCGTCATAGGCCAGCACGGCGACGCGCGGGCCGGTGAGGTGATCGGGGAACGGCGGGCGGATTGGCACGATGTCGATGCTCGTCGACATCCGGACGGATGTCCAGCGCCGCGATAGCCCGCCAGGATGGCGCATCCCCCAATCCGGAGCAGCCCCATGCCGAGCCCCGTCACCCTGGTCCCGCCCGCCCCCGCCGTCGACGTCGCAGCCCGATACGGAGCACGCCTCGCCTTCGAGACGGACTGCGCCGACGTCGCCGCGGCGCAGTCCGCCGGCACCGTGGATTTCGCGCTCCTCGACGTGCGCGCGCCCGCCCAGTTCCACGAGCGGCACGTCCCGGGCGCGGTGAACCTTCCGCGCGGCAAGATGACGGCGCGACGCATGGCCGAGTGGCCGCAAGGCACGCTGTTCGTCGTCTACTGTGCGGGCCCGCACTGCAACGGCGCCGACAGGGCCGCGGCGCATCTCGCGGGGCTCGGCCTGCCCGTGAAGGTAATGATCGGCGGGATCACGGGCTGGGCCGACGAAGGGCTGGCGTTCGAGCGCGAGGCGTGAGCGCGGCCGCCGCATGCACCGAACCAAACAGGAGATCGCCCTTCTGTTCGATGCGGCTCGGTGCATCGCCTCGATGCCGGTGGACCGACCTGTCCACACGCTCGGACCTCGCGTTCGGGTCGGACCGCTAGTCCGCCTCCCCGTCCACCACGCGCTTGGCCAGCCCGAGCGGGAAGCCGGCCCGGACCATGACGCGCAGGTCCTTGTCGCGGTAGGGCTCGCGCTCGCCCGGCCGCCAGGGGCCCAGGCGCTTGCGCTGCGCGAGCCGCCGCGCCTGCGCCTCCTCGTCGAGGTCGACCGCCTCGGCGACGCTCTCCTCCGCCAGGTCGACGTTCTGACGGCCGAGCTCGGCCTTGATGCGCCAGGCCGGCAGGCCCTTGCGGGCCAGCGCGGCGGCGCGGCCGCGCCCGAAGGCGGCGTCGTCGATGAGGCCGGCGCGGGTCAGGCGCTCCACGACGCCGTCGATCAAGGCCCGCATCTCGGCGCCCTCCGGCACGGGCGCCTCGCGCAGCTCGCAGCGGCGCCGCACCTTGCGCTCCAGCACCTCGCGCAGCCGCGCCGTCGAGGCGGAATAGCGGGCGAGGTAGAAGCTCGCCATCCGCATCAGCGACTCGGGCGACACCGCCGGCTTCGGCGGCCGCCGTTCCTGCCCCGGTTCGGCCGACCGTCCCCGGGGCGCCTCCGGGACGTCGTCCCAGAGCTCAGCCAGAGGCTTTCGCGTCGTTGAGCAGCCGCGACACCGTGCGCTCCAGCGGCCCGCGCCACTCCGGCAGCCTGATCCCGTAGACCCGCTCCAGCTTCGCGCAGTCGAGCCGCGAGTTGGCCGGGCGCCGCGCCTGGGTCGGGAACTCGGCCGTGGTGATGCGCTTCACCGTGGCGCTCGGGCCGCCCTTGGCGCGCGAGGCGGCGAACACCGCCTCGGCGACCTCGGCCCACACCGCCTCGCCCCGCGCCGCCATGTGGAACACGCCGTTGAGATCCCGGTTCTCGGGCTCGGCAACCATCTTCGCGGCGACGCCGAGCAGGGTCGTGGCGATGTCGAGCGCCGAGGTGGGGCAGCCGTGCTGGTCCGCCACCACGCTCACCTCCGGCTTGTTGCCGGCGATTCGCAGCATCGTCCTCACGAAGTTCGCCCCGTAGGGCGCGTAGACCCAGGCGGTGCGCAGCACGGCGTGGCGCGGGTTGGCCTCCGCCACGACCTGCTCGCCGGCGAGCTTGGACCGGCCGTAGGCGCCGAGCGGCCCGACCGGGTCCTCCTCGACGTAGGGCTCGGGCTTGGAACCGTCGAAGACGTAGTCGGTAGACACCTGCAGCACCGGCAGGCCCAGCTCCGCCGCGGCGGCCGCGACGGCGCCCGCGCCGGCGCCGTTGACCGCCATGGCGAGGTCGGGCTCGGACTCGGCCTTGTCGACCGCCGTATATGCGGCGGCGTTGATCACGGCCTCGGCGCGCGCGCCCCGGATCGCGGGGGCGATCGTGGACGGGTCGGCGAGGTCGAGGGCGGGGCGGCCGAGCAGCACGACCTCGTGGCCGTGGCGGCCCGCGATCTCGCTGAGGGCGCGGGCCACCTGCCCGTTCTGCCCCGTGACGGCGATGCGCATGCGGCTCAGCCCTTCTTCTCGCTGTCGGCCCCGAGGCCGAGCCGCTCGCCCGAATACACGCCCTCGCGCAGCGGCTTCCACCACCACTCGTTGTCGAGGTACCAGGCCACGGTGCGGCGGATGCCGGAGGCGAAGTCCTCGCGGGCGCGCCAGCCGAGTTCGTCCTCGAGCTTGGTGGCGTCGATGGCGTAGCGGTGGTCGTGGCCCGGCCGGTCGGTCACGAAGGTGATCAGCTCCCGCCGCGGCTTCGCTGCGGGGCGCAGCTCGTCGAGCACGTCGCAGATCGTCTCCACCACTTCGAGGTTGGTGCGCTCGTTGCGGCCGCCGACGTTGTACTTCTCGCCGAGCCGGCCCGTGGTCAGGATCGTCCACAGCGCGCGGGCGTGGTCCTCGACGTAGAGCCAGTCCCGGATGTTGTCTCCCTTGCCGTAGACCGGCAGCGGCTTGCCCGCGAGGGCGTTGAGCGTGACGAGCGGGATCAGCTTCTCGGGGAAGTGGAAGGGACCGTAGTTGTTGGAGCAGTTGGAGATGACGACCGGCAGGCCGTAGGTCCGCATCCAGGCCTGGGCGAGGTGGTCGGACGCCGCCTTGGAGGCCGAATAGGGCGAGGACGGGTCGTAGGGCGTCGTCTCCTCGAACAGGCCGTCGGCCCCGAGCGAGCCGTAGACCTCGTCGGTGGACACGTGGAGGAAGCGGAAGGCCGACTTCGCATCCGCGTCGAGGCCGCTCCAGTGGGCGCGCGCGGCTTCCAGCAGCGCGAAGGTGCCGACGATGTTGGTCTGGACGAAGTCGCCCGCGCCGGTGATCGAGCGGTCGACGTGGCTCTCGGCCGCGAGGTGCATCACGCCGTCGGGCTTGAACTCGGCGAATAGCGCGTCGAGCGCCGGCCGGTCGCAGATGTCGACCTTGGCGAAGCGGTAGTTCGGCAGGTTCGACACCGGCCGCAGGCTCTCGAGGTTGCCCGCGTAGGTGAGCTTGTCGACGTTGAGCACCTCGACGCCGAGCTCGCCCGTGAGGTAGCGGACCACGGCCGAGCCGATGAAGCCGGCGCCGCCGGTGACGAGGACGCGCTTCACTCTTAAGCCTCGTAGGTGAAGGTGGCGGGCAGGTCGGCGAGCTTCGGCTGGCGCCGGTCCTTGTCGGACAGCAGCGCGGCGCCGCTCGCCAGGGGCCATTCGATGCCGAGCGCGGGATCGTCCCAGGCGATGCCGCCGTCGTCGGCGGCCGAATAGAAGTCCGTCACCTTGTAGGCGATCACGCTGTCGGGCAGGGTCGTGCAGTAGCCGTGGGCGAAGCCCGGCGGCACCCAGAGCTGTTCGCCGGCCTCGGCCGTGAGCGTCGCCGACACGTGCCGGCCGAAGGTCGGCGAGCCGGTGCGGATGTCCACCGCGACGTCGAAGATCGCGCCCTTGATGGCCCGCACGAGCTTGCCCTGCGCCGTGGGGTGGCGCTGGAAGTGCAACCCGCGCACCGTGCCGACCTCGACCGACAGGGCCTCGTTGTCCTGCACGAAGACCGGCGACAGGCCGGTCGCCGCCTCGAAGCTGCGGGCGTTGAAGCTTTCGACGAAATAGCCCCGCGCGTCGCCGTGCCGCTTCGGGCGCAGCAGCACCACGTCGGGGATGGCCAGTCTCGTCGCCTGCATGTCGGGGAACCCTCGCCGCGAGAACACACTCGCATCGCAGGGCGGGATACAGCAAGACGCGGCGTCCCGCACCCCCGGACCGAGGGGGCGGGACGCAGCCCTCACTTCGGCGCGGCGTCCCCCGCGGGCGCGGCGGCGGGCGCCGGGTCGGGCGTCGGAGCCGGGGTCGGCGCGGCGGGCGGGGCCGCCGGGGCGGGCTTGGCTTCGGCCGCGGCGGTGGGCTTCGGGTCCGGCAGGCCGTGCGCGATCTTGTCCAGGATCGCGGGCAGGTCGTCCGGCTCCGGCTTCAGGTCGCGGGCGTGGTTCCACTGGAACTGCGCTTCGAGCTTGTGGCCCGTGCGCCAATAGGCGTCGCCGAGGTGGTCGTTGATGGTGGGATCGCCGGGCTTCAGCGCGATCGCCTTCTCCAGCTCCTTCACGGCGCCCTCGTAGTCGCCGAGCTTGTAGTCGGCCCAGCCCAGGCTGTCGACGATGAAGCCGTCCTCGGGCCGCAGCGCCACGGCCTTGCGCAGCATCGCGAAGGCCTCGTCGAGGTGCTCGCCGCGGTCGACCCAGGAATAGCCGAGGTAGTTCAGCACCAGCGGCTGATCCGGCTCGAGTTGCAGCGCGCGCTGGAAGTCAGCCTCGGCCTTGGGCCACTCGTGGGCGCGCTCGTAGGAGATGCCGCGGAAGTAGAGCAGCGTCCAGGCGGCCTTGTCGTCCTTGGGCAGGCTGTCGAGCGCCTGCCCGTAGGTGGCGGCGGCTTCCGCATATTGCTTCTGCTCGCGCTCGACGTTGCCGAGCGTCGTCAGCGCGTCGAGGTCGTGCGGGTGCTTGGCGACGATGTCCTTGAGATACCTGATCGCGTCGTCGGGCTTGCCCATCACGTCGAGCGTGAGGCCGGTCTGGACGTCGGCGTTGTTGCGCAGCGCGCTCGCGTCCGGGACCTTGCTGTAGACCGCGATGGCCTGCTCGTTCTGCTTCAGGCGGGCGTAGAGGTCCGCGAGCGTGATCTGGGCCAGGTTGTTGTTCGGCGCGAGGTAGAGCGACAGGCGCAGGTAGATCATGGCGGCGAGTTCGTCGCCCTGGCGCCCGCCCGCGGCGCCGAGGCCGTAGAGCACCTCGGCCGCGCCCTCCTGCGCGGTGCGGATCAGCGGCTGGACCGGCTTGTCGGCGCGGATGTCGGCCTGCAGCGCCTCGACCTGCGGGTGGTGCGGCAGCACCTGGCCGAAGGCGTCGAGCGCCCGCAGCGCCTCGTCCTTGGCGCCGTGGCGCGCCTCGAAGCGCGCGTAGGCGTCCACCAGCCGCAGGATCGTGTGGTCCTCGGCATAGGCGGTCTTGAAGCGCTTGGTGGCCTCGGGAAGGTCGTTGGCGAGGTCGGCGATGAGCGCGGCGTGGTAGTCGCGGAACACGCGGAAGCCGGTGTCCTTGAGGTCGTCGATGGCGGCGAGGCCCTTCTTCTCGTCGCCCTGGCCCGCGAAGGTCCAGGCGGTGAGCAGCGTCGCCGTGACGTCGTGCGCGTTGCCGCCGCCGCCCGACAGGAACTCGCGCCGCGCCGCGACCCAGTGCCCGTCCTTCATCTGGCCGATGCCCAGCACCATGTGCGCGAGGCCGTTCTTGGGGTCGGTCTTCACCATGCGGCGGGCGAAGTCGAGCGCGTCGTCGATGTCGCCATTGGCCAGCGAGGCCACGAAGGTCCGCTCGATCAGCTCCGGGTTGCGGGGATCGGAGCGCAGCACCTCCTTGAAGTAGGCCGAGGCCGCCTGCGTGTCGCGATCGGCGCCCGCCACCAGGGCCGACAGGTAGTTGCCGGACACGCTGCCGGACACGTCGGGCGGCGGGGGCATCGCGATGACGTCGCGCGCCAGGGCCGGCGTCACCGCGAAAGCCGTGCCGGCGAGGAGGACGGCCGCGAGGCGGGCCGCGGTGCGGGGCGAGGATCGGAGATCGGGCACGGAAGCCTTGTCGGGTTCGGGGGCGGCATCCCGATCCCACCAGGGCCCGGGCGCGCGCCGACCGTGGCAGGGTGGCGGCGGAAGATGTCCTTTTTGCGCGGGTGCCGCAAGACGGCCGGACGGGCCCGGGGAGCGGCGCGGTCGCGCTCAATACGTCCGATAGTACCCCGCGAAACCGCCGGTGAACGCCGTCGTGTCGCCGGACGGGTCGGTGATCGTCGCGTAGCTGTAGCTGCTCTGCGACCCGGAGACGGGGTGGCCGCCGTAGCTCTCGGACGTCGTGTAGGAGTGATACGAGATGGTGTAGCCGCTGGAGAACTGCTCCGTCGTGACGCTGTCGGACGCGGAATAGGACGCGGCGCCCGACGTCGACGTCCGCGTATATCCGTAGAGGTCGAGTGTTTCGAGGCTGCCGTAGCCGGCCGGGACGGCCGGACCGTAGCGCGTGCCGTCGCCGAGCGGGCTGCCCGGCGTCTGCACGCGATAGTCGATGTAGAAGTCGTTGGCCGTGAAGCTGTAACCCGTCGCGTGATAGCCGTACGTCGAGATCTCGGTCTCGTTGGTCCCGTAATAGTTCACATCGTGCGTGTAGATGCCGCCGCGCTCGTTCTCGGACGCGTAGCTCTGCGCGTAGTATCCGCCCACGAAGGCGCTGGAGCCGGGGCCCGACAGGTAGGCGGCCGCGTTCGGATGCCCGTAGCCGCTGCCGTAACCGTAAGAGCCATCGTCCATATAGCCCGCCATCGCCGTCTCTCCCTTCCGGCACCGCCCACACCGATCCGGCCTCCGCCGGGCGAGACACGATGCACCACGATCTTCGGGCGAGATCGTGGCCCCGTCGAGCCCCGCGCTGCCTCCCGGATTGACGGCGGCACCCGCCGCGGGTTCTCATCCGCTGCAAACGGGAGGAGACGGACCGGCATGGGCACCTTCAAGGCGCTGCGCATCGACAAGGCGGAGAACGGCCAGACGGTCGAGCGCGTGGACTTCGACGACGCCGACCTCATGCCCGGCGACACCACTGTGCGGGTCACCCATTCCACCGTGAACTACAAGGACGGGCTCGCCATCACGGGCCGCTCGCCCGTGGTGCGGCGCTTCCCCATGATCCCGGGCGTCGACTTCGCCGGCGTCGTGGAGGAGACGAGCCATCCCGGCCTGAAGGCGGGCGACGCCGTGGTGCTGAACGGCTGGGGGACGGGCGAGACCCACCTCGGCGCCTACGCGGAGCGCTCGCGCGTCAAGGGCGAGTGGCTCGTTCCCCTGCCCCCGGAGTTCACGGCCGCCGACGCCATGGCGATCGGTACGGCGGGCTACACCGCCATGCTGGCCGTGATCGCGATCGAGAAGGCGGGCGTGACGCCGGACCACGGCGCCGCGATCGTCACGGGCGCGGCGGGCGGCGTCGGCTCGGTCGCGGTGGCGCTGCTGAGCCGCCTCGGCTGGCGCGTGATCGCCTCGACGGGCCGCCCCGGGGAGGGCGGGTTCCTGCGCGGTCTCGGCGCCGCCGAGATCGTGGCGCGCGACGATTTGTCGAAGCCCGGCCGCCCGCTCGGCAAGGAGCGCTGGGCCGCGGGCATCGACGCGGTGGGGTCGCACACATTGGCCAACGTGCTGGCGCAGACCCGGCTCAACGGCGCGGTCGCGGCCTGCGGGCTGGCGGGAGGCGCCGACCTGCCCGCGACCGTGATGCCGTTCATCCTGCGCGGCGTGTCGCTGCTCGGCATCGACAGCGTCATGGCGAGCCGCGAGCGCCGCCTCGAAGCCTGGATCCGGCTCGCCCGCGACCTCGACCGCGACAAGCTGCGCGCGCTGACGACCACGATCGGCTTCGACGCGATCGTGCCCACCGCCCACGCCATCCTCGACGGGAAGGTGCGCGGGCGCGTGGTGGTCGAGATCGGCGGATAGGCCCGGCCCTCCGTCCCGCCCCAGGGGGGAAAGACGGTCGCGATCACCGCTCCGCCGCGGCCCGCCTCAACCGGTCCGCGATGGCCTCGCCGAGCCCCTCCTCCGGGATCGGCGCGACCGCGATGGCGCCGGCGCCCGCCAGCGCCTCGTCGAGCCGGCGCAGGTGCCCGAACAGGTTCGCCGCCGCCTCGGCGAGGTCGCGCCGCGGCGACAGGTCGAGCACCGGCGCGCCCCGCCCCGCGAAACGGCCGCCGAAGTCGAGCCCGGCTTCGCCGGACCGCAGCGCCTCGACGCCGAGGCGGACGGCCGCGCGGGGCGCGTAATGCGACAGCAGCATGCCGGGCGCCACCGTCGGGCCGCCCGCGGCCGGCGCGGCGAGCGCCCGGCCCAGCACCGCCTCGATCGCCTCGCGCGTCACGCCGCCGGGGCGCAGCAGCGTGGGCTCGCCGAGGCAGGACACGATGGTGGATTCCACGCCGACCGCGGTCGAACCGCCGTCGAGCACGGCGTCGATGCGCCCGTCGAGGTCGCCGAGGACGTGGTCCGCCGCCGTCGGGCTGACGCGACCCGACCGATTGGCCGACGGCGCCGCGACCGGCACGCCGGCCGCCGCGATGAGGGCGCGGGCGACCGGGTGGGCGGGCACGCG
Organism: Lichenibacterium dinghuense; assembly: GCF_021730615.1. Lineage (NCBI taxonomy): Bacteria > Pseudomonadati > Pseudomonadota > Alphaproteobacteria > Hyphomicrobiales > Lichenihabitantaceae > Lichenibacterium > Lichenibacterium dinghuense. Next base: position 755,174 of record NZ_JAJLMN010000001.1, read on the forward strand.
CAGCGCCACGCTGCCGAGCCCCGCGCGCGCGAGGTCCGACACGGTGCAGCCGGGCGCCGCCGGCACCACCAGCGTCAGCGGTCCGGGCCAGAAGGCGCGGGCCAGCGCCAGCGCGTCGGGGCCGAAGGCACCCTGCCCCGTCGCGGTGTCGAGGTCCGGCACGTGGGCGATCAGCGGGTTGAAGCGTGGCCGACCCTTGGCGGCGTAGATGCCGGCCACGGCCTCGGCCGAGCCCGCGTCGGCGCCGAGGCCGTAGACCGTCTCGGTCGGGAAGGCCGCGAGGCCGCCCCGGCGCAGGATCGCCGCGGCGGCGGCGATGCCGGCCGGATCGGCGGCGAGGCGCAGGGTGGCGATCTCGGTCATGGCAGCACGGAGGGGACGCGAAAAGGCCGCGCGACCCTTCCGGAACGCGCGGCCTCGAAGATCGTGTGCGGCCGGATCAGACCGCGAGCGCGCCGCGCAGCTCCTGGAGCTGGTTCAGCTTTTCGGTGGCGAGGCGGCGGCCCTCGTCGGTCGAGGCGTCGGTGACGTCGTCCTGCGCATCTTTGATCTCGGCGTCGAGCTTGGCGCCGTCGAGCTGCTCCACCGGCACCGAGCTTTCGGCGAGGATCGTCAGGCCGGTGGGCGCCACGTCGGCGAAGCCCCCGCGCACGAACAGGCGCTGCGAGCGGCCCGTCGTCTCGTTCACCGTGACGATGCCGGGCTTCAGCGTCGTCATCAGCGGCGCGTGGTCCTTCATGACGGTCAGCTCGCCCTCCGAGCCCGGCACCACGACCGACTCGACCTCGCCCGTGAAGAGCAGGCGCTCGGGCGACACGAGTTCGAACGGAAAGGCGGCCATCTCTCATCCCTCATGAAAAGCGCGGCTCCGCCGGAGACGGGCCGCGCGTTCGTGGTCCTGTCGGAGCGTCAGGCCGCCTTGGCGAGCTTGCCGGCCTTCTCGATGGCTTCCTCGATGTTTCCGACCATGTAGAAGGCCGACTCGGGGAGGTGGTCGTACTTGCCGTCGACCAGGCCCTTGAAGCCCTTGATGGTGTCGGCGAGCGAAACGAGCTTGCCGGGCGAGCCGGTGAAGATCTCGGCCACGTGGAAGGGCTGGGACAGGAAGCGCTCGATCTTGCGGGCGCGGGCGACCGCGAGCTTGTCCTCTTCCGACAGCTCGTCCATGCCCAGGATGGCGATGATGTCCTGGAGCGCCTTGTAGCGCTGCAGCACCTGCTGGACCTGGCGGGCGACGGCGTAGTGCTCCTCGCCGACCACGCCGGGCGACAGCATGCGCGAGGTGGAGTCGAGCGGGTCCACCGCCGGGTAGATGCCCTTCTCGGCGATCGAGCGAGACAGCACGGTCGTGGCGTCGAGGTGGGCGAAGGAGGTGGCGGGCGCCGGGTCGGTCAGGTCGTCGGCCGGGACGTAGATGGCCTGGACCGAGGTGATCGAGCCCTTGTTGGTGGTGGTGATGCGCTCCTGCAGGGCGCCCATGTCGGTGGCGAGCGTCGGCTGGTAGCCCACCGCCGACGGGATGCGGCCGAGCAGAGCGGACACTTCCGAGCCCGCCTGGGTGAAGCGGAAGATGTTGTCCACGAAGAACAGCACGTCCTGGCCCTTGTCGCGGAAGTTCTCGGCGACGGTCAGGCCCGTGAGGGCCACGCGGGCGCGGGCGCCCGGGGGCTCGTTCATCTGGCCGTAGACCAGCGCGCACTTGGAGCCGGCGGCCGAGCCGTTGTTCTCGTGCGGGTCCTTGTTGACGTTGGACTCGATCATCTCGTGGTAGAGATCGTTGCCCTCGCGGGTGCGCTCGCCGACGCCCGCGAAGACCGAGTAACCGCCGTGCGCCTTGGCGACGTTGTTGATCAGCTCCATGATGAGCACGGTCTTGCCGACGCCGGCGCCGCCGAACAGGCCGATCTTGCCGCCCTTGGCGTAGGGGGCGAGCAGGTCGACGACCTTGATGCCCGTCTCCAGGATCTGCGCTTCCGTGGCCTGCTCGGCGTAGGTCGGCGCGGGCTGGTGGATGGCGCGGGTGTCCTCGGTCTGGATCGGGCCGGCCTCGTCGACCGGCTCGCCGATCACGTTCATGATGCGGCCGAGCGTGCCCTCGCCGACCGGGACCAGGATCGGCTTGCCGGTGTCGGTGACGGCCTGGCCGCGGGTCAGGCCCTCGGACACGTCCATGGCGATGCAGCGCACGGCGTTCTCGCCGAGGTGCTGGGCAACCTCGAGCACGAGGCGCTGGCCGTTGTTGCTGGTCTCGAGCGCGTTCAGGATCTCGGGCAGGTGGCCCTCGAACTTCACGTCCACCACGGGGCCGATGACCTGGGTGATCTGGCCGGGGGTGCGGTTCTGCGGGGCGTCGAGGGTGCCGGAGCCGGTGCGGGCGAAGTCGTCCATGGTGTCCTCAGGGTTTCCGCGCGGGTCGCGCCGTCGTGCAGTCTGGGTCGAGAGTGGTGCGGGCGGCGCGCCTTACAGCGCTTCGGCGCCCGAGATGATCTCGATGAGTTCCTTGGTGATCATCGCCTGGCGGGAGCGATTGTAGATCTGCGTCTGCTTCTTGATCATCTCGCCGGCGTTGCGCGTGGCGTTGTCCATGGCGCTCATGCGCGAGCCCTGCTCGGAGGCGGCGTTCTCCAGCAGCGCGCGGAACACCTGGATGGAGATGTTGCGCGGCAGCAGCGCGGCCAGGATCTCGTCCTCGCCGGGCTCATAGTCATAGGCGGCGCCGGTGCCCGTCGCGTCCGCGTTCTTCGGCAGCTCGGCCGGGATCAGCTGCAGCGCGGTCGGGATCTGCGAGATGACGGAGCGGAAGCGCGAGAAGAACAGCGTGCAGACGTCGAACTCGCCCGCCTCGAACATGGCGATGATCCTCTTGCCGATCGGGTCGGCGTCGCCGAAGCCGACCGACTTGACGTTGCGCAGCTCGATCGTCTCGACGATGTTCGCCTCGAACTGGCGGCGGAGCTGCTCGTAGCCCTTCTTGCCGACGAGCAGCATCTTGACGGTCTTGCCCTCGCGCAGGAGACGGTTGGCGTGCTCGCGGGCGAGGCGCACGATGGAGCCGTTGAAGGCGCCGCAGAGGCCGCGCTCGGCCGTGCAGACCACGAGGAGGTGCGTGCGGTCCTGCCCGTTGCCGGCGAGGAGCTTGGGCGCCTGCGCGCCGTCGCCGATGCCGCGGGCGAGGTTGGCCAGCACCTTCTCCATGCGCTCGGCGAAGGGACGGGCGGCCTCGGCGGCCTGCTGGGCGCGGCGCAGCTTGGCGGCCGCGACCATCTGCATGGCCTTGGTGATCTTCTGGGTCGACTTGACCGAGGAGATCCGGTTCCGCAGGTCCTTCAAGGACGGCATATCGAGGGCTCTTGTCGGAGAAGGAGGCGCCCCGGGCCGCGCGGGCCCGGGGTCGGTTCAGGGACGCGTCAGGCGAAGGACTTGGTGTAGCCCTCGACCACCGACTTCAGCTTGCCGGCCGAGTCGTCCGACAGGTCCTTGGAGGTGCGGATCGCGTCGAGCAGCGGCATGTGGCTGGAGCGCAGCAGCGCCAGCAGCCCGTCCTCGTAGCCGCGGATGCGGTTGACCGGCACGCCGTCGAGGTAACCGTTCACGCCGGCGTAGATCACGCAGACCTGCTCTTCCATCTTCAGCGGCGAGAACTGCGGCTGCTTCAGGAGCTCCGTCAGGCGCGAGCCGCGGTTCAGCAGCTTCTGCGTGGTGGCGTCGAGGTCGGAGCCGAACTGCGCGAAGGCGGCCATCTCGCGGTACTGCGCGAGCTCGCCCTTGATCTTGCCGGCGACCTTCTTCATCGCCTTGGTCTGGGCGGCGGAGCCGACGCGCGACACCGACAGGCCGACGTTCACGGCCGGGCGGATGCCCTGGTAGAACAGGTCGGTCTCGAGGAAGATCTGGCCGTCGGTGATCGAGATCACGTTGGTCGGGATGTAGGCCGACACGTCGTTGGCCTGGGTCTCGACGACCGGCAGGGCGGTCAGCGAGCCGTTGCCCTGGCTGTCGTTGAGCTTGGCGGCGCGCTCCAGCAGGCGGGAGTGCAGGTAGAACACGTCGCCGGGATAGGCCTCGCGGCCGGGCGGGCGGCGCAGCAGCAGCGACATCTGGCGGTAGGCCACGGCCTGCTTGGACAGATCGTCGTAGACGATCAGGGCGTGCATGCCGTTGTCGCGGAAGAACTCGCCCATGGCGCAGCCGGCGAAGGGCGCCAGGAACTGCATCGGGGCCGGGTCGGAAGCGGTGGCGGCGACCACGATGGAGTAGTCCATCGCGCCGTTCTCCTCCAGCACCTTCACGAGCTGGGCCACCGTGGAGCGCTTCTGGCCCACCGCGACGTAGACGCAGTAGAGCTTGGCGGCCTCGTCGGTGCCGGCGTTGATGGCCTTCTGGTTCAGGATGGCGTCGAGCGCCACGGCGGTCTTGCCGGTCTGGCGGTCGCCGATGATGAGCTCGCGCTGGCCGCGGCCGATCGGGATCAGCGCGTCGACGGCCTTGAGGCCGGTCGCCATCGGCTCGTTGACCGACTTGCGGGGGATAATGCCGGGCGCCTTCACGTCCACGCGGGCGCGGCGGTCCGACACGATGGGGCCCTTGCCGTCGATCGGGTTGCCGAGCGCGTCGACCACGCGACCGAGCAGGCCCTTGCCGACCGGCACGTCCACGATGGCGCCGGTGCGCTTGACGGTCTGGCCCTCGCCGATCTCGCGGTCCGAGCCGAAGATCACGATGCCGACGTTGTCGGCTTCGAGGTTCAGCGCCATGCCGCGCACGCCGGTCTCGAACTCGACCATCTCGCCGGCCTGGACGTTGTCGAGACCGTAGATGCGCGCGATGCCGTCGCCGACCGACAGGACCTGGCCGACCTCGGTGACCTCGGCCTCGGTGCCGAAGTTCTGGATCTCCCGCTTGAGGATGTCGGAAATCTCAGCAGCGCGGATGTCCATCAGCCGACCTCTTTCATGCGTGTGCGGATAGAGTTGAGTTTGGTTCGGATCGAGGCGTCGACCATGCGGCTGCCGAGCCGCACGACGATGCCGCCGATGATCTCGGGGTCGACCTTCATGTCGACTTCCACCGACTTGCCGCCCGTGGCCTCGGCCAGGGAGGCCTTCAAGGCCGCGAGCTGGTCGCCGCTCAGCGGCTCGGCCACCGTGACCTGCGCGCGCGACACGCCGCGGTCGGCGTCGTCGAGGGCGAGGTAATCGCGGATCATGGTGCGGACGGCGAACAGCCGGCGCTTGGACGCCACGAGCAGCAGGAAATTGGCGGTGAGGCCGGACACGCCGGCCCGCCCCAGCACGGCCTTCAGGGCGCGGGTCTGGTCCTCGGCCGAGAAGGCCGGGGAGCGCACCAGCAGTTGCAGGTCGGCGTTGTCGGCGATCAGCGCATCGAAGGCGCGGAGATCGGCGGCGACCTTGTCGATGGAACGGGAATCCTTGGCCAGCGAGAACAGGGCGGAGGCGTAGCGGCCAGCCATCCCGGATACGATGTTTTCGGCATCGGCCACGGCGTTTCACCCTCGACGAAGACGGTCCAGCGCGTTTCGGAGCCGTCGCATGCGCCCGCCCCGGCACCATGATTGTCCATGGATCGCCGCTGTTGCAATCACAACCCCTCGGGTCGTTGCAGGCCGGGGACTAACATGGCCCTACCCGCCGTGCAAGCACGCGGCGCCTCGGAATGGCCGCGACTGCGGCAGGGATATGAACAGAAAAGAGGCAGAGGCGTGGCGGGCCGCGCGGTCTCGGCACCTCCACCCGTCAGCCGGCGCGGCGCGCCCGGCGCGCACGCCATCCGAGCACCATCCGCTTCACCCCGGCGCGCAGCCGCCGCGCCCCGCGCTCGACCGCGACGGCCCGATGGAACGCCGGCCCGCGACGGGGTTCGAGCGCCACGGCGACGTCGCACAGCCGGATCCGCCCGCCCCACAGGCGGTCGATCATCGGATGGTCCGGCACCGCGCAGGAGTCGACCGCGGCGGCCCGTCCGCTCCGGCGCTGGGCCTCGGTGAGATCGAGCACCAGCAGCACGCCGGGCGAGCACCGCGCGACGTCCTCGCGGTAGGCGATCTTCCACAGGAACTCGGCGTCCCCGGCGCGCAGCGTCACCGCCATGGCGACCGGCGCGCCGTCGAGCGTCAGGCTGTCGATGCGGCACAGGCCGCGGCGCGCGAGCATGCGGACGGCCGTGCGCAGGAAGGCCGTCCGGCCGGAGGAGGACAGCATCGCGGTCCCGGCCGCCCCCTTCCAGCCGCCCGCCTCGAGGCTGAGGAAGCGCTCGACCTCGGAGCGCAGGTCCGCGGCGGCTTCCGCGCTGGCGAAGGCGAGGGCGCCGCGCTCGGCGAGGCGCCGCCGCTGCCGGCGCAGCTCCTTCGCGCCTCTGGCCGACGGGGCGGCGAGGTCCGCCGGGTCGCCCCGGCGCAGGGCCGCGCGCTCCCATGTGGCCAGCACGGCGAGGTCGAGCCCGCGTTTCGCGGCGACGCGGCGCAGCGCGGCGGCGGTCGGCCCGTCGGCGGGGAGCGACGGCACGAGGAGGCCCGAGGCGCCCCTCAGCGCGGTGCCGGCCCAGGCCAGCAGGGCCGAGAGCGCCGCGTCGGCGCGGTCGCGGTCGAGCAGGGGCAGGCCGAGCGTCGACAGGTCGTGGAGCCAGGCGGAAGCCAGCCCCCGCAGCGGCCCGAGCCCCGCGACGATCGGGCAGACGGCGACGAGGTCGCGCCGCCCCGCGCCGTCCTCGGCCCAGACCAGCGCGAAGCAGGGCCGGCGCCGGCCGGACAGGTGCTGGGCGGCCGGGAGGGCGAAGTCGGGGTCGAGGAAGGGGTTGGGCTCCAGCGCCCGGCCGACGAGGTCGACCCAGGCGTCGCGATGCCCGGCGCAGTCAACACCCTCCAGGCGGTCGACCGTGAAGAGCGGCGCCGGGATCGCCGCCCGCGAGGCGGCAGCGCGCGGGGCCTCGCGCGGCTCGGAAGCGATCCGGGCCGGGAACGGGCTGGCCGGGGCGAGCGGGAGGGGCCCAGTGTGCTGCAGCGACATGTCCGGCCCAACCTCCAGGCGTGCCCGCCCGAAGGAGGGCCGCCCCGTCGTCCCGATCGGGGACGGTTCCGCGCCGCTTCGGCACGGGCCGCCCCCCGCGCCGCCGCGCGCGCCGGTCCGACCCACGATCCGGGCCACATCTCTAAGAATGCTTAAGTGCGGGGAGCCGCCGGCTTGGCAGGCCGGCGCGCCCGTGATCTAGCCGCACCTCCGATGGAGACCGCCATGACCCACGACCTGCCGCTCGACCTGTCCCCCGAGGTGCGGGCCGCGCTCGGCCGCGGCGCGCCGGTGGTGGCGCTCGAATCCACCATCGTCACCCACGGCATGCCCTACCCCGACAACGTGTCGACCGCCCGCGCCGTCGAGGCCGCGGTGCGGAAGGGCGGCGCCGTGCCGGCCACGATCGCCGTGCTCGGCGGCCGCATCCGGGTCGGGCTGTCGGAGGACGAGCTGGAGGCGCTGGGCCGGGGCAGCGGGGCGATGAAGCTCAGCCGCGCCGACCTCGCCTACGCGGTGGCGATGCGCCGCGACGGCTCGACCACGGTGGCGGCCACGATGATCTGCGCGCATCTCGCCGGCATCCGCGTCTTCGCCACGGGCGGCATCGGCGGCGTGCACCGCGGCATGGAGACCACGCTCGACGTGTCGGCCGACCTCGACGAGCTCGGCCGCACGCCGGTCACGGTGGTCTGCGCCGGCGCCAAGGCGCTGCTCGACCTGCCGCGGACGCTAGAATACCTCGAAACCCGCGGCGTGCCGGTGGTGGGCTTCGGCACCGACCGCTTCCCGGCCTTCTGGAGCCGCGACAGCGGCCTGCCGGCGCCGCTGCGGCTCGACTCCGCCGCCGAGGTGGCGGCGCTGATGGCGGCGCAGCGCCGGCTCGGGCTCTCGGGCGGCGTGCTGGTGGCGAACCCCGTGCCGGAAGCGGACGAGATCCCGGGGAGCGAGATCGCCGCCCACATCGACGAGGCCGTGGCGGATGCGGCGCGGCGCGGTGTCGGCGGCAAGGGCGTGACGCCCTTCGTCCTGGCGCGCATGCTGGAGCTGACGGGGGGACGGAGCCTCAGGACCAACGTCGCGCTGATCCTGAACAACGCGCGGCTCGCGGCCGAGATCGCGGCCGCGGCGGCGGGGTGACCGGGCTCGCCCCCTCCTTCTCCCCGCGAGGGGAGAAGGGGAGCTACGCGTCCAGCGGCCGCGCTTCCTCGGGCAACATGATCGGGATGCCGTCGCGGATCGGATAGGCGAGCTTGGCGGCCTCGGACACGAGCTCCTGGCGGGCTGCGTCGTAGGTGAGGCTCGACTTGGTGAGGGGACAGACCAGGATCTCCAGGAGGCGGCGATCGACGCCGGTGGCGCCGCCGGGCGCGGTGCTGGGGATGGGCAGGTCGTCCGGTTCGGTCGGCATGGCGGGGCTCGCGTGGGTCAGGTCCGCCCCCTGTATCACTGCAGCGTCGCGGGCGCACCGTCGCGCCCGAGGTCCATCTCGGCGATGGCGATGAGCACGTCGGCGCGGGCCTTGAGGCCCGGCGCCTCCAGCAGCGCCTGCTTCTCCTTGGCGCCGAACGGGCTCATCATCGACAGCGCGTTGACCAGCAGGTCGCTCGGCGCGGCGTCTATGCCCTCCCAGTCGACCGACAGGCGGTGCACCTCGGCGAAGCGGCGCAGGGCGCGGATCACGCCGTCGCGGTTCACGGCGTCGCGCTCGCCGGACTCGTCGAAGTCGCCCGCGAAGGGCGCGAAGTCGACGCGCGCCTGGCGGTAGGGCGTCACGGCGGACAGCTCCTCGACGATGCGGTAGCGCGCCACGCCGGTGAGGGTGATGACGTAGCGGCCGTCGCCGGACTCCTCCAGCGAGGTGATGCGGCCCGCGCAGCCCATGCCGTAGAGCGCGGGCCTGGAGCCCTGCCCCGGCGCGTCCGACAGGAGCTGCACCATGCCGATGACGCGGTCGCCCTTGAGGGCGTCGTCGATCATCTGCATGTAACGCGGCTCGAAGATGTTGAGCGGCAGCTGGCCGAGCGGCAGCAGCAGCGCGCCGCTCAGCGGGAAGACCGGGATGACCTGGGGCAGGTCGTCCGGCCCCCGGTACGGCTTGTTGATGCTCATGCTCCCACCCCGCCGCTCATCCTCGACCCGCCGTCACCGGAACAGGAGGCCCGACAGCCTGCGCCGCCCCGCCGCCGACGCCGGGTCGGCGAAGCCCCATTCCTCGAAGAACTTCAGGAGCTGCACGCGCGCCCCGTCCTCGTTCCAACTGCGGTCCGCCTTGATGATGTCAAGGAGCGCGTCCGCGGCCTCCTGGCGCTTGCCGCGGCTGTTGAGCGCCAGGGCGTAGTCGAAGCGCGCCTGGTGGTCGGCCGGGTCGGCCTCCATGCGGCGCAGCAGGTCGGCGGCGTCGCCGAGGTTCGCGCTCTGCTCGGCGTTCTCGACCGCGGCGCGCGCGGCCGCGACCGCGGGGTCGGCCGCGGCGGAGCCGGTCGCCAGGGCCAGCACGGCCTTGGCCTGGTCGAGGTCGCCCGCGTCGAGGTGCAGCCGCGCGAGGCCCGCCAGGGCGCCGCCGTTGCTCTCGTCCTCGGCGAGGATCTCGGAATAGATGGCGGCGGCCGTCTCGGGGTCGCCCTCGGCCGCGGCGGCCGCGGCCTCCTCCAGCATCTCCTTGACGGGGTCGCCCATCGGCCCGGCGATCCGCTCCAGGAACTGCTTGATCTGCGACTCGGGCAGCGCGCCCGCGAAGCCGTCGACCGGCTGCCCGCGCTGAAAGGCGATCACGGCGGGGATGGACTGGATGCCGAGCTGGCCGGCGATCTCGGGGTGGTCGTCGATGTTCATCTTGACCAGCTTGACCTTGCCCTGCGCGGCCGCGACGACCTTCTCCAGCACGGGGGCGAGCTGCTTGCAGGGGCCGCACCAGGGCGCCCAGAAGTCCACCAGCACGGGCTGGCGCGCCGATTCGGCGATCACGTCCTGGCGGAAGGTGGCGGTGGTGACGTCCTTGGTGACGGCGGCCGGAGTGGACGGCTTCCCTCCGATGGTGACATTCCCGAACGACATCGACGCTCCCCGCATCCGCCCGGCCGCCGCGGCGGCCCCTTCGCGGGGAACATGGGGCGGGTGCGGCGGATGTGCAACACAGGGGCCGCCGGCCGCGACGCACCCGCCGGGGCGGGACGGCGCCTACTCGGCCGGGCCGTTGTGGAGCCGCCGCTCCCAGTCGAGCGCCTGGCGCACGATGGCGTCGAGGTCGTCGTGCTTCGGCGCCCAGCCGAGCTCCGAGCGGATGCGGTCGTTGGAGGCCACGATGGCGGCGGGGTCGCCCGCGCGGCGCGGCGACATCACGGCCTCGACCGGGACGCCCGACACGCGGCGCACGACGTCGACCACCTCCTTCACCGAATAGCCGCGCGCGTAGCCGACGTTGCAGGTGAGGCTCGCGCCCCCGCCGCGGAGGTGGCGGAGCGCGTCCATGTGGGCCTGGGCGAGGTCGGACACCTGGATGTAGTCGCGCAGGCAGGTGCCGTCCGGCGTCGGGTAGTCGTCGCCGAAGATCTGCATGCGGGCGCGCCGGCCGAGCGCGGTCTGCACCGCCACCTTGATGAGGTGGGTGGCGTCGCGCGTCGACTGCCCGGCGCGCCCCTTCGGATCGGCGCCCGCCACGTTGAAGTAGCGCAGCACCACGGCGCGCAGGTCGTGGGCCGCGCCCGCGTCCTCCAGCATCCATTCCACCATCAGCTTGGAGCGCCCATAGGGCGACACGGGCTTCAGGGGCCGGTCCTCAGTGACGAGGCCCGCGTCGGTCTCGCCGTAGACGGCCGCCGTGGAGGAGAAGATGAAGCGCTTCACGCCGGAGCGCACGGCGCTCTCGATGAGGTTGCGCGCCTTGGCGGTGTTGTTGAGGTAGTAGCCGAGCGGGTCGGCCACCGACTCCGGCACGACGATCTTGGCGGCGAAATGCGCGACGGCGTCGACGCCGTGCTCGGCGATGGCGCGCTCGACCAGCGCCTGGTCGCCGAAGTCGCCCTCGACCAGCGCGACGCCCTCCGGCACGGCGGAGCGGAAGCCGGTCGACAGGTCGTCGACGACCACCGGCGTCTCCCCGGCGTCGAGGAGCGCCAGAACCATGTGGCTGCCGATGTAGCCGGCGCCGCCCGTCACCAGAACTGTCATTGTCCCGCCCTTTCTCCGGCGCCGCACGCGATTCCATGCCGGGCCGTCCGTCGATCAACCGGACATAAACCCGACTGCTGAACAAAGCGCGTGGTGTCGGGGGACGGGGCTGCTACCCTGCGGGTTCAGCCGCCGTTCAAGCGGGACGGGACCGGATGGCGCCCCCGCACGGTCAGGATGGAAGGCAAGGTGAGGACGGTCCCATGAAGAAGATTCGGAAAGCGGTGTTCCCCGTGGCGGGCCTCGGCACGCGGTTCCTGCCCGCCACCAAATCCATCCCCAAGGAGATGCTGACCGTGGTGGACCGCCCCGTGCTCCAGCACGTGGTCGACGAGGCGCGCGAAGCCGGCATCGAGCACTTCGTCTTCGTCACCGGGCGCAACAAGGCGGTGATCGAGGACCATTTCGACATCGCCTACGAGCTCGAGGACACGCTGAAGCGCCGCGGCAAGGAGAAGGAATACCAGGCCATGATGGCCGACCTGCCGGCCGCGGGCTCGACCTCCTTCACCCGCCAGCAGCAGCCGCTCGGCCTCGGCCACGCCATATGGTGCGCCCGCGACATCATCGGCGACGAGCCCTTCGCGGTGCTGCTGCCTGACATGATCACGCTCCCCGGCGAGCGCGGCGGCCGCTGCCTCGCCCAGTGCATCGCCACCTACGAGCGCCACGGCGGCAACGTCATCGCGGTGGAGGAGGTGCCGGAGGACCAGACGCACCAGTACGGCGTGGTCTCGATCGGCGCCGACAAGGGCTCCGAGTTCGAGATCACCGGCATGGTGGAGAAGCCCGCCAAGGGGCAGGCTCCCTCCACCTCGATCATCTCGGGCCGCTACATCCTCGACCCCTCCGTGTTCGACGTGCTGGCGCGCGGCGAGAAGGGCGCGGGCGGCGAGATCCAGCTCACCGACGCGATGAAGACCATGTTGGGCAACCAGCCCTTCCACGGCACGCGCTTCGACGGCTTCACCTACGACACGGGCTCCAAGCTCGGCTTCCTGGCCGCCAACGTGGCCTTCGCCATGTCGCGGCCCGAGCTGGCCGAGGGCTTCCGCGCCGAGCTGAAGCGGATCGTCGGCTCGCTCTGACGGGGACGGACGGCCCGGATGGCTTCCATTCCGGGCCGGCGCTACAACATAACGACGGCGGCCGGCCCGGCTTGCAGGCCCGGGCCGGCGTGTGCCAGCAGGATGCCGGCACGCCCGCGCCTTCGGAGTTCCCCATGGACAAGATCCCCGTCACCGTGCTCACCGGCTACCTCGGGGCCGGCAAGACGACCCTGCTGAACCGCATCCTGACGGAAGAGCACGGCCGGAAATACGCCGTCATCGTCAACGAGTTCGGCGAGATCGGCATCGACAACGACCTCGTGGTGGGCGCCGACGAGGAAGTGTTCGAAATGAACAACGGCTGCATCTGCTGCACCGTGCGCGGCGACCTGATCCGCATCCTCGAAGGCCTGATGAAGCGCCGCGGCAAGTTCGACGCGGTCATCGTCGAGACCACCGGCCTCGCCGACCCGGCGCCCGTGGCGCAGACCTTCTTCGTCGACCAGGAGGTGCAGGACAACGCCCGCCTCGACGCCGTGGTGACGGTCGCCGATGCCAAGTGGCTCAGCGACCGCCTGAAGGACGCCCCCGAGGCCAAGAACCAGATCGCCTTCGCGGACGTGATCGTGCTCAACAAGATCGACACGGTCGAGCCCGCCAAGCTGCGCGAGGTCGAGGCCCGCATCCGCGCCATCAACCCCTACGCCAAGCTGCACAAGGCCGAGCGCTGCGCCGTGCCGCTCGACGCGGTGCTGGGGCGCAACGCCTTCGACCTCGACCGCATCCTGGAGATCGAGCCCGACTTCCTCCAGGAGGACGACCACGATCACCATGATCATGGCCACGATCACGGGCACGATCACCACCACGGCCACCATCACCACGGCGGCCTGAAGCACTACCACGACGAGGACATGCAGTCGGTCGCCATCGCGCACGACGGCGACGTCGACGCGCAGAAGTTCATGCCCTGGCTGAACGACCTCGTGCAGCGCGAGGGCGGCAAGATCCTGCGCTCGAAGGGCATCCTGGCCTTCAAGGGCGAGCCCAAGCGCTTCGTGTTCCAGGGCGTGCACATGATGCTCGACGGCGACGTGCAGCGCGACTGGAAGCCGGACGAGAAGCGCCTGTCCAAGGTGGTGTTCATCGGGCGCGACCTGCCCGAGCGGGAGATCCGCGAGGGCTTCCAGGCCTGCCTGGTCTGAACCGCGGAGCGGCGGGCGCCCTCACGGGGGTCCGCCGTGCTCCAGCAGGGCGGGCTGGGCCGCGCGGGGAGGCTCCGCCTTCCGCGCCGCCGCCGGCAGGCTCATCACGGCGCGCAGCCCCGGCCCGTTGTCCGACAGGTGCAGCTCACCGCCGTGCAGCCGCGCGATGGCGGCGGCCAGGGACAGGCCGAGGCCCGAGCCCGGCAGCGACCGCGAGCCTTCGAGCCTGACGAAGCGGTCGAGCACGCGGGCGCGGTCGGCGGCGGGGATGCCGCGCCCGCGGTCCGCCACCGCGATCTCGACGCGGTCGCCCGCGCGCCGCGCCGACACGGCGACCTCGGACGCGCCGCCCTCCTCCGCCGTGCCGTATTTCAGCGCGTTGTCGATGAGGTTGGCGACCCCCTGCCCGAGCAGCTCGCGGTTGAGCAGCACCGCGAGCCCGGGATCGACCTCCGCCGAGAAGCGGACGCCCTCCTCCTCGGCCGAGGGCTCGTAGAGTTCGGCCACGTCCGCCACCACGGCGCCGGCGTCCCCCTCGGTCAGCGAGTCGCGGCCCGCGCCGGCCTCGGCCCGCGCGATCATCAGGAGCGCGTTGAACACGGCGATCAGCCCGTCCGCCTCGGCGATGACCTTCTCCAGCGCGGCGCGCTGGCGGTCCGCGTCGCAGTCGGCGCGCAGGGCCTCCTCGGCGCCGTTGCGCAGCCGCGTGAGCGGGGTGCGGAGGTCGTGGGCGATGTTGTCCGACACCTCGCGCAGACCCGTCATCAGCCCCGCGATGCGGGCGATCATGGCGTTGAGGTTGGCGGCCAGGCGGTCGAGCTCGTCGCCGGTGCCGCCGAGCGGCAGGCGGCGCGACAGGTCGCCCTCCATGATGGTGCGGGCGCTGGCGTTCATGGCGTCGACGCGGCGCAGGATGCGGAACGACATCACGAGGCCGCCGACCAGCCCCACCAGCATCACCCAGAACAGCGAGGTGAACAGCGCGTGGATCATCACGTCGCGCAGGTTCTCGCGCTCCTCCAGGTCGCGGCCGACGAGGAGGCGGAAGCCGCTCGGCAGCAGCAGCACCTGGGCCAGCGCGAGGTGCGACGCCCGCCGCTCGCTGTGGCGCTCGTAGGTGATCTCGATCAGGCCGGGATGGTCGATGACCCCTGGCGGCAGGGCGGCGACGTTGCCGGCCAGCGGCTCGCCGGCGTAGTTGGTCACGAGGTAGAGCGAGGCGCCGGGCTGCTCGGTGCGGCGCTCCACCGCCGTGATGAGCTGGCGGATGCCGCCCGTGTCATATTGCTCGGCGAGCCCGTTGGTTTCGGCCTGGATGGTCTGGCCGATCTGCCCGTCTAGGAGCTGGTTGACGTCCCAGTCGATGCCGCCGAGCACGACGCCGGCCCCGACCGCGAAGATGACCAGATAGGCCAGCGACAGCCGGAAGGCCGTCGTGCGGAACAGCTTACCGACGATCGTCACGGATCATGTACCCGGCACCCCGCACCGTGTGGAGGAGCGGCGCCTCCGAGCCCCTGTCGATCTTGGAGCGGAGCCGCGAGATGTGGACGTCGATGACGTTGGTCTGCGGGTCGAAGTGATAGTCCCACACGTGTTCGAGGAGCATGGTGCGGGTGACCACCTGGCCGGCGTTGCGCATGAGGTATTCGAGCAGCCGGAACTCGCGCGGCTGCACGGGGATGTCCTTGCCGTTGCGGGACACCTTGTGGGCGAGGCGGTCGAGCTCGAGGGAGCCGACCCGGTAGAAGGTCGTCTCGCCGGTGTCGAGCGGCTTGCGGCGCGCCAGGATCTCGACGCGCGCGAGCAGCTCCGAGAAGCTGTAGGGCTTGGGGAGGTAGTCGTCGCCGCCGGCGCGCAGGCCCTTCACGCGGTCATCGACCTGGCCCAGCGCCGACAGGATCAGCGCCGGCGTCTCGACCTTCTGGGCGCGCAGGCCGCCGATCAGCGATAGGCCGTCGAGCTTGGGCAGCATGCGGTCGACGACCAGCACCTCGTAGGTCCCGTCCTGCGCCATGGCATAGCCCTGGAGCCCGTCGGCCGCGACGTCGACGGCGTGGCCCGCCTCGCCGAAGGCCTTGACGAGATAGCTCGACGCCTCGGGATCGTCCTCGATCACCAGGATGCGCATGGCGTGGGGGTCCTGAAAACATGGTCGACGAAGGGGATGCCCGGAAGCCGGAGCCGCCGGACGGCCCGCGAACGAAAACGGCAGGCCGGACCTTCGCCCGGCCTGCCGCTCTCACCCCGGGGAGCCCGCGCCCTCGGGGGGCGCTGAGCGCGCGGGAGCCCGGGGAAGCCCGATCAGCCCGCGTTGGTGGTCGACAGTGCCACGTAGCGGACGTTGTCGCCGGTCTTCACGCGGAGCAGAACCGCCTTGTGGCCGTCCTTCTTGGCGTCGGCCAGCGCGGCCGACACGTCGGAGGGCTTGGTCACCGGCTTGCCGGCGGCTTCCAGGATCACGTCGCCGGTCTGCAGGCCCTTCTGGGCCGCGGTGCCGTCCGGATCGATGTCCGCCACCACGACGCCGTTGCTGCCGGCGCCGGCCACCGAGGCGGCCGGAGCGAGCGTCAGGCCGTAGTTCGACAGCTGGGCCTTGTCGTCCTGCGCCTTCGGCATGTCGGCCTTAGCCTGCTGGTCGTTCGGCAGCGTGCCGAGCGTCACGTCCACCTGCTTGGCGCTGCCGTCGTGGAAGACCGTGAGCGCCACTTTCTTGTCCGGGCCGAGGCCGGCGATCTTGCGCGACAACTCCTTGGGTCCGTCGACCGCGTCGTTGTTGACCGCCGTGATGACGTCGCCGGAGCGGATGCCGGCCGCCGCGGCGGGCGAACCCTTCTGCGGCTCGGCGACGAGCGCGCCCTTGGTGTCCTTCAGGCCGAGCGAGTCGGCGATGTCGGCCGTGACGGGCTGGATCTGGATGCCGAGCCAGCCGCGGGCCACCACGCCCTTGTCGCGCAGGTCCTGGATGACGCCCCTGGCGACCTCGGTGGGGATGGCGAAGCCGATGCCGACGCTGCCGCCCGACGGGGAGAAGATGGCGGTGTTGATGCCGACCACCTGGCCTTCCGTGTTGAAGGTCGGGCCACCCGAGTTGCCGCGGTTCACCGGCGCGTCGATCTGCAGGAAGTCGTCGTAGGGGCCGGCGCCGATGTCGCGGCCGCGGGCCGACACGATGCCGGCCGTCACCGTGCCGCCGAGGCCGAACGGGTTGCCGACCGCGATCACCCAGTCGCCGACGCGCGGCACGGTGGGGGCCCACTGGACGAAGGGGTAGTTGTTGCCGCTCTTCACCTTGATGAGGGCGAGGTCAGTCTTCTTGTCGGTGCCGACCACGGTGGCCGGCACGGTCTTGCCGTCCTGGGTCACGACCTCGACGTCGGTGGCGTTCTCGACGACGTGATTGTTGGTGACGATGTAGCCGTCGGCCGAGATGAAGAAGCCGGAGCCCTGGGCCATGCCGACGTGGGGCTTGGGCTTCTGCCCGTTCATGCCGCGCTGCTGGAACTGGTGGAAGAAGCGCTCCAGCGGGTCGCCCTTCGGGATGTTGGGCATGCCCTGCGGGCCGGAATCATCGTCGTCGTTCGACGAGGCGTTCTCGACCATCTTGACCTTGACGGACACGACGGCGGGGCTGACGCGGTCGACCACGTCGGCGAAGGAGCCCGGGGCGATGGTGCTGGGCGCCGGCTGGCCGGCGATCTGGGCCGCGTGGGCGGGAGCGGTGGACAGCAGGTTCGGCGCGGCCACGGTGGCGCCGAGCGCCGTGACGGCCACGGCACCGTAGAGGGCGGTGCGGATGGTCGGACGCTTCGTCATGGGGGGAGGCTCCTGGTCGATCGAGCGGCACGCCCCGGCGCGCCGTCTCCATGGCCAGCAACATGGGGCTCGGCACATTGCCTCGCCATTTCCCGGGGATGAATCTTTAGTAAGGTAGGCGTAAGTCTCGGCGCCGACGTCCAGACGCGAAAAAGGCCGGCGGCGGGCCGGCCTTCGCGCGAGATCCTGGGTGGGAGGTCGCCTAGCGGGGCGACAGCACCATCACCATCTGCCGCCCCTCCATGGAGGGCTCGGACTCCACCTTGGCGATGGTGAGCGTCTCGGTCTTCACCCGGTCGAGCAGGCGGTAGCCGATGTCCTGGTGGGCCATCTCGCGGCCGCGGAACCGCAGGGTCACCTTCACCTTGTCGCCCTCGTCGAAGAACCGCTTCACGGCCTTCATCTTGACGTCGTAGTCGTGCTCGTCGATGCCCGGCCGGAGCTTGATCTCCTTCACCTCGACGACCTTCTGCCGCTTGCGCTGCTCGGCCTGCTTCTTCTGCTCGGTGAAGCGGTGCTTGCCGTAGTCGAGCAGCTTGCACACGGGAGGCGTGGCGTTCGGGACGATCTCGACGAGGTCGAGACCCGCCTCCTCGGCGACTTTCAGCGCTTCCGTGATCTCGGTGACGCCCCGGTTCTGACCCTCGGCATCGATCAGCATCACTTCGCGGACGCGGATGTCACGATTGATCTTTGGCCCATCCTTCTGTGGGACCGGAGCGGCTTTCATGGGGCGGCGAATGGTTCTCTCCTCGGACGGGACATCGGATGGGCGGAAGGATACGACGAAAGGCCCCGCCGCGGACGGGCGACGGGGGGTTCAGTGGATCAAGATCGGCGCCGCGCCCTGAACAGTCAAGCCCGATCGAGCCTCCTTCGCTCCGTCCGGCAGAAGACGATTGACAGCCGCGACGACGCACGAGCCTAGTCGCGGCACGCCACGGGCGGGACGACGTCAAGGCGTCGCGGTGACGGGGCACCGGGGCTGGCTTAAGGCCGGTCTCGACATGCGGCCTCCGGTTCCGGGGAGCGCTCGGATGGGGACGGGTTGATGGTGGACGGCGTGGATCGCGGAAGGCTTCGAGGAAAGAAGGTGCTGATCGTCGAGGACGAGGCGCTGATCGCGATGCTGTTCGAGGACATCCTCGAGGACTCGTCCTGCCAGATCGTCGGCCCCGCCATGAACGTGCGGCAGGCGATCGAACTCGCGACGGCCGCGGAGATCGACGTGGCGGTGCTGGACGTGAACCTCAACGGCGAGTCCAGCTTCCCGGTCGCGGCCCTGCTCGCGGGGCGCGGCGTGCCGCTCGTCTTCTCGAGCGGCTACGGCTCGCAGGGGTTGCCGGCGGAATGGCAGGGTCGGCCGACCCTGCCCAAGCCCTTCACCTCCGACGAGGTGCTCGACACGCTGGCCCGCATCGTCGCGGCCTGAGCACGGAGCGGGTCAACGGGCCCGCGACGCCCCCTGCACGAAGGCGATGACCTCCTCGGCCTTCCACGGCTTCGGCATGAAGCGGGCGTTGCGCGGCAGGCGGTAGGGCCGCTCCAGCGCCACGCCGGAGGTGACGCAGATCGCGATGGTGGGCCAGCGCACCGCCACGAAGGCCGCGAGTTCGACGCCGTTCAGGGGGCCCTTGAGCCTGACGTCCGAGAACATGGCCGCGACCCCGTCGGCGTGCTCCTTGAGATAGTCCAGGGCGGCGTCCACGGAGTCGACCGCCACGGCGGGCAGGCCGGCCTCCTCGACCATCTCCAGCGCCACCTCGGCCAGCAGCGCGTCGTCCTCGACGATCAGAACGACGGACGGCTTCTCCATGGCGACGCCCTTCAAACGCGATCCGCGGACACGCTGTGGCCCGGCTTCGGCGCCGCACTGCACCGTCGGCGGCGGCCGAGGTCCAGAGCTAGCACCTCGGCCCCGCGACCGCCACGGGAAAGCCCGCCCCGGCGCCCCCGGAGCCCTTCACCTCGGCGCGGTCGACACGACATACTGTTCGGCATCGGGCGGCCCCGGGGGCCGGTCGCCGAAACAGGGAGTTTTGCGATGTTCATCGCCATGAACAGGTTCAAGGTCGTCAAGGGCGAGGAGAAGGCCTTCGAGGACCTGTGGCTCAACCGCGAGAGCCACCTCGACACCGTGGCGGGCTTCGTCGAGTTCCACATGCTGAAGGGGCCCGAGCGGGACGACCACACGCTCTACTCGTCGCACACGATCTGGGCCGACCGCGACAGCTTCAGCGCGTGGACGACGTCGCAGCAGTTCCGCTCGGCCCACGGCGGGGCGGGCTCGACGCGCCAGATGTACCTCGGCCATCCGGAGTTCGAGGGCTTCGAGGTGATCCAGACCATCGAGAGCACCAAACGCGCCGCGGCGGAATGAACGGGCGCCGATACAGAACCGATCGGTTCTGTTAGACGTTGACCGACGATATTGTCTTCCGTTCACCGCGACGGAAGACTGCCGCCGGTCGAACCGCGGCGCGAATCACTCGCGCGGCCCGGTTCCCGGTCGGCTCGGGCGGTGTGGGAGTGTCGATGATGCGACTGAACGGTGGAACGATCGGGCTCGCCGGCTCGGCGAAGGCGCTGCCGCTGGCGGCCCTGCTGTGCTCCGCGGCGGCCCCGGCCTTCGCGGCGGGGCCCTTCACGGGCTTCCCCGGCGAATGGACCGGCTCCGGAGACGTCACCATGGCGGACGGCTCGCACGACCGGATCAAGTGCAAGGCGAGCTACTCGACGGGGCCGAGCGGGCAGGCGCTGAACATCAACGTCAACTGCGCCAGCGACAGCTACCGCGTGAACATCATCTCCAACGTCGTGGCTCAGGGGAGCCAGTTCAGCGGCACGTGGCGGGAGACGACGCGCCAGGTCAGCGGCGACGTGACCGGCCGCGTGCCGGGCCCCGGCGAATATCAGGCGAGCCTGAGCGGCACCGGATTCGGCCTCGAGCTCGCGGCGACCAGCAACGGCAAGGTCCAGGCGATCACCATCAACGCCCAGGGCACGGACGTGCAGAGCGTGAGGATCTCGCTCCGCAGGGCCTGAGACCCGCGCCGGGGCTCGGCCCCGGCGCCGACATGCTCCCTATTCCGCCGCGGCGGTGCCGATCTGGCCGCCGCCGAAGCGCCGCGCCGTCTCGACCAGGAACGTCATGGTCGGGCGGAGGATCAGGAAGTCCGCCACCAGAGCCGCCATCATGGCGAAGGCGCTGAGCCAGCCGAAGAGCCGGAGCGACGGCAGGTCCGAGAAGACCGTGACGGCGAGGCCGCAGGCCAGCACCACCGAGGTCAGGATCAGCGCCGGCCCCATCAGCACGGTCGCGCGCTCGACGCCCACCGCCGGATCCTGGTCCGGGTCGTCCTCCTGCCGCAGGCGGTTCAGGAAGTGGATCGTGGCGCTCAGCCCCAGGCCGAACGACACCGTGAGGGCCACCACGCTGACGAACTGCAGCCCCTGCCCGAGCAGCAGCAGCAGCGACCCGGACGCCACCACGGGGAAGATGCCGGGCAGCACGGCCGCCAGCGCCACCACGACGGAGCGGAACGCCAGGCCGATGAACACGGCGACGAGCAGGAATTCCAGCGTCAGGCCGCGGTTGAGCTTGTCGATCATGCTGGCGCTGTTGCGCGCCGCGATCACGGCGAGGCCCGTCACGGCGATCCCGTAGCCGGGGTATTCCGCCCGGACGGCGTTCAGGCTGCCGTCGAGGTCGTCGACGACGGGCAGGAGCTGGCTCGCGTCCTTGTCGGGGATGCGGCCCGACACCAGCACGGCATCCCCCTTCTCGTCGATGAAGCGGTGGACGAGGTATTTCGGCAGGTAGCCGACGTAGCGCTGGAGCGTGGCGGCGCTGTCGTCCCCGGCCTTGGCGGCGAGCCAGCGGCGCAGCGTCTCGAGGGACCACACGTTGCCGAGGCCGGCCTGCTTCTCCACCGTCCGGTGGACGGCGGCGATGACTCCCAGCGTTTCGGGCGAGTACAGCGACTGGCCGGGCGGGAGCTCGATCAGCACGTCGACCGGGTTGGCGCCCGTCAGCTCCTTGTCGAGCTTGCCGCTGGCCTGCACGGCCTGCTCCTTGTCGGGCACCTGCTCGGCGAGCCGGTAGCTCGGCTGGAGGTGCGCGTAGGCGAAGGCGAGCCCCGCCACCACCACCACGCCCATGGCGCTGTAGAGGCCGGGGTGGCTCACCATGCGCTCGGCCACGAAGGCGCAGAAGCGCCGGAGCGCCTGCACGCCGGCGTCCGAGCCCCGCGACGCGACGGTCAGCCGGTCGACGTTGCGCACCAGCAGCAGCCCCAGGAGCGGCACCAGGATCAGCACCGCGAGCAGCGCGATGCAGGTCGAGATCAGGCCCGCCTCGCCGAAGGTGCGGATGAGGTCGGACTTCGTGAACAGCAGCGCCGTGAAGGACAGCGCCGCGGTGGCGTGGGTGAGCACGCAGGCCGGGCCGACGACCAGCACCGCGTTGCGGAAGGCGTCCCGCTTGGATTCGCCCGCCATCAGCCTGTCGCGCGCTGCGAAGGTGAGCTGCATCGAATCCGAGAAGGAGATCACCATGATGAGCGGCGTCATCACGTTGAGGAACATGTTGAGGCGGAAGTCGAGCCAGCCGAGCGTGCCGAGCGCCAACAGGATCGCGATCAGCGGCGGGCCGGCCGCCACCACCATGAAGGACACCCGGCGGAAGAACAGGATGGCGATGAGGCAGCCCGCGGCGAAGCCCACGGCGTTGTAGAGCACGCGGTCGCGCTCGACCGCGTCGCGGATCTCGAGCTGCATCACGGGCACGCCCGAGAGCTCGCCCTGGAGGTCCGTGCCGGCGAGGTCGTCGCGGACGCTCTTCCGGATCTCCGCGATCGTGGGACCGTAGTGCCCCTGGTTCTTCGGGTCGAGCGACAGCACGATCAGGGCGAGGTGCCCGTCCTCGGACAGGAGCTTGCCCTTGATGATGTCGTTGGTCTTCACGCGGTCGATCAGGGCGTCGTAGGCGGCCCCTTCCGGCAGCGGATCGGGGAACAGCGCCGGCGGCACCGTGTGGCCGGGCTCCGGCGCCTGCCGGGCCGAGAACAGCGAGATGATGCCGGTCGTGCCGTCCACGAGCTGCAGGTCGGTGACGAGGCTCCGCAGGTGGTCGAGCGGCTCGCGGGCCAGGAGGTCGTTCCCGGTCACGACGACGAGCACGTCGAACTCGTTCGACGGGAAGCGCCGCGTCACGTCCTCGTATTGGCGGAACTCCGGCGTGTCGGAGCGGAACAGCTGGCTCAGGGAGTCGTCGACCTGGAGCCGCGTCACCCCGAAGCCCGCCGCCACGGCCAGCGCCAGCAGCAGGAGCGTCGCCAGCACGGGATGACGCAGGCCGAGCAGGCCGATGCGCTCCGCCCCGAAGGCGATGTTGACCCTGCGGCGGCGGTGCGCCGGGGGCAGGCCCGTGGGTGGGATCGCGTTCAGGGCGTGGCTCCTGCTGAGGCGTCGGTCGGCGCAGCGTCGGGGGCGCCCGCGGCCTTTTGGAGGCGGGGGCGCCCGACGCCGATCCTGTGACGGATCAGGGCTCCAGCGTCGAGTCCCAATACAGGTAGTCGAGCCACGTTTCGTGCAGGTTGTCGGGGATCGGCTGCCGGCGGGCGATGCTGTCGAGCTGCACGGGCGTCGGTTCGAACGGCATGCGGCGCAGGCTGAGGCCCGACTGCTTCAGCGTCTTGTCGGCCTTCTGCAGGTTATGCTTGGCGCAGCAGGTGACGATGTTGGTCCAGCAGGTCGTTCCGCCCCTGGCGCGGGGCACGACGTGGTCGAACGTCAGGTTCGTGCTTTCCTCGCGCTTGTCGCAATATTGACAGCGGAAGCTGTCGCGCAGGAAGACGTGGTACCGCGTGAAGGAGATGCGGTTCCGCTTGTGGTATTTCTTGAGGCTGATGACGGAGGGGATGCGGAAGGATTGGGTGGCCGAGTGGACCTCGACGTCGTAGCTCGACACCTGATGCACCCGCCCCTGGAGCACCGCCACCAGGGCGTCCTGCCAGGCCCAGACGGAAAGGGGCCCCCAACTCAGGGGCTGCATGTCGGCGTTGAGCACAAGGGTGCAGAGTTCGGGAGTGGACCTATGGAAACCCATCAACTGCCCTCCCCGGCGCTGACCGTGGTGGCCTTGAGCAGTTTCGCCGAACCCGCGAGGCTCGCGAGGCGGTGGTCCGGTCGGTCGGGCGGGTCGGAGGCCGGGGGATCGAAGCGGTCGAGCCATGACCCCGCGCGGCCCACGGCGCGGGTCCCTCGATCGTCAGCCGTGAGGTTCGTGTGGAGAACCATCGTCGCTGCGCCTGTAGCTACGCCCCAGCCCTTCCGGGGCGGCGTGGCGACAGTCTACATGCGCGATGACACGATTGTGAAGCCCCGCCCCCGAGCGGCACGCGGTCGCGAGCGGGGGCAACCCACAGGTTCGTGGGCGCGCCGGCCGCGACGGGGAGTGAGCCTTGGGCCGCTCAGCGGGTCGGGATCGGCGTCTCGCCGCGGTAGTCGTAGAAGCCGCGCTGCGTTTTGCGCCCGAGCCAGCCGGCCTCGACATATTTCACCAGCAGCGGACAGGGGCGGTATTTCGAGTCGGCGAGCCCCTCGTAGAGCACCTGCATGACGGCGAGGCAGGTGTCGAGGCCGATGAAGTCGGCGAGCTGAAGCGGGCCCATCGGGTGGTTGGCGCCGAGCTTCATCGCCGTGTCGATGGCTTCCACGCTGCCCACGCCCTCGTGCAGCACGTAGACCGCCTCGTTGATCATCGGCAGCAGGATGCGGTTGACGATGAAGGCGGGGAAGTCCTCCGACACGGTCGAGGTCTTGCCGAGCCGGTCGATGAAGCCCTTCGCGGCTTCGAAGGTTTCCGGCACGGTCTGGATGCCGCGGATCAGCTCGACGAGCTGCATGCGCGGCACCGGGTTCATGAAGTGGATGCCGATGAAGCGCTCCGGGCGGTCCGTCACGGAGGCGAGCCGGGTGATCGAGATCGACGAGGTGTTGGAGGCCAGGATGGTCGAGGGCTTCAGCGACGCGCAGAGCGTCGAGAAGATCTTGCGCTTGACCACCTCGTTCTCGGTCGCGGCCTCGATCACGAGATCGCAGGCGCCGAGCGCGTCGTAGGAGTCGCCCGTGCTGATGCGCGCCAGCGCCTCGTCGCGGGCCTCCTCGGTCATCCCGCCCTTCTTGACGAGGCGGGTCATGGTGCCGTTGATCGTGGCGAGGCCGGCCTTGAGCCGGTCCGACGACAGGTCGGTCATCACGACGTCGAAGCCGGCCGCGGCGGCCACGTGGGCGATGCCGCTGCCCATCTGGCCCGCGCCGATGACGCCCAGCGTCCTGATCTGTCCGTCCATGCCCCTGCCCACCCGTCGCCTGATGCGGCCGTCGCCCGCGCGGTGGCGGCCGTGATCCACGTTAGCACGCCGACGCGCCCGCGCGGGCTTCCGCGCGCAGGAAAGCGCGCCGGATGCCGCCGGGGTCCGCGATCGCTCAGCCCTCGGCGAGCGCCGCGTCGAGTTCGGGCAGGATGGTGAACAGGTCGCCCACGAGCCCGTAGTCCGCCACCTGGAAGATCGGCGCGTCCTCGTCCTTGTTGATGGCCACGATGACCTTGGAGTCCTTCATGCCCGCCAGGTGCTGGATCGCCCCCGAGATCCCCACCGCGATGTAGAGCTCCGGCGCCACAACCTTGCCGGTCTGCCCCACCTGCCAGTCGTTCGGCGCGAGCCCCGCGTCCACCGCCGCGCGCGAGGCGCCCATCGCCGCCCCGAGCTTGTCCGCGATCGGCTCGAGGTAGGTCTTGAAGTTCTCCGCCTTGCCCATCGCCCGCCCGCCCGACACGATCACCTTGGCCGACGTCAGCTCCGGGCGGTCCGACTTCGCCAGCTCCTCGCCCCCGAACCGCGACAGGTCCGACGCGATCGCGGACGCGTCGATGGCCTCGACCGGCGCCGCAGCGGTGCCGGACGGCGTCGCCGCGAAGGCCGCCGTGCGCACCGTCACGACCTTCACGGGGTCGGCGCTCCGCACCGTCTGGATCGCGTTGCCGGCGTAGATCGGCCGCTCGAACGTGTCGGACGACACAACGCGCGTGATCTCCGACACCTGCATGACGTCGAGCAGCGCCGCGAGCCGCGGCATGACGTTCTTGGCGGCCGCCGTGCCGGGCGCCACGATGGTCTTGTGGTGGTCGGCGAGCCTCACCAGCAGCGCCGCGGCCGGCTCGGCGAGGCCGTGGTCGAGCGCGCCGCCCTCGGCCACGTGCACCTTGCCCACCCCGTCGAGCTGCGCCGCCGCCCGCGCGGCCTCTGCGGCCCCGCGGCCGGTCACCAGCACGTGCACGGCGTCGCCGGCCGCCGCGTCGGCGATCTGCTTCGCCGCCGTCAGCGCCCGCGCCGTCACCTCGTTGAGCACGCCGTCCTTCTGTTCGGCCAGCACGAGAACCGTCATCGGATCACCCCCGTCTCACGCAGCTTGCCCACGAGCTCGGCCACCGAGCCCACCTTGGCGCCGCCCTGGCGCGGCGGCGGCTCCACGGTCTTCAGCACGGCGAGGCGCGGCGTCACGTCCACGCCGAAGTCGTCGGGCGTCCGGGCGTCGACCGGCTTCTTCTTGGCCTTCATGATGTTGGGCAGCGACGCGTAGCGCGGCTCGTTGAGCCGCAGGTCGGTGGTCACCACCGCGGGCAGCCTCAGCGTCACGGTCTGGGCGCCGCCGTCCACCTCGCGGGTGACCTCGGCCTCGCCCGCGCCGAGCACGAGCCGGGACGCGAAGGTGCCCTGGCCCCAGCCGAGCAGCGCGGCCAGCATCTGGCCGGTCTGGTTGCAGTCGTCGTCGATGGCCTGCTTGCCCATGATCACGACGCCCGGCTCCTCGGCCCTGCACACGGCAGCGAGGACCTTGGCGACCGCGAGCGGCTCGGGCGGAGCGTCGGTCTTGACGTGGATGCCGCGGTCGGCCCCCATGGCGAGGCCGGTGCGCAGCGTCTCGACCGCCTGCGCGGGGCCGATCGACACCACCACGACCTCGCTGGCCCTGCCGGCCTCCTTCTGGCGCAGCGCTTCCTCGACCGCGATCTCGTCGAAGGGGTTCATCGCCATCTTGACGTTGGCCAGGTCCACGCCCGAGCCGTCCGGCTTCACCCGGATCTTCACGTTGTAGTCGACCACCCGCTTGACGGGCACCAGGATCTTCATCGCGCGGCTGTTCCGTGAACGGGGACGTCCGGCGCGTCGCCGCGGCGGCCCTGCTCCCCTCAGGCCCCGATAGCTAAGGGCGGGTTCCGGCATAGTCAACGCGCGCGGGCGCGCCCTGCCCGGCGCGGGGGACGGCTGCCGCTGCCGTGGCGATCTCGTCGGGCCGCCGCACGACGCAACCCGCGAACCCGTCGCGCCGCGCGGCCGCGCAGCCGGCGGCGAGGCCGCCGCCGGGCAGGCCCCGATCGATGGCCGGCACGCCGGCCGCCGCGGCCGCGAGGAGCAGGAGATCGCGCGCGTGCCGCACCGGGGACGCGCCAGCGCCGACGCCCAGCGCCGACGCCAGGGCCGCGGGATCCCACAGGAGGGCGAGCAGGCGCGGCGTCGCGCCGGGCAGCGTGCCGAGCGCGAGGACGCCCGCTGCGGTGTCGGCCGGCGCCGCGGCGATGCGGGTGGAGCCCGCGGCGAGGCCGTGCTCGGCCTCGCGGACCGCGAGCTTGGCGGCGAGGTGCTGCAGGTCGCGCGTTCCCACGGCGCCGGGCAGCAGCACGGCGCCGGGCGCTCCGGCCATGACGGCGTCGAGGTCGGCGTCGACGAGCCCGCTCGCCAGGGGGGCGACGCGGACCATCATGGCCGGCGCGCCGCGTCCGGGCACGACGACATCGCGGCGCATCAGCGCGTCCAGCGCCGCCGCCCGCAGCCCCGCGCGGTCGCCCGACCCGTGCGGGTCGCCGAGGTCGAGCGCCACGGCCTCCGCTCCCGACAGCAGCGCGGCGTCGAGGGCTTCGGCGTCGCCGGCGGACAGGAGCAGCAGGGTCTGCATGGGTCGGCTCCTGGCCCGGCGTTGACGCCGGGGGTTGGCGCGGGGCACAGGGGGGCGCCCCCGGCGGCGGTTTCCGAACGGGTCAGCGGCCCGAACCCCGGCACGGAGACACGATGAGCGTCGGCGAACCAGCGGAATCTGCGCCACGGTGGCCGCGGCCCGGCCGCGGCGAGGCCCGGCCGGCCCGCCGACCCGGTCCCGGCGCCGTCGGCCTGCCCGCCGACGCCCCGGCCGCCGCGCGTCGCCTCGCCGGGCTCGCCGCGGCGCTGCTGGGCTTCGTGCTGCCGGTGCTGATGGTGGTGGCCAACAAATCCGCGCCGGCCACGCTGGCCGCGGCGGCGCTGGCCGCCAACGCCGCCGCGCTCCTCGCCGGTCTGGCGCCCGCGCTCCTCGCCCGCTACGCCGGCCTGGTCCGCGCGCCCCCGACCCTGCTGGCGCTCGGCGTCGTGGCGCTGTGCGTCCTCAGCTTCGCCTGGACGGTCGACCCGCACCTCACCCGGCGCGGCCTCGTCGAGGGCCTGCCGGAGCTCCTGTTCGCCTTCGCGCTCGCGGCCGCCTGGCCGCTGGTGGCGGGGCGGGGCGACGCGCGCTGGCTCCTCGCCGGCGTGGCGGCCGCGGGGCTGCTGATCCTGTTCGAGCACCTCGCCGGCATGCCGCTCCACGCGCTCGCGCGGGCGCGCGGCGAAGCCTGGGACCTCAAGCGCAGCGCCGTGCCGCCGCTGCTGCTGCTGTGGCCCGCCGCCGCGCTGCTGTGGCCGGGGCGCCGCTTCGGCGTCCTGGCGATCCTCGCGGCCGCGGTCGGCATCGGGATCGCGGCGTCCCATTCCGGCGCGCCGGGGGCGGCGCTGGCGGCCGGGGCCGCCCTGTCCGCCCTGGCGCTCGCCGCGCCCCGCGCCGCCCTCGGCCTGACCGGCGCGGGCCTCGCCGCGCTGATCGTCGCCGCCCCCTGGACCGGCTCCATCCTCACCCGCGCCCTGCCGCCCGACGCCCGCCAGGAGCTGCGCGAGGAGCACGCCGAGCACCGGCTCGCGATCTGGTCCGCCTTCGAGCACCGCGGCTTCGACCGGCCCTGGCTCGGCCACGGCTTCGACGCGAGCTTCGCCGTCGCCGAGGCGCCGCGGCCGGGCGGCGCGCCGGCCCCGGCCGACAGCAGCCACATCGTCGGCTTCCACCCGCACGACGTCATGCTCCAGTTCTGGATCGAGGGGGGCGCGCTCGGCCTCGCGGCGGCCTCGGTGGCCTTCTGCTTCGCGATGGGGCGGCTCGCGCGGCGGCGGGGGCCGCCGCTGGCGGCGCGGCTCGGGCTGCTCGTCGCTGTGGTGGGCGTGGGCCTCGTGGGCCTGAGCGCCTGGCAGCCCTGGTGGATCGCCTCGGTGGCGGCCGCCCTGCTGTGGTTCGACCACGGCGGACGGCAGGCCTGACCGCGCCGCCGCCCGTCAGCGCCGACGCCGCGCCGCGGTCCACAGCGCGCGCGACAGGGCCTCGACCGAGTAGGGCTTGCGCAGCAGCTCGAACCCCGACGTGCCCTCCTGCGCCAGCACGTGGCTGTAGCCCGAGGTGAGCAGCACCGGCAGGCCGGGATGGCGCGCGGCGACCAGCCGGGCGAAGCTCACCCCGTCCATGCCCGGCATCACCACGTCCGAGAAGACGGCGTCGAACCCGTCGGGATCCCGCTCCAGCGCGTCGAGCCCGGCGGCGGCATCGGCCACCAGCACCGGCCGGTAGCCGAGTTCCGTCAGCGTCCCCACCGCGAAGGCGCCCACCTCGGCGTTGTCCTCGACCACGAGGACGCGGGTGCCGTGGCCCTCGACCGGGCCGGCGCCCGGCTGGGCGTCCGCGGCGCGGCGCCCGGCCGCGCCGACGCGCGGCAGGAACAGCGTGAACGTGGTGCCGCGGCCGGGCGCGCTCTCGACGCCGATGTCGCCGCCCGACTGTTTGGCGAAGCCGAAAACCTGGCTCAGGCCGAGCCCCGTGCCCTGCCCGACCCCCTTGGTGGTGAAGAAGGGTTCGAAGATGCGGTCGAGGTCGGAGGGCGCGATGCCGGACCCGGTGTCGGACAGCGACACGGTCACGACCTCACCCGGCACCGCGGGGTGGCCCCGCAACGCCGGCACCTCGCCCCGGACGCCGACCGCGATGGCGAGCGTCCCCTGCCCGTCCATGGCGTCGCGGGCGTTGACCGCGAGGTTGACCAGGGCCGTGTCGAACTGGCTCGGGTCGGCGCTCACGAAGCAGGGATGATCCGGCGCGCCGAGGTCGATCCGGATGCGCGACCCCGTCAGCGTGCGGAGCATCTCGCGCAGCGCCGACACGCTCTCGACGGCGTCGAACACCTCCGGCTGGAGCGGCTGCCGGCGCGCGAAGGCGAGCAGCTGGCCCGTCAGCCGGGCGGCGCGGCCCGCCGTGTCCGCGATGGCCTCGACGTAGCGGCGGCGGCGCTCCTCGGGCAGGTTCGGCCGCTTGAGGAGGTCCACGGACGAGCGGATCACGGTGAGCAGGTTGTTGAAGTCGTGCGCCACGCCGCCGGTGAGCTGGCCCACGGCCTCCATCTTCTGCGACTGGCGCAGCGCTTCCTCGGCGGCGCGGTGCTCGGTCACGTCGCGCGCGCAGAACAGGACCAGCGGGTCACCGTCGGCGTCGGGCCCGATCGGCGCCACCGCGACGCTGATCGCCAGCCGGGCCCCGGAGCCGTAGTCGCGCAGCGCCTCGTAGCGCTGCGTTTCCCCCGTGCGGAGGCAGTCGCGCGAGCGCTGCTCGATCGCCTCGGCCATGGCGGCGTCGACTATCTCGGCCGGCCTGCGCCCGACCACGGCGGCGCGCTCCAGGCCGTAGAGGCGCAGCGTCGCCGCGTTGGCGTCGACGTATTCGAACCGCCCGTCGGGGCGGCACCGCAGCACGAGGAGCATCTCCGGGGACGCGTCGAAGGTGGCGCGGAACCGCGCCTCGCTGCGGGCGAGGTCGCGGGTGCGCTCCGCGACGGCGCGCTCGAGCCTGTCGTTGGCGTCGCGCAGCAGCGCTTCCGCGTCCTTGCGGTCCGTGACGTCGACCGCGCAGATGTAGAGCCCGTCCACCAGGCCGTCGTCGGTCAGGCGGGGCAGGTAGCGGAGGTCGGCGACGCGGCGGCGGCCGTCGGGGTGCGGCCAGTCGAGTTCGAGGCGCGCCGGCACGCCCGCGAGCGCCCGCTCGAAGGCGCCGCGCCGCAGCTCGAAGCTCGGCGCGTCGACGATGTCGCGCACCGACCGCCCGATCATCCCCTCGGGGCACAGGCCGAACCAGTCTTGGTAGGCGCGGTTGGCGTACCGATACGTGAGGTCGCGGTCGACGAAGGCGATCAGCACCGGCAGGGCGTCGGTGACGAGGCGCAGCTCGGCCTCGCGCTCGCGCTGCGCCCGCGTCGCCAACACGTGGTCGGTGGTCTCGTTGGTGATGCAGAGGAGGCCGCGCACGGCGCCGTCGCGGTCGCGCAGCGGCGAATAGGAGAAGGTCCACCACGTCCGCTCGGGCTCGCCGCGCCGCGCCATGACGACCGGCATGTCGACGTGCCGGCTGGCGCGGCCCGCGAGCGCGTCCAGGGCGAAGGGCCGCACGGCCGGCCAGGCGTCGGGCCAGAGCTCCGGCAGCGTGGTGCCGAGCGCCACCGGCAGCCGCGGCCCGAGCACAGGGCGGTAGGCGTCGTTGAAGAAGAAGTGCAGCTCCGGCCCCCAGGCCAGGTACATGCTCTCGGGCGAGTCGAGGATGAGGTCCACGGCCGTGCGCAGCGCCGCGGGCCAGGTGTCGGGCGGCCCGATCCGCGTTCGCGACCAGTCGAAGGCGCGCATCTCCGCCGCCGTGGTGCCGCCCGCGTGGGGGAAGGCGGGCCGCTCAGGCGTCACGGCGGGTCGGGAAGGGCTGCGGCGGGATCGGCACCCTCGACCAATACCAGGGACGAGCGCGGCGTGACCATGCCTTTCCGCAGGGTCAGCGTCCTGTCCGGGTCAGCGCCGCCCCATTGCGGGGCGCAGCCGCGCGAACTCGGCCGGCACCGTCCGCTCCACGATGGCGTCGACGACGTGCTCGGCGTCCTCGGCGATGCGGGAGAAGCGGCCCGAGCCCCAGGAGTTCAGCCAGGGCAGGCCGACCATCATCAACCCCGGCACCGGGGTCACGCCGCGCTCGTGGTCGGGCTCCCCCGCGCCATTGAAGCAGGGCAGGTCGACCCAGCTCCAGTCCGACCGGAAGCCCGTGCCCCACACCACGGAGGTCACGCCGGCCTCGGCGAGGTCGAGCGCGAGGGGCTCGACCTCCGGTTCCCAGGCCGGCGCGTAGGCGGGCTCCTCCGGCGCGTCGATGCCGGCCGTCGCGATGTGGCCGTCGATGAGGCGGCGGATGCCGAGATACACCTCGTCGGCGGCGTCGAGCCGGGCGCGGAGGTCCGGCGCGAAGCGCAGCGCCGCGCCGCGCACCTCGGCGAGGCGGCCGTAGAGGCGCATGCCTTCGGCGGCGAAGCGGCGCAGGTCGATCTCGCGGCCGCCGCCGCGGCCCGTCATGTAGTGGTTGGCCTGCCGGCGGACGAGCTTGCCCTTGGGGTGGTCCGCCACCGTCATGGCGTACTGGCCCATCTCGTCGAGCCAGCGGATGGCGTCCTTGCCGCGGTAACGGCGGGGCGAGCGTGGGGCGCTGCCGACCGACAGGTGCACCCGCCGGCCGGCGAGGTGGAGATCCTCGGCGATCTGGCAGCCCGACTGCCCCGTGCCGACGACCAGCACCGCGCCCGGCGGGAGCTGCTCCGGGTTCCTGTACCTCGACGAGTGGACCTGGACGATTTCGCCCGGCAGGCGCTCGGCCAGGAGCGGCACGTTGGGGCGGTGATAGGCGCTCACCGCCAGGACGACGTTGGAGGCCGTGTAGGAGCCCTCGCTCGTCGCCAGCGTGAAGGTGCCGTCCGGCCGGCGCCCGAGCGCCGTCACGTCCACGCCTTCGCGGATCGGCGGCTTCACGGCCGCGGCGAAGCCCTCGACGTAGCGGACGATCTCGTCGCGGGCCATGAAGCCGTCCGGCTCCGGCCCGGCGTAGGGGAAGCCCGGCAGCCGGCACTGCCAGTTCGGCGTGACGAGGCAGAAGCTGTCCCAGCGTTCGGCGCGCCAAGCGTGGCCGATCCGGTGACGCTCGAACACGAGGTGGTCGAGGCCGCGTCGCCTGAGGAAGTGGCTGACCGACAGGCCGGCCTGGCCGCCGCCGATCACGGCCACGGGCAGGTGCGGGACGGGAGCTGGCTCGGTCATTCGTCGAAGGCCTCCACGAGCACGCCGTCGCCGCGCGCGGCCGGCTGGCGCGCCGCGGCGGCCTCGATGGCGCGGATCTGGCCCAGGGCGAGCGAGCAGGGGAAGCCGTAGCGCGCCTTCACGCGGTCGCTGGCGATCAGCAGGGCCGCGCGGGACGCGGCGACGAAGTCCTCGACGGGGTAGCGCCGCCCGGGCACGAGGTGTTCTTTCACGACCAGCGACGGCGAATAACAGCTGTCGCGGGTGCCGTCGGGCCACAGCACGCGGAAGCGCATCTCAGGCATGGGCGGCGACCTTCGGGGGGAGCTGGGCGGCGAGGTGCGCCGCGTAATGGTCGAGGTGGCGGCGCGCGCTGGCGGCCCAGTCAAAGCGCGCCGCGACGGCGTGGCCGCGCGCCGCGTAGGCGGCGCGGCGGCGCGGGTCGATCGCGCGCTCCAGGGCGGCCGCGATCGAGTCCGCGTCGGTCGGCTCCGCCCAGGCGGCGTCGTCGGCGGCGAGGTATTCGGTGAAGGGCGCGATGCGCGACACGGCCGCGGGCGTGCCGCTCGCCATGGCCTCGATGACGCTGAGGCCGAACCCTTCCTGCAACGACGGGAAGGCCAGCGCGTCGGCGATGCGGTAGAGCGCCGGCATCTCGGCCTGCGGCACGGGGCCGGCCAGCACCACGGCGCCGCCGCGGCCCGTGCCGAGGTTCAGCCGCAGCAGCGCCTCGTCGCAGAGCCTCGCATAGGCCGCGTGGTCGAGCACCGAGGCGCCGCCGACGATCGCGAGCTGGGCGCCGGGGTGGCGGGCGCGAAGCTTCGCGAAAGCCTCGATCACCCGCAGCGTGTTCTTGCGCGGCTCCCGACCGCCGACGGCGAGCAGGACCGGGCCCTCGCCGAGGCCGAGCCGGCCGCGCACGGCGGCGTCCGCGGCCTCCGGCCGGGGCGAGAAGACGCCGAGGTCGACGCCGTTCGACACGCGGCCGGCCGCGACGCCGTAGCGCTCGCGCAGGATGTCGACCCAGCCGTCGCTGACGCAGAGGGCCGTGCCGGCCTCGACCACGGCGCGGCGCTGGCGCGCCTCGACGCGCGGATCCGCGAAGTGGTCGAGGTGGTGGACGGTGCGGACGAAGGGCGGGACCAGCCCCGCCCCGTGGAGGTCGGCGAGGGCGCTGCCGCCGATCCCGTCATGGGCGTGGTAGAGGTCGAAGCCGCGGTTCTTCGGGACCGAGAACCAGTCCCAGTAGTCGGCGACGCGCTGCTCCACCATGTCGTGGGTCGAGCGGCTCTCGATGCGGCAGGCCGGCACCGACACGGTGGCGCAGGCGGCGGCGCGGAAGAAGCCGCGGCGGGCCGGATCGGGCGCGTGGACCACGGCCTCGTGGCCGAGCGCCGTGAGGGCCTCCGCCAGCGACAGGCAGTGGCTGACGCCGCCGCGCGGGTTGGTGGAATGGGTCAGGATCGCGATGCGCAGCGGGTGGCTCATGCGCGCGCCCCGCCGCAGCCGATCAGCGGCTCCTCCGCGAAGTCCCACACCGTCGCGGCGTGCCGCCCGTCGGTGATGCGCAACCGGTGCCCCGCCTCGACGCCGCCGATCCGCGCCGCCGCGATCCCCCGCGCGGCGAAGCGCGCCAGCACCGCCGCCGTGTCGCGCGGCGCCACGCTCAGCAGGAAGCCGAAGCTCGGGAAGCTCGCCAGCCAGCGGTGGAAGTCGGCGCCCTCGGGCCGCGGCACGGCGAGGAGGTCGATCGTGCCGCCGACGCCCGAACACTCGAACAGCATGCCGGCCGTGCCGACCGTCCCCGCCATGGAGATGTCCTTGGCGGCGGCGCAGAGCCCGGCTTCCGAGATCTCCGCCAGGAGATCGAGGTCGCCGCGCAGAAGCTCGGCCGGCGCCGTCGTGCTGGCGTCCCAGTTGGTGGACGTGTCGGAGCGGTAGGCGCCGCGCAGGTCGACCGCCATGACGAGGTCGTGGCCGGGCTCCGCGTCGAAGCTCGTCATTAGCCGCGCGGCGCGCCCCAGCACCGCGACCGCGAGGCCGCCGCGCTCCGAGCGCGCGTTGGTGTGGCCGCCGACGACCGGAACGCGGTAGCGCGCGGCGCCGTCGCGCAGGCCCCGCAGAACGGGGGCGGCCGCGGCCCCGTCCGCCGCCCACAGCGCGTCCACCACGGCGACCGGGCGCCCCCCCATGGCGGCGACGTCGCTGAGGTTGACCATCACGCCGCAATAGCCGGCGAACCAGGGCTCGGCCGCCACGAAGCCGTCGATGAAGCCCTCAATGGCGAGGAGGAGCCAGCCATCCCGGTCGGGGATGGCTGCGCAGTCGTCGCCGACCGGGACGGCGGAAGCGGCGTCGAGTCCCAGCGCCGCCACCGCCCCCGCGATGTCGCGCTTGCCGTCCATGCCGCGCGACGCGCGGATGCGACCCGCGAGGTCGTCGACGAAGCGGTCCATCAGGCCGCGACCTTGGCGAGCGCGGTGATGCCGGCGACCGGGTCGGCGAGCGGCGGGTAGCTGGCGAGGTCGGCCTCCATCAGGTGGTGCGGCCGGCCGTGCAGCGCGACCTCCTCCAGGGTGCGCCAGTGGAGCTTGTGGAACAGGGGGGCGTTCTGCGCCTGCACGTGGGCCGTGAAGCGCCGGCAGCCGCGGGCGTGGGCGGAGCACACCGCCACGCGGATCAGCGCCGCGCCGAGCGCGCCGATGCGCCGGTGGTCGGCCGCCACGGCGAGGCGCGAGCCCATCCAGTGGCCCGGCTCGGGCTCGTGGATCCGCACGGTGCCGACCACGTCGCCCGACGTCACGGCCAGCGTCGACACCGCCACGATCGGGATGGCGACCGCGTCGAGCGCGTCGCGGTCGTCGCCCTCGAAGATCCCCTGCTCGTCGCAGAAGACGCGCCTTCGCAGCGCCGCGGCGTCGCGGAACTCCCAGGGGCGGTCGGCGAACTTCACCGTGAAGCTCGGGGCCGTGAAGGGGCGGTCGAAGGGGACGATCATGCGGAGGCCCCCTCGGGCTGGCGCTCGTAGGAGGACAGGGCCGAGCAGGCGCCGCATTTGGCGCAGCCCGCCTTGGCGTCGCCGCTCCGCATGCCGGCGCGGTGCAGCAGGGCGGCGAGCGGACCCAGGATCGCGTGCATGAAGGCCGGGCTCGGCGCGGGGTGGCTCTCGAGCGGCGTGCCCGAGATGGGCACGAAGGGCACCACGAAGGGGTAGACGCCGAGCCCGACCAGCCGCTCGCAGGCCGCGAGCACGTCGGCGGGCGCGTCGCCGAGGCCGGCCAGGATGTAGGTGGACACCTGCCCGCGGCCGAAGACCGGCACGGCCGCCGCGAAGGCGTCCCAGTAGCGCGTGAGCGGCACCGACGCCTTGCCGGGCATGATGCGGGCGCGCACGGCGGGCGTCACGGCCTCGAGGTGCATCCCGAGCGCGTCGATGCCGGCCGCCCGCATGCGCGCGAACCAGCGGTCGTCGTCGGGCGGCTCGCACTGGCCCTGGATGGGCAGGTCGATGGCGGCCTTCACGGCGAAGGCGCTCTCGGCCAGCACTGCGGCGCCGCGGTCGGGCGTCGGCGGCGTGCCGGTGGTCATCACCATGTGCTTCACGCCGTCGAGCAGCACGGCGGCGCGCGCCACCTCGGCGAGCTGCTCGGGCGTCTTGCGCGCCACCGTGCGGCCGGCCGCGAGCGACTGGCCGATGGCGCAGAACTGGCACGTCTTGGTGCGGCTCCCATAGCGGATGCAGGTCTGCAGCACGGTGGTGGCCAGCACGTCGCGCCCGTGCAGCACCGCGATCTTGGGATAGGGCACGCCGTCGAAGGTCTGCAGCTTGTAGAAGCGCGGCTGCACCGGGAAGGCGACGCGGCCGACGCGCACGCCGTCGCGCTCCACCGTGCTCGTGCCGTCGGGGCCCGGCGCCCGCACCACGTAGGGGCTGTCGAAGGCCGACGCGGTGTGGACCGGCACCATCACGGTGCGGCCGTCCACCGTCAGCGCCTTGTGGTCGGACGGGCCGGCGCCGCCGCGGCGGCTCTGCGCGCCCGCGCTAGGGTCATGGAGCCGCACCCCGAAGGACTGCAGCTCGTTGATCAGCAGCTCCGTCGGCAGGACGCCGGGGGTCAGAAGGCTCGGGCTGACGTCGTTCATCGTTTCCCGTGTCCAGGGTCCGGAGGTCGGTCGCCGACGCCCTATGCAGGGGGCGTGCCTGCCGGTCGTCGAGGTTGAGGCTGAGCAGCTCCGGCCGGGCGTAATGGCCGACGGAGTCCATCATGCGCTTGCGCTTGGTGATGAGCTTGAGGTCGAGGTCGGCCACGACCGTGCCCTCGCCCTCGCGCAGGGGCGGCACGAGGTGCACGCCCTCGGGCGACACGATGGCGGTGCAGCAGCCCCCGCGCAGCGCGCCGCGCATGCGGTCGTCGGGCGTGATGCCCTCGATCTGGGCGTCGGTCAGCCAGCCGCAGCCGTTGACCACGAAGCAGCCCGCCTCCAGCGCGTGGTGGCGGACCGTCACCTCCATCTGGTCGGCGAAGATCTGCCCCACCATCGAGCCCGGGAATTGCGCTGCGTGGATCTCCTCGCCCTGCGCCATCAGGCTGTAGCGGGCGAGCGGGTTGTAATGCTCCCAGCAGGCCAGCGCGCCGACGCGGCCCACCGCGGTTCCGGCGACGCGCAGGCCCGAGCCGTCGCCCTGCCCCCAGACCATGCGCTCGTGGAAGGTCGGCGTGATCTTGCGGCGGCGGAGCGCCAGCGTGCCGTCCGCGTCGAAGACGAGCTGGGCGTTGTAGAGCGTGCCGCCGTCCCGCTCGTTGACGCCGAGCACGACCACCATGCCGCGCCGCCGCGCCGCCGAGGCCACGGCGTCGCAGACCGGGCCCGGCACCGCCACGGCCTCGTCGTAGAGGCGCAGGTGCTCGGCACCCGTCGTGGCGGGCGGGTGCACGAAGGAGAAGTACGGGTACCAGGGCACCAGAGTCTCAGGGAAGACGGCGAACGCGACCCCGTCGCGGCCGAGCGCCTCGATCGCGTCCAGCACCTTCTCGACGGTGCCGCCGGGGCGGTCGAGCACCGGGGCCATCTGAACGGCGGCGGCCCGCACGGTCTTTCTGCTGCTCATGCTGGATTTCCGCTGTCTCGCGCTCCGCCCGTCCCCGCGCAGGCGGGGACGGGCGGATTGGGGATCACACCGTCCAGGTGTCGAGGATGAAGGCGCCGGCCTTGCGGTGCAGCAGGATCAGGTCGAGCGTGTCGAGGGGGCCGATCGGGCGGATGCCCTCCATCAGCGAGGCCTCGCCGTGGCCGTAGAGCGCCTGCAGGGCGAAGCGGCAGCAGTACACCTTGCCGCCCTCGCTCATGAACTTGGCGAGCTGGTCGTTGAAGTTCTGGTGGCCCGGGAAGGCGGCGTCGCCGAGGCGCGGGAAGCCGCGCTGCACGCCCAGCGTGACGCCGGGGCCGTAGAGCAGCACGGAGGTCTCGAAACCCTTGCGCAGCAGGCGCGTCGCCTGCAGCAGGTTGACGAGGCCGATCGAGCCCTCGAAGGCCACGGTGTGGAAGGTGACGAGGGCCTTCTCCCCCGGCTCTGCCTTCACGTCCTCGAAGACCTTCTCCTCATAGTCGACGAGGAAGTCGCCCTTCTGGTGGTGCGGGATGTCGACTGCTGGCATGGCGGTTCTCCCTCAGGCGACCGTGAGCCCGGCCGCGCGGCGCGGATGGCGCGAACCGGCGAGATCCGGCGGTTCGAGGGAGAAGGATCGCAAGCCGCGTGCCACGGCTCCGCGTCGACGTGCGGCTCCGGAGGATGCAGTCAATCGAGCGATCAATATCCTCCGGCAAATGGCGCGATCTTGACCGACGGTGCCCGCGGAGAGTCCATCCCGCGTCCGTCATTTAGGCTCGCCGGAAGAACAAGAACAGTCTCGGCGGTGGGTATCTCCTCGTCCCGTCTCTCCATCTCCTCCCCGCGCGGGGTCCGGGCGCCCCGAACGGGTTGCGCCCTGCCCCGCGACTGCGGCCGGGGCGGCCCGTTATTTGCGATCAATCGGCGGATTGACCGCAGAAGCCGGCCGGGGCTGGGAGGACGCGCCGATGGATCGCTGGACACCGGACCTCGCCAAGTTTGGCCGGCCGCACTACCGGGCCATCGCCGACGCCATCGCGCACGATATCGGCACGGGCCGCCTCGCCCCCGACGACCGCCTGCCGCCCCAGCGCAGCCTCGCCGACGCGCTGGGGCTGAACTTCTCCACCGTGGCCCGCGGCTACGTGGAAGCGCAGCGGCGCGGGCTCATCGCGTCGCGGGTCGGCCAGGGCACGGTGGTGACGGGCCGCCCGCGTGCGGCCCGCGCCGCCGCTCCCGCGCCGCGCCGCCCGGCGCTCGTCGACTTCTCGATGAACCTGCCGCCCGAGCCGGACGACCCGGAGCTGCTCGGCCGCATGCGCGACGGGCTGGCCGCGGTGGGGGCCGACCTCACGGACCTGCTGCGCTACCAGGGCTTCGGCGGCGCGCGGGAGGACCGGGAGGCGGCGCTCGCCTGGCTCGGGCGGCGCGGGCTCGCCCCGGCGGCGAACCGCCTGCTGGTCTGCCCCGGCGCCCACAGCGCGCTGCTGGCCGTGCTGGCGACGCTGTGCCGCCCCGGCGACGCGGTCTGCTGCGAGGCGCTCACCTACCCCGGCGCCCGCTCGCTCGCGGCCCACCTCGGGCTGCGCCTGATCGGCCTGCCGGGCGACCACGAGGGCGTCGACGCGGACGCCTTCGCGGCGACCTGCGCCAAGGCCCGTCCGAAGGCGCTCTACCTCAACCCGACGCTGCTCAACCCCACCACGCAGACGGTGTCCCGCGCGCGGCGCGAGTCGCTGGTCGCGGTGGCGCGGCGCTACGCGGTGGCGATCGTGGAGGACGACGCCTACGGGTTCCTGCCGCCGGACGGGCCGCCGCCCTTCGCCGCCCTGGCGCCGGACTCGACCTACCACGTGGCGGGGCTCGCCAAGTGCCTGGGCGCGGGACTGCGCATCGCCTATCTGATGGCGCCGAGCGCCCGCGCCGCCCTGCCCCTCGCCGCCAGCCTGCGCGCCGCCACCGTGATGGCCTCGCCCATCACGGCCGCCCTCGCCACGCGCTGGATCCGCGACGGCACCGCGGACGCCCTGCTGGGCTTCGTCCGCGCGGAGTCGATCGCGCGCCAGCGCCTCGCCGCCGCCGTGCTGCCGCCGGCGCTGGTCGAGGCGGACCCGCACGGCTTCCACGTGTGGATGCGCCTGCCCGCGCCCTGGAGCCGCTCGGCCTTCGCCTCGCAGGCGCGCTCGACCGGCATCGGCGTCGTGGCGAGCGACGCCTTCGCGGCGGCGGGCGAGCCGCCCGAGGCGGTGCGGATCTGCCTCGGCGGCCTCGCGAGCCGCGACGACGTCGCCCACGCGCTCGATGTCGTGGCCCACGCGCTGGACGAGACGCCGGCCATGTCGTCGGCCTTCATCTGACGCGAGCGGGACGGCGGGGCTGAACCGGTGTAGATTCTGCGGGACCCTCCGGCGCGGTGGCTCCCGTGGCAGACGACCCGATCCTCGCCCGCGTGCGCGACGCGCTGCGGGCCATGTACGGCGACAACCTCGACCGCATCGTGCTGTTCGGCTCGCGGGCGCGCGGCGACGCGCGCGAGGACTCGGACTACGACGTGGCTGTGTTCCTGAGGACGCTGGCCGATCGCGCCGCGGAGCGCCGGCGGCTCGGCCTGCTGCGCTTCGTCGTGATGGAGGAGACGGGACAGTTCCTGGACATCAAGGCCTTCCCAGCTGAAACCTACCAAGAACGGATCCCGCTGATGTGGGAGGTCCGCAAGGATGGGGTGCTCCTGTGACGCCTGAAGCGGCTGATTTCCTCGCCAACGCCCACCGCATGGCGGCGGAGGCGGAGGCCATGCTGCGTTCGAACTTCGTGGAGGCGGCGGCGCGCACGGCATACTTGGCCGCCTTCCATGCGGCTCAAGCCTTGATCTTCGACAGGACAAGCCGCGTGCTGAAGACGCACAACGGCGTCCACACCGAGTTCGCCCGCTTGGTCCGGAACGACGAGAGTTTCGGGCCGACCCTGCGTGTGTTCCTGTCCAGAGCCTACGAGTTCAAGGCTGTGGCGGACTACGGTGTCGGAGACAGGATGCGGGCGACGCCTGACGAAGCGCGAGAGGCTGTCGACGAAGCCATCCGGTTCGTCGCCCTCGTCGAATCCAAGCTCGCCGCCCTGCCCTGACGCCTTCCGGTGTTGTGGCGCCCGGGCGAATCCCCGATACGGGGCGCATGTCGTCGTCCCCACGCCACCGCACGCTCCGGCGCAGCCTCCGCCTCCGCGCCTTTCGCATCTGGTGGCCCCGCATCCGGCGGCGTGCCATCTACCTCTTCGGCGGCCTCGCGGTGGGCGGGCTCGCGGTCGCCATGGCGCTGCTGGCCGACCGCGCGCAGTCGCTGTTCGCCGCCGTGGTGGACCGGTCTCCCGCCGCGCCCTTCGTCGTGACGCCGCTCGGCTTCGCGCTGTCGGCCTGGCTCGCGCGGCGCTACTTTCCCACCTCGGGCGGCAGCGGCATCCCGCAGGTCATCGCGGCGCACCAGACGGCCGACCCCGTCCGGCGCCAGCCGTTGGTGAGCCTGCAGGTCGCGGCGGGCAAGATCCTGCTGCTGATCCTCGGCCTCGCCTGCGGCGCCTCGACGGGGCGCGAGGGCCCCACCGTGCAGGTCGGCGCCTCCGTGATGTACGCGCTCGGGCGCCTCGCGCCGCACCGCCAGCCGGGGCTGCTGATCGCCGGCTCGGCGGCCGGCATCGCCGCGGCCTTCAACGCCCCCCTGGCCGGCATCATCTTCGGCATCGAGGAGATGAGCCGCTCCTTCGAGGAGCGCACCAGCGGCCTGATCCTCGGCACGGTGATCGCCGCTGGCCTGACCTCGCTCGCGCTCATCGGCGACTACACCTATTTCGGCCGCACCTCGGACGCCATGCCGTTCGGCTTCGAATGGCTGGCCGTGCCGGTCATCGCGGTCGCGGGCGGGCTCTTCGGCGGGCTCTTCAGCCGCGCCCTGATCGAGGTCGGCCGCGGCCTGCCCGGCGCCGTGGGAGCGGCCATCCGGACCCGGCCGATCCTCTTCGCGGCGCTGTGCGGGCTCGGCGTGGCGCTGTGCGGCCTGGGGGCCGAGAACAGCGTCTTCGGCACGGGCTACGAGCAGGCCAAGGCCATTCTCCACGGCACGTCGACGGTGCCGGCGAGCTTCGGGCCGATGAAGTTCCTGGCCACCGTCCTGTCCTCGATCAGCGGCATCCCGGGCGGCATCTTCGCGCCCTCGCTGGCGGTGGGGGCCGGCCTCGCGGCGGACCTGCACGGGCTGCTGCCCATGACGCCGATCGGCGTGCTGACCATCCTCGGCATGGTGAGCTACCTGTCCGGCGTCGTGCAGGCGCCGATCACCTCCTTCGTCATCGTCGACGAGATGACGGAGAACCACGGCCTCGTGATCCCCATCATGGTCTGCGCGCTGCTTGCCAACGCGGTGTCGAAGGCCGTCTACCCGCACGGGGTCTACCACACGCTGTCGCGCAACTTCATGCCGGTGCCCGAGGGCGGCGCCGATCGGGCCATGCGGGCGGAGAAGCATTGAGCGGTCCCGGCGGCGGCATCGCGCTCTACTCGCTCGGCGTGCTGCTGTTCGCGCTCAACGACGCGCTCGGCAAGTGGCTGGTGGGGCCCTACGGCGTGCCGGAGCTCCTGGCGCTGCGCAGCCTCGGCGCCGGCGCCGTGCTGGTGCCGCTGGTGCTGTGGCGGCGGCCGGAGCTCGACATCCGCGACCAGTGGCGCCCCCACGCCCTGCGCATCGCCTGCGCGCTGGTGGACAGCTTCGCCTTCTACTTCGCCACGCGGGACCTGCCGCTGGCCGACGTGATGTGCTTCTACCTCGCGGCGCCGCTGATCATCACGGCGCTGTCGGCGCTGTTCCTCGGCGAGCCGGTGGGCGCCTTCCGCTGGACCGCGGTGGCGGTCGGCTTCGGGGGCGTGGTGCTGGCGCTGCGCCCCTCGGGCGCGTCCTTCTCGGCGCCCGCGCTGGTGGCGATCGTCGGCGCCACCGCCTTCGCGGGTTCGGTGACGGTGACGCGCCGCCTGCGCCGCTCGGGCTGGCTCACCCTCACCGCCTGGCAGTACCTCGGCACCGGCCTCGCCGGCGCGGCGCTGCTGCCCACCGGCTTCGTGTCGCCCGGCGCCTTCGACCTCGGCCTGATGACCCTGGTGGGCGCCGTGTCGATGTGCT
This sequence comes from Lichenibacterium dinghuense, assembly GCF_021730615.1. Taxonomy (NCBI): domain Bacteria; kingdom Pseudomonadati; phylum Pseudomonadota; class Alphaproteobacteria; order Hyphomicrobiales; family Lichenihabitantaceae; genus Lichenibacterium; species Lichenibacterium dinghuense. The sequence continues at coordinate 797,968 of NZ_JAJLMN010000001.1, forward strand.
GCTTCGTGTGCATCACCCGCGCGCTGGCGCTGGCGCCGGCCTCGCTGCTCGCGCCGTTCCAATATGCCTCGATCGTGTGGGCGGCCCTGATGGGCTACGCCGTGTGGGGCGACGTGCCGGGGCCGAGCGTGGTGCTGGGCTCGGCCATCATCATCGCCTCCGGCCTCGCGGTCTTCGCGCGCGAGCGGCTGCGGGGGCGGCCCGTGGCCGACGGGGTGGCGCCGGTGCCGTGAGCGGGGACCGGCGGGGCGCGGCGGATCGCGGCTTCCCGTCCCGCCCGCGCGACCCCATATTGCCGGCATGCCGAAGAGCCGCACGCCCGCCGACGCCGACACGATCGACGCTCCCGCCCGCAAGCCGGGCCGGCCCAAGGCCGCGGCGGCGGCGCCCGAGGCCAAGAAGCCCCGGCGCGGCGCGGCCCCCAAGGCCGGCCGGCCCGACCTCGTGCCGCTCGACGAGCACCTCGCCGCCCTGCTGAACCCCGCCCTGAACGAGCCGCGCTCCCCCGCCGCCGTGGCGGACCGGGACCCCACGCGCGGCGGCTTCGGCGAAGCCCCGCAGGCCCGCTTCGAGCCCGCGCCGCCGGCCGACGGCGGCGGGACGATCCAGCTCGCCCGCGGCGTGACCGGCGCGGCCGCCACGGCCGACGTGCTGGAGCGGCTGCTGAAGAGCGGCGACGCCCGCATCAGCGCCAGGCCCTGGGTGCCGCACCGCCCCGCCCGGCCGGAGAAGAGCGAGGGCGGCATCCGCTTCAGGATCCACAGCGACTACGAGCCGAAGGGCGACCAGCCCACCGCGATCCGCGAGCTCGTGGCCGGCGTGAAGAACACCGAGCGCGACCAGGTGCTGCTCGGCGTCACCGGCTCTGGCAAGACCTTCACCATGGCGCAGGTGATCGCCGAGACGGGCCGCCCCGCCCTCATCCTCGCCCCCAACAAGACCCTGGCGGCGCAGCTCTACGGCGAGTTCAAGAGCTTCTTCCCCGACAACGCGGTGGAATATTTCGTCTCCTACTACGACTACTACCAGCCCGAGGCCTACGTGCCGCGGAGTGACACCTACATCGAGAAGGAGTCGACCATCAACGAGCAGATCGACCGGATGCGCCACGCCGCCACCCGGTCGCTGCTGGAGCGCGACGACGTCATCATCGTCGCCTCCGTGTCCTGCATCTACGGCATCGGCTCGGTCGAAACCTACACGGCCATGACGTTCACGGTGAGCGTCGGCGACCGCATCGACCAGCGCCAGCTCATCGCCGACCTCGTGGCGCTGCAGTACAAGCGCACGCCGGACTTCACGCGCGGCAACTTCCGCGTCCGCGGCGACACGGTGGAGATGTTCCCGGCCCACTACGAGGACCGCGGCTGGCGCTTCAACTTCTTCGGCGACGAGGTGGAGTCGATCCAGGAATTCGACCCGCTCACCGGCAAGAAGACCAACGACCTGAAGTTCGCCAAGGTTTACGCCAACTCGCACTACGTCACCCCGCGGCCGACCCTCATCCAGAGCATCAAGGCCATCAAGGCCGAGCTGAAGGAGCGGCTCGACCAGCTCTTCGCGCAGGGGCGGCTGCTCGAAGCGCAGCGGCTGGAGCAGCGCACGCTGTTCGACCTGGAGATGCTGGAGGCCACCGGCGTGTGCCAGGGCATCGAGAACTATTCGCGCTACCTCACCGGCCGCCAGCCGGGCGAGCCGCCGCCGACCCTGTTCGAATACCTGCCCGACAACGCCCTCGTGTTCACGGACGAGAGCCACGTCACGGTCCCGCAGATCGGCGCCATGTACAAGGGCGACTTCCGCCGCAAGGCGACGCTGGCCGAATACGGCTTCCGCCTGCCCTCCTGCCTCGACAACCGCCCCCTGCGCTTCGAGGAATGGGACGCGATGCGGCCGCAGACCGTGCACGTGTCGGCGACGCCGGGCCCGTGGGAGATCGAGCGCGCGCAGGGCGTCTTCGTCGAGCAGGTGATCCGCCCCACGGGGCTCATCGACCCGCCGGTCGAGGTGCGCCCCGCCCGCAGCCAAGTCGACGACGTGCTGGGCGAGATCCGCGACACGGCCGCCAAGGGCTACCGCTCGCTCGTCACCGTGCTGACCAAGCGCATGGCCGAGGACCTGACCGAGTACCTCCACGACAACAACGTGAAGGTGCGCTACATGCACTCGGACATCGACACGATCGAGCGCATCGAGATCATCCGCGACCTGCGCCTCGGCACCTTCGACGTGCTGGTGGGCATCAACCTTTTACGCGAGGGCCTCGACATCCCGGAATGCGCCTTCGTGGGCATCCTCGACGCCGACAAGGAGGGGTTCCTCCGCTCCGAGACGTCGCTGATCCAGACGATCGGCCGCGCGGCCCGCAACGTCGAGGGCAAGGTGGTGCTCTACGCCGACAACGTCACCGGCTCGATGGACCGCGCCATGGCCGAGACGGTGCGCCGCCGCGAGAAGCAGGAGGCCTACAACGCCGCCAACGGCATCACCCCCGCCACCATCAAGCGCGGCATCGCCGACATCCTGCAGAGCGTCTACGAGGCCGACCACGTCACGGTCGACACCGGCCTCGCCGCGCCCGAGGCCCTGATGGGCCACAACCTCAAGGCCGCCATCGCCGACATCGAGAAGCGCATGCGCGCCGCGGCGGCGAACCTCGAGTTCGAGGAGGCGGCGCGGCTGCGCGACGAGCTGAAGCGCCTGGAGGCGACCGACCTCGCCATCGGGGCCGACCCGATGGCGCGCCAGGCCGACGTCGAGCGCGAGGCGGGCCGCTACGCGGGCGAGCGCACCTTCGGCGCCGCCGCGAACCTGCCGGCCGGCACGGGCCGCTCGACAGCGGGGCGGCCGGGGTCGGTGCCGTCGGGGACCGCGCGCGGGGCCGCGATGGCGCGCTCGGCCGCGCAGGGCGGGCCGCGCAAGCCGCGCGACGCCGACATGGGGCCGCACAACTTCGGGGGCGGCGAGGCCGGGCCGGCGCGGGGCGCCGAGGGACGAGCGCGTAAACCCAGGCTCGACGAGATGGGGCCGGGGCGCGAGGAGGCGCCGGCCGGGGGCGAGACCTACGTTCGGCCGGAGCGGCCCGACCCGGGGGTGAGCAACTGGCGGAAGGGGCGGGGGCGGAGGTGACTCTTAGATTTCATTGAGACTCGTCCTGTGAATGCCGGACGCAGATCAAGGTTCGCGAATAATAGACTAATACGCTTCGTTTGTATCGGTTCGATCGCAAACATACTCATGCTCCCACAACGTATCGATGGAGACCGACTTGATAAGTTCGCACTCAATCGAAAAACAGCTGCCAGATTACGTCGCCGACACCTTCCGGCCTGATGGAAGTGTCGTTCCAATCACCATGCCTGCTTTGAATAGATTCTACGAATGGTTTCAGCACTCCAATACACCATTTTTCAAACACTACACTGATCATTCTGCGGCGCATAGCCTTGACGTCTTCAAAACTGGAATCGAGTTTGCGTCATCGACGGCTCAAAGAATATTGTCTGCGCGGGATTTGTCATATTTCCTGCTGGCGTGCTTTTGTCATGACGCAGGTATGCATTTAACAGAAACCCATTTTACAAGATTGATTGATCATAATCATTCACGGGTCTACAGCACGTTAGAGCTATTTCCGATCAGGTGGGGTCGTAGGCATCGTAGCCAGCCGCGGCGAGGTAGTTACGGCACTCGTCAGGGGTGAAGCGGGTGAAGGCTTTCCGGATGGCGACGCGCAGATCCGTGACGGTGCGGGCCGCCGCTGTGCGAAGCAAGGCCTTCAGCTTGGCGAAGGCGTTCTCGATGGGATTGAAGTCAGGGCTGTATGCCGGAAGGTAGAGCAAGCGAGCCCCCGCTGTTTCGATGGCCTCCCGCACGCCTTTCACCTTGTGAGCGCTTAGGTTGTCCATCACGACCGTGTCGCCGGGCCTGAGAGCCGGGATGAGGATGTCGGTGACGTAGGCCAGAAACCGCGCCCCGTTTGTGGCGCCGTCCATCAGTTCGATCGCAAAGGGACCGCTTCCCGCAGGGCCGCCGTGACCGTGGTGGTCTTGTAGTGCCCGTGCGGCACCGCGATGCGGCAGCGCTCGCCACGCCTGGCCCGGCCATGGCGGCGGGTCATGTTGGTGGCCGCCGCTGTCTCATCGAGAAAGACGACCCGCTCGGGGTCCACGTCGAGTTGACCCTCGAACCAGTCCTCGCGCGCCTTCATCACGTCGGGACGGCTTTGCTCGGCGGCGTGCAGATCCCTTTTTTACGGCTGATCTTGTGGCGCGCGAAGAAGCGGTGCAGCCCGCTCGTGCTCGTGCTGACACCCTTCTCGCGCAAGCTTTCACGCAGCTCGCGCAGGTACGCCTGCGGCTCCGCCTCGCACGCCTGCAGGATCATCTCCGCGTGGGCCTCGATGTTGCGGGAGCGCTGGTCTCCGCCCATCGGCTTGGCCGCGACCACGCCTTCGGCCCGGAAGCGGGCTTGCCAGCGGATCGCCGTCGCGATCCCGACACCGAAACGCTCGGCCGCCTGGCGGCAGGAGGAGCCCGCCTCAATAGCGGCCAGAACACGCTCGCGTAGGTCCGCAGACAGGGCTCTTGGCATCAGGGGCATCCCGCAAAGGTAGCCCTCACCGAATCACAACCCGACCGAAACCGCTACACCGTCCCGAATCAAACCGGACGGAAACAGCTCTAGATAATGTAAGCTGGCCTTCGCTTTGGAATAGCTTCTTCGAAGAAGCTAAACGGTTCAATCAGAAAAATCTTGAAGGAATTTTTGGAGACACGAAGGGCGTGAACGAACTTCCGGGCAATATCAATGAATATACAGACAGACATCGCAGATTGATAGGCGAGTTTCTGCGCCGCAATCATCCACGGCTTGCTCACGATCTTGCGCTCGGGCTAGATGTCACTTTGGGTCTACCCAACCTTATGGCTGGCTTCAAGACTGAAGAGTGTGATCTGGTCGGTCTCATAGCAAGGAGCCACGGCGATCCCTTGAGAAAACATTTTAAGTACATCGAGGCTAAGTTCGATCTACGGGATTTCAATAGAACGCATATCGTGTTTCTAATGGCTATGCTCCGGATAGCCGATTATGCGCAGCTGCAAGCGAGTCGAGCCCCTCCACTTCGTGCTCTTGTCCATCCTGTTGAAAGTCCGATTTCACGGCAGGAATGGAGAGTGCACGCCAGTATAAAGAATATCACAAGGACCCATGATGATCCTTTTGCGATATTCATCGACGCAAACCCTTTGTCTGTTTCAGACTATTTGAGATTAAACGAATGGTTGGACGGATTGCAGTCGGAAATTGATAATTGCTGGGCGGTATTCGGGGAGGTATATGGACGGCAAACAGAAAATGGTCTGTCGAATTTAGGTTTTTTTTCTGCGTCGAGTACGGTCCTCTTTATCAGAGAGGGAACTCCAGCTCGGATATATTCCAGAGAGAATAAAATTTAACGTTGCAGAGGCAGAAATGTTATCTCTGCTGCTAGCTCCGCTTTATGGAAATAATCCTGGTTATGGTGTGAGAGAACTCATTCAAAATTCAGTGGACGCAGTTGAAGAATCTCTGGTTATTGCGGGTAACGACCAAGGACATCAGCCTTTTGTGCGAGTTGAGCTTAAGTTGGAAGGAGACGACGGTCGTCTGACCGTCTTCGACAATGGAATTGGAATGACACTTGCGGTAGTCAAAGGCTATTTTTTTAATGCCGGAGCCAGCTTTCGTTCTGCAGTTTCTTGGAAGCAGGAATTTGTTGACGCTTCAGGAAAAACGAAGGTTATCCGGAATGGCCGATTCGGAGTCGGCGCGCTGGCGGCCTTCCTCATCGGCAGTCGTATAGAGGTATCCACCCGACACCGTACAATGACTAGGGGTCTATACTTCAGCGCATCACTTCATGACACTCAGATTGAGATAAGAGAAAAGAATATGGACATCGGAACTCTGATTGAAATCAGCGTTGATAGGAAATCGATTGCAGCGCTTAAGAGAATTTTTGCTATTGCTCACCAACTTTTCCAATTTAGATCGAGAGTCGTGGTAACATATGCCCTCATCGAGGAGGGAGAAAGAAAAGAGGTTTCACTCAACTCTCACAGCAAGGAAAACTATGTAGTTGAAACAGCTAATTATCGGATCGGAGTCAGCACTCAGAGACTATCGACCCGGAGCTCTGAAATTCACTATGTCAACGGGATCGCGATTGCCTCAATCGCTGACCACATGTACACGAACGGGCTCATTGGAAAGATTAGGTTTTTATCACCACCCATGCTGTTTCAGAATGCGTCAGAGATGTTTAAGTTGAGACGTTACTCGCTAAGTATCATAGATCGTGCGGGCATCGCACCTGTCAGCTTAGCTCGAAACCACTTTACTCAGCCGGATGCAGAAATCACTGAAGCTGTGCGTTTAAAAGCTCAGCATGATATAATGTCTCAGCTACGATCAGGCCCAGAATTATCCAAGAAGGAAATCAACGATACGCTTGGCTCCCTCAATCAAACTGGTATGTTGTGGTACAATGGAGGCATTTGTCCAATAGATGTTCATGTTTTACGAACTACCGAAATTTGTAAAGTCCTCAACTTGCCTCAGAATCTGTTCAATCTTGTAGGCAGAATTAACACAAAGGATATCGCTGTTTGTTTCACCGGTAGTGTCAGTGGTGATCTAAAAACTGAGTTCCTTGACCGCATGAGATCGATCAATCTCGACGCGAAACACCGCGATTTAGGCATAGTATTCGTAAGGACGAATTTTATACATTTGCTACAACTCGGCAATATACCTCAATGGCTCACGCAGAAAGCCGACGATGCTGAGATATTTAATGTAAACGGTACTGATTTCAGTATCCTTTCATGGGGGAGCGCCCCGAGAGATACCGTTGCACAATTGTGCAATCTAGCGAATAAACATCAACTCAAGTATCTTGAATATTTCGAGTATAAGGAATGGAGTGAGCAGCCGCGATGGGCTCAGTTTGACAATTCACAAACAGAATTTTCTAAATTATGGATTGAAGAATTTAAATCGACCAAATCGATTTTCTATCGTACAAACCAACGATGAGAATAGGGGCTGCGAGAGCAGCGTCTCCGAAAGCCAACGCCATCGCGACGCGACCAGGGTAGGGCGGAGTGAAAGCGTGATGGTGTGCATACCACCCTCATCGTCCCGGCCGCACTTACGGCGCAATCATCCCGCGGCGGCCCTCGGTGCGGTGCGTGACGCCACCAGCGCCCGGGACGGGAGCCGACGCGCCCCCGCTTCACCTCGGCCGCCGCCGCGCTATGCTCCCCCGCATGGACCGCGACCAGATCCTCGCCCGCCTGCGCGACCACGCCCCTGACCTGCGCCGGCAGGGCGTGGTGCGGGCCGCCCTGTTCGGCTCCGTCGCGCGGGGCGAAGCGCAGCCGGACAGCGACATCGACATCATGGTGGAGCTCGACCCCGAGGCACCCATCGATCTCTTCGCCTATGTCGGCATCGTCCAGTTCATCGAGGACCTGTTCCCCACATCCGTCGACGTCGCCAACCGGGCGGGTCTCAAGCCGCTCGTGCGGCCGAGCGTGGAGCGCGATGCCGTCTATGCGTTCTGACGAGAACAGCCTCATCCATATCCGGGACAACATCCATGCGGCGCGCCTTTTCACCGAAGGTCTGTCGTTCGAGGACTTCGCGGCGTCGCGGCTGGCCTTCTACGCCACGACGCGGGCGCTGGAGATCGTCTCCGAGGCGGCGAGACGGCTCTCGCCTGCCCTACGCGATCGACACTCCACCCTGCCCTGGAAGCAGATCATGGGCATCGGCGATGTGCTACGTCACGACGACGACGACGTGCAGGAGAGCATGATCTGGATGACGGTTCAGGATCACCTCAGCCCGCTGCTGGCGGCCGTAGAGGCCGAGTTGAACGACCAGGGGATCAGCAGGTAAAATCGAACGGTATGGGGCTCCATCGTCTCACCCTCGCCTTTCTTCTCACCACCGCCCTTCCGGCTGCCGCGCCCTCCTTCCGCATACTGCCGGCCACCGTGGCCGCACCCCGTCGCTCACGCCTTCGTGCAGCAGGCGATGAGGTCGTCGAAGTGCTTGCGCTGGCTCGGGTCGAGCACGGCGTAGCCGGCCAGCGAGCCGTCGATGATCGAGGTCGTGAGCGCCAGCTGCGCGTCGGACAGGGAGCGGGCGTCGGCCACCAGCGCGTCCCGGTCCGCGTCGCGACGCTTGGCGTCGGCCTTGAAGCGGTCGTTGGCGGCGCGGACGGCCGCGACCTTGGCGCGCCGCTCGTCGTCCATGGAGGCCTGCAGCGCCTTCAGCCTCGTCACCTGGTCGGGGGTGAGCTTCAGCTGCTGCTCGCGCGCCAGGATCCAGCTCGGGTCCTGGTGCACGTTCGTGAAGTCCTGGGTGATCTCCCCGTTCGACACCACGGTGTCGGACGCCCCGGCCCCCTGCGAGCAGCCGGCGAGGAGCAGCGCCGCGCCGGTCAGCAGGGCCGCGGCGGCGCCACGGCAGAGGCCGCGCGGGAGGGGCCGGAACATCGTCATGGCGGATCGTCTCCTTCGCGGCAGCGCCGCGGCCGGCAGTCCCGGCCTGTCGGCTCCGCAACGCGCCCACCGATCGCGAGTTCGGCGGGCTCGCCCCGCCCGGCCGCCGCGATCCGTGCTAGGCGGGGCGCCGTGGGCCCACGGTCCGGGATGTCGAGCGGGACGGCGTGCGGGCCGCCGCGGCCCGCGGCCGGGCGCCGACGCCGGAGCCCTCGCCCCATGCCCATCCCGCGGTCAGCCGCCCTCGCCCTCCTGCTCGCCTCCGCCGTCCCGGCCGCCGCGGCCTCGATCCCGTTCCGCGTGCCGCCGGCCGCCGAGGCCGCGCCGCGCCTCGCGCGCGGCTTCGTGGGCTTCTCCTTCGAATCCGGCGAGCTCAGCACCGGCCTGTTCGCCGCCGTGGACGCACCGCTCGTGCGGCTGTTCCGCGAGGTCGGCGCCGGCCTCCTGCGCATCGGCGGCAACAGCGTGGACCGCACGCCCTGGGACGACGGCGGCGACGCGGACGGGCACGGCCTCACGCAGAGCTTCGTCGCCCCGGCCGACGTCGACCGGCTCGCGGGCTTCCTCGGAGCCGTGCCGGGCTGGCGCGCGATCTACAGCCTCGACCTCGCGGCGGGCGACGGCGCCGCCGCCGCGCGGGAAGCGCGATACGCCGGCGCCGCGCTCGGCGGCAGCCTCTTCGCCGTGGCGGTCGGCAACGAGCCCGACCTCTACGGCCGCAACGGCCATCGGCCGGCCAGCTACACCTACGCCGACTATGCCGCCGAGTGGGCGCAGGACCGGCGGCTGATCGCCGGGGCCGCGCCGCGCGTCCCCGTCTCCGGGCCGGACGCCGGCTACGACGCCAAGCGCTATACCCTCCCCTTCATAGCGGCGTTCGGGCCGGCCCTGCGGGTGGCGACGCAGCACTATTACAAGGCGTCGAGCTGCTCGGGCCCGACGGTGGCGAGCCTGCTCGCGCCCGACCCCGTCCTCACCACGACGGCCGCGACGCTGGTGGCCGCCGCCGCCGCGGCCGGGGTGCGGGACGGGCTGCGCTACGACGAGATCAACAGCTTCTACAGTTGCACCGACGCCTCCGGCCGCGAGGTCAGCGGCGTGGCCGGCGTCAGCGACAGCTTCGCCTCCGCGCTCTGGGCCATCGACGTGGCGGCGCAGCTGGCCGCGGCCGGCACGTCCGGCGTCGACTTCCATTCCGGCGGCCACGCCTTCTATTCGCCGATCCAGACCGCGAAGGGCGCCGTGATCGCGGTGAAGCCGGAGTTCTACGGCATCTGGCTCCTCGCCCGCGCGCTGCGCGAGGGGCCGAGCCGGCTCGTCGCGGCGTCGCGCGACCTCGGCGGCCGGGCGGGGCTGAACGTCTACGCGCTGCGGCGCGAGGACGGCGGCGCGGCCGTGCTGCTGCTGAACGAGGGCGCTGGCGAGGCCGCGGTCGACCTGTCCGGCCTGCCGGCCGGCCCGCTCGGCCGCCTCACCCTGCGGGCCGCGGGCGGCCTCTCCGACACCGACCCGTCGCATGTGACGGTGAACGGCGCCACGATCGGGACCGACGGCCGCTGGAGCGGGCCGGTGGTGCCCGAGGCCGTGGAGGCGCCCTCCGGCGCCGCCACCGTGGCGGTGCCGCCCGGTGCGGCGGTGCTGCTGGTGGCGCGCTGACTGCGGCCGCCCATCCCCGCGGAGGCGGGGATGGGCGGAGGGGTCGTCACCCCTTGGTGAAGGGGCAGCCGCTGTCCTTGGCCGGGGTGAAGAGCTTGTCGCCCGGGATGGTGTCGATGACCTTGTAGAGGTCGGCCGGGCCCTTCGACTCGGCGGGCGTCTTCACCTCGACGAGGTGCATGTCCATCACCACGCGGCCGTTGGCGAGGATGTGCGGATTGTCGAGCAGCTTGTCGGTGATCGACAGGGCCTTGAAGGCCTCGTCCACCTTGGCGGCGTCGTCGGTGCCGGCCTTCTGCACGGCCTGGAGGTAGTGCAGCGTCGCCGAATAGCCGGCCGCGTGGCCGATGGTCGGCACGGCCTGCCCGTTGCGCGCCATGAAGCGCTTGGCCCAGGCGCGGGTGTCGTCGTTGAGGTCCCAGTAGAAGCTTTCGGCGAAGCGCAGGCCCTGCGCGACGTCGAGGCCCAGCGCCACCGTGTTGTTGGTGAAGACCAGCATGGCGATCAACTTCGACGAGACGCCGAAGTCGCGGCCCTGCTTGATCGCGTTGACGAGGTCCGGCCCCGCGTTGGCGAGCGCGATGACGTCGGCGCCCGAGGCCTGCGCCTCCAGCAGCGGCGACGACATGTCGGCCGTGCCGAGCGGGTGCTTCACCTCGCCCACCACCGTGCCGCCCGCGGCCTTCACGGCCTGGGTTGCCGCGGCCGCGAGCGTGTTGCCGAACACGTAGTCGGCCGTGATGAAGAACCACCTCTTGCCGCCCTCCTTCACCACGGAATCCGCCACCGCGTTGGCGAGCTCGGTCGTGGAGGGCACCCACTGCGAGCCGTAGGGCGAGCAGCCGGGGCCGGAGAACTGTGACGCGTAGCCGCCCGTGTCGAGCGTGGTGATGTGGCGGTCCTTGGCGTAGCTCTGCACCGCGAGCCCGACCGAGGAGGAGCCGCCCAGCACCAGGGCGGAGGCGTGCTTGTCGTCGACCAGCTGGCGCGCCAGGGCGGAGCCGAGGTCGGGCTTGTTCTGGTGGTCGACGGCGATGACCTCGATGGGCCGGCCCAGCACCTTGCCGCCGAAATCCTCGACGGCCATCTGCGTCGCCAGCACCATGTTGGGGCCGCCGTTGCCGGAATAGACGCCGGACAGGTCCTCGACCACGCCGATGCGGAACGGCGTCTCGGCCCTGGCCGGCTTCGCCGGCAGGCCGCCGGCCGCGAGCAGGGCGCCCACCGCGGCGCCGAGCGCCGTCCACCGCTTCCGTGTCATCCGCGTCCTCCCCGTGCCGGGTGGCGCGAAGGCCCCCGTTTCGGCCAACGCTAGGCGTTGCAGGGGGGTGGGTCCAAGATCGTTCGCCGCGACCCGCCATCGCATTTCTGCATGGCGGGGGCGGAGATCGGTCAGTAGGCCCGTCGCAGCGGGACGCCGCGATACGGACCGTAGGTCGCCGGCCCGTAGCCGTAAGCGCCGGCGCCGTAGCCCGGACCGCCGTAGCCGCCCAGGCCTCCCAGCGCGCCGCCCACCACGCCGCCGCCGAGGCCGACGACGCCCCCGCCGAGGTCTCCCAGGCCACGGCCCAGGCCGCCGAAGCCGAAGCCGCCGCTCGTGCCCGCGGCGCCGAAGCCGACGCTGTCGTAGCGGCCGTCGTCGCAGCAGCAGCCGCCGTCGAAGGCATGGGCGGGCACCGCCGCCGCCAGCGCCGCGACGCCCAGCGCGGAGGCGAGGGCCAGGGCGCGGAGAAGCCCGCGGACGTCAGGGGTGGCGTGGTCGTGCATGGTTGCGATCCCGGTTGAGGCGCCGTCGCGCGCGGATCACAGTCAGCCCACGCGGCCCCGCCCGAGCAACGCCGGATCAGCGTCGTGGTGAACGCCGTTCCGGGCCGCCGCCGGTCGTCCCTAGCCGGCAAACATCCAGTCGAAGGCGGCCACCGGCGCGCCCCAGGCGGGGTCCGGCGCGACGGCGCCGGCGGTGCTCCTCACCGCGTGGGCGCCGCGGCGCTCCAGGTAGCGGCTGCAGGTCGCCATGACGGCGCCGGCCTCGGCGGACGACACGGCCGCCAGGGTGCGCGTGAGCGCCGGCGCCGCACCGCGGAACAGGTCCAGCACGATCTCGACGCCGCCCGGCACGGGGCGGGACGTCAGCGCGTAGCGGATGGAGGAAGCGAAATCGAGGTCGGGCGCGGCTTCCATGCGGGTGCGTCCTGCGCGTTGAGGTTGAGACGATCCGAACCTCTCGCAGCATGGTTAACGGCGCCTTTCCGCCCTCGCCACGCGGCTCACCCCTCGCCGCGCTCCCGCCGCCGCTCGGCCCACCACGCCATCCGCCGGCCGACGTCGCGCTCGAAGCCGCGCTCGGTCGGGCGATAGAGGCTCTGCCGGCCGATGGCCTCCGGCCAGTAGTTCTGGCCCGAGAAGGCGTCGGGCTCGTCGTGGTCGTAGCGGTAGCCCTCGCCGTAGCCCTCGCGCTTCATCACCCTGGTGGGCGCGTTGAGGATCGATTTCGGGGGCAGCGCCGAGCCGCCGCCCTTCGCCAGCGCGGTCGCGACCTTGTAGGCCGTGTAGACGGCGTTGCTCTTCGGCGCCGTCGCCAGGTAGACGACCGCTTGCGCCAGGGCGAGCTCGCCTTCCGGGCTGCCGAGGAAGTCGAACGCGTCCTTGGCGGCGTTGGCGACCACCAGCGCCTGCGGGTCCGCCATGCCGACGTCCTCGGACGCCATGCGGACCAGCCGCCGCGCCAGGAACAGCCGGTCCTCGCCGGCGTCGAGCATGCGGCAGAGATAGTAGAGCGCCGCGTCGGGGTCGGAGCCGCGCACCGATTTGTGCAGGGCGGAGATGAGGTTGTAGTGCCCGTCCTGCCCCTTGTCGTAGAGAGGGGCGCGGCGCTGCAGCACCTCGACGAGCCGCGCCGCCTCCAACGTCTCGCCAGGCCGCGCCGCGCGCCACGCGTCCTCGGCGAGGTTCAGGAGCGCGCGGCCGTCGCCGTCCGCCATGCCGAGCAGCGCGTCGCGCGCCTCCGCGCTGAGCGGCAGCGGCCGTCCCTCCAGCGCCTCGGCGCGGGCGAGCAGCTCGCCGAGCGCCCCGGCGTCGAGCGCGCGGAACACCAGCACGCGCGCGCGGGACAGCAGCGCGCCGTTCAGCTCGAAGGACGGGTTCTCGGTCGTGGCGCCGACCAGCGTGACCGTGCCGTCCTCCATCACGGGGAGGAAGCCGTCCTGCTGGGCGCGGTTGAAGCGGTGGATCTCGTCCACGAAGAGCAGCGTGCCGCGGCCGGCGCGGCGGCGGGCGCGGGCCTCGTCGAACAGCCTCTTGAGGTCGGCCACGCCGGTGAAGATCGCGGACGCGGCCACGAAGTCGAGCGCGGTGCGATCCGCCATCAGGCGCGCCACCGTGGTCTTGCCGGTGCCGGGCGGCCCCCAGAAGACCAGCGAGCCGGGATGCCCGCCGGACAGCAGCCGCGTCAGCGACCCGTCCGGCCCGACGAGGTGCCCCTGCCCGGCCACCTCCTCCAGGCGACGCGGGCGCAGGCGGTCGGCCAGGGGTCGAGGGCCCGCGGCGGCCGGCTCGGGCGAGGCCGTCGCGGGGGCGGGGTCGAGGCCGGCTGAGGAGAACAGGTCGGGCATGGGGAGGAGCTTAGCAGAACGCGCTCCCCTTCTCCCGTCGCGGGAGAAGGTGCCTCGGCGCGGCCGAGGCGGATCGGGGGGCGAGGCTCCGCGCTCGGCGAAGCCCGCTCGGAAGCGGCGACGGTCGAGCCGATCCCCACCGACTTCCCCCGCGAGGCGAGAAGGTGGCTAGCCCCCCACTTCCGAGTCGATGATCTGGCCGCCGCGGTCGATGGTGACGTGCCAGAAGTCCTGGCGCGCGCCCGTCGCCTTCTCGAACTGGCGCGTCGAGGTCACCTTGGCGCGGTCGAGGCCGACGATGACGTCGCCCTTCTGGATGCCCGTCATGGCGGCGTTGGAATCGTCCGCGACGGCGCTGACCACCACGCCAGAGCGCGCGCCGTTGATCTGCATCTCGTCGGCGACCGCGGGCGACAGGTTCACCACCGTCGCGCCCGAGAAGGGCGAATCGTTGCGCAGCGTGACGGCGTCGCGCGCCGGCACCTCGGGCGGCGGGATCAGCTTCAGCGCCAACGCCAGGGTCTGGTTGCCGCGCCGCACCGTCAGGCCCGCCGTGCCGCCGAGCGGCTTGGTGGCGAGGCGGTAGCCGAAGGCGTCGGGATCGTCGACCGGTGCGCCGTCGACCGCCGTGATGACGTCGCCGCGCTTGAGCCCGGCCGCGTCCGCCGGGCCGCCGTCGACGATCTCGGACACCAGCACGCCGGCCGGCCGGTCGAGCCCCAGCGCCTCGCCCATGTCGCGGGTGATGCCCTGCAGGCTCGCGCCGAGCCACGGCCGCCGCACGGCCTTCTCCCCGGCCCGCGCGGCCGTGATGACGCTCTTGACCATGTTGACGGGGATCGCGAAGCCGATGCCGACGCTGCCGCCCGATTGCGAATAGATCGCCGAGTTGATGCCGATCAGCCGGCCCTTCATGTCGACCAGCGCGCCGCCCGAGTTGCCGGGGTTGATGGCCGCGTCGGTCTGGATGAAGTACTGGTAGTCGCTCTTGCCGATCTGGCTGCGCGCGAGGCCCGACACGATGCCCTGCGTGACCGTCTGGCCGACGCCGAAGGGGTCGCCGACGGCCAGCACGATGTCGCCGACCTCCAGCGCGTCGGAGTCGCCGAGCTCCATCACGGGCAGGTTCTGCGCCCCCTTGAGCCGCAGCACGGCGAGGTCGGTGCGCTGATCGCGCAGCACGATGTCGGCCGGATACTCGTGCTTGTCCGACATCGCCACGCGCACGTCGGTCATGCCGTCGATCACGTGGTAGTTGGTGATGACGAGGCCGGACGCGTCGACCACGACGCCGGAGCCGAGCGACTGCGCGGTCGGGTTGCCGGGGCGATCGTGGCCGCCGAAGAACTGGCGGAAGATCGGGTCGTCCATCAGGCTGTTGCGGGGCCGCTTCTCGACCCGCGACGCGTAGACGTTGACCACCGCGGGCGCGACCCGCTTCACGATCGGGGCGAAGGACAGGACGACGTCGCCCTTCGAGGTCGGGAGCTGCCGGTCCTCGGCGCGGGACGGCGCGCCGAGGGCCAGCAGCACGGGCAGCGCCAGGAGCGGCAGGGAGACGGCGCGCAGGCGGGTCGTCATGGGGGCGGGCATCCTCGTCGCGGCTGGGATCGTTTGCCGGATCTAAGAGGTCGATCCCGGTTTCAAAAGACCTCCGGTCCCGTGCGGAACGCGGGATGGAGCACCCTCACGATGTGAAAAAGGCCGGGGCTCGCGCCCCGGCCTTTCTCAGTCGAACAGGGTCGCGCCGATCAGGCGACGTCGGTCTCGGGCGAGGCCGTGTACTTGCCGAGCGAGGAGCCCTTGGCGTCCACGTCGCGGTCCACGAACTCGATCACGGCCATCGGGGCGTCGTCGCCGTACCGGAAGCCGGCCTTGAGCACGCGGGTGTAGCCGCCCTGGCGGTCCTTGTAGCGCGGGCCGATGACGTCGAAGAGCTTCTTGACGACGGCGGCCTGGCGGATCTCCGCCATGGCCATGCGGCGGGCGTGCAGGTCGCCGCGCTTGCCGAGCGTCACGAGCTTCTCGACCACGGGACGCAGGTCCTTGGCCTTCGGCAGCGTGGTCACGATCTGCTCGTGATGGATCAGGTTGGCGCACATGTTGGAGAACATGGCCTTGCGGTGCTCGGCGGTGCGGCCGAAGCGGCGCTTCTTGCGTCCGTGATACATGGATGGCTCCTCGGGTTGTTATGCGGCCGCCGTGCCAAGGGTCGGCCGCGCTCTTGACGGCAGGCCGTTAGGGCCCGCCCCGGTGCTCCTCCTTGGAGCACCGCATTCCAGACGGGCTGCCCGATCCGTCCGGATCGGGCCGCCAACGAAACTCAGTAGTGCTCTTCGAACCGCTTGGCGAGCTCGTCGATGTTCTCCGGCGGCCAGCCGGTGATCTCCATGCCGAGGTGCAGGCCCATCTGCGCCAGCACTTCCTTGATCTCGTTCAGCGACTTGCGGCCGAAGTTCGGGGTGCGGAGCATCTCGGCCTCCGACTTCTGGATGAGGTCGCCGATGTAGACGATGTTGTCGTTCTTCAGGCAGTTGGCCGAACGAACCGACAGCTCCAGCTCGTCCACCTTCTTGAGCAGGGCCGGGTTGAAGGCCAGCTCCGGGATCGAGGCGGACACCTCCTCGCGGCGGGGCTCCTCGAAGTTCACGAAAACGTTGAGCTGGTCCTGGAGGATCCTGGCCGAATACGCGACCGCGTCTTCCGGGGTGATGCCGCCGTTGGTCTCCACCGTCATGGTGAGCTTGTCGTAGTCGAGGATCTGGCCCGCGCGGGTGTTCTCGACGCGGTAGGACACCTTCTTGACCGGCGAATACAGGCTGTCGACCGGGATCAGGCCGATCGGCGCGTCCTCGTTGCGGTTGCGGTCGGCGGGGACGTAGCCCTTGCCGGTGTCGACCGTGAACTCCATGCGGATCTCGGCGCCCTCGTCGAGCGTGCAGATCACGAGATCGGGGTTCAGCACCGACACGTCGTTGACGACCTGGATGTCGCCGGCCTTGACCACGCCGGGGCCGGACTTCTTCAGCACCATGCGCTTCGGGCCCTCGCCCGACATCTTGATCGAGATGTCCTTGATGTTCAGGACGATGTCGGTCACGTCCTCGCGGACGCCGGGGATCGACGAGAATTCGTGCAGCACGCCGTCGATCTGCACGGCCGTGACGGCCGCGCCCTGCAGCGACGACAGCAGGATGCGGCGCAGGGCGTTGCCCATGGTGAGGCCGAACCCGCGCTCCAGGGGCTCGGCCACGACGACCGCGACGCGCTTCGGGTCGTCACCGAGTTGGACCTCGAGCTTGTTGGGCTTGATGAGATCCTGCCAGTTCTTCGAGATCACGGTGGTCATGGGCGTCTTTCCAGGCATTGTATCCCGCGTGGGCCGTCGGAAGGGCGGCGCGCCTCAGCGTGGGATTGGGCACCTTGGCGGAGCGGGGAGCTGAATCCCCGACTCGGCGAAGGCGCCCGGGAGGTCGGTTGCGCGCCGCGACGGCGGCGGAACGCGAGAAGGGGCCGCGCCCGGAGGCGCGGCCCTTCCCGATGGTCGTGTCGGACGGTCAGACGCGGCGGCGCTTGCGCGGGCGGCAGCCGTTGTGCGGGATCGGGGTCACGTCGCGGATCGAGGTCACGGTGAAACCCGCGGCCTGGATGGCGCGCAGCGCCGACTCACGCCCAGAGCCGGGGCCCGACACCTCGACCTCGAGCAGGCGCATGCCGTGCTCCTGCGCCTTGCGGGCGGCATCCTCGGCGGCCATCTGGGCCGCGTAGGGGGTCGACTTGCGCGAGCCCTTGAATCCCATGGTGCCGGCGGACGACCACGAGATGGTGTTGCCCTGCGCGTCCGTGATGGTGATCATCGTGTTGTTGAACGTCGAGTTCACGTGGGCGATGCCCGACGCGATGTTCTTGCGTTCACGACGGCGGACGCGGTTTGCCTCTTTTGCCATAATATCCTGTCCTGGTCCTTCAAGCGCGCCCGTGATGCCAGGCGCTCGGGAGAGTCTTCGATCGACCTCGGGTCAGGCCCGAGGACGGATCACTTCTTCTTGCCGGCGATCGGCTTCGCCTTGCCCTTGCGGGTGCGGGCGTTGGTGTGGGTGCGCTGGCCGCGGACGGGCAGCTGGCGGCGATGGCGCAGGCCGCGGTAGCAGCCGAGGTCCATCAGGCGCTTGATGTTGATCGAGTTCTCGCGGCGCAGGTCGCCCTCGACGAGGTAGTCGCGGTCGATCGTCTCGCGGATCTGCAGCACCTCGGCGTCCGAGAGCTGGGCCACGCGGCGCTCGGCCGGGATGGACACCTTCTCGCAGATCTCCTGGGCCTTCTGGCCGCCGATGCCGTGGATGTACTGGAGCGCGATCACCACGCGCTTGTTGGTCGGGATATTGACGCCAGCTATACGGGCCACGTGTGTTCTCCATGCGCCGGGGCACCGCCGTGCCGGATGACGCCATGTCAAAGGTTGCCGCCGAACGACCGAAGGCCGGGTCCCCGCGTGGGACGACCCGGCACGCAATGTCGAAGGGTTCGCGATGGTGGCCTTAGCGGCTCACCGCCGGGGCGTCAAGGAAGGATGACGCCCCGCCGTGCCTCAATGGGCCGGCGCGGCCAGCGCCGCGTCGATCGACTCGGCCACGGCCTCGATCGGCGCCATGCCGTCGATCGCCTTCAGGCGGTTCGACCCAGCGTAATAGCTCGACACCGGCGCGGTCTGCTCGTGGTAGGTGGCGAGCCGCTTGGAGACGACCTCGGGCGTGTCGTCCGGCCGAACCGTGCCGCCGGCCGCCCGCGTGTCGGCCGCGCGACGCTCGATGCGGTCGACCAGGACCTTGGGGTCGACCTCGAGTTCCAGCACGGCGTCGAGCTTGAGGCCGCGGTGTTCCAGGGCGAGGTCGAGCGCTTCGGCCTGCCCCACCGTGCGCGGGAAGCCGTCGAGGATGAAGCCCTTGGCGGCGTCCGGCTCCATGAAGCGCTCGGCGACGATGCCGACCACGATGGCGTCCGGCACGAGGCCGCCCTGCTCCATGATGGCCTTGGCCTTGAGCCCGACCGGCGTGCCGGCCTTGACGGCGGCGCGCAGCATGTCCCCCGTGGACAGCTGCGGTATGCCGTGCCGCTCCATGAGCCGCGCGGCCTGCGTTCCCTTTCCGGCGCCGGGTGGGCCCAGAAACACTATCCTCATCGCTTCTTCCCTCTGAGCCGCGACTTCTTGATCAGGCTCTCGTATTGTTGCGCCTGCAGATGGCCGTGGATCTGCGCGACCGTGTCCATGGTCACGCTCACCACGATCAGGAGCGACGTGCCGCCGAAGTAGAAGGGCAGCTGCGCGTAGGAGATCAGAAGCTCGGGCAGAAGGCAAATGATGGCGAGGTAGCCCGCACCCAGCACGGTGATGCGGGTGAGGATCGTGTCGATGTGCTGCGCGGTGCGCTCGCCGGGGCGCACGCCGGGCACGAAGCCGCCGTGCTTGCGGAGGTTGTCGGCCGTCTCGACCGGGTTGAACACCACGGCGGTGTAGAAGAAGGCGAAGAAGACGATCAGCGCGAGGTAGAGCAGGATGTAGGCCGGGCGGCCGTGGCCGAGGAAGCTCGTCACCGTGCCGAGCCAGCCGTTGGCGCCACCGTTCATCGTCGTGAAGTTCGCCACGGTCGTGGGCAGCAGCAACAGCGAGGAGGCGAAGATCGGCGGGATGACGCCGGAGGTGTTGAGCTTCAGCGGCAGGAACGAGGTCTGGCCCTCGAACATGCGGTTGCCGACCTGCCGCTTCGGGTAGGTGATGAGCACGCGCCGCTGCGCCCGCTCCATAAACACGATGAAGGCGATGGTGGCGATCGCCACGACGACCACGGCGAGGATGAAGACGGTCGAGATCGCCCCTTCGCGGCCGAGTTCCAGCGTGTGGCCGATGGCGGCCGGGAAGGCCGCGATGATGCCGGCGAAGATGATCAGCGACGAGCCGTTGCCGATGCCGCGCGAGGTGATCTGCTCGCCGAGCCACATCAGGAACATGGTGCCGCCCATCAGCGTGATGACGCAGCTCACGCGGAAGAAGAGCCCCGGCTCCGTGACGACGCCCGCCTGCCCTTCCAGCCCGACCGCGATGCCGTAGGCCTGAAAGGCCGCCAGGACGACTGTGAGGTAGCGGGTGTACTGGTTGATGACCTTGCGGCCGGACTCGCCCTCCTTCTTGAGGGTTTCGAGCGACGGCACGACCGAGGTCATCAGCTGGATGATGATCGAGGCCGAGATGTAGGGCATGATGTTCAGGGCGAAGATCGCCATGCGCTGGACAGCGCCGCCCGAGAACATGTTGAACAGCTCGAGCACGCCCTGCTTCTGGCCCGAGAAGTTCGCCTCGAAGGCCGCGGGGTCGATGCCGGGCAGCGGGATGTAGGTCCCGAGCCGGTAGATGATCAGGGCGCCCAGCGTGAACCAGATGCGCTTCTTGAGCTCCTCGGCCTTGCCGATCGAGGCGAAATTGATGTTCGCTGCGAGCTGTTCCGCTGCCGACGCCATACACCTGCTCCAAGGGACCGCCGCGGGACACCACGGCGACCGTGCCGTTCCTTAGCGCGCGCCACGCCTGCACGCCAGATTGAAAGCCGACCGTGGCGGTGCCAAGGCCGATGACCGGCCGCGCGCCGCGCGGCCGCCGACATGAAAACAGGGCGGTCGGCTTCCGCCGCCGCCCTGCCGATGTTCGAGCCGAGCCGTCGAGGCTCAGGCGGCCTCTTCGGCCTTGACCTTGGGCTCGCGCAGCACCTTCACGGAGCCGCCCGCCGCCTCGATGGCCGAGATGGCGGACTTCGACGCCAGGGCGGCCTCGATCTGCACCGCGGCCGTGATCTCGCCGGCGCCGAGGATCTTCACGCCGTCGCGCGCCTTGGTGCACAGGCCGGCGTCCACCAGCGTCTCGATCGTGATCGGGCCAGCCTGCAGCTTGCCCTCGTCGATCGCCTTCTGGATGCGGCCGACGTTGATCTCGTTGTAGTCGAGGCGGAAGATGTTGGTGAAGCCGCGCTTCGGCAGGCGACGATGCAGCGGCATCTGACCGCCCTCGAAGCCCTTGATGCGCACGCCGGTGCGGGCCTTCTGGCCCTTCACGCCGCGGCCGCCGGTCTTGCCCTTGCCGGAGCCGATGCCGCGCCCGACGCGCATGCGCGACTTGGACGAGCCCTCGTTGTCCCTGATCTCGTTGAGCTTCATCTCGCCCTCCTCACTCGCCGTCGACGACGCGGACGAGGTGGGCGACGCTCGCCACCATGCCGCGGGTCGAGGGGTTGTCGATCAGCGACGAGCGGCGGCCGATCTTGTTGAGGCCGAGGGCCACCAGCGTCTGGCGCTGGGTGGCCGGGCGGCCGATGGGGCTCTTCGTCTGCTCGACGACGAACCGCGTCTGGGTCTGGGAGTCCATCGCTGTCCCCCTCAGGCTTCGACGGCGTCGGCGTCCACGCCCTGGCGGCGGGACTGCAGGGTGGACACCTTGATGTTGCGGCGCGCCGCGACCTGGCGGGGCGAATCCTCGTGGATCAGCGCGTCGAAGGTGGCGCGGACCATGTTGTAGGGGTTCGACGAGCCCTGGCTCTTGGCGACGACGTCGTGGACGCCGAGCGTCTCGAACACGGCGCGCATCGGGCCGCCGGCGATGATGCCGGTGCCGGCCGGGGCGGCGCGCAGGATGACGCGGCCGGCGCCGTGGCGGCCGTTCACGTCGTGGTGCAGCGTCCGGCCCTCGCGCAGCGGCACGCGGATCATGCCGCGCTTGGCGGATTCCGTGGCCTTGCGGATGGCTTCCGGCACTTCGCGCGCCTTGCCGTGGCCGTAGCCGACGCGGCCCTTCTGGTCGCCGACGACGACGAGCGCCGCGAAGCCGAAGCGCCGGCCGCCCTTCACCACCTTGGCGACGCGGTTGATGTGGACCAGCTTGTCCACGAATTCGTTGTCGCGATCCTCGCGGTCGCGCTCTCTTTCACGAGCCATCTTGTCGTCCGTCACTGGCGCGGCGGCCCGGGATGGGCCCTGCCGCTCGCTGGGATGGGAGCCCCCGCGGGATGAGCGAAGGCGCGGGGACGCGGCCGAAACCGCCCCGCGCCGGGCCACCCCTGCATGGGAACGGGCCGACCTGTATCCGACGCTCCCGTCGAAGACAAGCCGGCCCGCTGAACTTGTGGGACTGAGGCGAACCCCGATCAGAACTTCAGGCCACCCTCGCGGGCGCCCTCGGCAAGCGCCTTGACGCGGCCGTGGTACATGTAGGAGCCGCGGTCGAACACGACCTCGGTCACGCCGGCCTCGAGGGCGCGCTGGGCGACCAGCTTGCCGATCTGCTCGGCGGCGGCCTTGTCGGCTCCCGTCTTGAGCCCCTCGCGGTTCGACTTCTCGACCGTCGAGGCCGAGGCCACGGTCACGCCGCGGGCGTCGTCGATCACCTGCGCGTAGATCTGCTTGGAAGACCGGAAGACCGAAAGGCGGGGACGGCCGCCGGCATTCTTGCGAATGGCCAGGCGGACGCGAGCCTTGCGGCGGTCGGAAAGATCGCTCTTGCTCATCGCCCTTACTTCTTCTTGCCTTCCTTGCGGAAGATGAACTCGCCCGCGTACTTCACGCCCTTGCCCTTGTAGGGCTCCGGCGGACGGTAGGCGCGGATCTCGGAAGCCACCTGGCCGACTTCGCGCTTGTCGATGCCGGACACGACCAGCTCGGTCGGCTTGGTGGCCTTGATGTCGATGCCGTCCGGGATCGGATAGTCGACGTCGTGGCTGTAGCCGAGCGACAGGACGAGCTTCTTGCCCTGGACGGCGGCCTTGTAGCCGACGCCCGTGATCTCGAGGCGCTTCTCGAAGCCGGCGGAGACGCCGGTCACGAGGTTGTTGATCATGGCGCGCGACGTGCCCCACATCGCCTGGGCGCGCTTGCTTTCCGAGCGCGGGTTCACCGCGATCTCGTTGTCGTTCAGCGCCACGTCGCAGTCATCCGGGACGGTGAAGGACAGAGTGCCCTTCGCGCCCTTGATGTCGACCTTCTGGCCCTGAACCGTCGCGGTCACGCCCTTGGGGAGCACGACCGGCTTCTTACCGACCCTGGACATCGTTCATTCCCTCATGGCTCAGGTCAGAAGACCTTGCACAGGACCTCGCCGCCGACGTTGTTCTCGCGCGCGGCGTGGTCAGCCATGACGCCCTTGGGCGTCGACACGATCGTGAGGCCCAGGCCGTTGGCGACGCGCGGCAGCGCATCGACGGCCGCGTAGACGCGGCGGCCCGGACGGGACACGCGCTCGATCATCTTGATGACCGGCGCGTTGTCGAAATACTTCAGCTCGATGTCGAACTCGGTGCGGCCGTTGCCGTGGTCCGTCGTCGAGTAGCCGCGGATGAAGCCTTCCTGCTCCAGCACGTCGAGCACGTTGGCGCGCAGGCGCGAGCCCGGCGTCGACACCTTGCCCTTGCGGCGGAGCTGGGCGTTGCGGATGCGGGTGAGCATGTCACCCAGGGGATCGTTCACGGACATGGTTCGCCTCCCCTCACCAGCTCGACTTGACCAAGCCCGGGATCAGGCCCTTGTTGCCCAGCTCGCGGAGCGCGATGCGGGACATCTTCATCTTGCGGTACACCGAGCGCGAGCGGCCCGACACTTCGCAACGGTTGCGGATGCGCGCCGCGGCCGAGTTGCGGGGCAGCTCGGAGAGCTTCAGCCGCGCCTCGAAGCGCTCTTCCATCGGCAGGTTGGCGTCGTCGGCGATGCCCTTCAGCTTCGCCCGCTTCGCCGCATATTGCTTCACCAGCGAGCGCCGGTGTTCGTTCTTCTCGACAGAACTCTTCTTAGCCATTGAGTCGTCCTCTCTCCGCGTCTGAAGCCGTGCTGCATGCACGGGGGAAGGAAGAACCTTCCCCGCTGACCTCACTGCCGGAACGGGAAATTGAAAGCCTTGAGGAGCGCGCGCGCCTCGTCGTCGGTCTTCGCCGTGGTGCAGACGATGATGTCCATGCCGAGCATCGTCTCGGCCTTGTCATAGTCGATCTCGGGGAAGATGATGTGCTCCTTGATGCCCATGGCGAAGTTGCCGCGGCCGTCGAAGGACTTCGGGCTCAGGCCGCGGAAGTCGCGGATGCGCGGCAGCGCCACCGTGACCAGGCGGTCCAGGAACTCGTACATGCGGATGTCGCGCAGCGTCACCTTGGCGCCGAGCGGCATCCCCTCGCGCACCTTGAAGGTCGAGATGGCGTTGCGCGCGTGGGTGATCACGGGCTTCTGGCCGGCGATCAGCGACAGGTCGGCGGCGGCGCTCGTCACCTTCTTGGTGTCGTTGACGGCCTCGCCCACGCCCATGTTGAGCACGATCTTGTCGAGGCGCGGCACGGCGAGCTGGTTCTTGTACCCGAACTGCTCCGTCATCGCCTGACGGATGGTGTCGCGGTACACCTGCTTCATGCGCGGCACGTAGCCGGCGGGGAGGGCCGGCGAGGCCTCCATGTTGATGTCGGAGCCCGCCTTGCGGTTCTCCTTGCCCTTGGCGGCCTTCTTGCCGCCGGCGGCCTGAGCCTCAGCCATCGATCTGATCTCCCGAACCCTTGGCCACGCGCACCTTGCGGCCGTCCTCGAGCACCTTGAAGCCCACGCGGACCGGCTTGCCGGTCGTCGGGTGCTGCAGGGCGAGGTTCGACAGGTGGATCGTCGCTTCCTTGGTGATGATGCCGCCTTCCTGGCGCTGGCTCTGCGCCTGGTGGCGCTTGACGAGGTTGACGCCGCGCACGATGGCGCGCTCGTCCTTCGGCATGACCTGGAGCACCTCGCCGGTGTTGCCGCGGTCGCGGCCGGTCAGCACGACGACCTTGTCGCCCTTCTTGATCTTGGCGGCCATCACAGCACCTCCGGGGCCAGCGAGATGATCTTCATGTGGTTCTTGGCGCGCAGCTCGCGCGGCACCGGCCCGAAGATGCGGGTGCCGACCGGCTCGGACTGGTTGTTCACGATCACCGCCGCGTTGGTGTCGAAGCGGATCACGGTGCCGTCGGCGCGCTTGATGTCCTTGGCGGTGCGGACCACCACGGCCTTCATCACGTCGCCCTTCTTCACGCGGCCGCGCGGGATGGCTTCCTTGATGGACACGACGATGATGTCGCCCACGCCGGCGTACTTCCGCTTGGAGCCGCCGATGACCTTGATGCACATGACCCGGCGGGCGCCGGAATTGTCTGCGACATCGAGGTTAGTCTGCATCTGAATCATGGATATGACTTCCTGTCAGAACGGTTTCCGGCCCGTGGCGCCCGACCCGGACGGATCGGCCGCGGTTTAAAGGCGGCGCGTCGGGGAACGACGCGCTGGAGCCGGACTGCGCCTGGCGGGGATGGGGA
Source organism: Lichenibacterium dinghuense (assembly GCF_021730615.1). Taxonomy (NCBI): domain Bacteria; kingdom Pseudomonadati; phylum Pseudomonadota; class Alphaproteobacteria; order Hyphomicrobiales; family Lichenihabitantaceae; genus Lichenibacterium; species Lichenibacterium dinghuense. Next base: position 823,144 of record NZ_JAJLMN010000001.1, read on the forward strand.
ACAGCAAGCCCCCTGCCCCGGATCGACCTCAGGCCGAGGCTTCGGCCGCGGGGGCCTTCGCGGCGTCCGCCCCGAGGACGGTCCAGCGCTTCAGCTTGGAGATCGGCCGCGTCTCCTCGATGGAGACGATGTCCCCCACCTTGAAGGCGCGGGCCTCGTCGTGCGCGTGGTAGTTCTTGGAGCGGCGCACGGTCTTCTTGAGCAGCGGATGGGTGAAGCGGCGCTCCACCTTCACCACCACGGTCTTCTCCTGCTTGTCGCTGACGACCACGCCCTGGAGGATACGCTTCGGCATCTTCGGTCTCTCACCCGTTCGCTGCGGCGCGCTTCATCGCCGCCAGGGTCTTGGCCCGGGCGATGTCGCGACGGACCACGCGGACCGTGGCTGTGTTCTCCAGCTGGCCGGTGGCGCGCCGGAAGCGCAGGTTGAACTGTTCGCGCTTCAAGCGAAGCACTTCGTCGTTGAGCTGATCGTCCGACATGACCCAGAGGTCGGACAGGCGCTGCTTGGTCTTCATGGTGTCCGCCCTCACTCGGCGATGCGTTCGACGAAGCGCGTCTTGATCGGCAGCTTCGCGGCGGCGAGGCGGAGCGCCTCCTTGGCGAGGTCGACCGGCACGCCGTCGAGCTCGAACATGATGCGGCCGGGATGCACGCGGGCCGCCCAGAACTCAGGGGCGCCCTTGCCCTTGCCCATGCGGACCTCGGTCGGCTTCTTCGACACAGGCACGTCCGGGAAGATGCGGATCCACACGCGGCCGGCGCGCTTCATGTGGCGTGTGAGGGCGCGGCGGGCGGCCTCGATCTGGCGGGCGGTGACGCGCTCCGGCTCCATCGCCTTCAGGCCGTACTGGCCGAAGTTGAGCTCGAAGCCGCCCTTGGCTTCGCCGCTGATCCGGCCCTTGAAGGCCTTGCGGAAGCGGGTTCGCTTGGGTTGCAACATGGAAAGGGGTCCTGAAAGTCGGTCGGAGCACGTCCGGACCGCTCGGAAGCCCCTTTCAGGGCCTTCGAGGTCGGTCGATGGGTCTTGCTATTTCATGCCGGAGCACGTCACGCAACCGTCAACGTGCGCCGAAGACGCGGGTCTCCCCTGCGGGAGCCCGCGCCCGGATTGCTGTCAGACCGTTCAGGCCCGCTCGCGCCGGCGGTCACGGTCGCGATCGCGGCCGCCACGGTCGTCGTCACGACGGCGACGCTCGCCACCCGGAGCGTGCTCCTGGTTCTGGGCGCGCTTGTCCTGCGCCATCGGATCGTGCTCGAGGATCTCGCCCTTGAAGATCCACACCTTGATGCCGCAGGTGCCGTAGGCCGTGTTGGCCGTGGCGACGCCGTAGTCCACGTCGGCGCGCAGCGTGTGCAGCGGCACGCGGCCCTCGCGGTACCACTCCTGGCGGGCGATCTCGGCGCCGCCGAGGCGGCCGGCGCAGTTGATGCGGATGCCCTCGGCGCCGAGGCGCATCGCCGACTGCACGGCGCGCTTCATGGCGCGGCGGAAGGCGACGCGGCGCTCGAGCTGCTGCGCGATGGAATCGGCCACCAGGGTGGCGTCGATCTCGGGCTTGCGCACCTCGACGATGTTGATGACCACCTCGGAGGTGGTGATCTTCGACACCATCTTGCGCAGCTTGTCGATGTCGGCGCCCTTCTTGCCGATCACCACGCCCGGACGCGCCGAGTGGATGGTGACGCGGCACTTCCGGTGCGGACGCTCGATGACGATCTTGGAGATCGCCGCCTGCTTCAGCGCCGCCATGAGGACCTCGCGGATCTTCATGTCCTCGTGGAGCAGCTTGCCGTATTCGCCCTTGTTGGCGAACCAGCGCGAATCCCAGGTGCGGTTGATGCCGAGCCGCAGCCCGATCGGATTGACCTTCTGACCCATGGCTAAATCCTTCAGGCCGCCGGCTGGACTTCGCGGACGACGATCGTGAGGTTCGAGAAGGGCTTCTCGATGCGGCCGGCCCGGCCGCGGGCGCGGGGGCTGAAGCGCTTCATGACCATCGCCTTGCCGACGTAGGCCTCGGACACGATCAGGTCGTCGACGTCGAGCTCGTGGTTGTTCTCGGCGTTGGCGATGGCGGACTCCAGCGCCTTCTTGACCTCGTGGGAGATCCGCTTGCGGGAGAATTCGAGGTCGGCGAGGGCCGTCTCGACCTTCTTGCCGCGGATGAGCTGAGCCAGCAGGTTCAGCTTCTGCGGGGACACGCGCAGCATGCGCGCGACGCACTTCGCCTCGTTCTCGGGGAGCGCGCGGGGCTTAGCCTGCTTGCTCATCGGATCACCTCTTGGACTTCTTGTCCGCGGCGTGGCCGTGGAACGTGCGGGTGGGCGAGAACTCGCCGAACTTGTGGCCGATCATGTCCTCGGTGACGGTCACCGGGACGTGCTTGTGGCCGTTGTGGACGCCGAAGGTCAGCCCCACGAACTGCGGCAGGATGGTGGAGCGGCGGCTCCACATCTTGATGACTTCGGAGCGGCCGCCCGAGCGCACGGTGTCTGCCTTCTTGAGCAGGTAACCGTCGACGAAGGGACCCTTCCAGATCGAACGTGACATGGATAGCCCTCACTTCTTCCGGGCGTGGCGGGAGGCGACGATGAACTTGCCCGTCGTCTTGTTGGTGCGCGTCTTCTTGCCCTTGGTGGGCTTGCCCCACGGGGTCACCGGGTGACGGCCGCCCGAGGTGCGGCCCTCACCGCCGCCGTGCGGATGGTCGACCGGGTTCATGGTCACGCCGCGGTTGTGCGGGCGCCGGCCGAGCCAGCGGCGGCGGCCCGCCTTGCCGTAGGAGATGTTCATGTGGTCGGGGTTCGACACCGAGCCGACGGTGGCGAAGCACTGGCCGTTGATCAGGCGCTGCTCGCCCGACGACAGACGCAGCGACACGTAGCCCGCGTCGCGGCCGACGATCTGCGCGTAGGAGCCGGCCGAGCGGGCAATGGCGCCGCCCTTGCCGATCTTCATCTCGATGTTGTGCACGATCGTGCCCACCGGGATCGCGGCCAGCGGCATGGCGTTGCCGGGCTTCACGTCCGCCTGGGCGCTCGACACCACCTCGTCGCCGACGCCGAGCTTCTGCGGCGCGATGATGTAGCGGGCCTCGCCGTCGGCGTAGCGCACCAGAGCGATGAAGGAGGTGCGGTTCGGGTCGTACTCGACCCGCTCCACCTTCGCCGGCTGGTCGAGCTTGCGGCGCTTGAAGTCGATGATGCGGTAGGTCTGCTTGTGACCGCCGCCCCGGAACCGCACGGTGATGCGGCCGGTGTTCGAGCGGCCGCCCGACTTGGACAGGCCCTCGGTGAGGGTCTTCAGCGGCTTGCCCTTCCAGAGGCCGCTGCGGTCGACGATCACGAGCTGGCGAAGGCTCGGCGTGACCGGCTTGAATGTCTTCAGTGCCATGGCACTTCTATCCTTATGCCTGCGCTCAGAGACCCGTGGTGACGTCGATCTTGTGGCCGGCCGCGAGGGTCACGACGGCCTTCTTGAGGTCGGCCTGGCGACCGCGGACGCCGCGGAACGTCTTGGCCTTGCCCTTGCGGATCAGCGTGTTGACTGCCTCGACCTTGACGTCGAAGAGCTGCTCCACGGCGGCCTTGATCTGCGGCTTCGTCGCGGTCTTGGCGACCTTGAAGACGACCTGGTTGTAGTCGGTCGCGGCGGTGGCCTTCTCGGTGATGACCGGCGACAGGATCACGTCGTAGTGGCGGGGGTCCTGGCTCATTTGAATCGCAGCTCCAGCGCGTCCACCGCAGCCTTGGTCAGGACCAGCTTGTTGCGACGCAGAATGTCGTAGACGTTGATCCCCCGCACCGGCAGCACGTCGATCAGCGGGATGTTGCGGGCCGCGCGGGCGAAGTTCTCCTCGACGGCGGCGCCGTCGATGATCAGCGCGCTCGTCAGGCCGGCGGTGGCGAACTTCTCCTTGAGGAGCTTCGTCTTGTGCTCGGCCGCGGAGGCGGCGTTCCACACGACCAGGTCGCCTTCCGCCGCCTTGGAGGACAGCGCGTGGCGCAGCGCCAGGGCGCGCACCTTCTTCGGCAGATCGTGGGCGTGCGAGCGCACCACGGGGCCGAAGGCGCGACCGCCGCCGCGGAACTGCGGCACGCGGGCTGAGCCGTGGCGGGCCGAGCCAGTGCCCTTCTGCTTGTAGAGCTTCTTGCCCGTGCGGGCGATCTCGGCGCGGCCCTTGGTCTTGTGCGTGCCGGCGCGCCGCTTGGCGAGCTGGTAGCGCACCATGCGGGCGATGATGTCCTGGCGCGGCTCCAGGCCGAAGATGGTGTCGTCGAGCTCGACCGAGCCGTCGGTCTGGCCGTCGAGGGAGGTGATGTCGATCTTCATGGGGTGGTTCAGCCCTCGCTGGCGGCGTCGGCGGCCGGCGCGTCAGCCGGGGCGGCGGTGGCCTCGGAGGCCATGCGGAACTTGCCGGGCATCGGCAGGTCCTTGTGGGGCGCCTTCTTGATGGCGTCGCGGACGAAGATGTAGCCGCCGTCGTGGCCCGGCACCGCGCCCTGGACGAGGATCAGGCCGCGCTCGACGTCCGTGCGCACGACCTTGAGGTTCAGGGTGGTCACGCGGTCGACGCCCATGTGGCCGGCCATCTTCTTGTTCTTGAAGGTCTTGCCGGGGTCCTGCCGGCCGCCGGTCGAACCGTGCGAGCGGTGCGACACCGACACGCCGTGCGTGGCGCGCAGGCCGCCGAAGTTCCAGCGCTTCATGGGGCCGGCGAAGCCCTTGCCGGTCGAGGTGCCCGTCACATCGACGAACTGACCCGGCACGAAATGGTCGGCCTGGAACTCGGCGCCGACGGGGATCATGCGATCCGCCTCGACCCGGAACTCGGCCAGCTTCATCTTCGGCTCGACGTTGGCGATGGCGAAGCGCTGGCGCTCGGCCTTCGACACGTTCTTCACCTTGGCCTTGCCGATCCCGATCTGCAGCGCGCTGTAGCCGTTCACCTCGGCCGTGCGATGCGCGACGACCTGGCAACCGTCGAGTTTGAGCACCGTCACCGGCACATGTTCGCCCGCATCCGTGAAGATTCGGGTCATTCCGACCTTCTGGGCGATGACACCTGACCGCATGTCAGATTTCCTTCAAGAGACTTCGCTACAGCGTTTCGCAGGGGGCGGACGTCAGATCTTGATCTCGACGTCGACGCCGGCGGCCAGATCGAGCTTCATCAGCGCGTCGACCGTCTGCGGAGTGGGATCCACGATGTCGAGAACGCGCTTGTGCGTGCGGATCTCGAACTGCTCGCGGGACTTCTTGTCCACGTGGGGCGAACGGTTCACGGTGAACTTCTCGATCCTCGTGGGGAGCGGAATCGGACCCCGAACCTGCGCGCCGGTGCGGCGTGCGGTCGAGACGATCTCCTTGGTCGAGGCATCGAGCACGCGGTGGTCGAAGGCCTTGAGGCGGATGCGGATGTTTTGACCGTTCATCGTCGTGTCCTTTGAGTCGGAAGGGGCGGGAGCAGGGCTCCCGCTCCCCCAACCTGTTGGCTTCTTATTCGATGATGGAGGCGACGACGCCGGCGCCCACGGTGCGGCCGCCCTCGCGGATGGCGAAGCGCAGCTTCTCCTCCATGGCGATCGGCACGATCAGCGCCACCGTCATGGTCACGTTGTCGCCGGGCATCACCATCTCCGTGCCCTCGGGGAGGGTCACGATGCCGGTCACGTCCGTGGTGCGGAAGTAGAACTGCGGGCGGTAGTTCGTGAAGAACGGCGTGTGGCGGCCACCCTCGTCCTTGGTGAGGATGTAGGCCTCAGCCTTGAACTTGGTGTGGGGCTTCACGGAGCCGGGCTTGCACAGGATCTGGCCGCGCTCGACGTCCTCGCGCTTCGTGCCGCGCAGCAGGCAGCCGACGTTGTCGCCCGCCTCGCCCTGGTCGAGCAGCTTGCGGAACATCTCGACGCCGGTGACCGTGGTCTTCACGGTGGCCTTCAGGCCGACGATCTCGATTTCCTCGCCGACCTTGACGACGCCGCGCTCGATGCGGCCGGTCACCACGGTGCCGCGGCCCGAGATCGAGAACACGTCCTCGACCGGCATCAGGAAGGGCTGATCCTTCGGACGCTCCGGCTGCGGGATGTAGGCGTCGACCGTCTCCATCAGCTTCAGGACGGCGTCGTGGCCGATCTCCGGGCGCTTGTTCTCGAGCGCGCAGAGGGCCGAGCCCTGGGTGATCGGGATGTCGTCGCCGGGGAAGTCGTACTTCGACAGCAGCTCGCGGATCTCGAGCTCGACGAGCTCGAGCAGCTCGGCGTCGTCGACCATGTCGACCTTGTTCATGAACACGACCAGCGCCGGGACGCCGACCTGACGGGCGAGCAGGATGTGCTCGCGGGTCTGGGGCATCGGGCCGTCGGCAGCCGACACGACCAGGATCGCGCCGTCCATCTGGGCCGCGCCCGTGATCATGTTCTTCACGTAGTCGGCGTGGCCGGGGCAGTCGACGTGCGCGTAGTGGCGGTTCTTGGTCTCGTACTCGACGTGGGCGGTCGAGATCGTGATGCCGCGGGCCTTTTCCTCGGGGGCCTTGTCGATCTGGTCGTAGGCGGTGAAGGTGGCGCCGCCGGTCTCGGCGAGGATCTTGGTGATGGCCGCGGTCAGCGACGTCTTGCCGTGATCGACGTGGCCGATGGTGCCGATGTTGCAGTGCGGCTTATTCCGCGAGAACTTTTCCTTAGCCATGGAAGGCTCCTCTCAAGCTGTGGTCTTCGTGTGGGGAGGTCAGGCGTACTTCGCCTGGACCTTGGCAGCCTCGTTGGCCGGAACCTGCTCGTAATGGTCGAACTGCATCGTGAAGGTGGCGCGCCCCTGCGAGAAGGAGCGGAGCTGGTTCACGTAGCCGAACATGTTGGCCAGCGGCACCATGGCGTTGATGACGTTGGCGTTGCCGCGCACGTCCTGCCCCTGGATCTGCCCACGGCGGGAGTTCAGGTCGCCGATGCACGAGCCGGTGTATTCCTCCGGCGTCACGACCTCGACCTTCATGATCGGCTCGAGCAGAACCGATCCACCCTTCTGCAACGCTTCCCGGAAGGCCGCCCGGGAGGCGATCTCGAACGCCAGGACCGACGAGTCGACGTCGTGGAAGGCGCCGTCGATCAGCGTGGCCTTGACGTCCACGACGGGGAAGCCCGCCAGGATGCCGGCGCCCATGACCGAGTTGATGCCCTTTTCGACGCCGGGCACGTATTCCTTCGGCACCGCGCCGCCGATGATCTTCGACTCGAACAGGTTGCCGGCGCCGGCCTCGTTCGGCTCGAAGACGATCTTGACGCGGGCGAACTGGCCCGTGCCGCCCGTCTGCTTCTTGTGCGTGTAGTCCTGCTCGACGCGGCGGGTCAGCTTCTCGCGATAGGCCACCTGGGGGGCGCCGATGTTGGCGTCCACCTTGTAGGTCCGGCGCAGGATGTCGACCTTGATGTCGAGGTGGAGCTCGCCCATCCCCTTGAGGATCGTCTGGCCCGACTCGGTGTCGGTCGAGACGCGGAAGGACGGGTCCTCGGCGGCCAGCTTCTGCAGGGCGACGCCCAGCTTCTCCTGGTCGGCCTTGGACTTCGGCTCGATCGCGATCTCGATTACCGGCTCGGGGAACTCCATCTTCTCCAGGATCACCGGCTTCTGCGTGTCGCAGAGCGTGTCACCCGTGCGGGTGTCCTTCAGGCCCGCCATGGCGACGATGTCGCCGGCATAGGCCTCCTTGATGTCCTCGCGGTTGTTGGCGTGCATCAGGAGCATGCGCCCGATGCGCTCCTTCTTGTCCTTGGTCGAGTTCAGCACGGTCGTGCCGCTCTCGATGTGACCCGAATACACGCGGCAGAACGTGATCGTGCCGACGAAGGGGTCGTCCATGATCTTGAAGGCGAGCAGCGAGAAGGGCTCGCTGTCCGACGCGGGACGGGTGACCTCGGCCTCGGTGTTGACGTCGATGCCCTTGATGGCCTCACGGTCGAGCGGGGACGGCAGGTAGTCGACGACGGCGTCGAGCAGGGGCTGCACGCCCTTGTTCTTGAAGGCCGTGCCGCACAGCACCGGGTGGAAGGCGATCTTGCGCACGGCGAGGCGGATCAGCCGCTTCAGCGTGGCCTCGTCCGGCTCGGTGCCGTCGAGGTAGGCCGACATGGCGTCGTCGTCGAGCTCGACGGCGGCCTCGATCATCGCCAGGCGGTATTCCTTGGCGCGGTCGAGCAGGTCGGCGGGGATCTCCTCGTCGTGGTAGTTGGCGCCGAGGTTCTCGTTCTCCCAGACGACCGCCTTCATGCGGACGAGGTCGATGATGCCCTTGAAGTCGGACTCAGCGCCGATCGGCAGCTGGATGCACACCGGACGGCCGCCGACGCGGGTCTTGATGTCGTCGACGCACTTGTAGAAATCGGCGCCGATCTTGTCCATCTTGTTGACGAACACGATGCGGGGCACGTTGTACTTGTCCGCCTGGCGCCAGACCGTCTCGGTCTGGGGCTCGACGCCCTGGTTGCCGTCGAGCACGCAGACCGCGCCGTCGAGCACGCGGAGCGAGCGCTCCACCTCGATGGTGAAGTCCACGTGGCCGGGGGTGTCGATGATGTTCAGGCGCTTGCCGTTCCACTGGGTCGTGGTGGCGGCCGACGTGATCGTGATGCCGCGCTCCTGCTCCTGCTCCATCCAGTCCATGGTGGCGGCGCCGTCGTGGACTTCGCCGATCTTGTGGGACTTGCCGGAGTAGAACAGGATCCGCTCGGTCGTGGTCGTCTTGCCCGCATCGATGTGGGCCATGATGCCGAAGTTGCGGTAGTCTTCGATCGGATGTGAGCGGGGCATGGGTCGATCCTCGGAAGGCGCGGGTTCGCCGGATTACCAGCGATAGTGCGAGAAGGCGCGGTTGGCTTCGGCCATCCGGTGCGTGTCTTCGCGCTTCTTGACGGCGTTGCCGCGGTTGTTGGCGGCGTCCATCAGCTCGGCCGACAGGCGGTCGACCATGGTCTTGTCGTTGCGGCCGCGGGCGGCCGTGATGAGCCAGCGGATGGCCAGCGCCTGGCGGCGCTCCGGACGGACCTCGACCGGCACCTGATAGGTGGCGCCGCCGACGCGCCGCGAGCGGACCTCGATGGCGGGGGCGACGTTGTCGAGCGCCTGCATGAAGATCGGCAGGGGCTCGGTGCGGAGGCGCTGCTCGATGTTCTCGAAGGCGCCGTAGACGATCGCCTCGGCGACCGACTTCTTGCCGTCGTACATGATCGAGTTCATGAACTTGGTGAGGGTCACGTCGCCGTACTTGGCGTCCGGGATGATCTCACGCTTCTCTGCGCTGTGGCGGCGGGACATCGTGTCAGTTCCTTACTTCGGACGCTTCGCGCCGTACTTCGACCGGCGCTGGCGGCGGTCCTTGACGCCCTGGGTGTCGAGCACGCCGCGGATGATGTGGTAGCGCACGCCCGGAAGATCCTTCACGCGGCCGCCGCGGATCATCACCACCGAGTGCTCCTGAAGGTTATGGCCCTCGCCGGGGATGTAGCCGATGACCTCGAAGCCGTTGGTCAGGCGCACCTTGGCGACCTTGCGGAGAGCCGAGTTCGGCTTCTTCGGGGTCGTGGTGTAGACGCGGGTGCAAACGCCGCGCTTCTGCGGGCTCTGCTGCAGCGCGGGCACCGTGTTGCGCGCCTTGGCGACGACGCGCGGCTTGCGGATCAACTGACTGATCGTCGGCATGTCTGGCTTCTCTAGGTCCGATCCGGGCGGCCCGGCACGGCGGAGACGCCGGCGCCGAAACGCGTGCAAAGCGAAGTGCGCCCATGGTCCTTCCGGACCTCAAGCGCACCAAATGCAGAGGACCGCGACGCATGACGCGCCACGCTCTTGCTTCTTTCGATGAACCCCGCCCGCGCGAGCGACCGGAGCTTGGTCTCAGGTGAGCCCGGCAGCGTTTAGGCTCTTCTTGGTCCGGGACGCGTCGTCCCGGAGCGAAAGTACCTACGGCCTGCCGAAAGTTGGCCTCTCTTACCGGGCGACACCGGGGGCGTCAACAGCGCAACCGCCCGCCCCGAGAGAATGTCCGGCGCGGAATGCCACCCCTGCCCCGATGGCAGAGCGGCGCTACAAGGGATCAACGGTCCAGAGCCTTTCATCGCCGAAGAAGGGCGATCCCGACGATGAGCGCCGTGTTCGACCCGCTCCGCCTCGCTCGCAACCTGCAAGACAAGGCCCGATTCAGCCCCGAGCAGGCCGAGGGCGTGGCCGACGCCTTCGCCGAGGCGATGCAGGGCGACCTCGCGATCAAGGCCGACCTCAAGTCTGAGATTCAGAGCGTTCGTGGTGAACTCCGCGAGACGGAACTGCGCCTCGAAGCCAAGATCGAGACCATCGAGGCGGACCTCGTCAAGTGGGTCGTCGGCATGATCGGGTTCCAGACGATCGTCCTCCTCGGCGCCGCCCTGGCCCTCGCGCGCGCAGTCGCGCGCTGATCCTGCGACTTTCGCCTCCTCTCCTTGGAGGTGAGGCCCGACAAACAGAAAGGGGCGCCGAAGCGCCCCTCCCCTCCTCTCTTCGAGCCGGCGCCCTCACTCGGCCGCGGCGGGCGCCGGCAGCTGAGGCAGGTTCTCCTGCGAGGCCTGCGCCTTCTGGGCGAGGATCATGTCGTCGCGGGACGCGGCGACGCGCTGCAGCTTCGACATGGCGGCACCGGTGCCGGCCGGGATGAGCCGGCCCACGATGACGTTCTCCTTCAGCCCCTCCAGCGTGTCGCGCTTGCCGTTGACCGCCGCCTCGGTGAGCACGCGGGTCGTCTCCTGGAACGAGGCCGCCGAGATGAACGACCGCGTCTGCAGCGACGCCTTGGTGATGCCGAGCAGAACCGGCGTGCCGGAGGCCAGCTTCTTGCCCTCCGCCTGCGCGGCGGCGTTGGCGGCCTCGAGCTCGACGTGGTCGACCTGCTCGCCGGGCAGGAAGTCGGTCTCGCCGGGATCGACGATGTCGACCTTCTGCAGCATCTGGCGGACGATCACCTCGATGTGCTTGTCGTTGATCGACACGCCCTGCAGCCGGTAGACCTCCTGGATCTCATTGACGAGGTAAGCGGCCAGCTCCTCCACACCCTTGATCGCCAGGATGTCGTGCGGCGCCGGGTTGCCGTCGACGATGTACTCGCCCTTCTCGATGACGTCGCCGTCCTGGAGATGGATGTGCTTGCCCTTCGGGATCAGGTACTCGACAGGCTCGGCGCCGTCCTCGTGCGGGACGATTTGCAGGCGCTGCTTGTTCTTGTAGTCCTTGCCGAACTGGATGATGCCCGAGATCTCCGCGATGATCGCGTGGTCCTTCGGACGCCGCGCCTCGAAGAGCTCGGCGACGCGCGGCAGACCGCCGGTGATGTCGCGGGTCTTGGCGCCCTCCATCGAGATGCGGGCGATGACGTCGCCGGCCTTCACCGTAGCGCCGGGGTCGAAGGCGATGATCGACTCGACGGGCAGCAGGTAGCGCGCGTCGCCGCCGCGGGACACCTTGGCGATCTTGCCGTCGGCGCCCTTGATGACGATGGCGGGCTTGAGGCTCGCCGAGCGCTGGTTCAGGCGCCAGTCCATGACCATGCGCTTGGCGATGCCGGTGGCCTCGTCGATGCTCTCCGACATCGACGACCCCTCGACGAGATCCTCGAAGCCGACGACGCCGTCCACCTCGGTCATGATCGGCCGGGTGTAGGGGTCCCATTCGGCGAGGCGCTGGCCGCGCTTCACCTTGTCGCCCTCGTCGACCTTCAGACGCGCGCCGTACTGGACGCGGTGCACCGCGCGCTCGGTCCCGTCCGGCCCGAGCACCACGATGGCGACGTTGCGCGCCATGACCATGAGGTCACCCTCGCCGTTGCGGGCGATGGCCATGTTGCGGAACGTGATGGTGCCGTCGAAGCTCGTCTCGATGAAGGACGAGTCGGCGATCTGCGCCGCGCCGCCGATGTGGAAGGTGCGCATCGTGAGCTGCGTGCCCGGCTCGCCGATCGACTGCGCCGCGATGACGCCGACGGCCTCGCCCATGTTGACGGGCGTGCCGCGGGCGAGGTCGCGCCCGTAGCAGGTCGCGCAGACGCCGTTCTTCGACTCGCAGGTCAGCACCGACCGGATCTTCACCTCCTGGATCCCGGCGGCGTTGATGCGCTCGATGTGCCACTCCTGGATCATCTCGCCGGTGGCGACGATCAGCCCGCCGTCCTGGTCGCGCAGATCCTCGGCCGTGGTGCGGCCCAGGATGCGGATGGCGAGGCTGGCGACCACCTGGCCGGCGTCCAGGATCGCGCGCATCTTGATGCCGCCCTGCGAGCCGCAGTCGATCGACGAGATGATCGCGTCCTGCGCCACGTCGACGAGGCGGCGCGTCAGGTAGCCGGAGTTGGCCGTCTTCAGCGCCGTGTCGGCGAGGCCCTTACGGGCGCCGTGGGTCGAGGAGAAGTATTCGAGGACGGTCAGGCCCTCCTTGAAGTTCGAGATGATCGGCGACTCGATGATCTCGCCCGACGGCTTCGCCATCAGGCCGCGCATGGCGGCGAGCTGCTTCATCTGCGTGGGCGAGCCACGGGCGCCGGAGTGGCTCATCATGTAGATGGAGTTGATCGGCTTGTCCTTGCCGCCCTCGTCCTTCCTCACGGAGGAGATGCGGATCATCATCTCCTCGGCGAGCTTGTCCGAGCACTTGGCCCAGGCGTCGACGACCTTGTTGTACTTCTCGCCCTGGGTGATCAGGCCGTCGTTGTACTGCTGCTCGTATTCCTTCGCGAGCGCCGAGGTCGACTCGATGATGGCCGGCTTCGTCTCCGGCACCACCATGTCGTCCTTGCCGAACGAGATGCCGGCGCGGAACGCCTCGCGGAAGCCGAGCGCCATGATCCGGTCGCAGAAGATCACCGTCTCCTTCTGCCCGCAGTTGCGGTAGACGGTGTCGATCATGTTGGAGATCTCCTTCTTCGTCATCAGCTTGTTGGCGACGTCGAAGTTGATCTTGGCGTGGTTCGGCAGAAGCTGGCCGAGGATCATGCGGCCCGGGGTGGTGTCGAAGATCTTGGACTTGCGGACGCCGTCCTCGTAGGTCCAGGCGCGGCCCTTGATCTTGGTGTGCAGGGTGATCGATTTCGCCGCGAGCGCGTGCTCGATCTCGCCCATGTTCGAGAAGGCCATGCCCTGGCCGATGTCGCCGTCGCGCATCAGCGTGACGTAGTAGAGGCCGAGCACGATGTCCTGCGACGGCACGATGATCGGCAGGCCGTTGGCCGGGTGCAGGATGTTGTTGGTCGACATCATCAGCACGCGCGCTTCGAGCTGCGCCTCGAGGCTCAGCGGGACGTGCACGGCCATCTGGTCGCCGTCGAAGTCCGCGTTGAAGGCGGCGCAGACCAGCGGGTGGAGCTGGATCGCCTTGCCCTCGATCAGCGTCGGCTCGAAGGCCTGGATGCCCAGGCGGTGGAGCGTCGGGGCGCGGTTCAGCATCACGGGATGCTCGCGGATGACCTCGTCCAGGATGTCCCAGACCTCCGGCTTCTCCTTCTCGACGAGCTTCTTGGCCTGCTTGACGGTGGTCGACAGGCCCTTGGCGTCGAGGCGCGAGTAGATGAAGGGCTTGAACAGCTCCAGCGCCATCTTCTTCGGCAGGCCGCACTGGTGCAGCTTCAGCTCGGGGCCGACCACGATGACCGAGCGGCCCGAATAGTCGACGCGCTTGCCGAGCAGGTTCTGGCGGAAGCGGCCCTGCTTGCCCTTCAGCATGTCGGCGAGAGACTTCAGCGGGCGCTTGTTGGCGCCCGTGATGACGCGGCCGCGCCGGCCGTTGTCGAACAGCGCGTCCACCGCCTCCTGAAGCATGCGCTTCTCGTTGCGGATGATGATGTCCGGCGCGCGCAGCTCGATCAGCCGCCGCAGGCGGTTGTTGCGGTTGATGACGCGGCGGTAGAGGTCGTTGAGGTCGGAGGTCGCGAAGCGGCCGCCGTCGAGCGGCACCAGCGGGCGCAGGTCCGGCGGGATCACCGGCACCTCGGTCAGGATCATCCACTCGGGCTTGTTGCCCGAGTGCATGAAGGCCTCGATGATCTTCAGGCGCTTGGCGAGCTTCTTCGGCTTCAGCTCGGAGGTCGACTCCTGGATCTCGACCTTGAGGTCCTCCGCGATCTTCTGGAGGTCCATGTTGCGCAGGATCTCGCGGATGGCTTCCGCGCCGATCATGGCGGTGAAGCTGTCCTGGCCGTACTCGTCCTGGGCGCGCAGGTACTCGTCCTCGGTGAGGAGCTGACGCTCCTTCATCGGGGTGAGGCCGGGCTCGATGACGATGTAGGACTCGAAATAGAGGATGCGCTCGAGGTCGCGCAGCGTCATGTCGAGCAGGAGACCGATGCGCGACGGCAGCGATTTCAGGAACCAGATGTGCGCCACGGGGGCGGCCAGCGAGATGTGGCCCATGCGCTCGCGCCGGACGCGCGACAGCGTCACCTCGACGCCGCACTTCTCACAGATCACGCCCTTGTACTTCATGCGCTTGTACTTGCCGCACAGGCACTCGTAGTCCTTGATCGGCCCGAAGATGCGCGCGCAGAACAGGCCGTCGCGCTCCGGCTTGAAGGTGCGGTAGTTGATGGTCTCCGGCTTCTTGATCTCGCCGAACGACCAGGACAGGATCTTCTCGGGAGAAGCGATGCCGATCGCGATCTGGTCGAAAGCCTGGGGCTGAACCGCCGGGCTGAAAAGGTTCATGACCTCTTGATTCATGGTCTTCTCCAAACCGAGGTAGGCCGCGAGACGCGGCCACACCCTCGGAGAAATCTTCGGGTGACGACGGCCCGACGGACTCCCTTCGGGGGAGCGCGGCGGGCCCTTGTGTCGGGGCGCGCGGCGCGCCCTCGCTCCGTTACTCGGCGGCTTCCGGCAGCACCACCGCGTCCGGCTTCTCGCTCTGGGTCAGCTCCACGTTGAGGCCCAGCGAGCGCATCTCCTTGACCAGCACGTTGAACGACTCGGGGATGCCCGACTCGAACGTGTCGTCGCCGCGCACGATCGCCTCGTAGACCTTGGTGCGGCCCGCCACGTCGTCGGACTTCACCGTCAGCATCTCCTGCAAGGTGTAGGCCGCGCCGTAGGCTTCGAGCGCCCAGACCTCCATCTCGCCGAAGCGCTGGCCGCCGAACTGCGCCTTGCCGCCGAGCGGCTGCTGGGTGACGAGCGAGTAGGGGCCGATCGAGCGCGCGTGGATCTTGTCGTCCACGAGGTGGTGGAGCTTCAGCATGTAGATGTAGCCCACCGTGACCTTGCGGTCGAAGGCATCGCCGGTGCGCCCGTCGTAGAGCGTCGACTGGCCCGAGCCGTCGAGCCCGGCCTGTTCCAGCAGCGACACGATGTCGGGCTCGTGCGCGCCGTCGAAGACCGGGGTCGCGATCGGCACGCCGCGGCGCAGGTTCTGGCCGAGCTCGACCAGCCCCTCGTCGTCGAGGCCGCGCACGTCGTCGTTGGCGCCGTAGATGTGCTCCATCTTGTCGCGCAGGGGCCCGATGTCGCCGTGGCCCTCCAGCGCCGCCTGGCGCTGGTAGGCGTTGACGATCTCGCCCACCTGCCGGCCGAGGCCCGCGCAGGCCCAGCCGAGATGCGTCTCCAGGATCTGCCCGACGTTCATGCGCGAGGGCACGCCCAGCGGGTTCAGCACGATCTCGACCGGCGTGCCGTCGGCGAGGAACGGCATGTCCTCCTGCGGCACGATCTTGGACACCACGCCCTTGTTGCCGTGGCGGCCCGCCATCTTGTCGCCGGGCTGGATCTTGCGCTTCACCGCGACGTAGACCTTGACCATCTTCATGACGCCGGGCGGCAGCTCGTCGCCGCGCTGCAGCTTCTCGACCTTGTCGAGGAAGCGGCTCTCGAGCCCCTTCTTCGACTCGTCGTACTGCTTGCGCATGGCTTCGAGCTCGCCCATCACGGCGTCGTCCGCGACGGCGAAGTTCCACCACTGCGAGCGGGGGTAGCCCTCGATGACCTCGCGGTTGAGCACCGTCTCCTTCTTGAAGCCGCGCGGGCCGCCGATGCCGGTGTGGCCGTCGAGCACGGTCACGAGGCGGGCGTAGACGTTGCGGTCCAGGATCGCGAGCTCGTCGTCGCGGTCCTTGGCGAGCCGCTCGATCTCCTCGCGCTCGATCGCCTGGGCGCGCTCGTCCTTGTCGACGCCGTGGCGGTTGAACACGCGGACCTCGACGATCGTGCCCGTCACCCCGGGGGGCACGCGCAGGCTCGTGTCGCGGACGTCCGACGCCTTCTCGCCGAAGATGGCGCGGAGCAGCTTCTCCTCCGGCGTCATCGGGCTCTCGCCCTTCGGCGTGATCTTGCCGCACAGGATGTCGCCGGCCTGCACCTCGGCGCCGATGTAGACGATGCCGGCCTCGTCGAGGTTCTTCAGCGCCTCTTCCGACACGTTCGGGATGTCGCGCGTGATCTCCTCGGGCCCGAGCTTGGTGTCGCGGGCCATCACCTCGAACTCTTCGAGGTGGATCGAGGTGAACACGTCCTCCTTGACGATCTTCTCGCTGAGGAGGATCGAGTCCTCGAAGTTGTAGCCGTTCCAGGGCATGAATGCGACCAGCACGTTGCGGCCGAGGGCGAGGTCGCCGAGGTCTGTCGACGGGCCGTCCGCGATGATGTCGCCCTTCTTCACCCGGTCGCCGACGCGCACGAGCGGCTTCTGGTTGATGCAGGTCGACTGGTTCGAGCGCTGGAACTTCATCAGACGGTAGATGTCGACGCCGGGCTTGCCGCCGTCGACCTCCTCGGTCGCGCGGATCACGACGCGGGTCGCGTCGATCTGGTCGACGATGCCGGCGCGCCGCGCCGCGATGGCGGCGCCGGAGTCGCGGGCCACCACGGCCTCCATGCCGGTGCCCACCAGCGGCGCGTCGGCCTTCACCAGCGGCACCGCCTGGCGCTGCATGTTCGAGCCCATGAGGGCGCGGTTGGCGTCGTCGTTCTCCAGGAACGGGATCAGCGCCGCCGCGACCGACACGAGCTGCTTCGGCGACACGTCCATGAAGTCGACGCGGTCCACGGGGACCAGCATCACGTCGCCGGCGTGGCGGCACAGCACGAGGTCTTCCGTCAGCTTGCCGTCGGCGCTCATCGCGGCGTCGGCCTGCGCGACGTAGTGCTTCGTCTCCTCCATGGCCGACAGGTAGACGACGTCGTCCGACACAGCGCCGCCGCGGACGCGGCGGTACGGGGCCTCGATGAAGCCGTACTTGTTGACGCGCGCGAAGGTGGCCAGCGAGTTGATCAGGCCGATGTTCGGGCCTTCCGGCGTCTCGATCGGGCAGATGCGGCCGTAGTGAGTCGGGTGCACGTCGCGCACCTCGAAGCCGGCGCGCTCGCGGGTGAGGCCGCCCGGCCCGAGCGCCGACAGGCGGCGCTTGTGGGTGATCTCCGACAGCGGATTCGTCTGGTCCATGAACTGCGACAGCTGCGACGAGCCGAAGAACTCGCGCACCGCGGCCGCCGCGGGCTTCGCGTTGATGAGGTCCTGCGGCATCACCGTGTCGATGTCGACCGAGGACATGCGCTCCTTGATGGCGCGCTCCATGCGCAGGAGGCCCAGGCGGTACTGGTTCTCCATCAGCTCGCCGACCGAGCGGACGCGGCGGTTGCCGAGGTGGTCGATGTCGTCGATCTCGCCGCGGCCGTCGCGCAGGTCGACCAGCGCGCGGGCCACCGCGAGGATGTCGTCCTTGCGCAGCACGCGCACCGTGTCGGCGGCGTCGAGGTCCATGCGCATGTTCATCTTCACGCGCCCCACGGCCGACAGGTCGTAGCGCTCGGGGTCGAAGAACAGCGAGTGGAACATCGCCTGGGCGGTGTCGAGCGTCGGCGGCTCGCCGGGACGCATCACGCGGTAGATGTCGAACAGGGCGTCCTCGCGCGAGGAGTTCTTGTCGACCGCGAGCGTGGTGCGGATGTAGGGGCCGATGTTGATGTGGTCGATGTCGAGGATCGGCAGCTCGTTGAAGCCCTGGTCGAGCAGCCCCGGCAGCGTCTTGGCCGTGATCTCGTCGCCGGCCTCGGCGTAGATCTCGCCGGTCTCGGGGTTGTAGAGGTCCTCGGCAAGGTATTGGCCGTAAAGGTCGTCGTCGGTCGCGCGCAGGGCCTTCACGCCCTTCTCGGCGAGCAGGCGCGCCGTGCGGGCGGTGATCTTCTTGCCGGACTCGATGACGATCTCGCCGGAGTCGGCGTCGATCATGTCGGCGGCGGCCTTCATGCCCTTCAGCCGCTCGGCGTTGAACGGCACGCGCCAACCGTCGGCCGCGTGCTCGTAGCGCACGGTGTTGTAGAAGGTCGACAGGATCTCCTCGCCGTCCATGCCGAGGGCGTAGAACAGCGACGTCACCGGGATCTTCCGGCGCCGGTCGATGCGGGCGTAGACGATGTCCTTGGCGTCGAACTCGATGTCGAGCCAGGAGCCGCGGTAGGGGATGATGCGGGCGGCGAACAGCAGCTTGCCCGAGGAATGGCTCTTGCCCTTGTCGTGGTCGAAGAACACGCCCGGGCTACGGTGCATCTGCGAGACGATGACGCGCTCGGTGCCGTTGACGATGAAGGTGCCGTTCGACGTCATGAAGGGCATGTCGCCCATGTAGACGTCCTGCTCCTTGATGTCCTTGACCGACTTGGCGCCGGTGTCCGGGTCCACGTCGAACACGATGAGGCGCAGCGTCACCTTCAGCGGCGCCGCGAAGGTCATGCCGCGGGCGCGGCACTCGTCGACGTCGAACTTCGGCTGTTCGAACTCGTACTTCACGAATTCGAGCAGGGCCGTGCCGGCGAAGTCCGACACCGGGAAGACCGACTTGAAGACGGACTGCAGGCCCTCGTCGGGACGGCCGCCTTCCGGCTGGTCGACCAGCAGGAACTGGTCGTAGGAGGCCTTCTGGACCTCGATCAGGTTGGGCATCTCGGCGACTTCGCGGATGTGTCCGAAGAATTTGCGGACCCGCTTGCGGCTCGTGAACGTTTGCGCCATGTCGCTCCTCGTACCCTTTCGTGCGGCGGAACCTCGAACCGGGCCCGACGCCCGGTCTCCGCCTCGAAGGCGCCGCGTCGCCGCGGGCCTCCGGCCTGTTCCCGAGCCCGGCCTGCACCGATCGACCCCGCGGGGACCCATGCGCCGTATGTCGCCGTCCGGGCGGGCTCGCGCCGGGACGGGGCCTGTCTGCCGTCGCGGCGCCTCCGGACAAGCCGAACGGAGAACGCCGGAAAGGTCCCGAGGAAACTCCCCGGGACCGATCACATGTTTCAGCGAAGCAGCGCGAAGCGGATCGCGCGATCTCCCACCTGCTTACTTGAGCTCGACCTTGGCGCCGACCTTCTCGAGCTGGGCCTTGAGCTTGGCGGCGTCGTCCTTGGAGACCGACTCCTTGACCGGCTTCGGGGCGCCCTCGACGAGGTCCTTGGCTTCCTTGAGGCCCAGACCGGTGATGGCGCGGACTTCCTTGATGACTTCGATCTTCTTGTCGCCGGCGGCGGCCAGGATCACGGTGAACTCGGTCTGCTCCTCGACCGGGGCAGCGGCGGCGCCGGCCGGGCCGGCCGCGACCGCGACCGTCGCGGCGGCGGCGGACACGCCCCACTTCTCTTCGAGCATCTTGGCGAGCTCGGCGGCTTCGAGGACGGTGAGGGCCGACAGGTCGTCGACGATCTGGGAAAGGTTGGCCATGGTGTTTTCTCTAGGTTTGGTTCGTGAAGGGTGAAATCAAGGGTGCCGGTCGGGCGGCGTTCGCGGCCGAAGCCGCGACGTTCAGGCCGCGTCCTTCTCGGCGCCATCCTTGTCGGCGTAGGCCTGGAACACGCGCGCCAGCTTGGCCTGGGGGGCCGTGGTGAGCTGGGCGAGCTTCGTGGCCGGCGCCTGGATGAGGCCGATCAGCTTGCCGCGCAGCTCGTCGAGCGACGGCATCGTGGCGAGGGCGCGAACGCCGTTCGGGTCGAGGGCGGTCTTGCCCATCGCCCCGCCGAGGATCACGAACTTCTCGAAATCCTTGGCGAAGGCTGCCGCCACCTTGGGGGCCGCGACCGGATCGTCCGAATAGGCCAGGATGGTCGGCCCCGTCAGCAGCGAGCCGATGGAAGCGACATCCGTGCCCTCGAGCGCGATCTTGGTCAGGCGGTTCTTGGTGACCTGCACCTTGGCTCCGGCCTCTCTCATCTGCTTGCGCAAGCGCTGAAGCTGCGCGACAGTGAGGCCGGAATAGTGAGCCACGACGACGACGGCGGTCTTCTGGAAGACGCCGTTGAGTTCGTCGATGAGCTCCTTCTTTTCCGTTCTGTCCAAAGTTGAAACTCCGAATAGCGAAGTCTAGCCCCGCGACTGCACATGGTGTCCGCCGAAACCGGGCCCGCGAGGGGCCCGCCATCGGCGGTCTGTGCCTGCCCCCGGCGGCCTGTCGGCCTCCGGACAGAAGGATCGAACCAAATCTGAAGGCCCGCTCGCGCGGACCCTGAACTCAAACCGGCTTCACCGTCTATGCGGGCTCCCCGTCGGCCGCCGGCTCGCGCCGCTGACCTCGAGGATTCAAGCCACCCGCCCGGAGGCGGGTGCGGCACCTGCAGTCTTGGACAGGACACGGCCGGACAGGATGCGGGATCGCTCCAGCACCGCCCGGCCTCATCAGGACGCGCCGCCCGACCGCCCGAGGGAGGCCGCGCCGCGCGATTTCCGGGGTCCCGCGAGGGACCCTTCCGCCCTCATAAAGACTTCACGTCTTCGTGCCAAGCGGTTTCGACGCGCCCCGCACACCGCGCGGAGCGGCCGCGCGGACGGGGCCAGGCGGCGTCAGGCGCTGCCGATCGTGCCCGGGTCGACCTTGACGCCCGGACCCATCGTCGAGGACAGGGCCACGCGCTGCAGGTAGGTGCCCTTGGCGCCCGCCGGCTTGGCGCGGGTGACCGCATCCACGAAGGCGCGGATGTTCTCGACGAGCTTCTCGTCGTCGAACGACGCCTTGCCGACCGAGCCCTGCACGATGCCGGCCTTCTCGACGCGGAACTCGACCGCGCCGCCCTTCGACGCCTTGACGGCGCCGGTGACGTCCATGGTCACGGTGCCGACGCGCGGGTTCGGCATCAGGCCGCGCGGGCCCAGCACCTTGCCGAGGCGGCCCACCAGGCCCATCATGTCGGGCGTGGCGATGCAGCGGTCGAAGTCGATCGTGCCGCCCTGGACGGCCGCCACGAGGTCCTCGGCGCCGATCACGTCGGCCCCGGCGTTGCGGGCCTCGTCGGCCTTGGCGCCGCGGGCGAAGACCGCGACGCGAACGGTGCGGCCCGTGCCGTTCGGCAGGTTGACCACGCCGCGCACCATCTGGTCCGCGTGCTTGGGGTCCACGCCGAGGTTCATGGCGATCTCGACCGTCTCGTCGAACTTCACCTTGGCGCAGCTCTTCACCAGGCCGACGGCGTCGCTGACGGGGTAGAGCTTGATGCGGTCGATGCCCTCGCGAGCGGCCTTGATGCGCTTTCCGATCTTGGCCATCGTCTTACCCCACCACCTCGAGGCCCATGGAACGGGCGGAACCTTCGACCATCGACATCGCGGCCTCGACGGTCGAGCAGTTGAGGTCGACGATCTTCTTCTCGGCGATCTCGCGCACCTGGTCGCGCGTGACGCGGCCGACCGTACCGCGGCCCGGCGTCTTCGATCCGGCCTTGATGCCGGCCGCCTTCTTGAGGAAGAACGACACCGGCGACAGCTTCAGCTCGAAGGTGAAGGAGCGGTCCTGGAACGCCGTGATGACGACCGGGATGGGGGAGCCCTTCTCCATCTGCGCCGTGCGGGCGTTGAAGGCCTTGCAGAACTCCATGATGTTCAGGCCGCGCTGACCGAGCGCGGGACCGATCGGGGGGGACGGGTTGGCGCTTCCGGCCGGGACCTGAAGCTTGATGTAACCCGTGATCTTCTTCGCCATCGAATACTCCTCGAGGCGCCCCGCGCGTCGCCGCGACGGGGCATGGGGGATCGTGGTCCGTCGTTGAGTCCGGCTCGGCGGGCCGGACGCGACTCCCACGGGTGATGCCGGCGCCTCCGCGAGGGAGACCGGCGCCCGCGCTCCGGGGAGCGCGGGGACTGCGCCACGCGGCGCAGATCGGGTCCGAGCGGACTCGGAATCCTGTGTGGGCCGGGGCGCCGGGCGGCCGCCTCTGGCTCGCCCCCGCGCCCCTCAGGCCGTTCCGCTCAGAGCTTCTCGACCTGGCCGAACTCGAGGTCGACCGGCGTCGCGCGGCCGAAGATCGACACCGCGACCTTGACGCGGGAGCGGCCCTCGTCGACCTCCTCCACGAGGCCGTTGAAGGACGCGAAGGGGCCGTCCGACACGCGCACCTGCTCGCCGACCTCGAAGGTGATGGAGGATTTCGGCCGCTCGACGCCCTCGGCCACCTGCCCCTTGATCCGGTCCGCCTCGGAGTCCGAGATCGGATGGGGCTTGTTGTCGGCGCCGAGGAAGCCCGTCACCTTCGGGGTGTTCTTGATGAGGTGGTAGACCTCGTCCGTCAGGTCCGTGCGGACCAGGACGTAGCCGGGGAAGAACTTGCGCTCGGACTCGGTCTTGCGGCCGCGCTTGACCTCGGTGAACTTCTCGGTGGGGACCAGGATGTCCTCGAACCGGTCGGTGAGGCCGCGCTGCGCCGCCTGCTCACGGATGGACTCGGCCACCTTCTTTTCGAAGTTCGAGTAAGCGTGAACGATGTACCAACGCATGCTCATGGCGGGAACCCGGGGGATAAAGATGCCGTTCGGCGCGGCGGAACGATCAACGGCTGCCGTAGCCCAGGATCAGCGACACGGCGAAGTGGATGACCTCGTCGACGGCGACGAAGAACACGGCCGCCAGGACCACCATGATGAGGACCATCGCGGTGGTGACGCCGGTCTCGCGCCGCGTCGGCCACGTCACCTTGCCGGCTTCGGTGCGGACGTCCTGGATGAACTCGAACGGGTTGGCCATGTCGTATCCGGGCGGCTCGCGGGAGGACACGTCACCCCGGCGCCGAAATGAAGAGCGGCGCGCGACCGTCCGGCCGCGCGCCCCATGACGGTCCTATAAAGGCGAGCGCCGCGGGAACCAAGCGAAAAGATCGTGAAGCGGAGGGCTCGGGCTGCGGTGCCAGGGAAGCTGGCAGGAGAGGTGGGACTCGAACCCACAACCCCCGGTTTTGGAGACCGGTACTCTAGCCGATTGAGCTACACTCCTGCGTCGCAGCCCCGCCTGGGCCCGAAGACCCGCGCAGCGCGCCTCGACGTTCTGCACCATTCCGCTCCTCCTGGCAAGGGCCGCCGATCCGAACCATAGCGGCCGGCATCGGTTGACGGACGGGCGGCCGGTGGACATCTTCGACGCTCGGCAGAGGCGGGCCGCCGCATCGCGTTGGCTCCGCGTCGCTCCGGGCCCGGCCCGCGCGCGCCCGCAGGTGGAGACGAGGATGAAGGCCCTGACCGCGAAATTCGGCATCGGGCAGGTGGTGAGGCACCGCAAATACCCGTTCCGCGGCCTGATCTACGACGTGGACCCCGTCTTCGCCAACACCGAGGAATGGTGGCTGTCGATCCCGGAGGACGTGCGCCCGATCAAGGAGCAGCCGTTCTACCACCTGTTCGCCGAGAACAGCGAGACCGAGTACATCGCCTACGTGTCGGAGCAGAACCTGCTGCCGGACGAGTCGGGCGAGCCGCTGCGCCACCCGCAGATCGCCGACAGCTTTGAGCGCACGGCCGCCGGCGACTACCGCGCCAAGGCGGCGGCGCGGAACTGACGGGCCGCTGCCGACCGCAGCCGCGGCCCGGGCGAAACCAGAAGGGCGCGCACCGCGGTGCGCGCCCTTCGTGTTTCGAGGACAGGCCGATCGGGGGATCAGGGCTTGGCGGGGGCCGCCGGGGCGGGAGCGGCGCCGGCCGCGGGAGCCGGGGCGCCGGCCGCCGGGGCGGCGCCGGCAGCGCCCTTCTCGAGCGCCTGGCGCTGGGCCAGCGCGCGCTCCTGGAGCTGCTTCTGCAGCTCGGCCTGCTGCTCCTCCTGGCGCTTCTGGAGCACCTCGGTCGGGATCGGGGCGCCGTCGAAGCCCTTGCCGAAGTTGGCCAGCGGCAGCGCGAAGGTGATCTCGTTGCCGGCCGGACCCTTGGCGACGACGTTGAGCACCGTGCCCTTCTTCATCTGCTCGATCACCTTGCCGGAGATCTGCGTCTCGGCGAAGCAGCCGTTGGGCATGCAGAACTCGTAGGCCCCGGGCGTCGCGGCGCCCTTGTCGACCGAGAAGCGCACGCCGGGGCGCAGCATCAGGCCGATCGGCAGCAGCACGCGCGCCACGCGGTTGTCCTCGCCCTTCACGTCGTAGATCGCCAGGGCGACCTGCGGCGGCTGCTTCGGGTCGGTGGTGAAGTCGCGGGTGGTGAAGCAGGTCTCCTTCTGGCCGGGCGCCGGCTTGCCGCACACCTTGGTCCAGTCCGTGCCCTGCAGGGCCTGCATGTCGAGCTTGACGGGCGCGGAAGGGTTCGGCTGCGCCTGGGCGGGCTGAGCGCCGGCCGCCGGAGCGGCGGTCTGGGCCTGGGCCCCGGCAGCGAACAGCGCGCCCGCCAGCAGGGTCGCGGCCCCGAGCTTGGTCGTGTGGATCGGCATGGAATGTCCTCGTGGTTCGAACGGCGGGCGTCGGGGTGACGCGGATCGGACTCGGGTCCAAGCGCTCACCGTCGGAGTCGGACGGCTTCGGCGTTCCGAGGGCGTCGGAGCGATGCCGCCCCGGCGGGCGTGGCGCGCGGGTCATCGCGACGGAATGCGGCGACACGTTGTCGACGGCGCGTTCCGAGGCGACGGCGGCCCCTCGTCGATGATCTCGCCCCCGATTGCAAGCCGGACTCGGCCTCGCCATGGTCACACCCGCACCAGCATCGCGTGCGAGGACGGGCCGCATGACCGTGATCCGGCCCGCCCTGCGCCACCTCCGCCTCCCGTTCGCCGCCCTCGCGCTGTGGGCGGGCGTGGCGCCCGCGGCCCGTGCCGCGCCGTCCATCGCCATGCACGGCGCGCCCGCCCTGCCCGACGGCTTCGCCCACTTCCCCTATGCCGATCCCGACGCGCCGAAGGGCGGCCGGCTGCGCCTGTGCCTGCCCGGCACCTTCGACAGCCTGAACCCCTTCAACCTCAAGGCAGGCTCGACCGCCCAGGGGCTGGTCAACATGGTCTACGAGCCGCTGATGGCGCGCTCGCAGGACGAGCCCTTCACGCTCTATGGCCTCGTCGCGCGGGGGCTCGACACCGACGAGGACCGCTCCTTCGCGACCTTCCACCTCGACCCCCGCGCGCGCTTCTCGGACGGCACGGCGGTCACGGCCGACGACGTGCGCTTCACCTTCGACCTCCTCAAGGAGAAGGGGCGGCCGCAGCAGCGCCAAGCGTTCGGGCTGGTGAAGGGCGTCGACACGCCCGATCCGCTGACGATCCGCTTCGACCTCGCCGGGGTCGGCGACCGCGAGCTGCCGCTCTTCCTCGGGCTGATGCCGGTGCTGCCGCGCCACGCGGTCGACCCCGCGCATTTCGACGAGGCGACGCTGAAGCCCCCCGTGGCCAGCGGGCCCTACCGCGTCACGGAGGTCGAGCCCGGCACGCGGCTCGTGCTGGAGCGCGACCCGAACTACTGGGGCCGCGACCTGCCGACGCGGCGCGGCATGTTCAACTTCGACCGCGTCGACATCGACTATTACCGCGACGCCAACGCCTTATTCGAGGTGTTCAAGGCGGGCCTGTGCGACTTCCGCATCGAGACCGACCCGGCGCGCTGGCTCACCGGCTACGACTTCCCCGCGCTGCAGGACGGCCGCGACCTGAAGCAGGCCGTGCCGCTGCGGTTCCCGAAGGGCATGGAGGGTTTCGCCTTCAACACGCGGCGCCCGCTGTTCGCGGACCCGCGCGTGCGCGAGGCCCTGGCCGGCATGTTCGACTTCGGCTGGGTCAACCGCGCGCTCTACGGCGGGCTCTACCGGCGCACGCCGTCCTTCTTCGCCGAAAGCGAGCTCAGCTCGTCCGGCCGGCCGGCCGACGCCGCCGAGGTGGCGCTGCTCGCCCCCTACCCCGGCTCCGTGCGGCCCGACGTGCTGGCCGGCGTCTGGCGGCCGCCCGGCGGCGACGGCTCGGGCCGCGAACGCGCCGAGGCCAAGCGGGCCCTCGCGCTCCTGGCGGAGGCCGGCGACAGGCTCGACGGCACGGTGATGCGGCTGCCGAACGGCGAGCCGTTCCGCTTCGAGATCATGGTGACGGAGCCGCGCTACCAGCGGCTGGCGCTCGCCTACGCGGACAGCCTCAAGGAGATCGGCATCGAGGCCGCGGTGCGCCGCGTCGACGAGGTGCAGTACCAGCGCCGGCGCCAGTCCTTC
Source organism: Lichenibacterium dinghuense (assembly GCF_021730615.1). Taxonomy (NCBI): domain Bacteria; kingdom Pseudomonadati; phylum Pseudomonadota; class Alphaproteobacteria; order Hyphomicrobiales; family Lichenihabitantaceae; genus Lichenibacterium; species Lichenibacterium dinghuense. The sequence goes on from NZ_JAJLMN010000001.1 coordinate 849,536, forward strand.
GACTTCGACATGATGCCGGGCCAGTGGCTTGCCACGGCCTCGCCGGGCGCTGAGCAGCGCTCGCGTTGGAGTTCGGCCGCGGCGGACCAGCCGGCCTCGTTCAACCTCGCGGGCGCGCGATCGCCCGCCATCGACGCCGCCGTGTCGGCGATCGTCGCGGCATCGAGCCAGGAGGGCTACCTCGCCGCCGTGCGGGCGCTCGACCGGCTGCTGCTGACGGGCTTCTACGTCGTGCCGCTGTTCCACACGGAGGACCAGTGGATCGCCTACGCGTCCTTCCTCGGCCGCCCGAAGGAGGTGCCGCTGTTCGGCATCAGCAACGTCACGCCGATCGAGCTGTGGTGGCGGAAGCGGGGCGGCTAGGGCGCGACCTCACGGTCGGGAAGGCGGCTCGTCAGGGTCCACAGCCCAGCGCGGCCTCCTCGCGCACGTAGCGCGCCACGGCGGCCCGGTCCCTCGCCGACAGCGGGACGTCCTCCAGCGCGTCGTACTGGCAGCCGGCGTTGCCGAAAGCCGCGATGGCGCGGCTCGTCCTGAAGCAGTAGCCGGCCGTCTTGTAGATCTGGTTGCGGCCGAACTACAGGTCGGAACAGGCATCCGCCCGCGCGGCGCCGGGGTTCGCGATGAGGCAGAGGGTGATCGCCGCCCCAAGGCCGACAGTGAACCGGAATCGCATCGCCGCGCTCCCCGAGGTCGTCATGGTTCGTGGGTGCCGCCACGCCCGACGGCGCATTTGCAGACTAGGGCGCGTTGACATTCAGCGACATTAGGGTTTCCCAGCGGGCGAAAGTGGGATTCAAGGCTGGAAAAGGGAGGTTCCAGCATGGATCGCGACGTGTTGAAGGACGAGCAATGGGAGCGTATTGCCCTTCTGCTTCCCGGCAAGGTCGGTGATCCGGGGCGATCGGCCAGCAACAATCGTCTGTTCATGGAAGCTATCCTGCACGTCGTACGGACGGGCGGACCATGGCGAGACTTGCCGGACCGGTTCGGCAACTGGAACTCCAATTTCCAACGTTTCCGCCGGTGGGCCAAGAAGGCGGTCTTCGACCGCGTTTTCGCCGCTCTGTCGGGCGACCCTGATTTTGAATACGCCATGGTGGATGGCACGATCATCAGGGTCCACCAGCACGGCACTGGCGCAAAAGGGGGACTCAGGATCAGGCCATCGGCCGTTCTCGCGGCGGTTTGACCACCAAGATCCTCGCCCTGGTGGACGCGCTCGGCAATTTGGTGCGCTTTGTGCTGCTGCCGGGGCACCGCCACGACGTCAAGGGCGTCAAGGATCTGATCGCCGACGTGCCCTTCAAGATGCTTCTGGCCGATAAGGCCTTCGACGTCGATTGGCTTCGGGAAAATCTTGAAGGCAGAGGCGTTGCCGCGGTGATCCCGCCCAAAGCCAATCGCAAGCGGCACATCCCCTGCGATTTTGCCGCCTACAAATGGCGGCACCTCGTCGAAAACTTCTTCTGTTCGCTGAAAGCCTTCCGCCGCATCGGCACGCGTTACGACAAGACTGACACGAGCTTCAGAGCCTGTTTGACCTGTCTTAGCTGTTATAGGCTCGGATCAGGCGGTGGCAGTTGGCGATGCTGACGGCATCTTCGGCTGCCGTGGTGCTCTGTTCCAGGTTGCGCGTGAGGCGATGATAGCGGTTGGTCAGGGTGCCGAAGGTGCCCTCGATGCGCCATCGCACGGGCAAGGGTTTGAAGCCTTTCACGTCCCGCTCGCGCGTAGAGACCTGAACCTCGATGCCGTGAGGTGCGGCGGCCTGCGCCATGCGGGCACCGCTGTAGATGCCGTCGACCTTGACGCGTCGAGGCGTCCAGCCCTCGGCAGCGGCGCGGTCCAGCAACTCTGCCGCGGCGGCCGTGTCGTGCACGTTGGCGGCCGTCACCGACGTGGCGAGCACGAAGCCGAGCGAGCAGGTCAGCACGTGACGCTTGATGCCCTTCACCTTTTTGTTGCCGTCCACGCCGCGCTCTCCCGCCTGCGGCCCTGACGCGACGCTTTGCGAGTCCATGATCGCCGTCGCGGGTTCGGGGTCGCGTCCGCGGCGAGCCCGCTCGGCGCGCGTCAGCACGGCCGCGATGTCGGCCCACACGCCGTCGGCGCGGAAGCGGTCGTGCCAGGAGCGCACGGTCTGCCACGGACCGAACTCCCTGGGCAGAAAACGCCATGGACAGCCGGCCTTCTCCAGATACAAGCAGGCGTTGACGATCTCGCGCAGGTCAGCGGTCAGCGTCCTGTACACGCCCATCATCGGCGCAAGTGTTGCCCACTCGCTGTCTGTCAGATCGCTCGGATAGCGCCGACCGTCATCCTTGTAGCGATCCCGAGCCTCGGCAGTCCACATCGTCGCCTCCACCAGAAACGACAACGCAAACCGATCAAAGAAAGGTCAAACAGATGGGGTGATTGGGGCTCCAGCCCAGGCCCAACGGTGGCTGCTCCTGCCCGGATGGTTCAACGTGGTCCGTGTCGAGCGGCCACAAGCATCGCGACAGGAGCAACCATGACGTACTATGCCGGACTGGACGTGTCCCTGGAAGAGACCGCGATCTGCGTGGTCGATGACGCGGGTCGGATCGTGAAGGAGCTGCGCGCCGCGAGCGCGCCAGGGCCGCTGGTTGCGGCCCTGCAGGGCTTGAAGCTGCCGATCGAGCGGATCGGCCTCGAAGCCTGCTCGTTGACGGCTTGGCTGCACGAGGGCCTGCGCGCGGCGGGGCTGGCGGCGGTCTGCATCGAGACACGGCAGGCCAACGCCGCCATGAAGACCATGCCCAACAAGACCGACCGCAACGACGCGCGTGCCCTGGCGCAGATCATGCGCACCGGCTGGTTCCGGCAGGTGCACGTCAAGTCGCAGCAGTGCCGGCTGTGGCGCTCGCTGCTGGTCGCACGCCGCACGGTGCTGAACGAGATGCGGTCGATCGAGAACGTCGTTCGGGCCATGCTTCGGGAAGCCGGGCTGAAGGTCGGCACGCCGAGCCGGGCGGCCTTCGACAAGCGTGTGCGCGAACTCTGCTCGGACGACACAGCGTTGCTGGCGATGGTGGAGCCGTTGCTCACTGTACTGTCGACGATGATCCAGCAGCTCGCCCGATTGACAAAACAGGTGCTGAAGATCGTGCGCGAGGAAAAGATCTGTCGGCGGCTGATGAGCGCACCCGGCGTCGGCCCGATCACCGCCCTGGCGTTTCGCGCCACGATCGACCGACCCGATCGGTTCGGCCATTCGCGCGACGTCGGTGCCCATCTCGGCCTGACGCCCTCGCGCTACCAGTCGGGCGAGACCGACATTCAGGGCAAGATCAGCCGATGCGGCGACGAACTGGCGCGAACGGCCCTGTACGAGGCCGCTAACGCGTTGCTCGTGCGCAGCCAGAAATGGTCCAGCCTGCGGGCCTGGGGCATGACGATCGCCAAGCATCGCGGCATGGCGCGGGCGCGCGTTGCCGTAGCCCGAAAGCTGGCCGTGGTCCTGCACCGGATGTGGAGCGACGGTACCGACTTTCGGTTCGGCACCGGGCCGACCACCGCGCCCGCCACCGTAGTTGCCTGACGCTCGGAGGACACCGCGGGCCGCCACCCGCACGAGCTTCACCTGAAAGGGTGATGTGGACCGTTCCCGTGGGGACGATCGGTAAGGCCACCTCGTTGAGAGTCTTGAGCCCGCGGCGACGTCGCGAGGTCGTGAAACAGATCGAGGGACCGAGCCGGACTGACCCCATCATGCGGCGGCGAAACGCCGACCGCGAAGAGAAGCGTGTGACCCGCGGGAACGGGACAAAAAACCTGACAGGAGCGCTTGACCTCCAGAGCCCTGCAGATTCCGACGAAGCCGGCCGGGTATTCCGATTTCAAGCCGGCCAGCATTCCAACATGAAGCCGGCCACCGTTCCGATCTGAAGCCGGCCACGGCGATGGCGCCCCGCTGGTCGGGTTCGTAGATCGGTCGAGGAGTGTTTCGGGTCAAGCCAGCTGGTCGGCAGGGCGGTGCTTGCGCAGGCTGTCGCCGGACAACGCGATCCGGTAGGCGTTGTGGATCAGGCGGTCCAGCACGGCATCGGCCAGGGTCGGGATGGCGATCATCTCGTACCAGCGGTCGACCGGCACCTGGCTGGTGATCAGCACCGAGCCGGCGTCGTAGCGGTCCTCCACGATCTCCAGAAGGTCGCGCGCCTGCTCGGCGCTGAGGGGCTCAGGGCCCCAATCGTCGAGGATCAGCAGCCGGCGCGGGCGAGCTGCTTGAGCAGTTTGGCATAGCGGCCGTCGCCGCGCGCCAGACCGAGCGCCGCGAACAGGCGCGGCACACGGTAGTACAGGACCGACAGGTCCTCCCGGCAGGCCTTCTGGCCGAGCGCGCAGGCGAGCCAGCTTTGCCGACACCGCACGGCCCGGTGATCACCGGTTGCGCCGGCTTCGGATCCAGTCGCAGCCGGACAGCTTGAGGAACAGGGCACGGTCGAGGCCGCGATGGGCGCGGTAGTCGACATCCTCGACGCTGGCCGGATGGCGCAGGTGGGCGGCGCGGGCGCGGGTTTCGAAGCGCTTCTGCTCGCGCAGGGTCTTCTCGTGCTCCAGGATGATGCCGAGCCACTCGGCGTGCGTCAGCGCCTGCGCTTCCGGGTTCCCGTCCAGGGTCTTGTAGCCCTGCGCCATGCCGTGCAGGCCGAGGCCGTGCAGAAGTTCGAGTGTGGGATGAGCAAGCATCGTCAAGTCTCCTATCAGTGGAAGTAGCCTGCGCCGCGCAGGTTCGGATGATCGATGATCTTCGTCGTTTCTGTTATTCGAGACTTTCGGTCGAGGTTGTTGGCAATGATGGAGGCGATGCTCTTGTAGGTGAGCGCACCGATGGCCGTGGCCCGGGCGGAGATGGCCTCGGCCCGAGCTGGGGCGAGGCCGCGAAACAGGCGCAGCACGCCCAGGCAGGTGCGGAAGCCCTGCTCGGGATGGGGACGCCCGCGCAGGATGGCGATGACGAGGCCCTCGGTTTCGGGGCCGATCTCCCGGCCCCAGCGCTCGAAGCGGGCCGGCGTCCATTCCGCGTAGCGCCGGTGAGCGCTCGGCATGTGCTCGACGTCGGTGCCGTGCCGGGCGCCGCCATAACGCCGGTCGTGGGCGGCGACGCGCTGGCCGCGGTGGAACACCTCCACGGTGCGCTCCGTCAGGCGCACGTCCACCTGCTCGCGGATCAGCGCATGGGGCACCGAGTACAGGAAGCCGGCAGCCTCGACGTGGTAGTCGAGGTTGACCCGTGCCAGCCGCCACTCGGCAAAGACGTAGGGTGCCGACGGCAGGGGCAGCAGGGCGGCCCGCTCCACGGCCTCGAACAGCGCCCGGCGCGTGGTGCCGAGGCGGCGCATGGGGTGGGCGTTGATGCGCTCCACCATGGCCGCGATGGCGGCGTTGCACTCGGCCAGCGAGAAGAACGTCTGGCCCGCAGGCGTCCCAGGATGTAGCTCTGGGCGAAGCGGACGCCGTTCTCCACCTTGGCCTTGTCGCGCGGCTTCCTCGGCCGGGCCGGCAGCACGCCGATGCCGTAGTGCTCGGCCATGGTGCCGTAGGAGCGATTGATCTCCGGATCGTAGAAGGACGCCTTGTTGATCCCGCTCTTGAGGTTGTCGGGCACCACCAGGCGCGGCACGCCGCCCAGAAAGTCGAACAGGCGCACGTGGGCGCCGATCCAGTCCGGCAGCGCCTGGGTCCACGTCGCCTCGGCGTAGGTGAGGCTGGAGGCGCCCAGCACCGCCACGAAGATCTCGGCCTGTCTCACCACGCCGGTGGCGGGATCGACGATGGGCACGCGCTTGCCGGAATAGTCGACGAACACCTTGTCGCCGGCGGCATGGTGTTGGCGCATCACCGGCGTGACACGGCGTTCGAACTCCTGTAAAGATCACAGAAGCGCGAGTAACCGTAGCCGCCGGGCTCAGATACACGATACTCTTCCCAGAGAACCATCAGGTTGACGCCGGGCCTGCGCATCTCGCGCACCATCGACGGCCAGTCTGGCTCGACGCGTCGTCTGACGCCTTGCTTCACGCCGACGCGGTCGAACAGCCGCTGTTCGAGGACGGCGTCGGTGATCTCTTCATCGATCGGCCAAGCCAAGCCCGCCGCTGACGCACGGGCGAGGTTGTCCTGGACGGTGGACCGCGCGATGCCGAGCGTTCGGCCGATCTCGCGGGCGCTCACCCCGTCGCGGGCGAGCCGGAGCATGTGTCGGATCTGTCGCATCGTCAGCTCTCTCCTGGCCGGCATCCCGATCTCCTCGCGTGGGGGGGCGAGGCAGGGTGCCGCGGTTGCTGACCTGCGGGGACGCTATTGCCGGATCAGGGTGGCCGGCTTCATCTCGGAACGGTGGCCGGCATCAAATCGGAATGGCGGCCGGCTTCATCTCGGAATCAGTGGCCGGCTTCGATCGGAATCCGCAGAGCCCCAATCAGAGAAGGCTCTCAGCGCTATGATCTACGCGGCAAGCATCGTTCTCGCCCTGCGCTGAATGTCAAAACGCCCTAGGGACGCATGGTGATCGAGGTAGGGCTGGGCCGGCGCGTTGTGGTGGACGGTGCCGTCGATGCCGAGGTGCTCGCCCGCGTGCTCGCGGTGCTGGACCGGCGATGATCCCGGTCCTGTCCACCGCCCGGGTGTGGGTCGCGGCCGGCCACACCGACATGCGCCGCGGCATGGATGGGCTCTCGCTGGTCGTGCAGAAAGGCCTCGGGCGCGATCCCTTTATCATCCGGCGTCGGAAGTTGGGTTCTCCCGCGCTTCCCGTGCTGTCGGATGGCGGCAGGCAGCGACGATGAGCACATAGGGGGAACACTCCTCCCCTCTCACGTCCATGTCCAAGCGCCTCCTGCCATTGATCCCGGCGGGCCTCACCGTTGTGCGAGTCCTGCCCACACCCGACTGCGTCACCATCGTGGCCCGCCCCCTCGCCGAGCACGCCTGCTGCCCCGACTGTGGTGCCCCGTCTCGCCGCCTCCACAGCCGCTACGAGCGCCGCATGCTCGACCTGACCTGGCAGGGTCGCCCCGTCGCGCTCCATGTCCAGGCCCGGCGCTTTCGCTGCCTCGCGCCCGCGTGCCCGCGCCAAACGTTTACCGAGCGCCTCGCCGGCGTCGCAGCCCTGGCGGCCCGGCGCACCGAACGGCTCGGCGCGGTGCAGCGCTGCCTCGGCTTCGCGCTCGGCGGCTGTCCCGGATCCCGCCTCGCCGAGCGCCTGGCCATGCCGGTGAGCGCCGACACGCTGCGCCGCATGGTGGTGCGGGCCGCGGCCGAGGCAATGCCGCCCGGGACGCCCCGCGTGCTCGCAGTCGACGACTGGGCGTGGAAGCGCGGGCACCGCTACGGCACCATCCTGGTCGATCTCGAGCGCAACGACGTCGTCGACCTCCTCCCCGACCGGCAGGCCGGCACGCTGGCGGAATGGCTGCGCCGACACCGCGGCATCGAGGTGATCGCGCGCGACCGCGCCAGCGCCTACGCGGACGGGGCACGCCAGGGCGCGCCCGATGCCGTGCAGGTTGCGGATCGGTGGCACATGCTCCGCAACCTCGGCGACGCCATGCGGGCCCTGTGCGATCGCCACGGCGCGGCCGCACGACGGGCCGCGCGGGACACCCCTGTCCTCATGCCGGAGAGGACAGAGCCCGACCCCGAGCCGAAGCCCGTCCGCCCGACCCGGGCGCAGCGCGCCAGCGCCGCGTCGCTCGCCCGCCGGCAGGCCCGCTTCGAGGAAGCGGCGCGGCTGCGCGCCGCCGGCGTGCCCATCGCCCGCATCGCCGCCCAGCTCGGCGCCGAGCGCAAGACGATCCGCCGTTGGCTGGCGCTCGGCTGTGCCCCGACCTGGGCGAAGCCACCCCGGCGCGGTGGCGTGCTGTCGGCCTACGCGTGCCATCTCGACCGACGCTGGGCCGAGGGCTGCAGCAACGCCGCCCTGCTGTGGCGCGAGGTGAGCGGCCTCGGCTTCACCGGCGCCTACTCCACTGTCCGGGGCTGGGCGCGGCGACGCAGAGCGGAGACGGTCACGGCCAGCGACGGAAAGGCCCGACGCCACATGGCGGGCGAGCCGCCCTCGCCGCGGCAGATGGCGAGGCTGCTGACCGCGGAGGCGGATGCCGTGCCGGAGGGCGACCGCGCCTTCCTGGCCCGGCTGCTCGCGCAGGCCCCGGCGCTCGGCCAAGCGGCTGCAATCGCGAAGCGCCTCGGCCGTCTGCTGCGCCGCGAGGGCGACGACAGCCTCTACCGGGTCCTCGCCGACGCGGTCCACACGCAGCTGGCTGACTTCGCGGCCGGGCTCGGGCGCGACCGCGCCGCTGTGCAGGCCGCCCTCGACACGCCCTGGACCACCAGCCCCGCCGAGGGCCAAATCAACCGCGCGAAGGCCATCAAGCGGTCCATGTACGGCCGCGCCGGCTTCCCGCTCCTGCGCGCCCGCGTCCTGGAGGCCGCGTGACGCCAAAACAGCACGGGAAGCGCGAGAGAACCGGAAGTTGACCCACTATCGGCGTTCAATATTGCCTCCCTTGCTGCCATCTGCGGCGATAGCGGCCGCCCGGCGAAGCGGGTCAGGGTCGACTCTCGACCCCGACCGACGTCGCGCCGCTCCACCGACCCTGTCAGATGACGCTCAGGGCGGATCGATCCGGGAGCCTGCGGAGGCGTCGCCGGACCCAGGGCACACCGGTCCGATCGAAACGGCGCCGCTATTCCATGCCGTTCAGCGCCGGCGACGCATCATCTTCGTCTTCTCCGCGACGATCACGTCGATGGCATGCATCATGGCGGGGGATACTTGGTAGGAGACGCCGTTCTTGTTTTCGAGATAGGTGTGGGCCGCGAGTGCGGGTGAGACGTGGAGCAGGGCCGTCGTCGCGAGCGTCAGGCCAGCGATCACCGATGTGCGCAGAAAGTTCATGGAAGCCTCCGGGAAGTCCAGCTCGAAGCTTAGTGGACCGGAGAGCGTCCTTGATGTCGAAAGCGTCCGCTATCGTCCGAACCAGGTGCGATCTGCGACAGCGACCACCTTGGCATCGGCGAAGCTGTCCGGCGCTGGCCCGGCGACAGCACGGCCGAGGCGACCGGAGGCTCCGAGAGAATCGTCGGTCGCGCGCCATGGCCCGGCCATCTCTCGCGTCGCTGGCCGAAGATGGAAGGGTCGCCATGGACGGGACCACGGCGGCCTCTTCTGATCGAAGATCGCCCGCGCGCTGCCATCCCTGTCGTGCCAGCCGCTGAAAACGGCGACACACGTCCGGCAGATCACGCAGCACGTGCGGCGGTGCGCATTGGCGCCGCGGTGGTCGATGTCCCGAATGCTGGCCGGCGCGCCTGGACCTATCCGGCCCTTCCACATCGCGGAAGGGCGCCTACCCATCTGAGCGGCTACGCCCCTCGAACGGAAGGAAGGTAGTTGGTCGCCGGGAGCCCGACCGCCGATGTCGGGCCAATGACAGCGACACGGGCTGACCGCGATGGCGAAACCTCTTGAGATCGTGAAGCAGCTTTACGCGACGCTGACTGCCGGCGATGCGGATGGCGCCCTCGCCCTGATATCCGACGACATCGAGTGGATCACCATGATGGACTACGTGGTCGACGGCCGCGGCCCGCAGAAGGTTCTCGAAGGCATGCTCCTGCCCGCGATGCGTGAATGGGAGCCGTACACGCTGACGCCGCACGAGTTCATCTGCGATGGCGACAAGGTCGTGTCGGTGGGGCGGTTCCAAGGCACGAACCGGAGGACCAGGGTACGCCTACGGCGAGGGCCGCGGAAACGGGGCTTGCGGGTTTCGTCGCGGCGTGATCGCGGGTCGGGAAGGCCCGGGGCTGAGCGTCCGGGTCAGGCTGCGACGTCGAGGCTCGCCGGGGCGGCCGAGGTCGGCTTCCAGTTCCACGGCAGCAACTCGGCGAGGCGCTGGGCCGGGTGAGACGCGATGCGGCCGAGCACGTCGGCCAGCCAGGCCTGCGGGTCGACGTCGTTCAGCTTCGCCGTCACGATCAGGCTGTTGAAGAAGGCCGCCCTCTGTCCGCCGCGGTCCGAGCCGGCGAACAGCCACGCCTTGCGGCCCAGAGCCAAGCCGCGCAGGGCCCTCTCGGCTGCGTTGTTGCTGAGGCACACGCGCCCGTCGTCGAGGAAGCGGGCGAAGGACGGCCAACGCTCGAGCATGTAGTCCATGGCCCGGGCCACCTCGGCACCGCGCGGCAGGCGGGCGCGCTCGGCGCGCATCCAGCCTTCCAAGGCCGCCACGATCGGGGCGGAGCGCTCGTGCCGCGCCGCCAGGCGCTCGGCCGTTGGCCGGCCGTTCACCTCCCGCTCGATGGCGAACAGCTCGTCCATGCGCCGCACGGCTTCGAGCGCCAGCGGCGCGATCACCGCCACCTTCTTGCGGGCCCTCTGGCGCGCCGCGGCCTCGATGTCGGCCAGCTCAAAGAACTTCCTCCGCGCGTGGGCCCAGCACGCGGCCTCGATGATCGGCGCGGGCTTGCGCCCGCCCTCGTAGAGCCTGCCATAGCCCCCGTAGGCGTCGGCCTGCAGCACCCCGGTCCAGCCGGCGAGGTGCGCCTGCGGGTGCTCGCCCCGCCGGTCGGGCGAATAGCGGAACAGGGCCGCCGGGGGATCGGCGCCGCCGAAGGGCTGGTCGTCGCGCACGTAGACCCATACGCGGCCCGTGCTGGTCTTACCCTTGGCCAGCACCGGAACGGTGGTGTCGTCCCCGTGCAGCCGCCCCGCCGCCATCACGTGCTTCTCGATGAGCCGGAACAGCGGCTCCAGCACACCCGCGCAGGTGCCCACCTGGTCGGCCAGGGTCGACAGGCTGAGCGGCACGCCTTCCCGGGCGTAGCGCTCGGCCTGCCGGTTCAGCGGCTGGTGCTGGCCGTACTTCTCGAACAGCACCATGGCGAGCAGGCTCGGCCCCGCCCATGCGCGTGGCACGGCGTGGAAGGGCGCCGGCGTCTGGCTGACGCCCTCGCAGGCGCGGCAAGCGAAGCGCTCGCGCACGGTCTGGATCACGGTCCAGCTGCGCGGCACCACCTCCAGCGTCTCGGTGACGTCCTCGCCGAGTCTGGACAGGCGCGTGCCGCCGCAGCACGGGCAGCGCCCGGGCCCGGCACCACGACGCGCACGCGCGGCAGGTGGGCCGGGAAGGGCTGGCGCGACGGCTTCCGACGCTCCGTCGGCGCCGGTATCGCGGCCTTGGCAGCGGCCTTCTCGGCCGCGAGGGCGTCGGTGGCCGCCGAGGCCTCGAGTTCCTCGAGTTGCAGCTCGTACTGGTCGATGAGGCGCTGCGTGCGCTCGGAGCGCTGGCCGTAGAGGGTCCGGTTGAGCCTGGCGATCTCCAGCCGCAGGTGGGCGATCAACGCGGCGTCGCCCGACAGCTGCGCCCTCACCGCGGCCGCCTCGGCCTCGGCGCGATCGGCTGCGGCCCGGGCTTCGTCCGCGCGGGCTTCGGCGGCCGCGAGGGCTGCGCGCAGCGCTTCGACGTCGATCTTCTCGGACTTGGGCCGCTTCGCCATGAACAGAGCCGATCATAGTTCTTCGAACAACGCCAGAGTGGCGAGCATCGATAGTGTTGATAACAGTCCCGTCTTCATCCTGCTCGGCTCGGTCGCCAAGTCTGCTGTGGATGGCGCCAGTCTATGCCTTCGAGCAGATAGCCGAGTTGCGCCGGCGTGATGGCCACGCTCTCGCCCGCCGTCGCGGGCCACACGAACCGGCCCCGTTCCAGGCGCTTGGCGTAGAGCGACAGGCCCAGCCCGTCGTGCCACAGGCACTTGATCAGGTCGCCGCGCCGGCCCCGGAACACATACAGGGCGCCCGCGAAGGGATCGCGCCCGAGGCCTTCCTGCACCAGCAGCGACAGGCCGTTCATGCCGCGGCGCATGTCGGTGTGGCCGGCCGCGATCCACACCCGGGCGGCGGACGGGGCCGGGATCATCGCCGGTCCAGCACGTCGAGCACGCGGGCCAGCGCCTCGGCGTCCACGGCGCCGTCCACCACCACGCGCCGCCCCCGCCCCACCTCGATCACCATGCGGCCCTGCGCGGCCTGCCGCCGAGCCCTTCGAGCCATTGGCTTGGCCTCGGAAAGGGTTTCGGGCACCACCACGGCGGGCACGAAGGCCGGCGCCGGATCGGGAGCAGCACGCTCGACCTTCAGCGCGCGACGCCACGCCATCAACAGCGACCGGGAGATGCCGTACCGGCGAGCCGTCGGCGACACCAGCCGCGGTGCCTCCAGGCTCTCCATCACGATGCGGAGCTTCTCGTCCTCGGACCAGCGACGGCGGCGGCCGAGTTCGACAACGTTGAGCTGCTGGGCCAAGGCTCTGACCTTATGGACGTCAATAAGGGCAGATCTCAGCCGCGAGACGCCCCTTCCACAAGGCGGCCTTCACCGCAGGGATACGGACCAGGAAGCGCGTGGAGGTCGACTATTCCCACATCTGGGAGGTGAGGGACGGCAAGATCGTGCGGCACCGCCAGTTCATCGACACCGGCAGGATCGAGCCCGCCCGCCATCCCGATTGAGACAATCACGGTACGTCTGACCGCATGCGCGGCTCGCCCACGGTGTAGGTCGGGTGATCTGCCATAGAGTCGCCGGCCCCTGTCACGCTCGCACGTACCGTGACCGGAAGGCGCCCCGTGCACGGCTTCCGGGGATCGACCTTGAACGAAGCCTGTCACATCGTCCGCGACCTCAACATGCCGCTGCACGGTTCTGCGATGATCGATCGGTGGCGGACGATCATCACGGGGCTACGCCGATGCGCACGGCTGTCCGCCGGCTGAAGCGGTGTAGACGCGACCACACCTTTTCCGGACGATGCCGCACGCGCAAAACGGTTTCGAGACGCTCGCGACCGGCTAGGGTCGGCACGCATCGACCTCTCGGACGGTGTTCCGTCACGCTCATAGCCGTCGAGACGACCGTCACGACGCTTCGGTCTTAGGTAGCAAGCTCACCTAAACCCATCTGCCCCGGCCGGAACGGATCGGCGATGATGCCGAGCCATGTCCCAGCCTCTCATCGTCACCCAACTCCTCCTCAAGCGAGCGGAGATCGAAGCCCAGATCAAGAGCCTTGAGGACCGCCTCGGCCAGGCTCGGGCCGATCTCCTCCACATCGCCGCGACGGTCCGCCTGTTCGATCCCACGGCCATAGACAGGCCCGCTACGGTCTACCACGGCGCCGCGAAGGCCATGCGTCGGTCGGACGTGTTCGCGCTGTGCAAAGCGGCCCTGGAAGCCTCTCCCGAGCCCCTGTGCACCCGCCAGCTCGCTCGGCACGTCATCACGGCCGAGGGCTGGGATCAGGACGACACCCGCCTCCGCCTCACGGTCTCGCACAAGGTCGGCGCCACGATGAAGCGCATGTCGCTGCGCGGGGCCGTGCGGAAGGTGGGCGAGCGGCAGAAGGCGAGCGTGTGGCGACTGGCGTAGTTATGTCAGCGGCTCTGTCCTCTTCACTCGCTCACCTTGCAACTTGAGCCGACAGCGATAGAGCACGTCGCGATTGCCGTCCCTCAGCTCGCACATAAAGCTACGCTCCTCGCCATCCGGCAGCTCCTCTTCAAGAAGATTGCCCAGGATGGCTTGCGCGTGTTGGCGAGCATCTTCGAAACTATCGAATTCGTCGCCAAACTCATCGGTTGAGCAGTTTGGGCCGTCATGCAGGTCGAAGTAGAAGCGGGGCACGTTCTCACTCTGCGGCTAGGGGTTGGCGGGTCCTGTCCTTTCAACCGACAGGACGCCCTAGCGGAGGGTGCGACAAGGTGTCCAAAACAGGTTTTCTGAGCGGGATTTGTCCATAGGGTAGAGTTGCACACAATACTGATGTGCGAGAGGTTGCACCCGCGACATCACGACAGGGGGCCCCAGTGTCCAAGCCTACGCCCGCTCAGATCCGCGCGGCTCGCGGCATGCTCAATTGGTCCATGCTGGACCTTGCCAAGGCTGCTGGGGTGTCGATCTCGACGGTAAAGCGGTTTGAGTGCGAGGGAGATCAACCCGTGTCGGCCGATACCGTGGGCATGATGCAGGACGCCGCCGAGACGGAGGGCGTGCGCTTCCTAGCCGATGATGGAAACGGGCCAGGGGTGAGGCTGCAAAGGCGATAGGACCACGGCCCCGCCCACCGTGGGCACGGGATCGAGCGGGGCCGTGTAGCGCTCCGCCGTCCTACAGGTGAGTGCCAGCGCCACAGGACCATGCTGCGATGCCACAATCAATGGTGCGGCGCAAATTCGGTGAAGGCGGGCGGGTGCTCAAGGATGGAAAGGGTTCGGGGGCGATGTGGCGGCTGGCGTAGTCTCTGCCCTCACTCCCACATGAGCAAGGTCATCAGGACAGCCGCCACGAGCACGAACCCGACAATCGCAACCGCTTCCAATGTGTCCCTCCCGATACGAGGGCTGAAACACATTTTGTGGTGGCAAGTTCGAGGTGCGTCGGGACGTCACGCTCCGCCGATCCCCCCCCAGACCGCTATGGCGCAGTCTGCTCCAATCGCATTATCATTTGTAGGGACGACTGCGGCTCGGGAGTCGTCGGCCGAGGGGAGCGCGCATATCTCCGAGCGGTGGGAAATCAGGCGTGCCCAAGTTCCACTTTTATCTCGTGAGCGCGAACGGCCGGGAGCATGTCGGTTCCATCGAACTGCCGAGCCAAAACGATCTCATCCCCGCTGGCCTCAGGATCACAACCAAGATCCTCGCGACCATCGTTGGACGGCATTCGGAGCAAGGTGGGCTGATGGTGCAGTCCGTGGATGAGGCTGGATCTGTAGTTTACAACTTCGACGTCTCGCGAGGTGCGAGGGACAGCGACAGCCCGCGAGGCAATCTGCACTGAGGCGAAGACCGCAGCCCCGGCGCAAAGGCGAACGCCGAGGCCGCGGGACGGGCGAGGATCGCCACGACAGGAAGGACGATGCGGGAGCAAGACACCGGGGCGCAAGGCTCTCTACAGCGCTTAGAAGGCCGACGCCCGGCGCCATGGACCACCACGCCAGCTTAACATAAGTTCAGCATGCGACCGTCTGACACAGATCCGTGGAGCGCGTCATGCTGCCTTCTCCCGTTACGCCCCCGTCGTCGCCTGTCTCAGACAGCCAAGCCCTGATCGCGGCGGCTTGGCGCCAACTGGCGGAAACCGGGCGCTCGCTTCAATCTATGAATTCCAACATCGCCGATAGCCGCCGCAGGCTGGCGGAGTCCTATCGCCTGCTCAGACCGTGATGGCTGCGCTCCCCGGCGAGGCGAGGCGTCGAGGGCTGAATGACGGGCGTGAGTCGGGGAGCGGCAGAAGGCGAGCGTGTGGCGGCTGGCGTAATCTGAGACGCCCAGACAATAAATTGAGACAGCCAGTCGATGGAAGCGGCTTTCCTCTGCGTCATCTAATGTGATGCAGGTTCAACGCGCTATCGGATCTGCGGCCTTCGGGCCTCTGCGGCTCCGCTCCTGCGCTGTGATGATCTCGGGAGTGGAGCCGCAGGACCGGCCACGGCCCCACCCGCCGTGGGCACGGGATTGAGCAGGACCGTGTAGCGCTCCGCCCTCCTACAGGTGAGCGCCGGCCACATCGGGCCATGCTGCGATGCAACATGCAATGGCGCGGCGCAAACAGGGTGAAGGTGGGCGGGTGCTCAAGGAGGGAAGCGGGCCGGGGGCTGTGTGGCAGCTGGCCTTGCAATGCAAGCCATCAACGCAACTGAAGCATGAAAGTCGGGAACGATCCGCACCTAACATACCCCCGCGACTGCGGATGTGGCTCATATCTTTCAGAAGCTGTCAATGTAAAAATTCACTTTCCACAGCTGGCCTGTGAATAGCGGCAACTGCCGGACTCCGACCCGACATGCCTTTCGGAAAATGCTATGGTGACATCGAGATCTGGATACCTTCAATGTCGAGAGCAAAGCCAAACGTCCTCGTTGATGTCGTTTCCGATAGAAACGTGACGATTGGTGGTGACTATCGGCACAATCTATTGAGGGAAGGAAAAAATTTTAGAACTGTTCATGTTATCGTCATCGACAGGTCTGGACGCCTTGTATTGCAAATGCTTCCTAGCGACCACACGCGCAGCCCTAATAAGATAGGATCATCTGTAGCGGGATACCTTCTTTCGGGAGAGTCATACATTCAAGCTGCTAGACGTAAGATGCTTGAGGAGCTTGGTATCTATTCTAATCTGCATGAAATTGGCGACATAGATATGCTTGACGAAAAGTCTCATAAATTCGTCAAGGTATTTACATGCCGCTACAATGACAAAATTGAGAGTTTCGATCAAGACGAAATTGCAAAACTTGTATACAAAACACGGTCTTGGCTGTCCGCGAACACCAATCGATTTCCAGAAAAATTCACCACTACCTTTCTGCGCGTCTTTAGCCTATACCAATCGAATGCCTGACAGCAGCCCATCCAAGGACATACTCCTCAAAGTCTACGATTCGGCGATTGCCGAATATAGATTCAACGTACAATTATCATGGGATAGGAACAAGTTTTTCCTGACACTCGTATCGGCAATCATCGCCTCCGGTGTGGGATTTATCAAAGTAGCTTCTGAGAACCGAGTGGACTCCGCTTTTCTTTTCTGCCTTTTCGCTGTTGCTGTTGCCATCACATCATACGCTATCGAGACGCTATCGACGGGAAAAAAGTACATCAGGGAGGCTAATTATAAAAAGATGCTGATCGAAAGGGAGCTTGGCTTATTAAATACGATTCCTAATTTCAACTCTCCGAGATCAAATTTTGCTGTCGCCGTGACAGGGGGACAAAGAAATTTTGGTTCAATGATGCTTTCGGAAGACATAAAAAAGTCGATCTCTCAAAAGTCGATTACCGACAATCTCGCAAAAATATATGCCGGTATGATTGTTATCGAAATCATAGGATGCATCATATCGGCCGGTATGGTCATCGGTCCACTAGATATGCAAGCCATTAAAACTAATGTACGCTCATTTGCCGAGAGACTATCGCACCCCATATCGCAGACCGACGTTAAAAGATCTCTGGCAGTAAGTCCTCATTAAAGAACTTGGGACATCCCATCATCTCGCCCGATGCCGCTGCCAGTACCCCACGAAATCTGGGCTGATGGCCTTGGCGAGGGCCAGGGCGGCGACGCAGCGGATCTGGTCAAGAGAGACCCGCTCCGCCTCCGCCTCCGCCCCCATCCCCGTCCGCCGGGCCGCCATCGGCCCCGGCCGCAAGCCCGCTGTAATCGCCCGTCGCCAAACCGGTAGGCCCCCTCAACTCGGGCTGGACCGGCTCGCCGCTGACGACGGTGGGGGCGTCGCGGAGTATCCGCCACGCGAACGGGGCGACGCAGACTGCCATGAAGGCGATGCCAGTGACGACGTAGCTCATGCCGCATCATGCGACGGCCGGTGAGGGCCGTCTACAGCGACGCGGCTCAGTGCGCCGTTCGCTGCCAATAGCCCTTCCACACGCGGCTGACAGGGTGGCGGAGCGCCGCCTCCGTCATCATGAGGTACTGTTCACCGTTGGACACCCGGCGCTTGTCCTCCCGCCACGCCATCTCGCCCGCGTAGGCTTGGAGGTAGGGGCCGGCGATGTGGTGGTGGATGCCGATCTCGGCCCGGCGGATGCGGGAGAAGAACGACTCGGCGCCGTTGGTGCAGGCCTCGGCCGTCGAATAGGCTTCGGAGTGGTTGATGCGCTTCGTCAGGAAGCGGTCGTGCAGCGCATCCCAGCCGGCCGCTTCGTCGGCATAGACCGTCGAGCCCGGCGCCACCTTGCGGCCTATCGTGGCGACCGCCTCGGCCTCGGAGCGGAACACGAAGGGCAGCGTCTCGCCGCCCCGCTCGCGCATCACGACAACCACCTTGCGCTTGCCAGTCTGGTGCTGGGTCTTGCGGCGGTCGACGCGGTTCTCTTTCTCGTTGGCCGGCTTCACGTAGCCGCCGAAGTAGGCGCCATCGACCTCCACCTCGCCCGAGACGGTGCGCTCGGCGTCCTCGGCCGTCATGGCCTCGCGGATCTTATGGGCCAAGACGAAGGCCGTCTTGTACTGGCAGTCGAGATCCCGGGAGAGCTGGAGCGCGGAGTGGCCCTTCACGCCGTTGGCGAAGATGGCGATGGCCATCAGGATATCGCGGATGGGCATCTTGCGGGAGGCAAAGATGGTGCCGCTCGTCACGCTGAACTGATGCGAGCACGCCTTGCACTTCCAAAGCCTGCGGGCCTTATAGGCGTAGGTGGCGGCGCAGGCGCAGCGGGGGCACACAGCCTCGCCCTTCGTCTCCGTCCAGCGGATCAGCCGGAAGGCGTCATGCGCTTCCTCATCCGAAAGCCGGGCGACCCGAGCGAGGCTCAGGCTCCTTGCGGCTTTGGAGAGGAGGAAGTGCTGGGGCACGGCGAGAGGACCAACGTTTTCCGTTGACCTCAGTGATAAGCGTGGAAAGCATTGGCGTCAACAGAAAACGTTGACGTGGGCGGCGCGAAACCGTATTAGGCCCGCATGACGATGCCTTCCCCGATCCTGACACCGGAACAGAGCCGAGCGGCCCGTGGATGGCTGGACTGGGGGCAACAGGAGCTTGCCACCGCCGCGAACGTCTCGCTTTCGACGGTTCGAGATTTCGAGAAGGGTCGGCGGGTTCCGATCTCGAATAATCTAGGGGCAATGCGAGCTGCCCTCGAAGGGCGAGGGATCGCTTTCGTTGAAGGCGAAACGACATTGGGCGTCATCGGTCCGAAGCCCGGCGCTGGACCCGCCACGGGCTGAAATGGTAAAAGACAGCGTGGACTAGGAGGGAGTCGAACCCTCGGGGCGTTGGATGGAAAGCCGCACCCCGCTCCGGCTCTAGCCCAGTGCAGAGGCGATCACTCGCCGCTGCGCTTCGCGTCTGACGGATCACTCCACGATGAGGCCGCTCGTCCCTGCCAGGGCGAGCGGCCTTTTTCGTTCGGCACAGTCAGCATACCTTGCATCTCGCATCGTGCAAGCGCATTATGCTCGCATAATCGGAGTATGCAAGCATGGCTGACAACGGTGAGAAGGACGAAGTCAGGGTCGAGGCCGGCAAAGCACGATGGAGGGGAGTCACGAAAACGGACCGCTCCGAGGCGGCCAAGAGGGCTGCCGAAGCACGATGGGCTAAACCTATTGAACTGCCTGAAGATGAGGAAGTCCTCGAGCCGGCACCAACCATGCCCGTGGCGCGGTGGCGGGGGGCGCTGAACATCGTCGGGCTCGAGGTGCCGTGCTACGTCCTCGACAACGGGGAAAAGATCATCGGCAGAACCTCGGCGACCGAGCTTTTGACGGGGATTAAGGGGGGTGGAGCCCTCGAGAAATATCTGGGCGTCAGAGCCCTAGAACCTTTTGTAAACAATGAGTTAGTGCTCGAGAGAATGGTGCCGTTTCGCCTCCCCGGGGTGGAGGGATTGGAGAAAGCTGTTAAAGGCCTCCCTGCGGATTTGATGATCGAAATCTGCCAAGGCTTCGTCGCCGCTTTGCAGGCCTCCTTAGATCCTGCTTCAACTCATCCAAAGATGACTGATCGTCAGAGGCAGATGGCGATCAAAGCGAGCATGTTCCTTTCAGCGTGCGCTAAAGTTGGCCTCGAGGCCTTGATAGATGAAGCTACCGGATATCAATACGAGCGCGCGGAAGATGCTCTGCAGGTCAAGTTGCGTGCTTTCATCGCTGACGAGCTTCGAGCTTGGGAAAAAATGTTCCCTGATGAGCTTTGGGCAGAGTTTGGCCGTCTCACCGGATGGCAAGGTGCTCTGAAAAGCCGTCCGAAGTGGTGGGGTAAGCTTGTCATTGAACTGATCTATGACACCCTGGACAAGGATGTTGCCGACTTCCTCAAAAACAACAAGCCGCCGCCCGGTGTTCGTTGGCATCGTCAATTGACAGAGAATATTGGCGTTCGAGCACTTGTCTCTCGCTGCTATGAGGTGATTGGTATGGCGAAGGACTGTTCGGACATGAGAGAACTGCGGGACAAAGTGGCGAAGCACTATGGGCGCCAAGTTGTGCAGTTTTCCATGGCGCTTCCCAACCCGAAGGCGGAGGCCGCCCACTGAGGCGACCTTCTCATTTTCGGGTCTGCCGCACCCCGAGCGGGTTCAGCCTCGGCCGCCCGTGCTCCCAGTCGCCGCGCTGGGGTGACATTTCGAGCGTCGGGGCGTGGGCCGGCGACAGCCCACAACGCGAAACAGGCGGAGCCTTTCGACTCTGCCCGCCCCATCAGTTCTTCCGCTTTCGGCCAGGCGTCTACTACCGTAACGACCGTTTGAATGTCGGCAGGTCGGGCGAGGCACAGAGCGCAGCCAGTGCCGCCTCACCATCGGCTCGGGCCAGGGCTTGGCTCGGGAACGGCTCGGCGCCGCGCTGGAGCACCAAGCCTCCGAACCGGCGCAACTCCCATGTGTAGGTTTGAGCGCCGGCCGAGATGATAAACAGCTCGGGCAGGCCGAACGTATCGGGCGCCGATGCGGCCTTCGCTGCTCTGGCCGCCTGCGCGGCGATGCGAGCTGCCTCGGTAAAATAGCGCCTCGGCTTATCGAACGACGACATGGATTCCCCCTCGTATCGAGAGGAAATTCAGAAAGCGCCCGCCCGGCCGAGCGAAAAAACCTATGAGGGGTATGCAAGGAAATTATATGTTTTTGCTGCACCGCAGCGGAACCCACAGTGGAAAACGCCGTTTTGTTGATGCACTCTCGGGTGCGGCCCTTCTTGGGCGTTTCCTCCCTAGACTTGAGCCGCTCGCCAGGAGGTTGAGCGGCTTTTTTTGTGCTAAAGCGAACGCATGACGCCCTTGCTGACCATGACCGCAGCCGAATGCGCGAAGCTTCTTGACGCCTCGATGCGATCCACTGCGCCAGAGGCCTATGCCAGAGGGGTCCATGGCGCCTTCCTCGTCGTTGGACGGGAAAGCGACGCCCTCATAGCCGCTATGATCGCTGAGCTTCATCACTCAGGAGAGATTGAGTTCCTGATGCGCCTACGGGCCGAATGGGTCGGTCAAGGGGGGCTGTTCAACCTCCCCTGTACTTATCGACGTAGTTCAGGATGATGTGCCCCGATGCGTCGACCACTCTGAACCCGTCCGGCCTGGGATCGCCCTTGACCGTGCGGGCCGCGCCGAGCGCCACGGCGGGCGCACCCGTGTAGGCGATCAGGCTACCGCGCTCGACCCGGTGAACCGTGATAGCGATCTCGCCGAGGCCGGGCCGGAGGGCGTAGAAGGTGACGGTGTAGGTCATGGCCGGTGTGAACGCCGCGAAGGCCGCAAGCGATCCCACAAGAGAGTCGAGCGGAGCTGGCCCGGGCTAACCCCTTGTTCCAGCTGTCAGGTGAGGCAGCTACATAGCACCGCGACGCTTGAGGATCGCCGACCGTGGCGAAACTGAACCTGTGTTCGGCACCTCCCTCCCGGCTCGTATGGCCATCGAGAGAAGTCCGCCGTCCGAATTTCCACTCGCGAGACACACGGCCATGAGCGCAACTGTGATCGCCGCGCCTGCACCTCGCGCCCGCCGTCTTCACCCCTGGCCGGTGCGCGCCATGCATTGGCTCAACGCCGTGGCCATGATCGCGATGATCGGCTCGGGCTGGGGCATCTACGACGACGCTGTCGTGTTCCACTTCGTCTACTTCTGGGACGGCTTGAAGCTCGGCTCCTGGGCGGCCCAGAGCCTGCTGTATCACTTCGCCTTTATGTGGCTGCTGTTGATCAACGGCGCCGTCTACCTCGTCTACGGCTTCGCCACGGGCCGCTTCCGCGAGCGCCTCCTGCCGATCCGCCCGGCCGAGATCGTCGAAACCGTGCGCGACACCCTGCACCTGCGCATCGCCCACGAGGACCTCACGGTCTACAACGCCGTTCAGAAGTTCCTCTACATCATCGTGATCCTCGCCGGCATCGCTCAGGTCGTGACGGGCCTGGCGCTGTGGAAGCCCACGCAATTTTCGGGGCTGATCGCGTTGTTCGGCGGCTTCCAGGGCGCGCGGGTCGCTCATTTCGCGGGCATGGCTGTCATCGTCGGCTTCCTCACCGTCCACGTCGCTCTGGCGCTGCTCGTGCCGCGCACGCTCGTGGCGATGGTGGCCGGCGGTCCGCGCGTCCCGCCGCGCCGCGACGCGGCGGGGCCGGCGGAGGTCGCCCGATGAAGTCGCCCTTCCGCCCCGCCAGCCTGCCAAACCCGGCGATCCTCGACGACCACCGCGGCGCGATCCGAACTCTCGAGCGCCGTGGCCTGCTCCGGGGCGGCCTCTCGCTCGGCGCCCTGACGATGCTGACGGGCTGTGACGTCGCCCAGCCGGACTCCGTGCAGAGTGGCCTGCTCCGCATGTCCGCGTTCAACGATTGGGTCCAGGCACGTCTCTTCGACCCGAACAAGCTCGCGCCGGAGTTCCCCGCCTCGCTCGCCCTGCGGCCGCCGCGGTTCAACGCCTACTACGACATCGAGAAGGTGAAGCCGGTCGACGGCGAGACCTGGCGTCTCGAACTCGCGGGGTTGATCGCCGACAAACGCCCCTGGACGCTGCGGGACATCGCCGCCCTGCCGCGGCGCGAGATCGTGATCCGCCACGTCTGCGTCGAGGGGTGGAGCTACATCGGACAATGGTCCGGCGTGCCGCTCCGGGCCTTCCTGGAGCGGGTCGGCGCCGACCTCAGCGCCAGATACGTCGCGTTCAAGACCGCGGACGACTATCCGAGCAGCATCGACATGGCCAGCGCGCTCCATCCCCAGACGCTGCTGGCGACGAGTTACGGCGGAGACGCGCTGGCGGACCCCTTCGGCTTCCCGCTCCGCCTGCGCACGGCGGTGAAGCTCGGCTTCAAGAATCCCAAGTGGATCACGGCGATCGAGGTTTCCAACACCTACACGGGCGGCTACTGGGAAAAACTCGGCTTCAACTGGTTCGCGGGCCTTTGAGGAGGCTCCCGATCGCCGCCTGTCTGCTGGCCGCAGTCATCGCCCTGCCGGCGCGCGCGCAGAACCCGGGCCCCTCGCCGCTGCCCGAGAACATGCCGCCGCCGGGCGGCATGTCCGGAGCGCAGATGGCGGCCCGCTCGGATCGCCGCTTCCCCCAACCCGTCCGCGTCGGCGCCCTCGTCGGGCGGGAACTGCTGTCCCCCTACGAGTGGCAGCCCGTCCTCGGCCGCATCGCAGCGGTCGTGCGCCGCGGCGACGGCTCGCTCGACGTGGTCGTGCACCTCGATGGCCGGCTCGGGCTGGACTGGCTCGGCCTCGGCTGGGTCGACTGGTGGGGCTTCGGCTCGCGGCGGGTGAGCGTGCCCGTCGACGCGGTCGCGTTGCTCGGGGAATATGTCGGCCTGATGGACCTCACGTCCGAGCGCCTGCGCGCGCTGCCGGATTTCGCGCCGGCCTCCACGGTCGATCTGAAACCCGACGAGACGATCCGCGTCGGCCTCGTGCCACCGTTCCATTGAACGCCGGAAGCACCACGGGCGGAGCGCTGTGCTTGGTGCGGGACGCCACATGCGCGGTGGCCGTCATGGCCAAGGCGCCCAGGGCCGGCCTGTCGAAGACGCGGCTGTGCCCGCCGCTCGCGCCCGATCAGGCCGCGGCCCTGAGTGCCGCCTTCCTGCGCGACACCACCGACAACCTGTTCGCCGCCGCGCGCGAAGCGCCAATCAGCCCCTACGCCGCCTATGCGCCGGCGGGGAGCGAGGGGATCGTGAAGCTCCACCTCGCGCCCGGCACTGCGCTCGTCCTCGCCGACGGGACCGCGCCGGCGCCGCCCGGCGTCGAGGGATTCGGTCGCTGCCTGTTTCAGGCGCTCGAAGGCCTGCTGGCCCGCGGCCACGCGGCGGCCTGCGTGCTCAGCTCCGACGTCCCGACCCTGCCGACCCGCCTCCTGATCGACGCGGCCCGCCTGCTGCTGGAGCCGGGCGAGCGCGGCGTGCTCGGCCCCTGCGACGACGGCGGCTATTACCTGCTCGGCCTGAAGCGCGCCCACGCGCGCCTGTTCGCGGACATCGCCTGGAGCACCGACGCCGTCGCCGGGACGACGCGGCGTCGGGCGGCCGAGATCGGCCTCGACCTCGTCGAGATCGAGGCTTGGTACGACGTGGACGACGCGGCCGCGCTGGGGCGGATGTGCGCCGAGGCGCACGGCTACGGCGCGCCGGCGACGCGCGCGGCCCTGAGCCGGCTCGGCATCCCCGACAGCGTGCCGGCATGAGGGCCCGTCCTGCCCGGCGGCTTCCCGCGACGCGCCGCCCCGTGCACCGCCGCCTTTGGGCGACCGCGAACCCGATCATCCCGGCGTGAGCGGGCCCGCGGACACCGGCGAAGCCGCCGCCCGGGCCAGCTCCGCCGGGGGATCCTTCCCGCTCGCGGCCTTTCTGTCCCGCTGGGCCGATTGTGCGGTCCAGGACCTCGCGGCCTCCGACTCGCAGACGCTGCCCCTGTCGACGCTGCTGCGCTACGCCGGGGCCGAGGATCTGCGGCGCTGGCACGGCGTCGGCCTCGGCTACGCCGACCCGCGCGGCGCGCCCTGGCTCCGCTCCGCGATCGCGGGGCGCTATGAGGCGCTCGGCACCAGCGGCGTCCTGGCCTGCAACGGCGCTCAGGAGGCGATGGCCTGCGTGCTGCGCGCCGCCCTCCGGCCGGACGACCACGCGATCGTGGTCGTGCCGATCTACGGCCCGTCCGAACTCGCCGTCACGAGCCTCTGCGCGACCAGCGGCGTCGCGCTCGACCCCGACCGCAGTTGGTCGCTGGACCTCCACCGCGTCGCGGCCGCGATCCGCCCGAACACCCGGCTTGTGCTGGCGAACTTCCCCAACAGCCCGACCGGCGCCTCGCTCGATCGGGCGGCGCTCGACGGCCTCGTCGCCCTGTGCCGGCGGCACGGGCTGTGGCTCGTCAACGACGAGGTGTATGGCAGGACCGACGCCCGGGGGGGCGCCGCTCCGGTGGTGGACCGCTACGAGCGGGGGGTATCGGTCGACGGCCTGTCGAAGGGGTTCGGGCTGCCGGGTCTGCGCGTCGGCTGGGCGGCGTGCCGCGACGAGGGCCTGCTCGACCGAGCCATGGCGCAGAAGAGCCTGTTGTCGAGCTGCCTGTCCGGCCCGAGCGAGGTGCTGGCCCACATCGCCCTCGGGATGGAAGGCCGCATCACGGCGCTGTCGCGGTCGATCGGGCGGCGCAACCACCGCCGGCTGCGGGCGCTGCTCGACCGCTTTCCGGACCTGTTCGAGGCGGACGCCCCGGCCAACCTCGCCTTCGCGTTTCCGCGCTTCCGCGGCGCCGGCGGGGCCGTGCGCTTCGCCGAGGCGCTGGCGCGGCAGGCCGGCCTGCTCGTGCCGCCCTCCACCCTGTGGCGTTCGCCCTTGGCGCAAGTCCCGGACGACCGCCTGCGCATCGGCCTCGGCCGGCTGGGCAGCGGCCCGGCGCTGGCGGCCCTTGAGGCTCACCTGATCCGGTCGGCCCCGTCGCGGGGAGGCGCCGCATGCACGGGGTGAGCGCCGTTGCGTCCCGCTCCCGCACATGCGGGGCCACGGTGGCGCTCGTAGCGGTGCTGGTGCTGGTCGCGCTCTGCACGTTCGGCACCGCCGTCGGCCGGGCGCGCAGCGACCTCCTGTTCTACGGCTGCGCCTTCGCACAGGCAGGGCTCGCCCTCGCCGCCGCCGCGCTGGCGGCTCGCAGCCCGGCCCGCATGGCCCTGCCAAGCATCATCGCCGTGGCGGTCGCCGCCGGGGCCGCGCTGCTCGCGCTGAGCCTGTGGACGCGGCGGCGGGGCGAGGCGTCGCTGCCCGCGTCGCTCGGCGGCACGGCCCTGCTGGTCGTGGTGTTCCTGCTGCTGCTCACGCCCGTATTCCCCTGGTATTTCCTGCTGGCGCTGCCGTTCACGGCGCTGCTCGGCCTGTGGAGTCCCTTCGCGCTCTCGACGGGCAGCTTCCTGGTCTACGGCTTCAACGCCGACGCGCCGGCGTTCCTCCTCCGGTGGTCTTTCCTGATGGCTCTCGTGCTCCTCGCCGCGGCACGGGACGCCTGGTGCTGGCGCGGCATGGACGGGGTTCCCGATGCTTGACGAAGCCCGGGCCGGCGACGCCACCGCGGCGCTCGCCGATGCGGCGCCCCCACCCGCCGTCGATCCCCGCCGCTACCACGAGGCCGCCGACCCGCAGCGCTCGCCCGTGGCGGCGCGCCCGCCCGTCTGCCTCTACCTGGAGGTGACGAACCGCTGCAACCTGCTCTGCACCACCTGCCCGCGCACCTACGTCGAGCTTGAGCCGCCGGCCGACCTGTCGTGGGACCTGTTCACCCACATCGTCGACCAGATCCCGGACCTCAAGCGTGCGGTCCTGCACGGCGTCGGCGAGCCGATGCTGGTCAAGGATCTGCCGAAGATGGTGCGCCACCTGAAGGACCGCGGCACCACCGTGCTGTTCAACACCAACGGCACGGTGCT
The DNA here is from genome assembly GCF_021730615.1 of Lichenibacterium dinghuense. Lineage (NCBI taxonomy): Bacteria > Pseudomonadati > Pseudomonadota > Alphaproteobacteria > Hyphomicrobiales > Lichenihabitantaceae > Lichenibacterium > Lichenibacterium dinghuense. The sequence continues at coordinate 875,999 of NZ_JAJLMN010000001.1, forward strand.
GAACGAGCGCAACGGCCGCGCCCTCGTGGACGCCGGTCTCGACGAGCTGCGCGTGTCGCTCGACGCCTCGACGCGCGAAAACTACCTCGCGGTGCGCGGCGTCGACTATTTCGAGCGCATCCTGAAGAACGTCGCCCGCTTCCGCGCCATGCAGGAGCGCGAAGGCTTCGCCCGGCCCCGCGTCTCGGCCTGGCTCACGGGCCTCAAGGAGACCGTCGCCGAGCTGCCGGCCTTCGTGCGCCTCGCCGCCGACATCGGCGTGCGCGAGGTCTACCTCCAGCGCCTCGTCTACTTCGACGAGGGGGCGGTCGGCCTCGCGCGGCCCGACCAGGCGCTGTTCGAGAGCCTCGCCGCCGGCGAGGCCGAGCACATCGCCGAGGCCGAGCGCGTGGCGTCCCGGCTCGGCCTCGTCTTCTCGGCCTCGGGGGCCGCCTCCGAGCCGGGCCTGAGCCTCGAGCGCAAGGCGGACAGCAACCCGTGGTCGCTGTGCGGGCGGCCCTGGACCGTGATGTATTTCACCGCCAACGGTCGGGCGCTGCCCTGCTGCATCGCGCCCTTCGCGCAGGCCGGCTACGAGAACTACACGCTCGGCGACGCCACGCAGGAAACGCTGCGCGAGATCTGGAACGGCGCCCGCTACCGCGACTTCCGGGCCGCGCTCCAGTCCGACCGGCCGCCGACCGCCTGCGCGAACTGCGGCCTGCGCTGGAGCCTGTAGGGCCTTGCGGGCCGGGGGCGCCGAGGGCGTCGTGTCGGTCGTCGTGCCCTGCCTCGTGCTGGTCCGCACCGTGCTGCACCTCGCCGCAGCGCTTCGGAGTCCCCGTGGCTGAGCGGCGCACGGCGCGGGCGGCGGCACGCTGCGGAGATCGGATCCCCGTCCGACGGTGCCGGGTCGCACCACAAGCCACCGCGCCGAGATGCAGGCAACGACATGCTTCAAGCCGTCATGCATCCCGAGACCGTCTACCGCTACTCGATCTGGGCCGTCGCCCTGTCCCTGGGGGGCTGCGGCGTCGGGGCGGCGCTGCTCATCGGCGTGGCGATGGAGCGCGTCCTGCCGGCGAGCACGCGCCAGCGCGACAACGCCCTCACGGCGGCGATCCTGTCCATCGTGGGGCTGACGTTCGGCGTGCTGCTCGCCTTCGTGGCGATGCTGGCCTGGGAAAGGTTCGACGCGGCGGAGACGGCCGCGAGCCACGAGGCGGCTCTCCTCTTGGACCTGGGCAAGGTCGCCGCCGCCATGCCCGACCCCGAGCGGACGCATCTGCTCGGCAGCCTCGCCGCATATGCGCGGGCTGTGCGCGAGCTGGAATGGCCCGACCAGGCGGAAGGCCGCGCGGTTCCGGCCGGCAGCCCACCGCTCGATCGCGCCGACGCCGTCGTGATCGGGATGCATCCCCAGGACATCGGCACGGGCAATCTCCAGGCCGCACTGATCGCCGGGCTCACCCGGCTTCGCGACGCGCGAAACGAGCGCCGAGCCGCCGCCGAGTCGCAGTTCCCGCCCGTGATCTGGGTCGTCGTGGTCGCCGGCGGCGCCGCGACCCTGATGTGCGCCGCCTTGCTCGGTACGGCCAGCCTGCGGCTGCACCTCGCACTGACCTCGCTGCTGTCGCTGTCGGGCGTCCTGGTGCTCGTGATGATCGTGGCCCTCGGACACCCGTTCCAGGGCGACCTCCGCGTCACTCCCAAAGCTTTCACCGAGGTCGAAGACGCCATAGGCGCCCCACTTCGGGAGGCGCCGCCCTGAACCCTTCCGGCGAACGAGAGGCCGTCTCCCGGAATCGCCCGCTGCCTGGACGGGCCGAAGCGTCCGAAACTGACCTCACCGACCAGCCAGGCTGGTGCACCCCGGATCCGGAGGATCGAAAGATGACCGTTCGCTACAACACCATCGACGTCGACGGCCTCGATGTCTTCTACCGGTCCGCCGGCGATCCGGGCGCCCCGGCCGTGCTGCTGCTGCACGGCTTCCCGAGCGCCAGCCACATGTTCCGCGACCTGATCCCGGAGCTGGCCGCCACGCATCACGTGGTCGCCCCGGACCTGCCCGGCTTCGGCCTGACGGAGCGGCCCACGCGCGGCGCCTTCGCCTACACGTTCGAGGCCATCGCGAAGGTGGTCGGCCGCTTCACCGAAGTGCTCGGCTTGAAGAGGTTCGCGATCTACGTCTTCGATTATGGTGTCCCCACCGGCTTCCGCCTGGCGCTGGCCCATCCCGACCGTATCACCGCGATCGTGTCCCAGAACGGCAACGCTTACGCGGAGGGCCTCAGCGAGGGTTGGAACCCGATCCGGCGGTACTGGGAGAACGAGACCGATGAGAACCGCGAAGCGCTGCGCGGCCTGCTGAGTGCGGACTCGATCCGCTGGCAGTACGAGCACGGCGTGCCGGACACGTCCAGGGTGTCGCCGGACGGCTGGACGCTCGACGCGCACTACACGCAGCGCCCCGGCGTCGACGACATCCAGCTCGACCTGTTCCTCGACTACAGGAGCAACGTCGCCATGTATCCGGATTTCCAGCGCTATCTCCGAGAGCGTGCACCCAAGCTGTTGGCCATCTGGGGCCGGAACGATCCCTTCTTCATCTCTCCGGGCGCGGAAGCCTTCAAGCGCGACGTCCCGGACGCCGAGGTTCGCTTGCTCGACACCGGCCACTTCGCCCTGGAAACCCACGCCCGCGAGATCGGTGCTGCCGTCCGCGACTTCCTCGGCCGCCATCCGGGCTGATCCCGAACCGATCGCTGCCGGGCCCCGTCGCGCCACCCGATCCCTTCCCAACGAGGCCGACCATGACCCCCACTGACGTCGTCCGCACCTTCTACGATCGGCTCGCCGCCGGAGACGCGCCCAGCGCCCTCGGCCTCATGGCACCCGACATCGAGTGGATCACCATGTGGCACTACAAGGTCGAAGGCCGGGGGCCCGCCGCGGTCGCAAAGGGTCTGTTCGGGCCCCTGATGGCCGAGTGGGCCAGCTTCTCGCTGGCGCCCAGCACGTTCATCGCCGAGGGCGGGACCGTGGTGTCGCTCGGCGCCTTCCGGGGCGTTCATGGCGCCACCGGCAAAGCCGCCGAGGCGCCCTACGCCCACGTCTGGACGGTGAATGACGGCAGGATCGTCCGCTTCCGCCAGTACATCGACACGCTGGCGGTCGCTGAAGCGCGGCGCGCGTGACCAGCCGCGGTCGACCGCGCCGAAGCCCGCACGGTTGCCCGAGGTGTTCATCATCGAGGAATGAACCATGACCTACGGAAAGATCGGGGCCGCGCTCGCCGGGGCGGCCGCATTCGTGGCTTCGGCTGCGATGGCGGGGCCGCTGCCCTCGACCACCGCGACCACCACCTACCACCGCGCCCAGGTCGACGGGGTCGGCGTCTTCTATCGGGAAGCCGGCCCGAAGGACGCGCCGACGATCGTGCTGCTCCACGGCTTCCCGTCATCCTCGCGCGGGTACGACAAGCTGATCCCGGTGTTGGCGACGCGCTATCACCTGATCGCCCCGGATTTTCCGGGCTTCGGCCAGAGCGACGCGCCGCCGCCGTCGGCCTATGCCTACACATTCGACCACTTGGCGCAGACCACGGACCTCCTCCTGGAAGCCCTGCACCTCGACCGGTACAGCCTGTACATCTTCGACTACGGCGCGCCGGTGGGCATGCGGCTGGCGCTGGCCCACCCCGAGCGCCTGCAGGCGCTGATCAGCCAGAACGGCAACGTGTATCGGGAGGGGCTCGGCGCCAAATGGGCCAGGATCGCCGAATACTGGGCGGATCCGTCCGCCCATCCGGAGGTGCTCGACGCCTTCCTGTCGCCGGAAGCGACCGAACAACGCCACACCGCCGGCACCTCGCACCCGGAGCGCTACGACCCCGACACCTGGACCGACGAGATCGCGCGTCTGTCGAGGCCCGGCCAGCGCGAGATCCAGGCGGCGCTGCTCCATGACTACAGGACCAACGTCGCGGCCTACCCCGCCTGGCAGGCGTGGCTCCGGCAGCACCGGCCGCCGACCCTCGTGGCCTGGGGTGCCAACGACCCGTCCTTCGTGGCCGCGGGGGCGACGGCCTTCCGCGCCGACCTGCCGGACGCGGAGGTCCACCTGCTGGACGCCGGCCATTTCGCGCTGGACGAGAAGAACGACGAGATCGCCGCGCTGATCCTGCCCTTCATGGCCGAGCATGTGCCCTCGCCGTAGCGGCCTCCGGGCTCGCCGGCGACGGGGCGGGGCGCCGCGCGGGTTCGACGCGAAAGGACGCGTGGCGCCGCCCCGAGACCCGCTTAGGATCGCGGCCCGCGAGGCCCACCCCTGGAACGCCGATGGACCGACTGGACGCGATGCAGGTGCTGCTCACGGCGGTGGAGTGCGGCAGCCTGTCCAAGGCGAGCCGCAGGCTCGGCCAGCCGCTCGCCACCGTGAGCCGCAAGGTGTCCGATCTCGAAGACCACCTGAGGGCGGAGCTCCTGATCCGCTCGTCACGGGGCCTGGAACTGACGCCCGCCGGCCGGACCTACATCGCGGCGGCCCGCACCGTGTTGGAGCAACTGCACGAGGCCGAGCGGGCCGCCGCGGGCGAGTACGTCGAACCCAAGGGCGACCTCGTCGTCACTGCGCCGGTGATGTTCGGCCGGCTCCACGTCCTGCCCGTGGTCACCGCCTTCCTGGCGGCGTTCCGGGAGGTGTCGGTCGCGCTGATGTTGACGGACCGCGTGACCTATTTCCTCGACGATCAGGTCGACGTGGCCCTCCGCATCGGCGACCTGCCCGACAGCGGCCTGATCGCGACCCGCCTCGGCGCGGTCCGCCGGGTGACCTGCGCGAGCCCGGCCTACCTCGCCTCGCGCGCGGCGCCGGTCACCCCGCAGGACCTCGTCGGCCACGACATGATCTCGTTCGGGAGCGTGTCGTTTCCCACGACTTGGCGCTACTCCTCGAACGGCAAGGAGGTGGCCGTGCCCTTCAGATCGCGCTTGAGCGTCAGCACCGTCGAAGCGGCGATCGACGCGGGCGTCGCCGGCGCGGGGTTGATTCGGACCCTGTCCTACCAAGTCGTCGACCCTGTGCGCGACGGCCGCCTGCGGCTTCTCCTGGAAGGGTTCGAGCCCGCGCCCCGGCCGGTGCACATCGTCTACGACAAGCGGAACCGCCTGCCGCTCAAGCTGCGCGCCTTCGTGGATTTCGCCGTTCCCCGACTGCGCGAGCGCTTGTCGGCGGTGCAGATCTGACACAGCCTCGGAAGTAGCGGGATATCGGCTCGTCACCCGAGCTCATCCGGTCAAGGTGATCCGGGTCCCGGGTGCAGATCTCTCAAAGCTTGGCGTCCACTGCAACGATCCGCAGGCATACACCAGGTCGGTCGATATCCCACGACCGACGAAGGCTCCTCCGCGCGTCTGGTTCGGACCGCGATGAACAAAGGCGATGTCGAGAGATCATGAGAGTGTGTAAGGGCTGTCTTCGACAACGCATCGACTCGCCATGCTGCTCTGTTTCGAGATCCGTTGCGGGAGCTTAGTACAAAGGTTGCGTGTCTCGTAAGTTTTCCAGCCGCCGAGCGCGTCCTCTCGATACGACACTCCAGCATCATCGCGCGCGAATTGATCTGGATCACCCTTCACACGTCTCGCGCTCGCCTCGTCAGTGGAACACGCATGGAGCAGGCTTCGATGTCCATGAGCACTCTCCAGGCGATCCTCGCCACCATGTCGGTCCAGGTCCACGCCTTCGCGTTCTGCGAGATCCAGAACGGGTGGCGGTTGGAGAAGCGAGGGGTGCCGGACGCCCTGATCGTGCATTACATCCTGGCCGGCTCCGGCACGATCCAGGCCGGCGACCGACCACCTGTGGCCTTCGGGCCGCACAGCATCGTCATCCCGCCCCGCAATCTCGCGCATACGATCGGCTTCGCGGACGCCTCGCGAATGCTGCCCGCGGCGGACGGGCTCGGCCTCCTCCCGAACGGCCTCCTCCGCATCACGGCGGGCGATGGAAGCCGCGACATCCTGCTGGCCTGCGGCGCCATCACGGCCCGCTATGCCGGCGCGCTCGGCCTGTTCGACCGGCTGCAGGACGCCGTCGTCGGCGACCTTTCGGCGAGCAAGCACCTGCGGCACGCCTTCTCGTTCATGGTCGAGGAGTTGGCCGAACCCGGTCTCGGGACGGCAGACGTGACGGGGGCGCTGATGAAGCGTTGTCTGGTCTTCTTCCTGCGGCTGCACCTGCAGGACCAGGGGATGTACTCCCCTCTGTTCCGCGCCCTGCGTGATCCGCGCCTCGCCGGCGCCGTCGCGGCCATCGTCGACGCGCCCGCCGCGCCGCACACGGTGGAAAGCCTCGCGGCCCTTTGCGGCATGAGCCGCACCGCATTCGCCGAGCGCTTCTCCGACACGTTCGGCGAGGGGCCGATCGCCTTCCTCCAGCGCGCGAGGCTGCGCCTCGCAGCCCAGGTGCTGGTAACCTCCCCGATGCCCGTGAAGGTGATCGCCGCGAGCGTGGGCTACGCCAGCCGAAGCCACTTCTCCCACGCGTTCAGGGCCGCCTACGGCATCGACCCGACGGCCTTTCGCCGCCGTCGCGCCGAGGCGGACCTCGATCTCGAGCCGCTCGACGCGGTGAACCACCCCGTGTCGCCCGGAGGCTAATCGGCTTGGGAGGCACGCTGTCCTGAGCGATGCGCCGCCTTCGAGGGGTAGATTCCACGGAAGTGGCGGGATTTTGGAGTTGGGTCGGTGGGCGGAGCCCGCCGCCTCCTGGGTGGCCACCGTGCCTCTGGCTAGGATCGGGTTGCGACGCTCGATATCGACCGGAGAACACGATGATCGACGACACCATGCCACTGTTGGACGCGCTGCTGAAGCGCGGTGGGGGCGATTCCATGAAGAGCCTGGCCGAGGAGGTGTTGGCGCGGCTGATGGCTTTCGACGTCGAGGGCCAGATCGGCGCGGGGTGCTTCGAGCGCAGCGAGGCGCGCACCACGCAACGCAACGGCTACCGGCCGCGCGCCTTCGACACGCGTCTGAGCACGCTGGAGCTGAAGATCCCGAAGCTGCGCAAGGGCTCGTACTTTCCGGCGTTCCTTGAGCCGCGCCGCACGACCGAGCAGGCGCTGGTGGCCGTGATCCCGGAGGCGTGGATCAAGGGCGTGTCGACCCGCAAGGGGGACGACCTCGTGCAGGAAGGGCTCTCATCGCGGCAGGCCGCGATGGGTACCCTCCATGGGAATCGAGGGCCTCTCGAAGAGCCAGGTATCGGAGGTGTGTGCCGGCATCGACGGTCGGGTGAACTCCTTTCTGGAGCGGCCGATCGAGGGCGAATGGACGTACCTGAGGCTGGATGCGACGGACCTGAAGGTGCGCGAGGACGGACGCGTGGTGTCGATCGCCGCCATGATCGCGACCGGGGTGAACACCGACGGCCGGCGCGAAATCCTGGGGCTCGGCCTGCGTCCGTCCGAGGCGGCCGTGTTCTGGCTCGACTTCCCGCGCGGCCTGGAGCGGCGCGGCTTCAAGGGCGTCAAGCTCGTCATCTCGGACGCGCACGAGGGCTTGAAGGCCGCCATCGCCCAGGTGTTCAAGGCGACATGGCCGAGGTGCCGCGTGCATTTCCTGAGCAACGCCTTGGCTTATGTGCCGAAGGCACAGCACGCCCTCGACGTTCCGCCTTCCGAGTTCGCGGCCGGGCGCGCGCCCGCACCGGCGCCCTGACGCCGCGCCCGGCCGGCAGCGGGGGAACTCATCCCCACCTCATTCGCGGCGCGCAGGGTCGCCCGCGACCGGGCCCCGGCCCTGCGGAGACGACGGAACATGAAGATCGCCCCCATCGCGCTGTGGTGCGCCGCGCTGCTGTCGACCGCGCTCCTCGCCGCGACGCCCGCCGCGGCGAAGCAGAAGGTCGACCGGGCGCGGGCCGAGGCCGAGCGGGCCTGCTACCTCGACGCCAAGACGCTCTGCCCGGACGCCATGCCGGACGAGGCCAAGGTCACCGCCTGCTTCACCGCCAAGCGGACGCAGCTCAGCCCGGCCTGCGGCGCCATCTTCGACAAGGGGATCTGAGCGGCGCGCGGCCGCTCCGATCCCGGGCGGGCCGACCGCCGGCCTGTCCTTCGACGAGGAGTGGGCCGCCCGGCGTCTCATCCCTGCAACGCCGGCCGGCGACCCGGTGCAGTCCCCCCCGGCCCGCATTCCCCCGGGCGCACTTCGCCGCAGGATGGGCGCATGGACCGCCGAACCCCATCACCGAGCCTCGGCGCCGCCCTCGCCCTGGCGCTCGCGGCGGGCGCCGCCCTCGCGGGGACGGCGGCCGCGGCGGAGGCGCCGGACCAGCCGCCGTCGTCGCGGGCACGGCGGAGCGGCCCGGCCCGGACGGAGCGCCAGCATGCCGCCGCCCGACCTTCCGCAGCGCGCCCCGAGCCCGTGCCGTCTCAGGGCGGGACGGCGGGGCCCTTCCCCGGCCTGCCCGCCTTCGCGCTCGGCCTGCCGACGGTCGGCACGGCGACGCTCGACTCCAAGGGCCTCGGGCTGAGGTCCGACACGAGCGACGCGGTGTTCCACATCGGCGGCCGGCTGCACTACGACTTCGGCACGGCGAACCTCGACCCAAAGCAGACCTTCCGCGCCCTGTCGGCGGACGGCTCCGTGCGGCGGGCCTGGTTCGAGGCGAGCCTGAAGCTCGACGACGTGCTCGTGGCCTTCCAGTACGACCTCGCCTCGGCGACGCGGCCGGTCGACGACGCCTACCTGTCGTATCGCCCGTTCGGCGGCTTCCACGTGGTGGCGGGCAACTTCAAGGAGCCGTTCAGCCTCGAACAGCTCGAAAGCAACAACACCACGCTCTTCGCCGAGCGCTCGCTGCTCGACACGTTCTCGCCGCAGCGCGACGTCGGCCTCGGCTTCGGCGGCAACGGCGAGCGCTGGACGCTGATGGGCGGCGCCTTCGGCGGCACGCCGGTCGCGACCGGCATCGGCCGCTTCGGCGTCGCCGGCACGGCGCGCGCCACCTACGCGCCGGTGCTCGACGCCGTGCAGGTGCTGCATCTCGGCGTCGCGGGCTCCTACCGCGCGCTCGACCGGGGCGGCACGGCGCTGGCCTTCAACGACAAGCCCGAGGACTTCCTGTTCAACAGGTCGCTGATCGCGACCGGCGCGATCCGGAACGCCGACGCGGTCGGCCGCCTCGGCCTCGAGGGCGCCTACCAGTACGGCTCCGTGCGGCTGCAGAGCGAAGTTGCGCTCACGGCCGTGTCGGGCGCCGGCGCGGCGGACCGGACGTTCCAGGCCGGCTACGCCGAGCTCGGCTGGGTGCTGAACGGCCCCGGCCGCAGGTATCGCGTGGAGGCGCCCGGCGCCTCCGAATACGCGGTCTTCGAGGGCGTCGACGTCCCCGAGGAGCGGCGCGTGTCGCGCGGCGGCGTGGGGGTGTTCGAGGTCGCGGCGCGCGTCAGCGCCATCGACCTGCGCTCGGGCCCGGTGCGCGGCGGCGCCGAGCGGGACGGCTCGGTGGGGGTCAACTGGTATCCGGACGCGAACCTGCGCCTGACGGTCGACTACGTCCACGCGCGGGCCGATCCGTCGGCGGCCTCGGTCACGGGCCGGCGCGTCGACAGCGACCAGTTGATCGGGCGGGCGCAGGTCTATTGGTAGCGCGGCGGCATTGCACCGCCTAAGCTGCCGCCATGGCGCTCTTCGAACTCCTCATCGCCCTGCTGCTCGGAGGCGCGGTGCTGACCGCGCTCGCGAACCGCATCGGCGCGCCCTATCCGGTGCTGCTGGCGCTGGCCGGCACGGCGCTGGCGGTGTCGCCCATCTACGTGCCGGGGATCCGGCTCGAGCCCGACCTCGCTCTCACCCTGTTCGTGGCGCCGGTGATCCTGGACGCGGCCTTCGACGCCTCGCCGCGCGACCTGCGCGAGAACTGGGTCCCGGTGACGGGCCTCGTGCTGGTCGCCGTGGCGCTCACCATCACGGCGGTGGCCCTCGTGGCGCGGTGGCTCGTGCCCGGCATGCCCTGGTCGGTCGCGGTGGCGCTCGGCGCCGTGGTGTCGCCGCCCGACCCCGTCTCGGCCACCGCCATCCTGGGCCGCCTGTCGCCGCCCCGCCGGCTCGTGGTAATCCTGGAAGGCGAGGGCCTGCTCAACGACGTCAGCGCGCTGCTGGTCTACCGCCTGGCCGTGGCGGCGGCGGTCGGCACGGAGCTGACGGCCGGCCACGCCGTGCCGCTGTTCCTGCTGAACTCGCTGGGCTCCGTCGCGCTCGGCTGGGCCCTGGCCCGGCTCTACATCCTGCTCGCCGGCCGCATCGCCGACCTCGCCATCTCGGTGGTGACGCAGTTCGTCGCCACCTTCGCGGTCTGGATCGTGGCCGAGAAGCTCGAAGTCTCGACCGTGCTGACCATGGTGGTCTACGCGCTGGTGCTGGCCCACCGCACGTCGAGCGTCCAGAAGGCGGAGGTGCGCCGCGGCTCCTTCGCGGTCTGGGAGGTGGCGGTCTACGTGCTGAACGCGCTGGCCTTCATCCTGATCGGCCTGCAGCTCCAGGACATCGGCGACGCCATCCCCGGCGGCGTCACGCGCTACGTCGGCTTCGGCCTCGCCATCCTGGCCACCGTGATCGCCGTGCGCCTCGCCTGGACGTTCACCTACAACGCGCTGGTGCGCCTCATCGAGCGGTTCACCCTGCCGCCCGAGCAGCGCACGCCGGCGCTCCGCTCCTACAAGAGCGCGCTGGTGGTGGGCTGGTGCGGCATGCGCGGGCTGCTCACGCTCGCGACCGCCCTCGCGCTGCCGTTCGACGGCGCCCTCGGCAACGCCGAGCACCGCGACCTCGTGATCGTCGCGGCCTTCTCGGTGGTGCTCGGCACGCTGGTGATCCAGGGCCTCACGCTCGGGCCGCTGCTCGCCTGGCTCGGGCTCGACGACGACGGCCGCGGCGAGCGCGAGCGCGCCGCCGCCCGCCAGGAGGCGACGCGCGCCGCCATCCGCTCGCTCGACGGCGTCGACGAGCCCGAGGCCGCCATCCTGCGCAAGGAATATTCGGTGGTGCTGCAGGACGAGGCCATGCGCCACCTGCGCCCCCGGATGTTTGGCAAGCTCCGCATGGCCGCCATCGCGGCGGAGCGCGAAACCCTGCTGCGGATGCGGCGCGACCACGCCATCGGCGAGGACGCCTTCCGGGACGTCGAGGAGGAGCTCGACTGGGCCGAGGGCAACGCCCGGCGCCGCGGCCGCGCTCTCCCGGCACCGGAGGAGGAACGGCGATGACGATCGTGGTCCGGGACGCGCGGGACGAGGACCTGCCGCAGATCCTCGCCATCCACAACCACGTGGTCGCGACCTCGACGGCGCATTACAACGCCCACCCGGCCGACCTCGCCGACCGGCGCGCCCTGGTCGCGGGGCGGCGGGCCGCGGGCCTGCCGTTCCTCGTGGCGGCCGAGGGCGACGCCGTCGCGGGCTACGCCTCCTTCGGCCCGTTCCGCCCGCAGGACGGCTTCGCCGCGACGGTGGAGCACATGATCTACGTGGCGCCCGCCTTCCAGCGCCGCGGCGTGGCGGGGCAACTGATGCCGGCGCTGGAGGCGCGGGCGCGGGCACTCGGCGTCCACGTCATGCTGGGCGCCATCGACGCCGAGAACGCGCCCTCGGTCGCGCTGCACGAGCGGCACGGCTTCGTCCGCGTCGGGCTGATGCCCCAGGCCGCGCGCAAGTTCGGCCGCTGGCTAGACCTCCTGTGGATGCAGAAGACGCTGGGCTGAGGGGTCGTCACGGGCCGGCGAGCAGCTCCCGCCCGTCGTGGCCCGCGATGTCCACCTCGGCGATGCGCCCCGGCTCCACGCCCTCGCCGAGCCGCACGGGGGAGAAATCCTCCATCCGCCCCCGGCCGCCGCGCTCGGCCAGCACGGCAGCGCGCGTGCCGGCGTGGCGGTCGAGGTGGCGCGCCAGCGCGGCCTCGCCCGCGGCCCGCAGCGCCGCGGCCCGCGCCCGCACGGCGTCGCCCGGCACGGCCGGCATGCGGGCCGCGGGCGTGCCGGGCCGGGCCGAGAAGGGGAAGACGTGGAGGAATGCGATCCCGCAGTCCGCGACCAGCGCCAGCGACTCCGCGGCGTGGGCGTCGGTCTCGGTCGGGAAGCCGGCGATCAGGTCGGCGCCGAGGGCGATGCCGGGCCGCAGCCGCCGCACCGCCTCGCAGAACGCCACCGCCTCGGCGCGGCCGTGGCGGCGCTTCATGCGCTTCAGGACGAGGTCGGAGCCGTGCTGCAGGGAGAGGTGCAGGTGCGGCATGAAGCGGGTCTCGTCCGCCACCACGTCGAGGAGGTCCCGGTCGGCCTCGACGCAGTCGATGGAGGACAGGCGCAGGCGCTTCAACTCCGGCACCTCGCGCAGGACGCGCTTCAGCAGCGCCCCGAGGCGGAGGCCGTCCGCGTCGTAGGAGGTGACGTCGACGCCGGTCAGCACAGCCTCGGCGGCGCCGGCCGCGACGAGGCCGCGCACCTCCGCGACGACCCGCTCGGGCGCGCGCGAGCGCGACGCGCCGCGCCCGAAGGGGATCACGCAGAAGGTGCAGCGGTGGTCGCAGCCGTTCTGGATCTCGACGAAGCCGCGCGTGTGTCCGCCCGCGGCGCCGGGCCCGAAGACCGGCGGGGCAGCGGGGGCGGGCGCGTGGCCGGGCCGCGCCCAGGCGGCGGGATCGGCCTTGCCGGCGTTGGGGAGCACGCGCGAGATCTCGGGCATGGCGCGCAGCGCGGCGTCGACCTCGGCGGCGCAGCCCGTCAGCACGATCGGCGCGCCCGGCCGGGTCCGCGCGGCGCGGCGCACCGCCTGCCGGGCCTGGCGCACGGCCTCCGAGGTCACGGCGCAGGAGTTGACGATCGTGAGGTCGGCGTGGCCGGCCGCGAGCGCCGCGGCCCGCATGGCCTCGGATTCGACGATGTTGAGCCGGCACCCGAAGGTGACGACCGCGACGCCGCCCGGCCCGCTCACCACGGGGCCGTGCCGCCCGTCGCGGGGTCGAGGCGGCCGCGGTGCTCCAGCTCCACGGGGCCGGTCATCAGCACGGGGCCGCCGGCGCTCCAGTCGATCGCGAGCTCGCCGCCCGGCAGCAGCACGCGGGCGCGCCGGCCGGTGAGCCCGCGCAGGGCCGCGGCCGCCACCGTGGCGCAGGCCGCCGAGCCGCAGGCCAGCGTGGCGCCGGCGCCGCGCTCCCACACCCTGAGCCGGATCTCCCCCGGCCCCCGCACCTCGGCGAAGGACACGTTGGCGCGGTCCGGGAACATGGGGTGGTGCTCGAAGCGGGGGCCGACCGCGGCGAGGTCGATCGCCTCAGCGTCCGGCACGAAGAAGACGGCGTGCGGGTTGCCCATGCTGACGGCGGCCGGCCGCTCCAGCCCCGCGTCCTGGAGCGCGTCGCCGAGGTCGAGGTTGAGCGTGTCGGCCGCCTCCCGCAGCGGGATGTCGCGCCAACCGAAGCGCGGCGGCCCCATGTCGACCGTGAAACGCAGCGGCCCGTCGCGCCGGCACGACACGCGGGTGCCGTCGACGTCGAGCACCACCGCGTCGCCGCCGCCCGTCTCGGCCACGAACCAGGCGACGCAGCGCGAGCCGTTGCCGCAGGCGCCGGCGCGCGACCCGTCCGTGTTGAAGATCCGCACCGCGATGGCGCCCTCGTCGGGGCCGTCCGACAGCGCCATGAGCTGGTCGAAGGCGAGCGGCCCGCGGCACAGGGCGCGGGCGGTGTCGCCCGTGAGGGCCGGAGGGGCGCCGCGCTCGTCCACCACCAGGATGGAATTGCCGGCCCCGTTCATCTTGGCATAGCGGAGCATGGGCGAGAGGTGGCACGGGCCGGGGGCCGCGACAACCCCGGCGCCGGATCCGCGGATGTCGGGCGGGCGGTGTGGACCTCGTGACCGGACGCAGGCTCTGGACGCTCGTCATCCCGGGTCGTTCGCGCCTGCGGCGCTCGGCCCGGGGCGACACGGGGGGCGCGGTGTTCGGCGGCCGGAGACCGGACCGCCGACGTCAGTCCGTCATCACCAGCGCCCAGTAGGTCTTGTAGCGCGTGCCCGGCGCCGCGGCGGCCGCGATGCCGATGCGGCGGATGGGGCGGTAGAGCAGGTTGGCGTCGTGGCCCGGCGAATGCTGCCAGCCGAGGAGCGCGCGCTCGAAGCTCGGATAGCCGGCCGACACGTTCTCGGCCTCGGCGCCGCGCTTGATCCCTTCCGCCGCCACGCGTGCGCCGAGCTCGCCCGCCAGCGTGTGGCTCAGCGTGTCGGCCCGCGCCATGGCGTCGGCCTGGCGCTGCGCCACGCGGTTGAGCGCGGGGTCGACCTCGACGGCGCCGAGCCCGTGCGCCGAGCGGTAGAGCGCGATGGCGCGCCGGGCCGCCTCGACGTCGACCGGCAGGGGACCGGCGCCGACGACCCGCGGCGCCCCTTCGGGCGCGGGCAGGGTGGAGCAGCCGGCCAGCGCGATGGCGGCCAGCGCCGGCGCGCCCGCGCGGAGGACTCGCCTCAGCACCGCCGCGACGTCACTTCAGGAAGACGTAGATGTCGACCTCGAGCGAGTTGTCGTCCGAACTCTTGGTGCGGTTGAGGTATTCCTCGGCGAACATGTTCTTGGCTTCGAGGCCCTTCTCGTCGAGGTAGGCCGTGATGGCCTCGTAGGTGGAGTCGATGTCGTCGTAGGCGCTGCGGTGCTGGAACTTCATCACCTTGCCGCCGGGCGACAGGCCGAAGGACTCGTCCGCCGGCATGTCGGCGGGCTTGGCGCCGGGGTCGGCCGCCACCGGCACCATGGCGGTGTATTTGAAGCCGGCGTCGTCGGTCTCGGTGAAGACCGCCATGGGATGGCCGGTCGGCTGGATCTTGTCCTTGGCGAGCTGCTCGTTGAGCTTGGTGAAGCTGTCGTTGAGCGACTTGAAGCCGTCGTCCCAGGTCGACTGGCCGCTGATCTGCACCACGGGGTGGGGCTGCAGCGTCAGGGTCTGGCTGATGGAATTGTCGCCCGGCGCCGCGGGCGCGGCGGCGCTGGCGTCGGGCGCGGAAGGGGCGGGGGCGGTCGGCGCCGGGGTGGCGGGCGCGTCCGCGGGCGGCGGAGCCGGCGTCGCGGGGGCGGGCGTCGCCGGAGCCGCGGGGACGGCCGGCGCCGGGGCGGTGGTCTGCGCCGGCGTGGTCTGCGCGCGGGCACCCGTCGCCGCGAGCCCGCCCGCCACCGCCGCGGTCAGGGCCAGCCGGCCGAAGCAGCGAAGGAATCCGTTGAAAGCCATTCTGCTGTGTCCCGAGAAGGAGCCGCGGCGATCCCGCGGCGACGCGCTCCGGCGCATCTTATCCGACGGATGGGCCGGAATGGGAACAGGCTAACGGCAAGCTCAAGCGCCCGCTCAGGCGCCGAGCCCGCCCCTGCGCCGGATGAAGTCGATGACCGTGTCGACGCCGTCGCCCGACTTCATGTTGGAGAAGACGTAGGGCTTGCCGCGCCGCATCCGCTCCGTGTCGCGCTCCATGACGTCGAGCGAGGCACCGACCAGGGGCGCGAGGTCGGTCTTGTTGATGACGAGCAGGTCCGACCGGGTGATGCCGGGGCCGCCCTTGCGGGGGATCTTCTCGCCCCCCGACACGTCGATCACGTAGACGGTGAGGTCGGCGAGCTCCGGCGAGAAGGTGGCGGCGAGGTTGTCGCCGCCCGACTCGATCAGGATCAGGTCGAGGTCCGGGAAGCGCCGGTTGAGGTCGTCCACGGCCGCGAGGTTGATCGAGCAGTCCTCGCGGATGGCCGTGTGGGGGCAGCCGCCGGTCTCGACGCCGAGGATGCGGTCGAGCGGGAGCGCCTCGGCGCGCGCCAGGATCTCGGCGTCCTCCTTTGTGTAGATGTCGTTGGTGATGGCGGCGATGCCGTGGTGGTCGCGCAGCCGCTTGCAGAGCTGCTCCATCAGCGCCGTCTTGCCGGAGCCGACGGGTCCGCCGATGCCGACCCGGAGGGGCCCGTTTCTGGAGCTCATGAGCGGAACAGCCTCGAATACAGGGTCTCGTGCCGCAGCGCGGCGACGTCCGACCTTAGGGCACAGGCGCCGAGGTCGTCGAGCGTGGAGGCGGCCGCGAAGGCCCCGAGCCGCCGCGCCTCGGGCAGCAGCGCCGCCGTGACGCGCTGCCCGTCGGTCTGGCCGATGGGGCCGAGCCGCACCGCCGCGGAGACGAGGTTGCCGACGACGCCGAGCGCCAGGGCCTCGAGGCTCGCGCGGAGCGGCAGGCCCGCCGTTCCGGCCGCGGCCCCGAAGGCGACCGGATAGGCGACGTCCTCGCCGCGGGGCAGGGCGGGACAGTGGGCCTCCGGCCAGGAGGCGCGGATCGCGTCCGCGAAGGCCCGGCCGGTGCCGCCCGTCTCCAGCCGCCGCTCGCGCGACGGTGCCAGCGCGAGCGCGAGGTCGTTCAGCTCGGCGAGGGCGCCGGCGTCACCGGCGGGCGCGCGGCGCCAGGCTTCGGCGGCCAGCACGGCGTCCTGCCGGGCCGAGCCGTGGCGCAGGAGGTCGCCGAGCCAGGCCTCGACGCTTGCCGCGTCCTGCACCAGGCCCTCGTCGACCGCGCTCTCCAGCCCGTGGGAATACGCGAAGGCGCCGACCGGGAAGGCCGGAGACAGCCAGGCGAAGAGCTGCAGCGGCGACGGATCGGGCCCGGTCAATGGTCGTGCTTGTGCCCGTGCCCGTGGTGCTCGTGACCGTGATCGTGGTCGTGTTTGTGGCCCTTGCCGTGGTCGTGCTTGTGGTCGTGATCGTGTTTATGGTCGTGGCCGTGCTTGCGGGCGTGCTTCGCCCCTTCGGGGCCGTCGCCGTGCTTGTGGTGGTCCACGGTGCCGTGCGCCGCGCCCGCGTAGGCGCCGCCCTCGGGGTCGAAGGGCGCCTCGATCGCCACCACGCTCGCGCCGAGCCCGCGCAGCATGTCCTCGACGACGTGGTCGCCGCGCAGCCGCAGCGCGTTGCTCATCACCTGCGCGGACAGGTGGCGGTTGCCGATGTGCCAGGCGAGGCGCACGAGGTCGCCCGGCGTGCGCCCGCGCACCTCGATCAGCGGCTCGGCCGCGGCCACCACCTCGACCACGCGCCCGTCGTCCAGCGCGAGCCCGTCGCCGCCGCGCAGGGCCACGGCCTCGTCGAGGTCGAGCAGGAAGTCGAGGCCGCCGGTGCCTCTCATCGAGATGCGGCGGCGGTGCCGGTCGTCGAAGTCGAGCACCACGGCGTCGGCGACGGCGGTGCCCTCGGGCCAGTGGCCGCGGGGCAGGACTCGGGTTGCGCGGATCAAGGGGGCGTCCTCGGAGAACTGATGGGCGGATGGGGTGTCGTCAGCGGCGCGCTTCGCGGTCCGGCTCGACGGGGAAGAAGTCGAGGTCCAGCGCTTCGGCGAGCGAGAAGGGCGGATCGGGCGGGAACAGCGTGAAGTCCATGCCGGTCTCCTTCGCGGCGTCGAGCCGCCCCGACAGGTAGCTGTCGGCGAAAACCTCCTGCGGATAAGCCCGCAAGCTCGGCGCCCTCCGGATGACCCTGGCGATGCGGCGGCGCTGTTCGAGGAGGGTCGCTTCCCAGCTTCTGGTGCGGCTCCCCGGCTGGTACTTCCACTTGAGGAGATGCGCGAGCAGCACGGCCAAGCGGCTCTCGATCTCGTCGCGATAGGAGTTCCCCACCCCCTCCACCTCCTCGACCAGATGGACGATGTCGAGCTCCCCCAGGCGCCCCTCGCGCAGCAGCCGCGCTTGGCGCTCCGACCAGAGGACGAAGTCGGCCTCGTAGGAGGCCTCCGAGACGTCGTCGGGCGGGGCTGCGGCTTGCTGCATCG
The DNA here is from genome assembly GCF_021730615.1 of Lichenibacterium dinghuense. Classification (NCBI taxonomy): domain Bacteria; kingdom Pseudomonadati; phylum Pseudomonadota; class Alphaproteobacteria; order Hyphomicrobiales; family Lichenihabitantaceae; genus Lichenibacterium; species Lichenibacterium dinghuense. Next base: position 893,813 of record NZ_JAJLMN010000001.1, read on the forward strand.
GATGCAGGGCTCCTGTGCGGTCGATTACAGCACTTCGACGCGCTCGGGATGCACTACCTCGACCTTGCGGTCGACGAGGTAGTCCGCCGACACACGGCGCCATTCCCGGAGGTGCGGCGTGTCGAAATGCGCCGACAGGGCCTCGCGCGACGCCCAGCGCTCGACGAAAAGGAACTCGTTCGGCTCCGTGATGCTGCTCGTGAGGTCGTAGGACAGGCAGCCCTCCTCCTTGATCGTGTGGGCGATCACGCTGCGCGCGTCCTCCAGGAAGCTGGCGCGCTTCTCGGGATGGATGTGGAGGGTCGCGATCACGACGATCATGGGCGGTGTCCTTCCTGGTCCGGCCCGTCCGGCGGCGCTCGGGCACGGCCGGCAGGGTGCCCGGATGTAACGCCCGAGCCCGGCCTTCGGCAACTGCCCGGAGCCGGGCCGCTTTGTGCCGCCCGCCCGAGCAGCTAAGGGGAGGCGCGCCGGATCATCGGCGGCGGACGACAGGCGGGCGATGCACGGCGACGGAACGGGCGCGGGGTCGAACACGGGATCGCGCGGCGCGCTGGGCTCCGCCCTGCGGGGCGCGGCGGTCCTGGCCGCCGTGGCGGCCGTCGCCGCCGCGGCGCTGCTGTCCGTGCTGCGCCCGCTGTCCCTCGCCATGCCGGGCAGCGGCCTCGACCCGTCCTGGATCGCGGTGCTGGGCGAGGCCGCGGTGCGGCACGCCCGCTGGGGCGTCGACCTCGCCTTCACCTACGGCCCCGCATCCGCGCTGGTGACGCGCTACTTCACCGACGGCTATCTCGCGTCGGCCCTGCCGTTCCTCGTCGGGGTCGCGCTGGTCGACGCCCTGGCGCTGGTGTGTCTCGCGCGGGCCGCCGCGGCGGGGCGGCGCTTCGGCGGAGCCTTGATCGCCGTCGCGGTCGCGGCGGAGGTGGCGGCCCTCGCGGCGGAGCTGGCGCTCGACCAGGACAGCTTCTACTTCGCGCTAGCGCTCGCCCTGCTGCTGCTCGACCTCGTGCGCCGGCCGGGGCAGCGGCTGCCGCTCGCGGCCGTGCTGCTCGGCGCGGCGCTGCTCGGCGCGGCGGGGCTGGCCAAGACGAGCTACGGCGTCGTCGCCCTGGGCGTCTTCGCCGTCGCCGATGCGCGGCGGCTCCTGGAGCTGCGGCGGCCGCCCGTGCTGGTGCCGGTCGCGCTCGCCGCGGCGCTCGCGGCCTTCCTGGCCTGCGGGCAGCGGCCCGGCGACCTGCCGGCCTACCTCGACCTGCAGGGCCAGGTGGCGGCGGGCTACGGCGAGGCCATGTATCTGCCGCCCGGCCGCTGGGAGCTCGGGCTGTTCCTGTGCTGCGCCGCCGGGCTCATCGCCGTGGCGGGGATCGCGGGCACCCCCGGGCGGTGGGGCCGGGTCGCCGCCGCGCTCGGCACCGCCTTCGTGCTCGCCCTGTCGGTCAAGGCCGGCTTCGTGCGGGCCGACACGCACACGCAGATCGCGTGGTCCCTGCTCGGCCTCGCGGGCGTCGCGGTCGCGGTCGGGCTCGTGCTGCCGCGCTCCGCCGGAGGCGCCGCCCTGCTCGGCGCGTGCTCGCTCGCCGTGCTCTGGGTCGTGGGGCCGCTGTTCTTCCTGGCCGCCACGGAGCGCGCGCCCCGCCTCGCCGCGCTGCCCGAGGTGTATCGCGACATGGGCGCCGTGCTCCGCGCGGAGCGGGGCGCCTGGGCGGGTTTCCTGCGCGACCCGTCGGCCTTCGCCGCCGCGGCCCGCGCCGCGAAGGCGGCCGCCTGGGCCGGCATCCGCGACGCCCAGCCCCTGCCGCCCCTCGCCGGCAGCGTCGACATGCTGCCCTCCGATCAGAGCGCGCTGCTCGCGAACGGGCTCGACTATCGCCCGCGCCCGAGCTTCCAGGACTACTCGACCTACAGCGCGGGACTGATCGGCGCCAACGCCGCCTTCTACGCCGGCCCCCGCGCGCCGGACTGGGTGATCTTCGACGCGGGGGCGCTCGACGACCGCCATCCCAACACGACGGAAGGCGCGCTGTGGCCCGATCTCCTGCGCCGCTACGAGCCGCAGCGCCGCGTCGGCCCCGGGATCGCCCTGCGCCGGCGGCCCCTGCCGCTGCCCGACGTGCTCGGGGACGCGATCCCGCGCGACGCGAAGCTCGGCGCGCGCGTCGCCGTGCCGGTGCCCGGCCCGGTCTTCGCCCGCGTGACGGTGCAGAAGACGCTCCTCGGGCGCCTCGCCTCCGCCCTGTTCCGCCCGCCGGCGCTGAGCCTGCAACTGACGCTCGCCGACGGCGGCGAGCGGACGTACCGCTTCGTCCCCGCCATCGCGGCGGCCGGCTTCCTGCTGTCGCCGCTCGTCGAGGACGCCGACGGCTTCGCCGACCTCGCCTTCGGCCACGGCGCGGAGGCCGGGGCGGGCGAGGTCAAGGCCTTGACGGTGGGCGGCTCGCCCTGGACGCGCTTCTTCTACGATCCCGACGTCGAGATCGCCTTCTACCCCGTCGCGGTCGCGGCTGCGCCGCCGAGCGCCGAAGCAGCGCCGCTGGCCGCCGAACTCGCCCACGCCCAAGCGTGGCGAAAGCTGGCCCGCGCGATCGACGCCGGCGCGCCGATGGACGGCGACCGGCTGTCCGTGCCGGCCCCGACCGCGCTGACGGTGCCGGTCGCGGGGGCGCGCCGCCTCCGGGTCGCGTTCGGCATCGCGGACGGGGCCTGGACCGACGGAAAGACGCAGGGCGTGTGCTTCGCCCTCCGCGCGTCGCCCGGCGCGGCGCCGCTGTGGCGGCGATGCCTCGAGCCCCGGACGGTGGCGGCCGACCGCGGGCCGCAGTCGGCCGAGATCGCGCTTCCGCCGGGCCTCGCCACCGTCACGGCCGAGACCGACTGCGTCGCGGACTGCTCGTGGGGCTGGTCCTACTGGAGCGACATCGCGTCCGCCGAATGAGGCGGCCGATCGGGAGGGGCCCCCTCCAGGGCCGACGCGGGCCGGATTGGCAGGGCCGGCGGGGTGATCTAATCCTCCCGTCGTGGTTCACCCTGGGGCCGAGATGGATCTGAGACCCGCGCCGCTCGACCTCGCCGCGGCGGAGCCGCACCTGCCCGCCCCTCTGCGGCCCATCGCCCGCCGGCTCGACCTCCGGCTGGCCCGCCGCGATGGCATGGAGTCCGACGACGTCCACTACCTGTCGGTCGGCGCTTCCGCGCTCAACGTCATCCGGGTGGCCCTGTCCCTGGCGGGGCTGCCGGAGCCCGGCCGCGTGCTCGACTTCGGCTCGGGCGCCGGCCGGGTCACCCGCTGGCTCCGGGCCGCCTATCCCGACGCGGTCCTCGCCTGCTGCGACCTGCGCCCGCAGGACGTGGCCTTCTGCCGGGACCTTCTCGGGGTGGAAGCCTGGGCGTCCAGCGCCGACATCGAGGCGATCGCGTTCCGCGGCCCCCACGACCTGATCTGGATGGGCTCCGTCCTCACGCACCTCGACGAGGACGGGACGCGCCGCCTCGTGGACCGGGCCATGGCGGCGTTGAATCCGGGCGGCCTGCTGGTCGCGAGCACCAGCGGGCGCGCGGCGCGCGCCGTGCAGGACCACGACGGCTCCTACCTGGAGGGGGACGGGTGGCCGTCGGTCAAGCGCGGCTACGACGAGGGCGGGTACGGCTACGTCGACTATCCGGCCGGGGAAGGGTTCGCACCCGGATACGGGATCTCGCTGTCGAGCCCGGCTTGGCTGACGAGGCTCGCGACGGCCTCCCCCGGCCGGCGCCTCGTCATGCTGGCCGAGGGCGTGTGGGACGGCAACGGCGACGTCGTCGCCCTGCAGGTCGCCCCGGAGTTCGCCCGGGACCGGGATGTGCCCGGCCCGGAGGCGCGCGAGGCCGCGCGGCTGCGGGACCGGGTCGCGGGCCTCGAAGGCTCGACCTCCTGGCGCGTGACGGCGCCGATGCGGCGGATCGCGGCCGCGATCAAGGGGCCGGACCGGGGCTGAGGCCGCGCCCGGCGCGTCCGCTCAACCCGCCGACGCGCGGAGCGGGATCGACAGGCGGTGGCGCAGCCCGGCCGCGTCCTCCGCCGTCACGTCGAGGCAGGCCCGCGCGGTGCCGGAATCCGCGGGGAGATCGCCGGTGTCGAAGCGCAGGACGAAGCTGCGCGACAGCAGCTCGGCCCGCTTCGGATGCGGGGCCGGCGCCGACCATTCCAGCGCGACCGGCAGGGGGTGGCCGTCCACCGACGCCTCGATGCGCTCGGCGCCGCGGCGCATGGCGATGAAGCCCCGCACCTCGGCGGCGCCCGGCGCGACCTCCAGGCCGTAGCTGTCGAGGTAGGGTTTCGACGGATCGAACCGCTGCTCGATCATGCCGAAGGCGTCGGGGTGGAAGTCCTGACGCGTGCCCACCTCGACGATGCGGCCCGCGGCCTGCCCGTCCGCCCGCATCGGCGCGCCGGGCACGGGCTTCCGCATCACGGCCAGCGTGTCGTAGTCGAGGAAGCCGTTCGGCGCGATGAAGTCGATGTCGAAGATCGCGCCCCAGTAGCGCTGGACCCATTCGGGCGTCAGGAACAGCATGGGGCCGCCCATGCTCCACGGGTTGAAGGGGTTCGCCAGCACCATGCCGCGGTTGGCCGCGAAGGGCTCCGCGAGCTGGTCCTCGTACGAGTTCTGGCCCGGGAAGGTCAGGATGAAGGTGCCGCCCGGCTTCAGGATGCGGCGCAGCTCCACGGCGAGCTGGTGCCAGTCGTCGTAGACCTGGCTGAACACCCCGACCGCGTAGACGAGGTCGAAGGAGTTGTCCTCGAAGGGCAGCGAGGGGGCCGGGCTGATCCGGTAGAAGCGGAACGGCGGCGACAGCTGCTCGGTGAGCCAGCGGATGCTGGGCCCGTCGATGTCGCAGCCCCAGAACTCGCAGCGGCGCGCCTCCTCGGTGAAGTAGCGGATCACGCGGCCGATGCCGCAGCCGTAGTCGAGGCAGCGCTTGCCGGCGAAGTCGAATCCTTCCGGCAGGCAGCGCAGGAGCGTGTCGTGCACGCCGCGGCCGACGACGGCCATGTGGTCGAGGTCGGGGGAGCCGATCCGCGCCGAGAGCGGCTGGGGCGGGGCCGGACGTCCGTCGGGGGCGGGCGGGGCCGCGGGCCCGAGCGGGAAGTCGACGCGGCTCACGGCGTAGCGGTGCCCGACCGAGAAGGGCAGGAGGCCGGCCCGGCTGGCGACCGCGAAGCTGTCGAAGGCCTGGCCCGCGTCGATGGCCTTGGGGCTGCGGCCCGAGGCCCGCCCGACGCGCAGGTAGTGCAGCAGGGGGTTCACGCCGGCCATGCCGGCCTCGGTGCATTCCCCGATGTACCATTGCCAGTCGAAGTCCGGGCCGGGGTCGCGGCCCTCGGCGGCGCCGACGCTGAGGTAGTGCACCGCCGGGTCCATGCCGGAGGCGGCGACGTCCGGGTAGCGGGCGAGGTAGAAACCCGCGTCGAACAGGCCGCTCGCCCGCAGTTCGGCGGCGTCGCGCTCCTGCGCGGTCGGACCGGGCGGCGCGGCGGGCACCGCGGGCTCGGAATGGCCCGCGGCCCCGCGCAGCGCCCGCTTCAAGCGTGTCCCCACCATCGTTCCCTCGCTCCGTGATGCGGTCCCGGCGGGCCGCGCGTCGCCGGCAGGGGCGACCCGCGGCCGGCGCCGGTCATCGGAAGGTGAAATCCAGCACCAGATCGCCCCTGAGTCCCGGTGCCGCCCCGGCCGCCGCGCCCGCCTGCGGGCTCGCGGCCGGGGCGGTGACGAACCGGATCACCCGCCCGCCGGCCGCGTTCGACGCCCCGATCAGCGACGGATGCTCGCCCAGCAGCCGCGCCGACAGCACCGATGCCCCGAGCTCGCCGTAGCGGTCGGGCGCCAGCGGCGCCCCGGGCGGGGCGGCTTCGAGCCGGACGCCGACGTCCAGCGCGTCGAGGTCGAGCCGCGCGAAGGCGGAGCAGCCGGGGTCGTCGCTGCGCGGCGCCGTCACGCAGGCGGTCGCGTCGGCCAGGGCCGCGCCGAGCCGGCCCACCGCCGTCCCCTCCACCGCGGGCAGGCCGGACGCGTCGGCGGCGAGCACGTCCTGCAGCGGCAGCAGCACGGCGCCGTGCGCGGCGTCGGCCGCGGCGGCGAGGCCCCCGGCGCGCAGGCGGCCGGCCAGCGCGTCCAGGAAGGCGGCGATATCGGCGCGGCGCCGGGCCGCGTCCCGCTTGGCGGCCTCGCTGGCGACGGACTGGTCCGACACCTGCTGGAAGTACACCTGCGCGGCCACGAGGATCAGCAGCACGAACAGGACGCCGACCACCATGTCGAAGAAGGGCCGGAAGTCGATCTCGTCGTCTGCCCCGGACACGCCCACCTCAGGCGCCCGTCCGCGCGGGGGCCGGCTCGGCGACCTCGCGGCCCGCGCCGCGCCGCTCGGGCCCTTCGCGCTCGGCGAGGAGCCTGACGTCGCGCGCGAGGTCGGCGACGCTGGCCAGCAGGGCGTCGAAGCGGCGGAGCAGGTCGGCGGGCGCGAGGGCGGGCGCGCCGCCGGCTTCGGCGACCCCGGTCCGCTCGCGCCACAGGGCGAGGTAGCCCTCGATGCGGGTGAGCGCCCGCCCGCGCTCGCGGCGCACGGCCGCCGCGCCCTGCCGGGCGCAGAGCGTGATCAGGAAGGCGCTGATGAGCGCGGCCACGCTGGTGAGGAACTTGAAGGAGGCGGCGTTGAGCAGCTCCACGATGGCGCGCTTGGCCTGCTCGGCGTCGCCCGAGCGGAAGCCCTTCGATGCGAAATAGAGCGCCACCACGAGGCCGACGAAGGTGAAGATGAGGCCGACCGAGGTGAAGTAGCCGGGCAGGCTGCGCATCAGGTCGTCGGGCTCGGCCGCGTCGCTCGGCTCGGCGGCGACGAAGCTGGAGAAGGGGCGCCCCGGCACGCCGCGCCCGCGCAGCGCGTCGGCCTGGAACGCCGCCCAGGCGGCCACGAAGGTGCCGTGCCGCTGCAGCAGCAGGCCGAGCGCGCCGCGGGCCTCGGCCCAGGCGGCCGGCGTCGCGGCCCCGGCCACCCGCGGCTCGGGCAGGTCGTTGACCCGGGCGCGCACGCGGCGCAGGGCGCCCAGGGCGGGCCGGAGCACGGCCACCTGATAGACCGCGCAGGCGGCGAGGCCGGCCAGGAAGATCAGAAGCGCGGCGCAATACACGAAGGCGGGGTTGTTGATGAGCTCGACCAGCGGCACCAGCACGGGCCGCGCCAGGCCGAGCACGGCGAGGGCCAGCGAGGCCTGGATCGCGCCGGAGCTCAGCACCGCGTAGGCCAAACACGCCGCGACCGCGAACCCCAGCGCCAAACCTGCCCTCATCGCGTCCCGCTCCAACTCCGTCGGCCCGATCGCCCACCCGGCTTGTAAGGGCATCGCCGGTCGGCCGGAAGGTGGCGCCGGGTGAAATGTGCCGTGGCGGTCCACGCGGCGCGTGTGGGGCGGGCCGATCAGACCGGCGCGGGACCGGCGGGGGAGCGGCGCCTCAGCGCGGCCGCATCATCACAAACTTCTCCGCTTCCGTGACCCTGAAGTAGTCGCCGGGCCCGCCGCCGCGCAGGATCGGCCCGGCCAGCGCCGTCTGGTACACGCCGTCGCGGATCAGCGCCCGGTCGATGTGGACGGCCACGACCTCGCCGAACACCATCCAGCTGTCGACCTCGCGGCCCGCGGCGGTCTTGAGGCGCAGGATCTCCGACACCTTGCACTCGAACGAGACCGGGCTTTCGGCGACGCGCGGCGCCCCGATCAGGCGCGACGGCGCGGGGGTGAGCCGCGCGAGGTCGAACTCGTCGACGCCGGCCTCGACGGCGGCGCAGGAGGCGTTCATGGCCTCGGCCAGCGCGAAGGTGGACAGGTTCCAGCCGAACTCGCCCGTCGCCTCGGCGTTGCGGAGGCTGTCCTTGCGGCCCACCGAGCAGAAGCCAACGATCGGGGGCACGTAGTTGAAGGCGTTGAAGAAGCTGTAGGGGGCGAGGTTGCGCCGCCCGTCCCCGTCCACCGTGGAGATCCAGCCGATGGGGCGCGGGCCCACGATGCTGTTGAACGGGTCGTGGGCGAGGCCGTGGCCCTTGGCGGGCTCGTAGAAGTGCATGTCGTGGGCCATGGGGGTCGCCTCGGTCGGGGGTCGGCCCGTGCCTACCCCATCCCCGCCCCGCAGGGCAAAGGGCCGTCACGGCACGACGTCGACGTCCACCGTGATGTGGGAGGTGCCGCGGAGGATGCGCTCCGCCATGATCTCGCCGCCCACCTCCAGCACGAAGCGGTCGGGGCCGACGTAGCCCTTCTGCGAGGCGTAGCCCCAGCTCGTCAGGCCCTGCGTCCCGGCGCGCCCGTGCGCGGCCTGCTCCGAGATGGCGAGGTGGTTGACCCCGCCGGCGCTGACGGTGCGGCCGCGGCCGCCCTGGGTGAAGGGCACGCCGCACACGGCCCCGCTCTTCACCACCATGCGGGTCGAGCCGTCGGAGCCGAAGAACAGCTGGTAGGGGGTGACCTGGCAGTTGGCCGCGAAGGCCGGCGCGGCGGCGGACGACAGCGCGGCGACGAGCGCGAGGCGGGACAGGGTCAAGGCGGGCACCGTTCCGATCGGGGTGTGACCTCATCGCCCAACAACTGCGGGGCGGCGAAGTTGCTGCGATCGACCGATTTTTCCACTCTGGAGGTGCTCCGACGGAAAGTGTGACTTTTTTATCGCAATCGGCCGGGCGAGCCTGGACGCCGCCTCGCTCCGCACCCACATCGGGGTCATGCCGGCCGCCGCAACGGGGCCGGGCTTTGTCGGACGACCCGCGCCGCTCCGGGGCCGGGTCGCCATGGAGGCGTAAACCCATGAACTTCGAGAAATTCACCGAGCGCTCGCGCGGCTTCGTGCAGTCGGCCCAGTCGCTCGCGGTCCGCGAGGGCCACCAGCAGTTCACCCCCGAGCACGTGCTAAAGGTGCTGCTCGACGACAACGAGGGGCTCGCCGCGGGCCTGATCGACCGCGCCGGCGGCCGCTCGCGCGACGCCATGCAGGCCACCGAGGCCGCCCTCGCCAAGCTCCCCAAGGTGAGCGGCAACGGCGCCGGCCAGGTCTACCTCGCCCCCGCCACGGCGCGCCTGTTCGGCGAGGCCGAGTCGATCGCCACCAAGGCCGGCGACAGCTTCGTCACCGTGGAGCGGCTGCTGCTCGCCCTCGCGATCGAGAAGAACACGGAAGCCGGGCGCATCCTGGCCGCCGCCGGCGTGACCCCGCAGACGCTCAACGCCGCCATCGAGGACCTGCGCAAGGGCCGCAAGGCCGACAGCGCCTCGGCCGAGAACGGCTACGACGCGCTGAAGAAGTACGCCCGCGACCTCACCGAGGCGGCGCGCGCCGGCAAGCTCGACCCCGTGATCGGCCGCGACGAGGAGATCCGCCGCTCGATCCAGGTCCTGTCGCGCCGCACCAAGAACAACCCCGTGCTGATCGGCGAGCCCGGCGTCGGCAAGACCGCCATCGTCGAGGGCCTGGCGCTGCGCATCGTCAACGGCGACGTGCCCGAGAGCCTGGAGGACAAGCGCCTCCTGTCGCTCGACATGGGCTCGCTGATCGCCGGCGCGAAGTACCGCGGCGAGTTCGAGGAGCGGCTGAAGGCCGTGCTCTCCGAGGTCACGGCCGCGGCGGGCGGCATCATCCTATTCATCGACGAGATGCACACGCTGGTCGGCGCCGGCAAGGCGGACGGCGCCATGGACGCGTCGAACCTGCTGAAGCCCGCCCTCGCCCGCGGCGAGCTGCACTGCGTCGGCGCCACCACGCTGAACGAGTACCGCAAGCACGTCGAGAAGGACGCCGCGCTGGCGCGGCGCTTCCAGCCCGTCTTCGTGTCCGAGCCCACCGTCGAGGACACGGTGTCGATCCTGCGCGGCCTCAAGGAGAAGTACGAGCTCCACCACGGCGTGCGCATCACGGATGCCGCGATCGTGGCGGCCGCGACCCTGTCGAACCGCTACATCGCCGACCGCTTCCTGCCCGACAAGGCGATCGACCTCGTCGACGAGGCGGCCTCGCGCCTGCGCATGCAGGTGGACTCGAAGCCCGAGGAACTCGACGAGCTCGACCGCCGCATCGTGCAGCTCCGCATCGAGGCCGAAGCGCTGAAGAAGGAGCCCGACGCCGCCTCGCAGGACCGGCTCGGGCGCCTGGAAGGCGAGCTGCGCGCCCTGCAGGAGCGCTCGGACGCGCTGACCCTGCGCTGGCGCTCGGAGAAGGACAAGCTCGGCACCGCGCAGAAGCTCAAGGAGGAGCTGGAGGCGGCCCGCAACGAGCTCGTCCAGGCCCAGCGCCGCGGCGAATACCAGCGCGCCGGCGAGCTGACCTACGGCGTCATCCCCGACCTCGAGAAGAGGCTCGGCGAAGTCGAGGCCAAGGGCTCCGAGGTGCTGGTGAGCGAGGCCGTCACGGCCGACAACGTCGCGCAGGTCGTGTCGCGCTGGACCGGCGTGCCGGTCGACAAGATGCTGCAGGGCGAGCGCGACAAGCTGCTCGGCATGGAGAAGGCCATCGGGGGGCGCGTCGTCGGCCAGGCGGACGCCGTCAAGGCGGTATCGACCGCGGTCCGGCGCGCCCGCGCCGGGCTGCAGGACCCGAACCGGCCGATCGGCTCCTTCATGTTCCTCGGGCCGACCGGCGTCGGCAAGACGGAGCTGACGAAGGCGCTGGCCTCGTTCCTGTTCGACGACGAGGCCGCGATGGTCCGCATCGACATGTCGGAATACATGGAGAAGCATTCCGTCAGCCGGCTGATCGGCGCGCCCCCCGGCTACGTCGGCTACGAGGAGGGCGGCGCGCTGACGGAGGCCGTGCGGCGCCGACCCTACCAGGTCGTGCTGTTCGACGAGATCGAGAAGGCGCATCCGGACGTGTTCAACGTCCTCCTGCAGGTGCTCGACGACGGGCGGCTGACGGACGGGCAGGGCCGCACGGTCGACTTCCGCAACGTGCTCATCATCATGACGTCGAACCTCGGCTCGGACTACCTCGCCGGGCAGAAGGACGGCGAGGACGTCGCGGCGGTGCGGGACCAGGTGATGAACGTGGTGCGCGGCCACTTCCGGCCGGAGTTCCTGAACCGCGTCGACGAGATCATCCTGTTCCACCGGCTGCGCCGGGACAACATGGCGGCGATCGTCGACATCCAGTTCGGGCGGCTCCAGCGCCTGCTGGCCGACCGCAAGATCACGCTCGACCTCTCGCCCTCGGCGCGGGCGTGGCTGGCCGACAAGGGCTACGACCCGGTCTACGGGGCGCGCCCGCTCAAGCGCGCCATCCAGAAGGCCGTGCAGGACCCGCTCGCCGAGCTGATCCTGTCGGGCGAGGTGCACGACGGCGCCCACGTGCCGATCGAGGCGGGCCGCGACGGGCTGCGCATCGCCGGCCACGGCGCCGAGCCGGCCGAGGACGGCGAGCACGACGGCCGCGTGGTGAGCTTCCCGCGCGGGGCGTGACGGGCGGGGGGCGGCGGCTGGACCTCGTCCGGCCGCATCCGGTCCGCCCCCCTCCACCACGAGCGGCATGGTCGAGGGGACCGACCGGGCGTGTCCCCTCGGATTCGATCTCACGAGGTCGTATCTCTCATCCGCCCTCATCCTGTGCCGGCCCGCAGGGCCGTGTCGAAGGACGCAGGAGCGGGCAGTCGCTGCGGAGGGCGCCTGGGTCCTTCGACACGGGGCCCTTGGCCCCGGCTCAGGATGAGAGGGGTCGAGAAGACAGGTCGAGGGAACCCTCGCCGTTGGTCCCATCGCCCTCCCTGGCATCACAAGCCTTCCGCCAGCACCCTCAGAATGATCGCCGCCGAGGCCGCGCCCGGGTCGACGTGGCCGAGCGCGCGCTCGCCGAGCCGCGACGCCCGGCCCTTGGTGGCCGCCATCGCCTTCGTGGCTTCGGCGCCGGCCGCCGCCGCCTCCGCCGCGGCGCGCAGGCAGGCCTGGAGGTCCGAGCCCGCCGCGGCGGCGCGCTCCGCCGCCGCGGCGGCCGGCGCCCAGGCGTCGAGCATGGTCTTCTCGCCGGGCTGGGCCTTGCCGCGGTCGGCGACGCCCTTCGCCATCGCGGCGAGCGCGCCCACAACGTCGTCGCGGCCGAGCGCCGCCCGGCCCTTCACGGCCGCCGCGGCGCGCAGGAAGGCCGTGGCGTAGAGCGGGCCCGTGGAAGCCCCGACCGCGTCGAGGAAGCTCCGGGCCGCCGCGGCGAAGACGCCGGCGGGGTCGGCGGGCGGGCTCGCCTCCAGGGCGCGCGACACGGCCGCGAAGCCCAGCGCCATGCCGATGCCGTGGTCGGCGTCGCCGATCACCCCGTCGAGCCGGCACAGCTCGCCCTTCTCGGCCTCGATCGCGTCCCGCACGGCGCCGAGCGCCCGCACGAGGTCGCCCGCGGTGATCTCCCTCATGGCGCCCTGCCTCACACCCGGAACTGCGCGGCGTCGGCCGGGCGGTCGAGCAGCGGGGTCAGCTCGTCGTCAAGCCACATCAGCGTGATCGAGGCGCCCGCCATCTCCAGCGAGGTGCAGAAGGCGCCGACCCAGCTCCGGTGCACCGCGACGCCCCGCGCGTCGAGCCGCTGCTTCACCCGGCGCTGCAGCACGTAAAGCTCCATCATGGAGGTCGAGCCGAGCGAGTTCACCATCACGGCCACGCTGTCCCCGGCCTTCGCGCCGCATTCGGCGAAGATGCGGTCGAGCATGTCGTCCGCCACGGCGTCGGCGGGCCGCAGCGGCGCGCGCAGGACGCCGGGCTCGCCGTGGATGCCCATGCCGACCTCCATCTCGCCCTCGCCGATCTCGAAGTTCGGCGTCAGCGTCTGCGGGAGCGAGCAGGGGGACAGCGCCACGCCCACCGTGAAGGTGCGCGCGTTCGCGCGGCGCGTCAGGCGCTCGACCTCGGCGAGCGGCAGCATGGCGTCGGCGGCGGCCCCCGCCACCTTGAACACGAAGGCGTTGCCGGCGACGCCGCGCCGCTCGGCCTCGCGGCCCTGCGGTGCCGAGGCGACGTCGTCTGTCGTCACCACGGTGCGGACCTCGATGCCGTCGAGCTCGGCCAGCTCGACCGCCATGTCGAAGTTCATGCAGTCGCCGGCGTAGTTGCCGTAGAGGTAGAGCACGCCGGCGCCGCCGTCGGCCGCGCGGGTCGCGGCGAGGATCGGATCGGGCGGCGGGGACGCGAAGACGTTGCCGACCGCCACCGCGTCGGCGAGGCCGCGGCCCACCAGCCCCGCGAAGGTCGGCTCGTGGCCCGAGCCGCCGCCGACCACGATGCCCACCTTGCCAGGGCGCGGCCCGTCGGCCGCCACCAGGGCGCGGCGGTGGCCCTCGGCCCGGCGCAGGTGGCGCGGATGCGCGGCCAGCATGCCCTCGACCATCTCGTCCACGACGGCGTCGGGTTCGTTGATCAGCTTCTTGGTCGTCATGATGCCCTCCCGTGGTGCGAGATCAGCACGGGGCGCCGGCGGCGTCGAGCCCGGCGCCGGGGAGCGGCCGCGCCCACGCCGGATCGAGAAGGCGCTTGACGGCCGGTCCGCGTCGTGAAAGTTTTTACACAACGAGAATGATTTTTCAGGGTGGGACCGAGTGAGCCGCGCGCAGGAGCCCCCTTTCCTCGCAGAGGACGACGCCAGCCTGGCGGCGCGGGCCGCGTGGCTGCACCACGTCGGGCGGCTGACGCAGAGCGAGGTCGCCACCCGGCTCAACGTGCCCAACGTCAAGGCCCACCGCCTGATCGCCCGCGCGGGCCGCGAGGGCATGGTGCGGGTCTTCGTCGACGGCGAGATCGCCCGCTGCGTGCAGCTGGAGCAGCAGCTCTGCCGGGCCTACGGCCTCGCCTTCTGCGAGGTGGCGCCCAACCTCGACGACGAGCCGATGCCGCTGCGCGCGCTCGGCGTGCTCGGTGCCCGCTACCTCCGCCTCGTCTGCGAGCGGGGCACCGATCCGGTGATCGGCCTCGGCAACGGCCGCACGCTCGCGGCCTGCGTCGAGCACCTGCCGCGGGTCGACGCGGGGCGCATCAAGTTCGTGTCGCAGCTCGGCGGCTTCTCGCGCCGCTTCGCCGCGAACCCGTTCGACGTGATCAACCGCATCGCCGAGCGCACGGGCGCCGAGGCCTACGTGCTGCCCGTGCCCTTCGCGCTGAACTCGCCCGAGGACCGCGCCGTGCTGATGGCGCAGCGCGGCGTCGAGGAGGTGTTTGCCCTCGCCCGCGGCGCCTCGCTGCGCTTCACCGGCATCGGCACCGTGGACGGGCACGCGGCCTCGCTCGGCATGTCCGGCATGATCGAGCCGGAGGAGTTCGACGAGGCGGCGCGGGCCGGAGGCCGCGGCGAGATCCTCGGCCACTTCTTCGACGAGGCCGGCCGCTGGGTCGAGACGGACCTGTCCGGCCGCATCGCCGCGATGGGGCCGGACGACCTCCGGAGCGGCAAGCTCGTCGCCGTGGCGGGCGGCGCCGGCAAGCCGGCCGCGATCCGGGCCGTGCTGTCGAGCGGGCTGCTGCACGGCCTCCTGACCGACGAGAGCACCGCCGCGGCGCTGCTGGGACCGCAGTTCAAGCTTTGAAGCCCGCGCGAGGGCGGAACGCCCCGCGACACCGAGGGAGGGAGATCGGAATGAGCAAACGCACCGCCCCCTCGCGCCGGGAGGCCCGCCGGTGACGCGCGACCTCGTCGTCGGCGTCGACGCCGGCACCTCCGTCATCAAGTCGATCGCCTTCACGCTCGCGGGCGAGCAGGTGGGCGTGTGCGCCCGCCCCAACCGCTACGCCACGGTCGAGGGCGCCGGCGCCGAGCAGGACATGGCGGCCACCTGGGCCGACGCGGCCGCGACGCTGCGCGGCCTCGCCGCCGAAGTGCCGGACCTCGCGTCCCGCGTCGCCGCGATCGGCGTCACGGCGCAGGGCGACGGAACCTGGCTGGTGGACGCGGAGGGCGAGCCCGCCGGCCCGGCGCTGATCTGGCTCGACGCCCGCGCGGCCGGGGTCAACGAGGCGCTGCGCGCGTCCCCGGCCGGGCGCCGCCACTTCGAGAGCACCGGCTCGGGCCTCGCGGCCTGCCAGATGGGCCCGCAGCTCCTGTGGCTGGAGCGGCACCGGCCGGACGTGATGGCCCGCGCCGCGACCGCCTTCCACCTCAAGGACTGGCTCTACTTCAAGCTCACCGGCATCCGCGCCGCCGACCCGTCCGAGGGCGTCCACTCCTTCGGCGACTTCCGCACGATGGACTACGCCCCGGCGCTGCTCGACGAACTCGGGCTCGGCGCGCGGCGCGGGCTGCTGCCGCCGGTGGTGGACGGCGCCGGCCGCGCCGGGCGCATGAGCCGCGCCGCCGCGGCGGAGGTCGGCCTCGGCGAAGGGCTGCCGATCGTGCTCGGGCCCATCGACATCGTGGCGACCGGCCTCGGCGCCGGGCTCTACGACCCCGAGCGCGACACGGGCTGCACGATCGTCGGCTCGACCGGCATGCACATGCGCATCGCCCGCTCGGCGGCCGCCGTCCGGCTCAACCGGGAAAGCACCGGCTACACGCTGGCCTTCCCGGTGCCGGGCACCTTCGCCCAGCTCCAGAGCAACATGGCCTCGACGCTCAACATCGACTGGCTGGTCGACCTCGCGCGCGGCGTGCTGCGCCAGCACGGCGTCGAGAAGAGCCGCACCGACATCTTCCTCGACCTCGACGACCACGTGCTGCGGGCCGAGGCCGGCGCGATCCTGTACCACCCCTACATCTCGGAGGCGGGCGAGCGCGGCCCCTTCGTGGACGCCGCGGCGCGCGCCGCCTTCCACGGCCTGTCGGCCCGCCACAGCTTCAACGACCTGATGCGGGCCGTCTACGAGGGCCTCGGCTTCGCGGCGCGCGACTGCTACGCCGCCATGGGCTCCGTCCCGTCCGAGGTGCGCGTCACCGGCGGCGCGGCGCGCTCGAAGGCGCTGCGCATGATCCTGGGCGCCGCGCTCGGCACCCGCATCCGCACCTCGACGCGCGAGGAGGCGGGCGCCGCCGGGGCCGCCATGGTGGCGGCCGTGTCGACCGGCCTCGTCCCCGACATGGAGAGCTGCATCGCGCGCTGGGTCGACCCGACCCTCGGCGATGCGCAGGAGCCCGACGCCGCCCTCGCGCACCGCTACGACCGGCTATTCCCCGCCTACGTGGCGGCCCGCCAGGCGGCCCCGCCGGTGTGGCGGGCGATGCTGGCCGCCAGGGGCGGCGGGGACGCGCGGGATGACGAAGCGAGCCTGAAGGAGAGCGCGCCATGACGGACCACGGGATCGTCGACCTCGCCATCATCGGCGGGGGCGTCAACGGCGCCGGCATCGCGCGCGACGCCTCGGGCCGCGGCCTCAAGGTGCTGCTGTGCGAGAAGGGCGACCTCGCCGAGGGCACGAGCTCGCGCTCGGGCAAGCTCGTGCACGGGGGCCTGCGCTACCTCGAATATTACGAGTTCCGCCTCGTGCGCGAGGCGCTGATCGAGCGCGAGGTGCTGCTGCGCGCGGCGCCCCACATCATCTGGCCGATGCGCTTCGTGCTGCCGCACTCGCCCGAGCAGCGCCCGGCCTGGATGGTGCGGGCGGGCCTGTTCCTCTACGACCACCTCGGCGGCCGCAAGATGCTGCCCGGCTCGCGCAAGCTCGACCTGCGCTCGGCGCCGGAAGGGCGCGCGATCAGCAAGGATTACACGACGGCCTTCGAATACAGCGACTGCTGGGTCGACGACGCGCGGCTGGTGGTGCTGAACGCCCTGGATGCCAAGCAGCGCGGCGCGACGGTGCTCACCCGCACGGCCGCCGTCTCGGCGCGGCGCGGCGACGACGGGCTGTGGCTCGTCACCATGAAGGGCGCCGACGGCACGGAAAGCCGCGTGAGGGCGCGGGCGCTGGTCAACTCGGCCGGCCCCTGGGTCGAGGACGTGGTCGGCCGCGTCGCGGGCCGCAACACGTCCTACAAGGTGCGGCTCGTGAAGGGCTCGCACATCGTCGTGCCGAAGTTCTGGGACGGCCCGCAGGCCTACCTGTTCCAGAACGACGACAAGCGGGTGATCTTCGTCAACCCCTACGAGGGCAACCTGTGCCTCATCGGCACGACCGACATCCCGTATACCGGCGACCCGAAGGACGTCGCCATCGACCAGAACGAGATCGACTACCTGCTGCGCGTCGTGAACCGCTACGCGGCGAAGCCGCTGAAGCAGAGCGACATCGTCCACTCCTTCTCGGGGGTGCGGCCGCTCTACGACAACAACGCGGACGCCAACGCCTCCGCGGTGACGCGCGACTACGTGTTCGAGGTGGACGATCCCGAGGGCCAGCCGCCGCTGCTCTCGGTGTTCGGCGGCAAGATCACCACCTTCCGCAAGCTCGCCGAACACGCGCTCGACCGGCTGACCAAGACCTTCCCGCAGATGGGCCGCGCCTGGACGGCCGACGCGACGCTGCCGGGCGGCGACCTGCCGGACGCCGACTTTCCGGCCTTCCTGTCGGCCCTGCGCGCCGAGTACCCCTGGCTGCCCGCCGACCTCGCCGAGCACTATGCCCACCTCTACGGCACGCGCGCGCGTGCGCTGCTCGGCGACGCGAAGGGCCTGGACGCGCTCGGCCCCCACCACGGGGCGCTGCTCTACGGGCGCGAGGTCGAGTTCCTGCGCGACACCGAATGGGCGCTGACCCCCGCCGACGTGCTGACCCGCCGCACCAAGCACGGCCTGCACATGAGCGCGGGCGAGCGCCTCGCCTTCGAGCGCACCATGGAGGCGGCGTGAGCGCGGAGATCGAGCTGACGTCACCCTCCCTCATCCTGAGCAGGGTCCGGAGGACCCGTGTCGAAGGACGTACGAGCGGGCCGCTGCTGCGCGGAGAGCGCCTGCGTCCTTCGACACGGGGCCTCCGGCCCCTGCTCAGGATGAGGACGGATGAGAGCATACGAGGCTCAAACGACGGACTGAGAAAGCGCATCCCATGAGCACCCTCACCCCCGCCGCCCCGCGGCGCGACAAGGCCCGGACCCGCGCGGCGGTGGCCGGGGCCGTCGCGGCCGCACTCGTCCTCGCCATGGCGCTCGACACCAAGTGGGTGAAGAGCGGCGGCGCGGCCGACGTCGCGCCCGGCACCTTCTCGCCCCTCGCCTACGGCCAGAAGACGTTCCCGATCGTGCAGAAGGCGATCCTCGGCCGCGCCGTGCCGGCGCCCGCGCTGGCGGCCGCCATCGCCAAGGACCCGGCCGCCGCCGCCAAGCAGTACGGCGTCCCGTCGGGCGTCGGCGTGGAATATCCCGTGTCCTTCACCGGCACGCTCGGCGACGGCGACTTCGGCAACTACGACGTGCACGTCGACGGCATGCCGGACACACCCAAGGTCGCGCTGCAGACCGGCCCCGCCATCATGGGCACGGACCTGCGCGACGCGACCGGGACGATCGAGTTCGGCCAGTTCACCAACCAGATCGACTATCAGAACGCCGGCTCGGCGCTGAACAAGGAGATGAAGAAGCAGGTCCTGTCCCGGCTCGACACCTCCGACCTCAAGGGCAAGACCGTGTCGGTCGTGGGCGTGTTCCAGCTCACCGATCCCGCCAAGTGGCTCGTCACCCCCGTGTCGCTGGAGGTGAAGTGATGGCGGCCGCCGCCCCGGCGCCAGCCGGCGCGTCCGGCGAGGTGGTGCTCACGGCCCGCGACGTCGCGAAATCCTACGGCGCCGTGCACGCGCTGAAGGGCGTCGCCTTCGACGTCCGCGCCGGCAAGGTGACGACGCTGTTCGGCGAGAACGGCGCCGGCAAGTCGACGCTGATGAAGATCCTGTCGGGCGTCATCAGGCCGACCTCCGGCACGGTGGAGCTCCGCGGCGAGCCCGTGGTCTTCGCCTCCTCGTCGGACGCGCGGGACCGCGGCATCTCCATCATCCACCAGGAGCTGAGCCTCGCGCCCAACCTGTCCGTGCGCGACAACATCTTCATGGGCCGCGAGATCGCGGGACCCTCCGGCATCGACTACGCCGAGGAGGCGCGCCAAGCGAGCGCCCTGATGGCGGAGCTCGAGGAGGACATCGACCCGATGACGCCGGTCGAGGACCTGCGCCTCGGCCAGCAGCAGATCGTCGAGATCGCCCGCGCGCTGTCGGTGAAGTCGCGCATCCTCATCATGGACGAGCCGACGTCCGCCTTGAGTGCGTCAGAGGTCGAGGTGCTGTTCAAGGTCATCCGCGACCTCACGAGCCGCGGCGTCGCCATCGTGTACATCTCCCACCACCTCGAGGAGGCGCTGGAGATCACCGACCATGCTGTGGTGCTGCGCGACGGCGCCATGACGGCCAAGGCCGACAGGGCCGACATCGACCTCGAGTGGATCGTGCGCAACATGGTGGGCGAGGGCTTCGACCTCGGCTCGCCGCCGGCCGGCTACCCGTTCGGCGAGGTCGCGCTGTCGGTGCGGGGCGTCAGCGTCGCCGACAGGGCCGGCCACGGCGCCCTCGTGGTGGACGACCTGTCGCTCGACGTGAGGGCCGGCGAGATCGTGTGCATCTACGGCCTGATGGGGGCGGGGCGCACGGAGCTGCTCGAAACCGTCTTCGGCCGCGTGCCCAAGGTCGCGGGCGAGGTGTGGCTCGAAGGGCGGGAGATCTCCGGCCTCACCATCGCCGAGCGCATCGCGGACGGGCTCGCCCTCGTGCCGGAGGACCGGCAGCGCGACGGCCTCGTGCAGACCATGTCGGTCGGCGAGAACCTGTCGCTGGCCTCGATCGCCGCCTTCGCCAGGCGCCTGTTCCTGTCGCGCCCCGCCGAGCGCCGCGTCGTCGACGCGTCGATCCGCGCCGTCACGGTGAAGACGGCCGGCCCCGGCGCGCCCATCGGCTCGCTGTCGGGCGGCAACCAGCAGAAGGTGGTGATCGGCAAGATGCTGGGCACCCACCCGCGCGTCATCATGCTCGACGAGCCGTCCCGCGGCATCGACATCGGCGCCAAGGCGGAGGTGTTCCGCATCCTCGCCGAGCGCGCGAAGGCCGGCCTCGCCGTGGTGTTCTCGACCTCGGAGGTGTCCGAGTGCCTGTCGATCGCCCACCGGGTCGTCGTGATGAGCCGCGGCCGCATCGCGGCCGAGTTCGGCCGGACCGGCGGCCGCGCCGTCACCAAGGAACAGATCATGGCCGCCTCCGGCGAAGCCGTGACGGCCTGACAAGACGCCCGGAGGGAGCGACCCATGACCCAAGCCAGCCCATCCCTGGACCGCTCCCGCCCCGCCGCGGCGGCGCCGGGCTTCGACATCGGACGCGTGCTGCTGGAAGGCCGCGCCTATTTCGCGCTTGTCGCGATCGTGGTCGTCTTCTCGGTCCTGTCCCCCTACTACCTGTCGGTGTCGAACCTCCTGACCATGTCGTCGCACGTGGCGCTGTTCGCCATCCTGGCGATCGGCATGCTGCTGGTGATCCTCAACGGCGGCATCGACCTGTCGATCGGCTCGACGCTGGGCCTGTCGGGCGTGGTGGCCGGCGCGCTGATGCAGGGCGTGCCCCTCGGCCCGCTCGGGGTTACGGCATATCCGCCCGTGTGGGTCGTCGCGGTGCTGTGCTGCCTCCTCGGCGCCGCCATCGGCCTCGTCAACGGCGTGCTGATCGCCCGCTTCCGGGTGCCGGCCTTCGTCGCGACCCTCGGCGTGATGTACATGGTGCGCGGCGTCGCGCTGCTGATGACCAACGGCCTCACCTACAACAACCTCGGCGGCCAGCCCGCCCTCGGCAACACGGGCTTTGACTGGCTCGGCTTCAACCGCATCGGCGGCGTGCCGATCGGCATCCTGGTGATGGTGGTGATCGCGCTGATCGGCAGCCTGGTGCTGACCCGCACGCCCTTCGGGCGCTGGCTCTACGCCTCGGGCGGCAACGAGCGCGCGGCCGAGCTGTCGGGCGTGCCGGTGAAGGCCGTGCAGCTTTCCGTCTACATGATGTCGGGCGTCTGCGCCGCCGTCGCGGGGCTGATCCTGTCCTCGCAGCTCACCTCGGCGGGCCCCACCGCCGGCACCACCTACGAGCTCACCGCCATCGCGGCCGTCGTCATCGGCGGCGCGGCGCTGACGGGCGGGCGCGGCAACGTGCGCGGCACGCTGCTCGGCGCCTTCGTGATCGGCTTCCTGTCGGACGGCCTCGTGATCATCGGCATCTCGTCCTACTGGCAGACGGTGTTCACCGGCGCCGTGATCGTGCTCGCCGTGCTGCTCAACGCCGTCCAGTACCGCGGCCGCGCCAAGGCCCCCGCCAAGCCGGCGGGCGGCACGCCGGCCCCGACGGGCCACACCCCTTCCCCGCGACCCGCGGCGTGAGGCGCCGCCGGGCCTGACCCGGCGGGGATCCGGCCGCCCGCGATCCGGGGTGCGGCCGCATATACAACCTGAAGGAGAGGAAACATGTCCATCAAGGCGAAGCTTCTGGCCGTCACGGCCCTCGCGGCGGCGCTGGCCGCCCCGGCCCTGACCGCGACGGCCGCCCAGGCGGCCGGCGGCCTGATGACGATCATCGTCAACGACCCCGCGAACCCCTACTGGCTCACCGAGGGCAACGTCGCCGCGGCCGAGGCCAAGAAGCTCGGCTACGAGGCCAACGTCGGGGCCTCCAAGGGCGACACCAACACCGAATCGAACCTGATCGACACGGCCATCACCAACAAGTCGGTGGCGATCATCCTCGACCCCGCGAACGCGTCGGGCTCGGTCGGCGCCGTGAAGAAGGCCGTCGCGGCCGGCATCCCGGTGATCCTGGTCAACGCCGAGATCAACCAGGAGGGCCTCGCCAAGGCGCAGCTCGTGTCCAACAACGCGCAGGGCGCGGCGCTCGGCGCGCAGCAGTTCGTCAAGGACGTCGGCCAGAAGGGCGACTACGTCGAGCTGCTCGGCTCCCCCTCGGACAACAACGCCGCCACCCGCTCCAACGGCTTCGCGACGGTGCTCGACCAGTACGACAACCTCCACAAGGTCGGCCAGCAGGTCGGCAACTGGGACCGCACCCAGGGCCACGACAAGATGCAGAACCTGCTGCAGGCCCACCCCGGCATCATCGGCGTGATCTCGGGCAACGACGAGATGGCGCTCGGCGCCATCGCGGCGCTGAAGGAGGCCGGCAAGCTGTCGTCGGTCAAGGTCGGCGGCTTCGACGGCTCGCCGGACGCGGTCGCGGCCATCAAGGCGGGCGAGCTGCAATATTCGGTGCTGCAGCCCGTGGCGACCTTCGCCGCCAAGGCGGTGGACGAGGCCGACAGCTTCATCAAGACGGGCAAGACCGGCGCCCCCCAGGAGAAGCAACTGTTCGACTGCGTGCTCATCACCAAGGCCAACGCGGACAAGATGACGGCGCCCTTCACGATGGCGAAGTGACGCCGGGGCCGCACCCGCCCGGGTGCGGCCTCTCCGCGGGGCGCGGGCGTCGGCGCCGCGGGCGTTGCCCCGCCGTCGGCCCGGGCCCATAAGCCGCGGGCGCGCCGGGCCAGCCATCCCGGCCATCCGTGAGCGACGCCATGACCGGAATGACGCCGTCCCAGCTTCGGGGCGCCTCGGACGCCCTCCACGCGGCCTGGCGCGACGGGCGCCACATGGACGCGCTGCCTGCCGGATTCCGCCCCGGCTCGCGCGCCGACGGCTACGCCGTGCAGGCCCTGAGCGAGGGGTGGAGCGCGCATCCGCTGCGCGGGTGGAAGATCGCGGCCACCAGCGAGGCGGGCCAGCGCCACATCAACGTCGACGGACCCCTGGCGGGCCGCCTGCTGGCCGAGCGGGTGTTCCCCGAAGGCCGAAAGGTCGCGCTCGGCCGCAACCGCATGCGGGTGGCCGAGGTGGAGTTCGTGTTCCGCATGGGCCGCAGCCTGCCGCCGCGGGACGAGCCCTATCGCGCCGACGAGATCCTGGACGCGGTCGCGGCCCTGCACCTCGGCATCGAGGTCCCCGACTCGCGCTACCTCGACTTCGTGTCGACCGGCGCCGCGCAGCTCATCGCCGACAACGCCTGCGCGGACCGGTTCGTGCTCGGGCCGGAGGTGCCGGGCGACTGGCGCGCTATCGACCTCGCCGGCCACGCCGTGCAGGGCCGCGTCGACGCCGGCCCCGGGGCCGGCGCCGTCCACGACGGGTGCGGCGCCGATGTGCTCGGCGACCCGCGCGTCGCCCTCGCCTGGATCGTGGGTGAGCTCGGCCGACACGGCACGACGCTCGGCGCGGGGCAGATCGTGACGACCGGCACCTGCGTGGTGCCGGTGCCGATCGCACCCGGCGACGCCGTCACGGGCGACTACGGGTGCCTCGGCGCGCTCACGGTCCGCTTCGCGGCCTGAGGCTGACGGGCGCCGGCGCGGCCGGATCGATTTAGCGGTTTGCCCCCGCCGCGCGCGCGGCCATCATGCGCGAGAGTGGGCGCGGAGATCGCCCCCGAGCGGGCGAGGGCATCATGCGGGACGAAGCGGCGCCGGAAGGTCGGGGCGACGGCCATGCTGGACGTCTCCGGACAGCGGAGCCGCCATCGACCGGCCCGCTGGAGCCCGCCACCGCCGCGTCATCCGAGATCCCGCCCGGCCACGGGCGCCTCAAGGACCGCGTCGTCCTGGTGTTCGGCGCCGGCAGCGTCGGGGAAGGCTGGGGCAACGGCAAGGCCGCGGCCGTGGCCCATGCCCGCGAAGGCGCCGTCGTGGTCGCGGTGGACCGCGAGCGCGCCGCCGCGAATGCCACCGCCGACATCGTCGCGGAGCTCGGGGGCCGCTGCTCCGCCCACGCGGCCGACGTCACGGATTCGGGCAGCATCGCGACCGTGGTGGCCGAGGCCCTGGAGGCCCACGGGCGCATCGACGTGCTCCACAACAACGTCGGCGCCACGGTGATGGGCGGCCCCGTCGAACTCACCGAGGACCAGTGGGACGGCGCGATGGACGTGAACCTGCGCAGCGCCTTCCTGACCTGCAAGCACGTGCTGCCGGCCATGCTGGCCCGCGGCCGGGGCGCCATCGTCAACATCTCGTCGGTGGCGGCGATCCGCTACACGGGCTACCCCTACGCGGCCTATTACGCCGCCAAGGCGGGCCTGAACCAGTTCACCGTGGGGCTGGCGGTGCAGTATGCCCGGCAGGGCATCCGGGCCAACGCCATCATGCCGGGCCTGATGAACACGCCGTTGATCTACCGGCAGATCGGCGGCCAATATGCCGACATGGAGGCCATGGTGCGGGCGCGGCACGAGGCGTCCCCGATGGGCCGCATGGGCACGGGCTGGGACATCGCCAGGGCGGCCGTGTTCCTGGCCTCGGACGAGGCCGCCTACATCACCGGCGTCTGCCTGCCCGTCGACGGCGGCCTCACCTGCAGGAGCGCCTGACATGGACCGCGCGACCGCCTCACCTCCGGACGGGCGAGCCTTCGCGACGCCGCGCGCCTGCCCCCCGGCACCCGGAACCGGAAAACGTCGTCCATGACCGGGCGGCTCACGCGCAACCACACCGCGACCGCCTCCTGGACCGCCAAGGACGAGCGCCGGAGGAGGGTCTGCCTGCGTGCCGAGGCGGGCGCGCGGCTCGCCGACCTGGGACGGCCTTGGCTGCGGCTCGGAGCGGACGCGGCAGACGGAGACCGGACCTCGATCGTCCTGCCGTCCACCGCGGTCGAGAGCCCCCTCAGGATGGTGGAGGCGCAGGGCGGGGCTTCGCTGCGCGCCTATATCGCGGGCCGGCCGACGGTCGACCTCGCCGCCACCATCGGCATCGCTCGCGCGATCACGCGCGAACTGGCGGCGGTCCACGCCTGCCACGTGCTCCATGGCAACGTGTCGGTCGACACGATCCTGGTCGATCCCGCGACGGCGAAGGTCGCGATCGTCGCCTTCGACGACGCGGTCAAGCTCGCGCCGGGCGAAAGCCTCGACCTTTCCGCGGCGGCTCGGATCCCGGCTCCGCTCGCGCAGACGCCGGAGATGGCGGGACGCTCGGCCCAGCCCGTCGACCACCGGACCGACCTCTACGCCCTGGGCAGCGTCCTCTATCACCTGTTCACGGGACGCCCCCCGTTCGAGGTCGAGGACCCGGTCGCCCTGGCCCACGCCCACCTCGCGAAATGGCCGCCTCCGCCGCACGAGGTCGCGGACCTGCCGTCGGTCGTCTCCGCCATCGTCATGGCGAACCTGAAGAAGCAGCCCGACGAACGGTATCAGCGCGCCCTCAACCTGATCGTCGACCTGGACATCTGCCTGCAGGCCCTCGAGGCCGGCCCGGAGATCGCCGCGTTCCCCCTTCGCCTTCGGCCCCTGCAGGCGGCCCTGGCGCACGGCGACTTCCTGTACGGGCGGGACACGCAGCACGTCCGGCTCGACAAAGCGCTGGCGGCCGCCAAGGCGGGCCGGCCACAGACCGTGATCGTCGCCGGTGCCGCGGGGGCGGGGAAATCCGTCCTCTGCCGGCGCTTCGCCCACGGGGTCGTGGCCGCGGGTGGCCTGACCGGGCTGGGCAAGTTCGAGCAGTTCGGCGCGAGCTCGCCCTATCTCGGCCTCGTCCGGTGCTTCGAGGACCTCATCGGCGGCCTGATGCGCGGGCGCGAGGAGACCGCGGAACGGGTCGCCCGTGAGATCAGCTCCAAGCTGCGCGGCAACCTCGGGGCCCTCGCCGCCCTGCTCCCCAGCCTGAGGGCGCTGGTGGGGGCGGCCGTCCCCGACGAGCCGCTGGTCGGCACCGGGGCCCGCGACCGGCTCGCGCAATGTTTCCTCGGCCTGCTCGACGCCGTGGCCTCCCCGGAGCGCCCGGTCGTGCTCTTCCTCGACGACCTCCAATGGGCCGACAGCGCGTCGCTCGACATCCTCGGCAAGATCTCCGCCTCTCTGGCCGGAAGCGTCGTCCTCGTCGGGACCAGCAGGACGGGGCGGGACGAGGCGGCGGGGCTGGACGGCGCCGTCGCGGCGCTGGCGGTGCGGGACGAGCCGCCGGTCCGGCTGGACCTGATCCCGCTCAACCGGAGCGACGTCGAGGACCTCATGCTCGGGGTCTTCGGGCCGCGCCGCTTCCTGGTCGAGGCCGCGGCGGTGGTCTACGCCAAGACGCTCGGCAGCCCGCTGTTCGTGTGCCAATTCCTCCAGGGCCTCGACGAGGATCTCGTGCTCGATCCGTCCGGGGTCTGGGACTTCGCCGCGGTCGCGGCCGTCCCCGGCGCCGAGGACGTGGTCGCCTTTCTGTCCGCCCGCATCAGCTCGCTCGACGACCTGTCGCGCGCCATCCTGGCCACCGCGTCCTGCTTCGGCATGTCGTTCCACCAGGCGGGCCTGCGAGCCCTGATCGACGTGCCCGACCTCGTGCTGACCGATCGCCTGGCCGCGCTGGTCGTCCAGGGCTTCTTCCTGCGGTTCCACGGCGGCTTCCTGTTCGCGCACGACCGCGTGCGGGAGGCGGCGTACCGATCGGTCGCCGACCGCGACGCGGTCCACCGCCGCATCGGGCAGGCCCTTCTGGCCGAGCACGCGGACGGCGGGCTGGCCGGCGCCGCCTTCGCGATCGCCCGCCACCTCCGGGCGGCGGGCGACCTGTCGGCGGTGCCGGGGCTCGAAGAGCGCTACATCGAGGTCGCGTTTCTCGCCGCGCAGCGCGCCCACGGGGCCGCGGCCTTCGATCTGGCGCGGTCCTACGCCGAAACGGTGCTGGCCGACGCGGGCCGGTGGGCGAGCCACTACGACACGATGGCGCTGGCCGTGATCCTGAGGGCCGACAGCATCGCGTCCGGCCAGGACCGGGACCACCGCGACTTCGACCGCGAATGCGACGTAGCCGGCGCCCGCCTGCGCACCGACGAGCACAGGCTCCGCCTGGCCCTCGTCCGGGTGGTGTCGCTCCACGCCCGCTCGCGCTGCCTGGAAGCGCTGGAGGTGGGCCTCGACGCCCTCAGGATCGTCGGCATCGACCTCCCGGCCGACCCGCAGGCGCAGGCCGCGGCGCTCAGCGACGAGTTCATCGCCTTCCGGCGCGCCATGGCGGGCCGGCCGCCCGGCGACCTCGTCGCCCTTCCGGCGCTCGGCGACCCCTGCGTCGCGATCGCCATGCAGATCCTGTTCCGGTTGGCGCCGAACGCGAACGAGACCATGAAGCCGGAGCTGTTCGCGCTCATGGCCCTGCGCAACGTCAACCTCATGCTCGTCCATGGCCGGGACGGCTTCGCGTCCGGGATCCTCATGACGCTGGCCCTCGCCCTCGCCCGGCATCCCGAGGAGGCCGGGCTCGCCGAAAGCTTCGCGCAGGCCGCGATGGACCTCGACGGTCGGGAGGGGGGCCGCACCCCCGCCAGCGTGAGCTTCATCTACACCTACTTCTTCAGCCACTGGCGGCATCCCCTGGAGATGTCGCTGCCGTCGAACCTCGACGGCATGCAGGCCGGCTTCGCCATGGGCGACCACCAGTTCGGCTCGTTCCACGCGGCCGCCTACGTGATCCACCTCGCCGGCGTCGGCGCCCCGCTCCGGGAGGTCGTCCGGGCCGGCCGCGACCACGACCACCTGATCGCGGGGCGCACCCGCGTTTCCCTGTTCCACTGCCGGCTCGAAGTCGCCTTCGCGGAAGCGCTGCTCGGCATGACGGCTTCGCCGACCCGCCTGCGCAAGGAGGGCCCGACGACGCTCGACGACGTGCTCCGCGAGGCGGGAAACCTCGACCACGGGGAGCGCGGCTTCTTCCTCGCCCGCCACCTCCAGCTCGCCTACCTCTTCGGCGCGCTCGACGACGCGGCCGCGCTGGCGGCCGCACTGACCGCATTGATGCCGGCGGTCGCCGGCAACTTCGTCGAGGCCGACATCGTGACCTTCGCCCTCCTGACCGCGCTTGCGGCCGGGCGGCGTCCCGAGTCCTTCGACGGCGACCTCGCCCGCCTCGAAGGCTGGGCCCGGCGCAACCCGAGCAACTTCGCCTGCCGGCACGCCCTGGTGGCGGCCGAAATCGCCGCTCGCGAGGGCCGGCTGGGGGACGCCATCGGCCACTACGCCCGGGCCGTCGGGGACGCCCGGGCGCGCAACTTCCCGCACTTCGCCGCCCTGGCGAGCGAGAGGGCGGGACGGTTCTTCCTCGGCCTTGGCGACGCGGTGGCGGGGCACGCCCACCTGGCCGAGGCGCTCCGGTCCTATGCCGGATGGGGCGCCGACGCCAAGACGGCGGCGCTGATCGCCGAGTTCGCCCCCATGCGGGACGGGCCGCCGGCGGGTCGGGCCGGGTTGGACCTCGGCCGCCCGGCCCTGGAGTTCACGGCCGTCCTCGACGCCGCGCGGGCGATCTCGGCCGAGATCGACATCGACCGGCTCCTCCAGAAGCTGATGACCAGCGTCCAGGAGGTGTCTGGCGCCACCTACGGCGCCCTCGTCCTGAACCAGGACGGCCAGCCCTTCGTCGAGATCGTGCTGAGGCACGGCGAGGGCGTGTCGGTGTCCGACGCGGCGGCCCAGCCGCTCGACCGGAGCCGGCTCGTGCCGCGCAGCGTGATCGCCCGCGTCGAGCGCGACCGCGCGACCCTGGTCCTGAAGAATGCCGGATCGTCCGAGTTCGCCCGTGACCCGCACATCCGCGACAACGCGGTCGTGTCGGTGCTCTGCGCCCCCCTGGTCGTGCACGGCAAGCTCGACGGCTTCGTCTACGTCGAGAACAACCTCACCGTCGCGGCCTTCGATCCCCGCTCGGCCCAGGCCATCCAGATGCTCGCCGCCCAGGCCGCCATCGCGCTCAACAACGCGCGCCTGTTCGGCCTCCTGGACCGCGCGCGCGCCGACCTGTCGGACGCCAACCGCGACCTCGAACACAAGATCGCCGCACGCACGGCCGAACTCGCCAACGCCCACGGCCTCGCCCTGGAGAAGGCGGACGAGGCCGACCGCGCGCGGGACGCGGAAAGGCGCGCCAACGACGCCAAGTCGCGCCTCCTCAGTGTCGTCAGCCACGAGATCAGGACGCCGATGAACGGCATCCTCGGCATGCTGCAACTGCTCGACAGGTCGCGCCTCGAGCCGCGGGAGCACCGCCAGGTCGACCTCGCCCAGCGGTCCGGCTTCGCGCTCGTGAAGCTCATCGACGGCATCCTCGACCACTGCAAGCTCGAACTCGGCACCGTCGAGGCGGTCGACGAGACCTTCGACCTCGACGGACTCATCGAAGGCTCGGTCGAGATCTTCCGACCCTCGGCCGAAGCCAAAGGCCTCGACCTCGCCGTGAGCCGCGATGCGCCGGCCGACGTCCTGCTGCGCGGCGACGCGCAGGGCATCGGCCGGGTCGTCGCGAACCTCGTCGGCAATGCCGTGAAGTTCACCGACCAGGGACGCGTGGCGGTGACGCTGGATCTCCAGGGGGAGGGAACGGACGTCTCGCTCTTCCTCAGGGTCGAGGACACGGGCATCGGCATCGCCGAGGCCATGCGGGAGCGCATCTTCGAGGAGTTCGTGCAGGCCGACGCTTCGGTGGCGAGGCGCTACGGCGGCACGGGCCTCGGCCTCGCCATCGCCCGCCAGATCCTCGCCCTGTCGGGCGGCACCATCGCGGTCGAGAGCCGGCCGGGCCTCGGCAGCACCTTCGAGGTCCGGGTGCCCGTGGCCCTCGCGCATCGCGGCCCGGAGCCGGCCCCCGCGATCGAGGCCGGGCGGCCCCTCACCGTCCTCGTCGTCGACGACGACGAGATCAACCGCGAGGTCGCGTCGGGCCTGCTGCGGCGGCTCGGCCACGCGGTGACCTGCGCAGACGGCTGGTCCGCCGCCGTCGCGGCGGTCCGGACGGAAACCTTCGACGCGGTCGCCCTGGACCTCCACATGCCGGAGGTCGACGGCATCGAGACGGCGCAGCGCATCCGGCGCGCCCTCGGCGCCCGGCCCTGCCCGTCGATGGTGCTGCTGACGGCCGACGCCACCGAGGCGGTCCGGCAGAGGAGCATCGACGCAGGCTTCGACGGCGTGCTCCACAAACCGCTGCGCTTCGATGCGCTCGCGGCGGCGCTCGCGGCCCTGCCGCGGGCAGGAGGGGCCGCGCATCCCCCTGCGCCGCCGCTGCCGGACGTCGACGCCGCGCCCTTCGCCGACCGCTGCGCGCTGCTGGGCATCCCGCAGACCGCGCGGCTCATCCGCCTCTACGACCGTCGGTCGCGCCAGACCGTCGAGGCGATCCGCCTCGCCGCGGCGGGGCGCGATCGCTCGGCCCTGTCGAAGCTCGCCCACAGGCTGCGCGGGGCGTCGGGCTCGCTCGACCTGCGCGAGATGGAGGAGCGGGCCAGGGTGTTGGAGACCGCGGCCCCGGCCGACGATGCGGCCCTGGACGCGGCCGTCGCGGCGCTGCGGCCGGCGCGGCGGCGCGCCGTCGTGGCCGCCCTCCGCGCCGTGCGGGCCCTCAAGGCGCGCGAAGGATGACGCTTCCGCGCCGGGCGGCGCCTCTGCGCCTCGGTCTCCCTCAGCGGTCGCGGTCGATGGCGAGGCCGAGCCGGTACCCGAACCCGTTCACCGTCACGATCGGCGCTTCCGGTCCCGGCGCGCTCTTCAGCTTGCGGCGCAGCCGGGCCACGAGGGCGTCCACCGTGCGCTCGCCCACCTCGGTCTCGCGGTTGCTCACCACCTCCACGAGGTAGTCCCGGCTGAGCGGGCGCCCGTCGGCCTGGACCAGGGCCGCGATCAGGTCGAACTCGCCCCGCGTGAGCCGGATCGGTTCGCCCTCGAGCGTGGTCAGTTCGCGGCGGGTGTTGTCGATGAGCCAATTCCCGAAGGTCACGACGGAATCGTCCCGCGCGGCCCTGCGATCCATCTGCCGGCGGCGGAGCAGGGCGCGCGTCCGCGCGAGCAGCTCGCGCAGGTTGACGGGCTTCGACACGTAATCGTCCCCCGCCAGCTCCAGGGCCATGATGCGGTCCGTCTCGCTGCTGTTCTGCGTGACGAAGATGATGCCGACGGCGCTCGACGCCCGGATGGTGCGCGCGAGGTCCAGGCCGTCGCAGTCGGGCAGCTGGATGTCGATGAAGACGACGTCCGCGGGCCACCGCTTGAGCAGGCGGAGGGCGGCCTCCCCGGTCTCGGCCTCCGACACCTCGAACGATTGATCGGACATGTAGGTCCCGATCATGGCGCGCGTGACGTCGTCGTCTTCGACCACCATCAGGCGCGGGCGGCTCGAGATCTTCTTCAGCCGAATGGTCGGTGCCGCGAACTCGCTCACAAGTTGATAAGTCCCGGCCGGCCGGTCGACCATATGCTCATCCATGATGATGACAGCGGTTCACATCGGTTTGCATCCGGTTCACGGATGGTCGGACGTCACATGCTACTTAGCCTGTGCGGAGCCGCTCCGGCCACTGCTTTTTGACGGTTCATCCCGCCTGTCCGTCGAAGCTCGCGAGTCTTCCATGCTCGACTTGGCCTCGACCTATCCCCACGTGCCCGTCGCGGACATGCTGGCCCGGATCAGGCGGGACGACGAGGGCAGACCCCGCAAGCACGTCCTCGTCCTCGGCGCCGGCATGGCGGGCCTCGTCGCAGCCCGCGAATTGCAGGCCCTGGGCCACACCGTCAGGATCGTCGAAGGCAGCGACCGCATCGGCGGCCGCATCCTCACGCACCGCTTCGAGGACGGCAGCTACAATGAACTGGGCGCCATGCGCGTGCCCGCGTCGCACGACTACACCCGGCACTACATCGCCGCGGCGTCGCTGGACGACAAGCTGATCCCGTTCGTCAACAGCGTCCCCGAGAACTTCCTCGACCTGCACGGCCGGGTTGTGCGCGCGGACCACGGGCAGGAGGCCATCTACCCGCTCTACGGCCTGCCGGGATCGCCGACGGTGCCCGCGACCGCCTATCCGCAGCCGAACGGCGGCGCCATCTTCGCCTGGCTGCTCGGCAACGTCATCGCGACCCTCACGAAGTTCGAGCAGGACAGCCTGTTCAAGGGGGAGCTGACGACGGACCGCCTGCGCGCGCTGGACGGCCTGTCGCTCGGCGCCTTCCTGGACGGGATGGTGCCGTCCGAGGTCAAGCGGCTGGTCGGCGCCTACACGAGCCTCGCGGTCTGGTTCGACAAGGCCGTCACGATGTTCATCCGGGACCAGATCGTCGAGACGGGCAACGGCCTGCAGACCCTGCTCGGCGGCATGGACCAGCTTCCGCACGCCATCGCGGGCAAGCTGCTGGCGCCCGGCACCGTGGAGCACCGCGCCGAGGTCACGAGGATCGCCGTCAGGCCCGGCGAGCGCGTCGAAGTTGACCTCCAGACCCCGCAGGGACACCGGCGGGAGGTCGCGGATTTCGTGCTCTGCACCCTGCCGTTCGGCGTCATGCGCCAGCTCGCGCTCGAAGGACTGAGCTACGAGAAGACCTACGCCATCGGCGAGATGACCTACGCGGCCTCCACGAAGGTCATCCTCGGCTTCAAGCACCGATTCTGGGAAGCACACTACGGCATCTACGGCGGATCCTCGGTGTCGGACGGCATCCAGCGCCAGACCTACTATCCGATGGATCACATCGGTTCGCCCGACCGCGTGGAGGATGGGGCGCCCGTCAGCGTCCACGGCCGCGCGCCCACGCCGAAGCCCGTCGCGCCGCACGACGGGGCCGACCCGTCCCGCCCGGGTGCGCTCCTCGGGGCCTATTGCTGGGGCGCCGACGCCCTCCGGCTCGGGGCCCTGTCGCCCGAGCGCCGCGCCCACGCGGTGCGGCTCGGCATCTCCCGCTTTCACCCGGAGGTCATGGACGACGCCGGCTACACCGGCCACGCGTCGATCTGTTGGGCCACGAACAAGTGGTCGGTCGGAGCCTTCGCGTTCCTTCGGCCCGGCCAGCTCGGAAGCCTCTGGGCCGCCGCCGGCAAGCCGGAGGGATGCCTGTTCTTCGCGGGCGAACACTGCTCCCTCGATCAGGCCTGGATCCAGGGCGCGCTCATCTCGTCGCTGCAGGCGGTCGACCAGATCGTCAAGGAGTAGCGCTGACCAGCGGTCGGGACGGGTCCGGCGGCGGGACGCGGCTGGCGGCGCGGGAGGTGGGGGCGATCGATCCGCGTGGAACGGCTGTCCGAACCCTCCCGGCTCACACGCGGTCGGGCGAACTCACCTGACCGCGAACTACGATTGGGTTGGAGGACGGGGGCCGTCATGGACATGCTTTGGGAGGCGGCGATGAGTGAGGACACCGTCGTCGAATGTGCCATCGTCGGCGCCGGCATGTCCGGCCTGTATTCCGCGTGGCGGCTCGCCTCGGCGCTGCCCGGTGGGGGGCAGGGCGTCCACGTCTTCGAGATGAGCGACAGGGTCGGCGGCCGCCTCGAAGCGATCCGGATGGCGGGGATGCCGCACGTGCCGGCCGAGCTCGGCGAGATGCGCATCCTGAAAACGCAGCCGATCGTCCGCAGGCTGGTCGACATGCTGGCGCTGCCGACCGTCGACGGCCCGGCGGGCGGCCAGGACGACCACGTCTACCTCCGGGGGCGGCACTTCGCGGCGCGCGACTACGCCGACCCGTCGCTGGTCCCCTACGACCTGCGCGACGACGAAGAAGGGCTGTCCCCGTCGCAGCTCGTCGTCCGCGCCATCGAGGCCGTCGTCCCGGGCGCCTCCGTTCTGACCCCGCAGGCCCTCCGCGCCGCCTGCGAGGCCGCCACGCTGAACGGCTACCCGCTGCGCCAGCACGGCATCTGGCAGGTGCTCGGCAGCGCGCTCAGCATCGAGGCCTTCAACCTCGTCCTCGCCGGGGGCGGCTTCGACGCCCTGTCGGCGAACTGGAACGCCGCCGAGGCCGCCTGCCGGTTCATGGCCGAGCGGTCGAGGACGCCGAGCGCCGCCTCCGCGTCCCACCTGAGGGACGGCTGCGACGCGATCCCGCTCGCGCTGTGGGACCGCTTGGTCGAGAAGGGCGGACGGGTCCACCTGAAGCAGGAGCTGACGGCCTTCCGCCGCGGGCCCGACGATTGCTACACCCTGACGTTCCGGAACGCCGACACCGGCCAGGATCGCGAGGTCACGGCCCGGAACCTGATCCTGGCCATGCCCAAGCGCTCGTTGCAGCGCCTGGCCGAGCGGGCGCCGGCCGGGCAGGGGACGGCCTCCTTCCTGAGCGGAGCCGGCGTCGGCGAGCTGATCGACAGCGTCGAGGGTCACGCGGTGCACAGGCTCGCCCTCGCCTATCCCGAGCCCTGGTGGAACAGGTTCGGCCCGACCTCGGGCGACCTCGTGACGGATCTGCCCCTGCGGCGGATGCGCTACCTCGCGACCGAGGGCGACCAGCCGGGGGCCGATCCGCGCAACCGGAACGCCCTGCTCGTCGCCTCCTACGCGGACGGCCCGTCGGCCCGCTACTGGGACGGCGTCCGGGCCAGCGGGCCGCGCTTCCTCGGCCTGCCCAACGACTTCGCGCCGCACCATCGCGCGCCGCACGCCGAGGCCCACGCGGTCAGCACGCTGATGGTCGACGACGTGCACCGGCAGGTCGCCGCGGCCCACGGCCTCGACGACCTGCCCCGCGCCTACGACGCCGCCTTCCGCGACTGGGGCGACGACCCCTTCGGCGGCGGCTGGCATTCCTGGAAGATCGGCGTGAACGCCGGCGACGTGATGCGCCGGATCATCCGCCCGGTCGACGGCGAGGCGGTCTTCATCTGCGGCGAAGCCTATTCGACCCACCAGGGCTGGGTCGAGGGCGCCCTGCAGACCGCCGAGACGATGCTGACGCAGCATTTCGGCCTCGCACCGTTGCTCCAGCCGATGGCGTGGGCGTCGTGAGTGCGGCGTCCGTCCCGGCCGTGCCGGAATCGGCGCATCCGTCCAAGGTGGCGGACCCGTCGAAGGCGGCCGCGCGCGCCGCGGGGCCCACGGTCTCCGACATCCTGCTCGACTACCTCGCCCTCGAAGGCGTCACGCACCTGTTCGGGATACCGGGCGGGGGCGTCGCGAACCTCCTCAACGCGCTGAGGCTGCGCGAGGCGGAGTTCAGCTACGTCATCTGCAAGCAGGAGACCGGCGCCGCATACATGGCAGACGGCTTCCATCGCGTCACCGGCCGGCTCGGCGTGGTCCTCGTGACCACGGGGCCGGGAGCGCTCAACGCCCTCACGGGCGCCATGAACGCGCAGGCGGACCGTTCCGCCGTGCTGACGATCACGGGGGAGGTCGCGGAACGGTATTTCGGCAAGGGCTACCTGCAGGCGGGCGCGGACGGCGACCTCGACGTCAACGCGATCTACAAGAACGCCGTCCGCTATTCGGCGCTGGTGGCCTCGCCCGACAGCTTCGCCACCCTGTTCACGGAAACCCTGAGGGTGTCGCTGTCGACGCCCTTCCAGGCCACCCACATCTCGCTGCCGGTGGACGTCTCCAACATGACGCCCACGGACCCGATCGTGATGCCGGCCAGCCCCGAGCGGTACCGGTCCAAGCCCCGCTACGGCGACCGCCCGAAGACCGCGGAGGCGCTCGACCTGCTGCTGCGGGCGAAGCGGCCCCTGATCATGCTGGGCAACGGCAACCGCTTCGCCCTGCGGGGGGAGAGGCTCGGCCGCCTGCAGGGGCTCGTCGACACCTTCGCCATCCCGGTCATGACCACGCCGGACGGCAAGGCCCTGTTCCCCGAAGGCCACGCCATGGCGCTCCGCAACTACGGCATGGCGGGCTGCCCCTGGCCGACGAACTACATGAAGGCGTCCCAGGGCGGCCCGGCCTACGACGCGCTGCTGGTCGTCGGCTCCTCGCTCGGCGAACTCGCCACCAACATGTGGGATACGCTGCTGGTCCCGAAGGGCCCCTTCATGCAGGTCGACGCCGACGTCGCGGTCGTGGGCCGGAACTTCCCGGTCGACCTCGGCATCGTGGCCGACGCCGCGCAGTTCTTCGACGACCTGTTCGAGGCGGCCGAGGGGCGGACGCCCGACGCCGAGGCGGTGGCGGAGCGGCGCGCCGCCGTCGCCCACCTCAAACGGCGCGTCCCCGAGTGGGACGATCCGGCGAAGCGGGACTCCGACGCCGTCCCGGTGCTGCCCCAGGCGGCGATGCGGGTGGTCAACGAGCTCCTCCCGAGCGGCAGCCACGTCTTCGTGGACTGCGCCAACTGCGTGGGGTGGTCGCTCAACGACCTCGCCTTCGACCCGCCGACGCAGATGCACCTGTCGCTCGACATGGGCCCGCTCGGCTTCGGCGTGTGCGGCGTCATCGGCGGCAAGTTCGGCGCGCCCGACCGCGTCTGCCTCGCCATCGTGGGCGACGGGGCCTTCCTGATGCACGGGACCGAGGTATCCACCGCGGCGCGCTACGGGATCGGGGCGATCTGGATCGTGCTCGACAACAACGATCTCGCCATGGTCAGCCAGGGCAACGCCCACTTCTTCCCCGAGCCCAAGCAGCCGTCGTGGACCGACTATTACGGCCTCGGCCGGCCCGACATCGCCGCGGTCGCGGCGGGGCTCGGCGCCGACAGCTACCGCGTCAACAGCGCGTCCGGCCTGAGGGACGCGCTGCACAAGGCGATCAAGCGTTCGGATCAGTCGAGGCGGCCGCAGGTGATCGCGCTCGAGATCGACCGGTCCGAGGTGCCCCCGTACTACGTGCCCGTGCCGACCTGATATCGCCGCGACGGGCGGACGAGCGTGTCGGACGGGGTGGAGACAGCGACGATGGGACCCGCGATCACCGGCCTGGGATTCAGCGTCCCGGGCAAGCTGCGCACCAACGACGACCCCGTCTTCGCCTGGATCAAGCAGAACCACCCGGCCTATGCCGACAGCTTCAAGGGGTTCCGGGACCGGCGCATCCTCGCGGAGGGGAAGGCGCTGTCGGCCCTGATGAGCCGGGCGGCCCTCGCCGCCCTGGCGGACGCCGGGGTCGCCGCCGACGAGGTCGGCCTGATCCTCGGGCTGGGGTCGGTGGGCCCGCTGACCTCGCCCAACGTCCTCGCCGAGGTGCACCGGGACGTCGGCCTCCCGCGCGGCTGCCAGATCATCCCGCTCGAGACCGAGCACACCGTCTTCAACGACGCGCTCGTCGTCGCGGACGCCATGCTGCGCTCGCGCCCGGGGCTGCGCAACGCGCTCGTGGTCTGCGGCTGCGACTGGTCGCGCCACGTCAGCTATCACGAGGCGACCTGCATCGGCGCGGCGGACGGCGCCGGTGCCGCCGTGGTGTCGCTGACGGACGACCCCTCGTGCTTCCGCGTCGTGGACAGCGCCGTGGAGACCGACACGAGCTTCGTGGGTGCGATGCGCATGGCGGCGCGGGCCACGGGGATCGCCGAACCGGCGGCGCCCTACGACCCGACGCTCTACACGACGCCCCTCATGTACTACGGCGAGGAGGCCCAGAAGGCCTTTCAAACCTTCGGGGTCGGCGTCCCGCCGCGGCTCATCGCCGAACTGCTCGCGCGCAACGCGCTGTCCGCCGCGGAGATCTGCCTCATCGCCCACCAGGCGAGTTCGGTGCTGACGGACGCTTGGCTGTCCGCGGTCGGGCCCGGGCAGTTCCTGACCACGATCGAGAGCTACGCCAACATGACGATCGCCTCGGTGCCGGTGACGCTCGCCTCGCGGTACGGGGAGATCGAGACGTCCCGCCTGGTCCTCCTCACGCTCGGCATGCAGCAGCAGGCGTCGGCCGTGCTGCTCGCGCGAGATCCTCTGCCGTCGTGAGCCGTCACGCGGCCGGGCGCCGGGCCCAGTGGTCGAAGGCGAGCCTCTGCCGTTCCGCGACGAAGGCCTCGGCGGCGGGACCCGACCAGGGCCCGGCATAGCCCAGCCGTTCCGGGCGCCCCCCGACCCACCATCCCTGGCCCGGCAGGCCGTCGGCCTTGCGCACGACGAGCACGGCCAGCTCCGGCTCCCCTCGGGCCCGGGCGGCATCGTCGACGGCGTCCAGGGTCTTGCAGACGGCCCGCATCTTGGGGCGGCTGAAGCGGTGTCCGAGCGCGTCGAGCAGCTCGGAATAGGTCATCGCCCGCCCTCCGCGCGCCGAGGCGATCAGCACGGCGCGGACGTGGGCGACGTCGGACAGAGGCACGGTCGCGAGATCGTCCATCGGCGCTCCTTCTCCCCGGCGCCTCCCGGACGGGCCCGGAGGCGGCCGCCATCCCGCGCCGCACGGCCCGTCGACAACGCCTCCGGCGGGGCCACGGTGCCGATGGCTGCGTCGCTTCCCGGCATCGGCGACCCGCGGGACGGCGGCCGGACCTTGCGCGGAAGCGCCGTTGCGGTCACGACACCGGGGAGCAACACGAGCGGGAGCCCTCATGTCATCGGCCGCGACCGGCGCCGCCCCCCTCTCGCCGCCCGGCGGCTCCTGGCTCCAGCCCGCGACCTCGGGCCTCCTCGGCGTCGTGGTGGGCTTCGCGTCGAGCTTTACCCTGATCCTGGCCGGGCTCGCCCGCGTCGGCGCGACGCCGGCCCAGGCCGCGTCGGGCCTGCTCGTCGTGTGCCTCGCCATCGGCGTGATCGCCTTCGGCTTCGCCTTCTGGCGGCGCGAGCCGATCGCCATCGCGTGGTCGACGCCCGGCGCGGCGCTGCTGATCGCGACCGGCCTGCCGACCGGCGGCTATCCCGCGGCGGTCGGGGCCTTCCTGTTCGCCGGGGCGCTGATCGTGGTGGCGGGCCTGTGGCCGGCCTTCGGCCGCCTCGTTGGCGCGATCCCGCGCAGCCTCGCCAGCGCCATGCTGGCCGGCATCCTGTTCACGCTGTGCCTCGCGCCCGTGCGCGCCGTGGCCGAGATGCCGGCGCTGGCCGCGCCCGTGGTGCTCGCCTGGGCTCTCGCGTGGCGCTTCGCGCGGCCCTACGCCGTGCCGCTCGCCTTCGCGGTGGCGGCCGCGGCCATCCTGTCGGTCGCCAAGTTCCCGGCGGGCCTGTCCGCGCTGGGGCCGCCGGCGCTGAGCTTCGCGGTGCCCGCCTTCGTGCCGGCCACGCTGGGGTCGCTCGGCCTGCCGCTGTTCATCGTGACGATGGCGTCGCAGAACGTGCCGGGCCTGGCCGTGCTGTCCTCCAACGGCTACCGGCCGCCCACCGGGCCCATCTTCGTCGCCACGGGCCTCGGCTCGGGCGTCTCCGCCCTGTTCGGCGGTGTGCCGGTCAACCTCGCCGCCATCACGGCGGCGCTGTGCGCCGGGCCTGAATCGCACCCCGATCCGTCCAAGCGCTGGTATTCCACCGTGGTCTACGGCGCCGGATACGTCGTGGTGGCGCTCTGCACCGGCGCCGCGACCGCGCTGGTGACCGCGGCCCCGCCGCTGCTGATCGAGGCCGTGGCCGGCCTGGCCCTGCTCGGAAGCCTGGGCGGCGCCCTCACGGCGGCGCTCGCCGACGAGCGCGAGCGGCTGCCCGCCGTGGTCACCTTCGCGGTCGCGGCCTCGGGCGTCGCGGCCTTCGGCATCGGCGCGCCGTTCTGGGCGCTGCTGGCCGGGGGAGCGCTGCTGGCGCTGGAGCGGTGGCGGTGACGCCGCCGGCCGGTCAGTCGGGCCGCTTCGCCGTCAGCAGGTAGTTGACGTCCGTGTCGCGCGACAGGCCCCAGGCGTCTCGCAGGGGGTCGAACACCATGCCGGCGCGGTCGACGATGCGCAGCCCCGCCATCCGCACCGGCGTGGCGATCTCCTCCGGCGTGCGGAACTGGCTCCACTTGTGGGTGCCGCGCGGCAGCCAGCCCAGCACGTATTCGGCCCCCACGATCGCGAGCGCGAAGCTTTTCGCGGTGCGGTTCAGCGTCGACAGCACGAAGAGCCCGCCCGGCCGCACCAGCGAGCAGGCCGTCGCCACGAAGGCGTCGGGCTCGGGCACGTGCTCGACCACCTCCAGCGCCAGCACGACGTCGAACCGCTCGCCCGCCTCCGCCAGAGTCTCGGCCGTGGTGGCGCGGTAGTCCACGGTCACGCCGCCGGCTTCGGCGTGGCGCGCCGCGGCCAGCACGTTGTTGGGCGCCGGGTCGATGCCGGTGACGCGCCCGCCGAGCCGCGCCAGCGGCTCCGACAGGAGCCCGCCGCCCGAGCCGATGTCGAGGATCGTCAACCCGTCGAGCGGAAAAGGCCGCTCGGCCGGAACACCGAAGTGGCGCACCATCGCGTCGCGCAGGTAGCGGATGCGGGTGGGGTTCAGGCGGTGCAGCGGCGCCATGGCGCCCTTGGGGTCCCACCAGCCGTCGCCGAGCGCGTCGTATTTGGCGACGTCGGCGCCGTCCACCAGGGTGGCCGGGCCGTAGTCGGCGGGCGGGGCGTCTGGGTGCACGGCGTCGAAGGGCATGGCGTCGAAGGGCTCCGGGCGGTCGGCCGGGGCGCTCCCCGGCAGCCGCCAACGCGCGAGATCGGCCCCGCGTTGACAAGCCGGGCCGCTGCCGCCATCCATACGCGCCCTCCGGCCCGGGGGCGAGCCCGGTCGCGAGCCCCGGCGCGCGACCGGCCGGTCCACCGAGCCTGTCGGGCCGGCGTCGGAGCGAAGCTCCGGCTCGGGCCTCCGGACAGGCTCGCCTCCCGAAGTTGGCGCATGTCGGCGACAGCATGACAGGCGCCAGAGCCCAGAGCCGATGAGCCGTCTCGTCCTGAAATTCGGCGGCACCTCCGTCGCCAACATCGACCGGATCCGCAACAGCGCCCGCCACGTCAAACGCGAGGTCGACGCCGGCCACGAGGTCGCCGTCATCGTGTCCGCCATGTCGGGCAAGACCAACGAGCTCGTCGGCTGGTGCGCCGAGGCGGCGCCGCTGCACGACGCCCGCGAATACGACGCCATCGTGGCCTCGGGCGAGCTCGTCACCGCCGGCCTCATGGCCATCGTGCTGCAGGAGATGGGCGTGCAGGCCCGCTCCTGGCAGGGCTGGCAGATCCCGATCCT
Source organism: Lichenibacterium dinghuense (assembly GCF_021730615.1). Classification (NCBI taxonomy): domain Bacteria; kingdom Pseudomonadati; phylum Pseudomonadota; class Alphaproteobacteria; order Hyphomicrobiales; family Lichenihabitantaceae; genus Lichenibacterium; species Lichenibacterium dinghuense. The sequence continues at coordinate 934,579 of NZ_JAJLMN010000001.1, forward strand.
GACGTCGGACGCCCACGGCGCCGCCCGCATCGAGTCGATCGACGGCGGCGAGATCGTCCGCCGCTTCTCCGAGCGGCGCGAGGTGGCCGTCATCGCCGGCTTCCAGGGCCTGCACGAGGCGACGAACCGCGTCACCACGCTCGGCCGCGGCGGCTCCGACACCAGCGCCGTGGCGGTGGCGGCGGCGCTCGGCGCCGACCGCTGCGACATCTACACGGACGTCGACGGCGTCTACACCACCGACCCCCGCGTGGTGCCGAAGGCCCGCCGGCTCGACCGCGTCACCTTCGAGGAGATGCTCGAGATGGCGTCGCTCGGCGCGAAGGTGCTCCAGGTGCGCTCCGTCGAAGTGGCGATGAACCACAACGTCAAGGTCTTCGTCCGCTCGTCCTTCGACGATCCCTCCGACCCCAAGCCCGGCACGCTGATCTGCGCCGAGGAAGACATCATGGAACAACAGGTCGTCACCGGCATCGCCTTCGCCCGCGACGAGGCGCAGATCACGCTGCGCCGCATCGCCGACAAGCCCGGCGTCGCGGCCTCCATCTTCGTGCCGCTGGCCGAGGCGGGCATCAACGTCGACATGATCATCCAGGTCGTGTCGGACGACGCCGCCACCACGGACATGACCTTCACGGTGCCGGGCGCCGACTTCGAGCGCGCGAAAGCGCTGCTCGCCGAGCGGCGCGGCGAGATCGGCTACGCGACGCTGTCGGGCACGGACGACGTCGTGAAGGTGTCGGCCATCGGCATCGGCATGCGCTCGCACGCCGGCGTCGCGGCCCGCGCGTTCCGGGCGCTCAGCGAGAAGGGCATCAACATCCGGGCGATCACAACCTCCGAGATCAAGTTCTCGGTCCTGATCGACTCGGCCTACACCGAGCTCGCGGTGCGCACACTCCACACGCTCTACGGGCTCGACAAGGCCTGATCCCGGCCGCCGGGTTGTGGACGGGCGGCTTGCCGATCCGTCGGCGCTCCGGCTATAGGGTCGAGGACGGAGGGAGGGACGGCCGGCGCGACGCCGAAGGTCCCGCCCCGGTGAGGCGTGAGGGAAGCGGGCGATGCGTGGCGCTCTGGCCGGACCGCGACTGCTGCTGCGCCGGCTGCGCGAAGTCATGGCGGAGCCGATCTCGGCCCAGGCGCGCCTCGATAAAATCGTCGTCCAGATCGCCTTCAACATGGTGGCCGAGGTGTGCTCGGTCTACGTGCTCCACGCCGACGGCCGCCTCGAGCTCTACGCCACCGAGGGGTTGAACCGGGAAGCCGTCCACCAGACCACCATGCGCAAGGGCGAGGGGCTGGTCGGCCTCATCGCGGCCTCGGCCGAGGCGCTGGCGCTGCCCGACGCGCAGAACCACCCCGCCTTCTCCTACAAGCCCGAGACCGGGGAGGAGGTCTACCTGTCCTTCCTCGGCGTGCCGATCCTGCGGGGCGGCAACACGCTCGGCGTGCTGGTGGTGCAGAACAAGGCGCGCCGGCAATATTCCGAGGAGGAGGTCGAGGCCCTCCAGACCACCGCCATGCTGATGGCGGAGATGATCGCCGCGGGCGAGCTCCAGGCCATGCTGCCCGGCCCCGCGGTGCTGCGCCAGCCTCTGTCGCTCAGGGGCACGCCCGTGGTCGAGGGCGTCGGGCTCGGCCACGCCGTGCTGCACGAGCCGCGGGTGGTCGTGACCAAGCTCGTGGCCGAGAACCTCGACGCCGAGATCGCCCGCCTGGAGGACGCCATCGCGGCCCTGCGCGAGTCGATCGACCGGCTCGTCGAGCAGGGCGACGTCGCGGGGCCGGGCGAGCACCGCGAGGTGCTGCAGACGTTCCGCATGTTCGCCAACGACCGCGGCTGGCTGCGGCGCCTGCGCGAGGCCGTGATGACGGGCCTCACCGCCGAGGCCGCCGTCGAGCGCGTGCAGAGCGACACCCGCGCCAAGCTGGTGCGCCAGACCGACCCCTACCTGCGCGACCGCCTGCACGACCTCGACGAGCTGGCGAACCGCCTCCTGCACCAGCTCACCGGCGACAGCCTCGTGGCCCCGCTCCACGCCCTGCCCGAGAACGCCGTGGTGGTGGCGCGCTCCATGGGCCCGGCCGCGCTGCTCGACTACGACCGCGCGAAGCTGCGCGGCCTCGTGCTGGAGGACGGCGGCGCCTCGTCCCACGTCGCCATCGTGGCCCGCGCCATCGGCGTGCCCGTGGTCGGCGACGTCGCCAACGTGTCGAGCCTGGTCGAGCCCGGCGACGCCCTGATCCTCGACGGCGCGCTCGGCCGCGTCGAGGTCAGGCCCGCGCCCGACGTCGAGTCCTCCTACGCCGAGAAGGCCCGCTTCGGCGCCCGCCGCCAGGAGCAGTACCGTCGGCTGCGCGACGTGCCCGCCGTCACGGCCGACGGGGTCGAGATCGGCCTCCACATGAACGCCGGCCTGCTGCTCGACCTGCCGCACGTGGCCGAGACGGGCGCGGCCTCGATCGGGCTGTTCCGCACCGAGCTGCTCTTCATGGTGGCGTCGCGCTTCCCCCGTATCGAGAAGCAGACCGAGCTCTACCGCTCGGTGCTCGACGCCGTCGGCGGCCGGCCGGTGACGTTCCGCACGCTCGACATCGGCGGCGACAAGATCCTGCCCTACATGGCGCGGCCCGACGAGCCCAACCCGGCGCTCGGCTGGCGCGCCATCCGCATCGGCCTCGACCGGCCGGGGCTGCTGCGCTCGCAGCTGCGCGCGCTGCTGCGCGCCGGCGGCGGCCGCATCATGCGCATCATGTTCCCGATGATCGCCAACGCGGCGGAGTTCGACGCCGCCCGCGCCATGGTGGCGCGCGAGCTCGACCACATGGTCCGCCACGGCTACCAGCCGCCCTACGAGCTGAAGCTCGGCGCCATGGTGGAGGTGCCCTCGCTCCTGTGGGAGCTCGACGAGCTGGCGAGCCGCGCCGACTTCATGTCGGTCGGCTCGAACGACCTGATGCAGTACCTGTTCGCCGTGGACCGCGACAACAAGCGGGTGGCGACGCGCTTCGACGCGCTCTCGCCCTCCATGCTGCGCGCGCTCGGCAGCGTGGCGGAGGCCGGCCGCCGCCACAACATCCCCGTGACGCTGTGCGGCGAGTTCGGCGGCAAGCCGCTCGGCGCCCTGGCGCTGGTGGCGCTGGGCTACCGCAACCTGTCCATGTCGGCCTCCTCGCTCGGCCCCGTGAAGGCGATGCTGCTCGGCCTCGACGCCGCCGACGCTTCCGCCTATGTCGGGGACCTCCTGGCGTCGCGGGACGGCGCGGCCTCGCTGCGGCCGGCCCTGACCGCCTATGCGGAGCGCCACAGCCTGCCGCTCTGAAACCCCTGGTCTCGATGCTCCCTCACGCCAAGCTCGATCTGATCCTCCGCCGCCACGAGGAGGTGTCGGCGCGCCTGTCGGAGGGCCCCGACGCGGCGACCTTCGTGGCGCTGTCGCGCGAGCTCAGCGAGGGCGAGGGGCTGGTCGAGGCGATCCGATCCTTCCGCGGCAAGCGGGCGGAGCTCGACGGCGTCGAGTCCATGCTGGCCGAGCCGGCGCTCGACGACGAGATGCGGGCCCTCGCCGAGGCCGAGCGCGCCGAGGCCGCCGGGGCCCTCGACGCGCTGGAGCGGGAGATCCGCCTGGCGCTGCTGCCCAAGGACGCTGCCGACGCCAAGAGCGCCATCCTGGAGATCCGCGCCGGCACGGGCGGCGACGAGGCGGCGCTCTTCGCCGGCGACCTGTTCCGCATGTATTCGCGCTACGCCGACCTCCACCGCTGGAAGGTGGAGGTCCTGTCGGCCAGCGAGGGCACGATGGGGGGCTTCAAGGAGATCGTCGCCGAGGTGCAGGGGGCGGGCGTCTTCGCCAAGCTGAAGTTCGAGAGCGGCGTCCACCGCGTGCAGCGCGTGCCCGACACCGAGACGCAGGGGCGCATCCACACCTCGGCCGCGACCGTGGCGGTGCTGCCCGAGGCCGAGGAGGTCGACGTGTCGATCCCGGACGCCGAGGTGAAGATCGACACGATGCGGGCGCAGGGCGCCGGTGGCCAGCACGTCAACAAGACGGAATCGGCAATCCGCCTGACCCACCTCCCCACCGGCATCGTGGTCTTCATGCAGGAGGAGCGCTCGCAGCACCGCAACCGGCAGAAGGCCTTCGCGGTGCTGCGCTCCCGCCTGTTCGATCTGCAGCGCCAGAAGCTCGACGACGAGCGCTCGGCCGACCGCAAGTCGCAGGTGGGCTCGGGCGACCGCTCGGAGCGCATCCGCACCTACAACTTCCCGCAGGGGCGCCTCACCGACCACCGCATCAACCTGACGCTCTACAAGCTCGACAAGGTCATCGCCGGGGAAGCGCTCGACGAGGTGGTCGACGCGCTGACGACCGAGCATCAGGCGGCGCAGCTCGCCGCGGCGGAGGGATAGCGGCGCGATCCAGAGTCGATCGGACGGCATCCCTTCGCATCACGGTCGCGCCACTCTATGATAGGTGGTGCATGCTGCGGTGGGGCGAGCTAGGGCGCGTTGACATTCAGCGACATTAGGGTTTCCCAGCGGGCGAAAGTGGGATTCAAGGCTGGAAAAGGGAGGTTCCAGCATGGATCGCGACGTGTTGAAGGACGAGCAATGGGAGCGTATTGCCCTTCTGCTTCCCGGCAAGGTCGGTGATCCGGGGCGATCGGCCAGCAACAATCGTCTGTTCATGGAAGCTATCCTGCACGTCGCACGGACGGGCGGACCATGGCGAGACTTGCCGGACCGGTTCGGCAACTGGAACTCCAATTTCCAACGTTTCCGCCGGTGGGCCAAGAAGGCGGTCTTCGACCGCGTTTTCGCCGCTCTGTCGGGCGACCCTGATTTTGAATACGCCATGGTGGATGGCACGATTATCAGGGTCCACCAGCACGGCACTGGCGCAAAAGGGGGACTCAGGATCAGGCCATCGGCCGTTCTCGCGGCGGTTTGACCACCAAGATCCTCGCCCTGGTGGACGCGCTCGGCAATTTGGTGCGCTTTGTGCTGCTGCCGGGGCACCGCCACGACGTCAAGGGCGTCAAGGATCTGATCGCCGACGTGCCCTTCAAGATGCTTCTGGCCGATAAGGCCTTCGACGTCGATTGGCTTCGGGAAAATCTTGAAGGCAGAGGCGTTGCCGCGGTGATCCCGCCCAAAGCCAATCGCAAGCGGCACATCCCCTGCGATTTTGCCGCCTACAAATGGCGGCACCTCGTCGAAAACTTCTTCTGTTCGCTGAAAGCCTTCCGCCGCATCGGCACGCGTTACGACAAGACTGACACGAGCTTCAGCGCTATGATCTACGCGGCAAGCATCGTTCTCGCCCTGCGCTGAATGTCAAAACGCCCTAGCACAACCGCGCCCGCTCGTCCCTTATTACCGGCCCGCGACGCCCGCGGCCGGTTCGTCAAATCGGCAACGGTTGCCGATTTCGCCGCGCCCGAGCCCCGCGCCGAACTGCCGCCTGAGCCCTTATTAACGGCTGGCGGCTTGGTCACGATCAGGGCCGACCTCGACGCCATGCTCGGGCGCTTCGATCGGCTCGACGTCGATCCGCCGGAGGACGTAGAGCCTGAGGCCGCCCGTGCGCTGGCCCGCCTTGGCCGTGAACTGTCTCTGCGCCGCGCGCTGGAGGAAGCTGCGGACCACGCCGCGGCGATGCTGCCCGCGCTCGGCCTGCAGAGGCTCGTGGGGCCGGACTTCTCGCCTCTGGACACGGCGATTATCGGGGAATCGCTCGATAACGCCATAAACCTGCTCGACGCCCTCGACGCCGACCCAGACCTCGAACCCTGGCTCGGCTATCACACGCCCGGCCTGCCCATGGACGCCGAGGCCGAGCCGGAGCACGACGAAGACGACGCCATCTCGGAGCCGTCCCTCGCAAGCCCTGAGCGCCATCCGACCCTGCCGTGGTCCGGCAACTCGCGCCGGCATTATGTCACGCGCGATCGGCAGGACACCCAGGCCCGGTGGGCGGACGGCGGCCGGCAGGACATCGAAGGCTGCATCACCGATGAGCCGCACGACGGCGACGGCGAGGACCTTGAGGCGGAGCCGGCCGAGGACTCCCTCGGCTCTCCGGTCGGCGACGGGGACCAGCGCCATTGGGCCCAGGGCTACGATGGCGAGCGGGAGGCGGACCCGTGCGACGGACCCGGCCTCGTGCTGACCGCGGCACAGTGCCAAGCCGCGTGGGAGCGAAAACCGGCGCTGCACGCGCTGACGAGGCAGGCGCGGGTGCTGCGATCGGGGTCGACGATGCGCCGCGACCCCGATGCCGTGACGCCGATCGGGCCCGGCATGGTGCTGTGGCAGCCGCTCGTCACCCGCAACGGCGTGCCGGTGGTCGGGGTGACGGCCGGATGACCCGCGCCCTCGTCCTCCTGGCCTACGCCTACCGCCTCCGGCGCGCCCTGCGGCTGCTGGCGCGCGGCCGACACGCCGAGGCCCGGCGCGTGCTCAATGCGCTCGATCGAGAGCACCGCATCCCGTGACGCCACGGCCCGTCCGCACGATCGCGGACGGGCCCGTATCAGTCGTTACCCTGCCCCGTTACCCCGACCTGTCCGCACCCTTCGCGGGCGAGTTCACGATGCCGTGACCGACCACACACCGAGACGACTTTCGCCCGTCGTTACCCGCAGTGTTACCCGAGAGGCTGGAGATGGCTGAGCGCCCCACCCCGAAGAGAGCTAAACCACTGTCGCCGTTGACGACAAGTGGTGAGCGCGCCGGGGCTCGAACCCGGGACATCCTGATTAAAAGTCAGGCGCTCTACCGACTGAGCTACGCGCTCCCGCGGGGCGGGACACATCGGGTAAAGCCTCGGCTCCGGCAGGTCAAGGCGCACCGCGCGCCCCGCGCCGCGGCGCCGCACCGGATCGTCGCTTCAACTCCGCGTCATTCCCCTCGCCGCGCGGCGCCGGCGCCATAGAACGGTAGGGTCAGCCCGGAGTGTGCCATGCGCCACCGTCTCGCCCCCGCCCTGCTCGCCGCCGCCCTGCTCGCCTCCACCGCTTCCTCGCGCGCCGCGGAGGCCGGCGCGGATCCCGACATCCAGTCGACCATCACGGCGCAGATCGACGCCTTCGGCGAGGGGGATGCGGCGCGGGCGGAGAGCTTCGCGTCCCCCGGCATCAAGTCGATGTTCCCGGACGCCTCGGCGTTCTACGGCATGGTCAAGCAGAGCTACGGCGCGCTGGTCCATCCCCGCTCCACCTATTTCGAGCCGACCGTCACGGCCGAGGGCGGGGCGGTGCAGCACGTCACAGTGGTCGACTCGGACGGGGTGGTGTGGACCGCAGTCTATTCGCTGGAGAAGGTCGACGGCCGTTGGGCCATCTCGGGCTGCGTGCTGGTTAAGTCCAAGGAGACGACAGCCTGACGGGACGCCGCGGCCCCCGCAGAGGGCCAGAATGAGCCGGGGTCACAGGTAGGCGAACATCGCCAGGATCGCCGCGAACACCAGGGCCGACAGGCCGGTGGTCCACAGCGCCTTCACGGCGAGGCGCGGCAGCATCGGCGCGCCGGGGTCGGTGCCCGGCACGACCTCGCGCGACTCCTCCTGCGAGCGCACCCCGAAGGGCAGAACCGCGAAGAGCACGATCCACCACGTGGTGAAGTAGATCGCCACCGCCATCGGCACGGGGATCGGGAGGGTCACCGCCCTGCCCCGCGCCGACGGACCATCGTCAGGCCTCAACGATCAGCACGTGGACCAGGGGCTTCTTGCCCCAGGCATGGCCGACCGCGCCCCGGACCGAGCGCTCGATGGCGTTGGCGGCGGCGTCCGGGTCGCGGCGCTTGCCGCGGCCGAGGTTGTCGATCGTGTTGAAGATCGCCTCGTCGACCACGACGTCCATGCCTTTGCCGTCGCGGGTGCGCGGGGGCAGGCCGCTCATCAGCACGTCCGGGTCGCCCTGCACCTCGCCGCGGCTGTTGAAGCACACCGCGATCGAGATCACGCCCGCGAAGGCGAGCTTGGTGCGCGCCGCGATGGCGGGGTCGTTGGCCGCCACCACCACGTGGCCGTCCTTGGCGAGCTGCCCGTGGCGCACCTCGTCCACGATGGCGGGCTTGCCGGGCGCCAGCAGCACCATGTCGCCGTTGCGCGCCGTCACGACGTCGTGGACGCCGAGCGAGCGGGCGAAGGCGGCGTGCTCGGCGAGGTGCAGCGGCTCGCCGTGGGCCGGCACCGCCACCTTGGGCCGGACCCAGCTGTAGAACTTCGCGACCTCCGTGCGGCGCGGGTGGCCGGACACGTGGACGAGATGCGTGCGGTCGGTGATGACCTCGACGCCCTGCGCGACAAGGCCGTTGATGATCTTGCCGACCTCGCGCTCGTTGCCCGGAATGGTGCGCGAGGAGAAGATCACGCGGTCGCCCGGCGCCAGGCGCACGTCGCCGTAGTCGTCCTGCGCCATGCGGGCCAGCGCGGCGCGGGGCTCGCCCTGGCTGCCGGTGGCGAGCAGCACGGTGTTCTTGCGGTCGAGCTGGGAATAGCGCTCGGTCGAGAAGAAGGGCGGCACGCCGTCGAGGTAGCCGCACTCGCGCGCGACCCCGATCGTGCGCTCCATGGCGCGGCCGCCGATGATGACGCTGCGCCCCGTCGCCTGCGCGGCATCCGCCACGGCGCGGAGCCGGCTGACGTTGGACGCGAAGGTGGTGACGACCACGCGGCCCGGCGCGTCGGCGATGAGCTGGTGGAGGTTCTCGGCCACCTCCTTCTCGGAGGGGCTCTCGCCGTCGCGCAGGATGTTGGTGGAGTCGCAGACCAGCGCCAGCACGCCCTCGTCGCCGATGGCGGTCAGGCGCTCGGCGTCGGTCGGCGGACCCATGGTCGGCGTCGGGTCGATCTTCCAGTCGCCCGAATGCACAACGGTGCCGAGCGGCGTGCGGATCGCAAGCGCGCAGGATTCGGGGATCGAATGCGCGACCGGCACGAACTCGACCTCGAAGGGGCCGAGCTTCAGGCGCCCGCCGATCTGCACGGTCTCGACCTCGAGCTTCGACAGGCTCATGTCGCTGGCGTGCTTGGCGTTGAGCAGGCCCGCCGCGAACTTCGTCGCGAAGACGCGGCAGCCGAGGCGGGGCCACTGGTCCGCCACGGCGCCGATGTGGTCCTCGTGCGCGTGGGTGATGACGAGGCCCAGAAGGTCCTTGCGGATCGACTCCACGAAGCTGAGGTCCGGCAGCAGCAGGTCGATGCCGGGCAGGTCGGGGCCCGCGAAGGAGAGCCCCAGGTCCACCATGATGTATTTACGCTTCCCCGGCGCCCCGAAGCCGTAGAGCGCGGCGTTCATGCCGATCTCGCCGAGGCCCCCGAGCGCGCAGAAGACCAGTTCTTCGCCGCCGTCCATCCTTCACTCTTTCGTCATAACGACGCCGCGGCAGACCCAAGGGTCCGCCAGAACGACATCGCCCGCTTCCACGGTCACACAACCCGAACCCGTCTCGAGAATCAGCCTGCCGTCGTCGTCGACGGTCTTGAACGTCCCTGTATACGCGGCGTCCGGCCGCGCCACCGCGAGCGGGGTGCCCGGCGGGAGCGCGTGGTCGAGCCACGCCCGGCGGATGCCGGCGAAATTCCGGCCCCGGTCCCACAGGTCCAGGGCGTCGACGACCGAGGCCGACAGCGCCGCGAAGAGCGCGTCGCGCGTGCCGGCCGGCCCGGCCAGGAGGCCGAGGTCCGTCGTCGGGTAATCTAGGTGTGTCGGGTGCGACGCGCAATTGACCCCGAAGCCGAGCACGGCCGAAAAGCCCGACGATTGGGAGCCGCCCTCGGGCGCGCGCGGGCTCATCGCGCCCTCCACGAGCAGGCCGGCCAGCTTGGCGCCGCCGCAGAGCACGTCGTTGGGCCACTTCAGCGCGATGCCGCGGCCCTCGCCGGCGATCGAAAGCAGCGCCCGCACGACCGCGACGCCGGCCACGAAGGAGAGCTGCGGGGCGAGCCGCTGCGGGCACGGGTCGACGAGGAGCAGGGAGGCGTGGTGGTTGCCGGCCGGCGAGTCCCAGCGCCGGCCGACGCGGCCGCGGCCGGCCGTCTGCCGGTCGGCCAGGATCCACAGCCGGCCGGGGTCGCCGGCGCGGCCGAGCGCCAACGCCTCCTCGTTGGTGGAGCCGACGCTGGCGTGGTGGTGGAGGCGGTATCCTCGCGCGCGCGCGGCCGCGTGCAGCAGCACGTGGCTCAGAACAGCGAGTGCGCGGCCGCGGTGGCGGCGCCGACGACCGGAGCCGGATAGACCCAGAAGAACAGCATCACCAGGCCCGAGATCGCCAGAACGGCCCGCACGGCGCCGCCCTGCCGGTCGAAGGGCTCGGCCGAGGGGTCGAAGTACATCATCTTGACGATGCGCAGGTAGTAGAAGGCGGCCACGACCGAGGCCAGCACGCCCACCACGGCCAGCGTGTAGAGGTTCGCCTGGATGGCGGCCTGGAACACGTAGAACTTGGCGAAGAAGCCCGCGAGCGGCGGCACGCCGGCCAGCGAGAACATGATCATGGCGAGGAAGAAGGCCATGACCGGGTTGGTCTGGCCGAGGCCCGACAGGTCCGCGACGGTCTCGATGGCACGGCCGTTGCGCTGCATCGACAGCATGGCGGCGAAGACGCCCAGCGTCATGACGAGGTAGGCGGCCATGTAGATCAGCACGCCGTAGACGCCCTGCTCCGTGCCGGCGGCGAGGCCGGTCAGCGCGAAGCCCATGTTGCCGATGGCCGAATAGGCCATCAGCCGCTTGAAGTTCGTCTGGCCGATGGCCGCGAAAGAGCCGAGCAGCATGGAGCAGATCGAGATGAAGATGATGATCTGCTGCCATTCGAGCTGGATGCCCGGGAAGGCCGTGATGATGACGCGCACCGCGATGGCCACGGCGGCCATCTTGGGCGCCGTGGCGAAGAAGGCCGTCACGGGGGTGGGCGCGCCCTCGTAGACGTCCGGCGTCCACATGTGGAACGGTACGGTCGACATCTTGAAGGCGAGGCCGGCCGACAGGAACACGAGGCCGAAGACGACGCCGATGCCCTGGTGGCCGACGAGCGCCGAGGCGATGCCGCGGAACGCCACCGTGCCGGCGAAGCCGTAGATCAGCGAGCAGCCGTAGAGCAGCAGGCCGGACGACAGGGCGCCCAGCACGAAATATTTCAGGCCCGCCTCGGAGGCGCGCACGTCGTCGCGGTGGAAGGCCGCGATGACGTAGAGCGCGAGGCTCATCATCTCGAAGCCGAGGTAGAGGGTGATGAGGTTGCCGGCCGAGATCAGCACCAGCATGCCCATGGTGGACAGCAGGATGAGGATCGGGAACTCGAACTTGTGGATGCCTTCCCGCCGCAGAAAGGGGACTGCCATGACCAGCGTGCCGAGCGAGCCGATCAGCGCCAGCGCCGACATGAAGCGCCCGAAGTTGTCCTGCACGACGGCACCGTCGTAGCCGAGGAGCGTGTCGCCGTGGTGGGCGAAGCAGATGCCGAGCAGCGCGAAGGCGATGACGGCGATCGACAGCCCGGTGACCAGGGCCGCGGACTTCTCGCCCCGGAAGGCGCCGACCATCAGGAGCGCGAGCGCCCCCGCCCCGAGGATGACCTCGGGGAGGATCAGCGAGATGGAATAATCGACCGGCATGGTCCCGCTTCCTCGATCAGGGCGTCGCGGCCGCGGAGGCGGCCTTGAGGGGCGCGGCGTGGGGCGCCGCGGCCGTGATGGTCTTCATCATGCCGTCCACGGTCGCCTGCGAGGCGTCGAGGATCGGCTGGGGGTGGACGCCGTAGTAGAGCGTCAGGATCACGAGCGGCGCCAGGATCGCGACCTCGCGGGCGTTGAGGTCGAGGATGGAGCGCAGGCTCGCCTTCTCGAGCTTCCCGAACACCACGCGGCGGTACAGGTAGAGCGCGTAGGCGGCCGACAGGATGGTGCCGAGCGTCGCGAGCAGCGCCACCCAGGTGTTGGCCTGGAAGGCCCCCAGCATGGTCAGGAACTCGCCGACGAAGCCGGATGTGCCGGGCAGGCCGATGTTGGCCATGGTGAAGAACAGCATCACCACCGCGTATTTCGGCATGCGCTCGACCAGGCCGCCGTAGGCCGCGATCTCGCGGGTGTGCATGCGGTCGTAGACCACGCCCACGCAGAGGAACAGCGCGCCCGACACGAGGCCGTGGCTGATCATCAGGAAGATGGCGCCCTGGATGCCCTGCACGTTGAGGGTGAAGAGCCCCATGGTCACGAAGCCCATGTGGGCCACCGACGAATAGGCGATGAGCTTCTTCATGTCGGTCTGCACGAGCGCGACGAGCGACGTGTAGACGATGGCGATGACCGAGAGGGCGAAGACCAGCGGCGCGAAATAGTGCGACGCTTCCGGGAACATGGGCAGCGAGAAGCGGATGAAGCCGTAGCCCCCGAGCTTCAGCAGGATGCCGGCCAGCACGACGGAGCCCGCGGTGGGCGCCTCGACGTGGGCGTCCGGCAGCCAGGTGTGGACCGGCCACATCGGCATCTTCACCGCGAAGGAGGCGAAGAAGGCCAGCCACAGCCAGTACTGCATGCCCACGGGGAAGCGGGTGTGCAGCAGCGTCGGGATGTCGGTGGTGCCCGCGTAGCCGTACATCTTCATGATGGCCAGCAGCATCAGCAGCGAGCCGAGCAGCGTGTAGAGGAAGAACTTCATCGACGCGTAGATGCGCCGCTGGCCGCCCCAGATGCCGATGATGAGGAACATCGGGATGAGGCTACCTTCGAAGAACAGGTAGAACAGAACCACGTCGAGCGCGGAGAAGATGCCGATGAGGGCCGCCTCCAGCACGAGGAAGCAGATCAGGAACTCCTTGACCCGCATGTGGATCGCCCGCCACGCGGAGGCGATGCAGAAGGGCATCAGGAAGGTGGTGAGCAGGAGGAACGGCATGGAGGCGCCGTCGACCCCGAGCTTGTAGCCGAGGCCGCCGCCGAGCCAGTTGCGGCTCTCCAGCAGCTGGAAGTCCGCGGTGCCGCTGTCGAAGCGGCTCCAGGCCACGAGCGACAGGACGAAGGTGACCGTGCTGGCGATGAGCGCCGCCCAGCGCGCGTTGTCCAGCGTGGCCTCGTCGTCGCCCTGCAGCACCAGGATGAAGAGCACCCCGATGAGCGGGACGGCGATAAGCCCCGACAGGATCCCGAAGCCGAACATCAGCGGAAGCCCCCGACGAGGAAGTAGGTGATGATGAGCGCGAGCCCCATCATCATGACGAAGGCGTAGTGGTACACGTAGCCGGACTGGAACTTCACCACCCGGTCGGTGGTCACCAGCACGGAGCTGGCGACGCCGTCGGGGCCGAAGCGGTTGATGATGTTCTCGTCGCCGCCGTGCCAGAACAGGCGGCCGAGCCAGAACGCCGGACGGACGAAGAGCACGTCATACAGCTCGTCGAAGTACCACTTGTTGAGCAGGAACTTGTAGAGCGGCCGGTTGGCGTCGGCCCAGCGCTCGGCCATGCCGGGCCGCGAGATGTATAGGTAGTAGGCGACCACGAAGCCGACGATCAGCATCAGCAGCGGCAGCTGGCCGACGAACCAGGGGTCGTTCTCGCGCGCCTCGATGACGTGGTTGGTGGGCGCGTAGAACAGCGACTCGCCCCAGAAGGACTCCATCCCGCCGCCGATGAACAGGTGGTGGAACAGGATGCCGGCGAAGAGCGCTCCGAAGGCGAGCGGCACCAGCGGCACGAGCATGATGGGCGGGGACTCGTGCGGCTCGCCGCCGTGGCCGTGCGCGCCGTGGCCGTGGTCGGCATGGGCGTGCGCGGCGTCGCCGTGGCTGTCGTCCGCCGCGGCGTGGTCGCGGTGGTGCATGCCGAGGGCCGCCGCGGAGTCGGCGTGCGGCGTGTCGGCCGCCACCTTGGCCTCCTCGTGCTCCGGGGACATGCCGGCGGAGGCGTGCGAGCCGGCCGGCTCGGCGTGGGTGTTGTGGTTCGTCTCCTCGTGCGGCGCGACCGCGCGGGACTCGCCGTAGAAGGTCATGAACAGCAGACGGAAGGAGTAGAAGGAGGTGAGGCCCGCCGCGATCGTGGTGGTGAGCCAGCCGTAGGCTGCGCCGCCGCGCCCCGACGCGTAGGCGACCTCGATGATGGCGTCCTTGGAATAATAGCCCGCCGTGAAGGGGAAGCCGACGAGCGCCAGCGAGCCGATCACCATGAACCAGAAGGTGTAGGGGATCTTGGTGCGCAGGCCGCCCATCTTGCGCATGTCCTGCTCGCCCCCGACCGCGTGGATGACGGAGCCGGCGCCGAGGAACAGCAGCGCCTTGAAGAAGGCGTGGGTGAAGAGGTGGAAGATGCCCACCGCGTAGCCGCCGCAGCCGAGCGCCACGAACATGTAGCCGAGCTGCGAGCAGGTCGAATAGGCGATGACGCGCTTGATGTCGTTCTGCACGAGGCCGATCGTGGCCGCGAAGAAGCAGGTGGTTCCGCCGATCACGATCACGAAGGTCTGCGCCGCGGGCGACAGCTCGAACAGCGGCGACAGGCGCGCCACCATGAACACGCCGGCCGTCACCATGGTGGCGGCGTGGATCAGGGCCGACACCGGCGTCGGGCCCTCCATGGCGTCGGGCAGCCAGGTGTGGAGCAGGAACTGCGCCGACTTGCCCATGGCGCCCATGAACAGGAGCAGGCAGGCCAGGGTGATCGCGTCCGCGTCGAGCCCGAAGGCGTGGACCGTGTGGCCGACGAGGCCCGGCATGGCGGCGAAGACGGCCTCGAACGACACGGAATGCGTGAGCGCGAAGACCAGGAAGATGCCGAGCGAGAAGCCGAAGTCGCCGACGCGGTTGACCACGAAGGCCTTGATGGCGGCGGCGTTGGCGGTGGGCCGCTGGTACCAGAAGCCGATCAGCAGGTAGGAGGCGAGGCCGACGCCCTCCCAGCCGAAGAACATCTGGACGAGGTTGTCGCTCGTCACCAGCATCAGCATGGCGAAGGTGAACAGCGACAGGTAGGAGAAGAAGCGCGACCGGTGCGGGTCGTCGTGCATGTAGCCGAACGAGTAGCTGTGCACGATGGTCGAGACGGTGGTCACGACGATCAGCATGACCGAGGTCAGCGTGTCGATGCGCAGCGACCAGTCGACCTGCAGCTCGCCGACCGTGAACCAGTTGGCGACCGGGATCGTGAAGAGCTTGACCTCCTCGCCGTGGCCGAGGCCGACGCGGAAGAAGCCGATCCAGGCCAGCGCGCAGGACACGCTGAGCAGCGTGGTCGTGACGTATTCGGAGTTGCGATGGCCGATCTGGCGGCCGAAGAGCCCGGCGATGGCGGCGCCGAGCAGCGGCAGGAAGACGATGAGGTCGTACATCATCTGACGCTCAACCCTTCATCATGTTGATGTCTTCGACCGAGATGGTGCCCTTGTTCCGGTAGAACACCACGAGGATGGCCAGGCCGATGGCCGACTCCGCCGCCGCCACCGTCAGCACCAGGAGCGCGAAGACCTGCCCCGTGAGGTCGCCGAGGAAGGCCGAGAAGGCCACCAAGTTGACGTTCACGGCGAGCAGGATGAGCTCGACCGACATCAGGATGACGATGATGTTCTTGCGGTTGAGGATGATGCCCGCCACCCCGAGGGTGAACAGGATCGCCGCGACGATCAGGTAATGGGTCAGGCCGACAGCCATAGGCTTCTCCCGGCGCCCGGCCCGGAATGCCGGCGCGCCAAACGCGCTCGTCCGATCGTGAGGTCCGACGAGTCGCGTGTGATGGTCTTAAAGGGGTTGCGGCCGGTGCGCCAGACGCTCCGGACGCTCAGGTCTCGGTGGGGGCCTAGAGGCCGACGCGCGACGGCACCTTGCGGAGCTGCACGGCGACCTTGCGGTCGCGCAGGTTCTGCGCGTCGATGCTCTGGCGCTTCACGCCGCGGCGCGAGCGGAGCGTCAGCACGATCGAGCCGATCATCGCGGTCAGCAGGATGAAGCCCGCCGCCTGGAAGAAGTAGACGTACTGCGTGTAGAGGATCCGCCCCAGCGCCGCCGTGTTGGTGACGCCGGCCGCGATCGGCGCCGCGCGCGGCGTCACGGTGGCGGGCTCGATGGTCCAGCCGCCGACCACCAGGATCAGCTCGATCAGCACGATGGCGCCGATGGTGGCGCCTACCGGCAGGTACTGCAGGAAGCCCTGGCGCAGCACGGTGAAGTCGACGTCGAGCATCATCACGACGAACAGGAACAGCACCGCCACCGCGCCGACGTAGACGACCACGAGGATCATCGCCAGGAACTCGGCCCCGAGCAGCATGAAGAGCCCGGCCGCGTTGACGAAGGCCAGGATCAGGAACAGCACGGAATGGACGGGGTTGCGGGCCGCGATGACCATGAAGGCCGAGGCGATCGCCACGAAGGAGAAGACGTAGAAGAGGAAGGTGGTGGCGACCATGCGGCTCAAATCTCCCGCCGGCCGCCGCCCCGAGGGCGGCGGCGGGCGCGTCGGTCAGGGGCTCCCACGGAAATGAGCGCTTCGTTTCGCGACGCGCATCCCCGACACAGGGAGAGATGGATCGAAGCACTCATCCCCGTGGGTACCCTCAGCGGTAGGGCGCGTCGGCCTTGATGTTGCGCTGGATCTCGCGCTCCCAGCGGTCGCCGTTGGCGAGCAGCTTGGCCTTGTCATAGAGGAGTTCCTCGCGGGTCTCCACCGCGAACTCCATGTTGGGCCCCTCCACGATGGCGTCCACCGGGCAGGCCTCCTGGCACAGGCCGCAATAGATGCACTTCACCATGTCGATGTCGTAGCGCGTGGTGCGGCGCGTGCCGTCGTTGCGGCGCGGGCCCGCCTCGATGGTGATGGCCTGCGCGGGGCAGATCGCCTCGCAGAGCTTGCAGGCGATGCAGCGCTCCTCGCCGTTCGGGTAGCGGCGCAGGGCGTGCTCGCCGCGGAAGCGGGGGCTCTGCGGGTTCTTCTCGTGGGGGTAGTTCAGGGTCGGCTTCGGCTTGAAGAAGTAGCGCATCGACAGCGCGAAGGCGCCGATGAACTCCGACAGGAACAGCTGCTTGGCGGCGAGGTCGAGCCTCATGGGACACCTATGCGGACGAGCGGGGCGGAGGGGCTCAGTGGAACGAGCCGCCCATGCCGGTGATCTCGAGGAAGCCGGCGACGATCACGACGTAGACGAGGGAGATCGGCAGGAACACCTTCCAGCCGAGGCGCATCAGCTGGTCGTAGCGGTAGCGCGGCACGAAGGCCTTCACCATGGCGATCAGGAAAAACATGAAGGTGGTCTTCAGCACGAACCAGATCACGCCCGGCACCCAGGTGAAGGGCGCGAACGGGATCGGGGACAGCCAGCCGCCCAGGAACAGGATCGACATGATGGCGCACATGGACACGATGGCCACGTATTCGCCGAGCATGAAGAGCACGTAGGGCGTCGCCGAATATTCGGTCATGAAGCCGGCGACCAGCTCCGACTCGGCCTCGACGAGGTCGAAGGGCGAGCGGTTGGTCTCGGCCAGGGCCGAGATGAAGAAGATCACGAACATCGGGAGCAGCGGCAGCCAGTACCAGCCGAAGATACCCAGCGCCGAGTTCTGCGACATGACGATGTCGGTGAGGTTCAGCGAGCCCGCGCAGAGCAGAACGGTGACCAGCACGAAGCCGATCGACACCTCGTAGGACACCATCTGGGCGGCCGAGCGCAGCGCCGACAGGAACGGGTACTTCGAGTTCGAGGCCCAGCCCGCCATGATGACGCCGTAGACGCCGAGCGACGAGATGGCGAAGAGGTAGAGCACGCCGACGTTGAGGTTGGCGACGGCCCAGCCGAAGTTCACGGGGATCACCGCGAAGGCCGAGATGGCCAGCGTGCCGGTGACTACCGGCGCCAACAGGAACACGCCCTTGTTGGCGCCCGCCGGGATGATCGGCTCCTTCAGGGCGAACTTGGCGAAGTCGGCGAAGCTCTGCAGCAGGCCCCAGGGCCCGACGACGTTGGGGCCGCGGCGCAGCTGCACGGCCGCCCAGATCTTGCGGTCGGCGTAGAGGATGTAGGCGACGTAGATCAGCACGAGGGCGGCGAAGACGACGCTCTCGAGCAGCTTGAGCCAGAGGGAGACGGAGCCGTCGTTCATCGGTTCACTCCGCCGCCTGCTGGAGGTGGCCCTGGGCGAGCAGGACCGAACATTCCGCCATCACGGCCGAGCAGCGCGCGATGGGGTTGGTGAGGTAGAAGTCTTCCACGGGCGAGCGCAGCGCCGAGCGCTCCACCTCGCCGCCGAGCGCCGCGAGCGCTCCGAGGGCGTCCCCCGCCGCCGGGACGACGTGTTCGACCTCGGCGAAATGCGGCACCGCGGCCTGGAGCGCCGCCTTGAGGGCGCGGTAGCTGTCGAAGGGCAACCGGGCGCCGAGGTGGTCCGACAGCGCGCGCAGGATCGCCCAGTCCTCGCGGGCGTCGCCGGGCGGGAACACCGCGCGGTCGGACTGCTGCACGCGCCCTTCCGTGTTGGCGTAGAGGCCGGCCTTCTCGGTGTAGGCGGCGCCGGGCAGGATCACGTCGGCGCGGTGCGCGCCGCGGTCGCCGTGCGAGCCCTGGTAGATCACGAAGGCACCGGGGCCGACCGTGATCTCGTCGGCGCCGAGCAGGTAGACGACGTCGAGCGCGCCGGGCTCCGCCATGGCGAGGGCGTCGAGCCCGCCCTCGCCCGGCACGAGGCCGAGGTCGAGGCCGGCGACGCGCGAGGCCGCGGTGTGCAGCACCGAGAAGCCGTTCCAGCCCTCGGCGACGGCGCCGAGGCCCTTCGCGACCATGGCGGCGAGCGCCAGCACGGCCGAGCCGTCGCGGCGCGACAGGGCGCCCTGCCCCACGATGACCAGCGGCCGCGCACCGGCGCGCTCGACCTTGCTCGCGAGATCCTTCAGCGTATCCGTGCCGGCGCCGAGGTACTCGTAGGGGTAGGTCAGGTCGGCGCGCTCGCCGATGACCTGGATCGGGAAGTCGCCCTTGAGGAAGCGCTTGCGGATGCGGGCGTTGAGCACGGGGCTCTCGCGGCGCGGGTTCGAGCCGATGATGAGCAGCGAGGTCGCGTCCTCGATGCCCGCCACCGTGGCGTTGAACAGGTAGGAGCCGCGGCCGTGCTTCGGATGGAGCTGCGAGCCGTCCTGGCGGCAGTCGACGTTGGGCGAGCCCAGCCGGTCGGCCAGGGCCTTGAAGGCGAACATGTCCTCGGCGCTGACGAGGTCGCCGGCGATGAAGCCGACGCGCTTCGGGTCCGTCGCCTTCACCTTGGCGGCCACGGCCGCGAAGGCTTCCGCCCAGGTGGCGGCGCGCAGGCGGCCATTCTCGCGGATGTAGGGCCGGTCCAGGCGCTGCGCCTTGAGCCCGTCGACGATGTGGCGGGTCTTGTCGGAGATCCACTCCTCGTTCACGGCGTCGTTGATGCGCGGCAGGATGCGCAGCACCTCGCGGCCGCGCGAGTCGACGCGGATGTTGGCGCCGAGCGCGTCCATCACGTCGACCACCTGCGTCTTGTTCATCTCCCAGGGGCGGGCCTTGAAGGCCGCGGGCTTCTGCAGCAGCGCGCCGACGGGGCACAGGTCCGCGACGTTGCCCTGAAGCTCGGACCCCATGGAGGATTCGAGGTAGGTCGTGATCTCCATGTCCTCGCCGCGGCCGATGGCGCCTATGTCGCCCGTGCCGGCCACTTCCGAGGTGAAGCGGACGCAGCGCGTGCAGTGGATGCAGCGGTTCATGGAGGTCCGCACGATGGGACCGATGTACTTGTCCTCGACGGCGCGCTTGTTCTCGTGGAAGCGCGAGCCGGCGACGCCGAAGGCCATCGCCTGGTCCTGCAGGTCGCACTCGCCGCCCTGGTCGCAGATCGGGCAGTCGAGCGGGTGGTTGATCAGCAGGAACTCCATGATGCCGTGGCGGGCCTTCTTGACCACGGCCGACTTGGTGGAGACCTGCGGCAGCTCGCCGTTCGGGCCCGGGCGGCAGTCGCGCACGCCCCAGGCGCAGGAGGCCACCGGCTTGGGGGCGCCCTTCAGCTCGACGAGGCACATGCGGCAGTTGCCGGCGATCGACAGCCGCTCGTGGAAGCAGAAGCGCGGGATCTCGGCGCCCGCGGCCTCGCAGGCCTGCAGCAGCGTGTAGTCCGCCGGCACGTCGACTTCGCGTCCATCGACGACGATCTTGGTCATCGCAATCCCTTCGCGGCCTCAGCCTTCAGAATCATTCCAAGCGGCATGGTCATAGCCCATCCCGCGGCGCGGCGGCACCCTTCGCCGCGCTTCCACCAGACAATTGGCCCCGATCGCCCGGCGCCTCAATGCGGCACGTCGACGAGGTCCAGGCGACGCTCGATCCGGTGGAGACGAGCATCGAGACTCTCCATCCGCCGATGCACTCCGACGACGGCCTCTTCGACGGCCGTCATCGGAATTTTGAGATCCCGGACATCGTCGGTCAGACGATCGACCTTGGCGTCGATACGGCGGAGATATGTGAGGACAAGGTTGTCAGGCTCGTCGCCCATGACGTCACTCCGCCGCGATGCGGATCGGCTCGGGATGCGGGTTCGCCATGTAGGTGTCGATGCGCTTCTCGATCTCCGGGCGGAAGTGCCGGATCAGGCCCTGCACGGGCCAGGCTGCCGCGTCGCCGAGCGCGCAGATGGAGTGGCCTTCGAGCTGGGTCGTCACTTCGAGGAGCGCGTCGATCTCGCGCTTCTGCGCGCGGCCCTCCGACATGCGGGTCATCACGCGCCACAGCCAGCCCGTGCCCTCGCGGCAGGGCGTGCACTGGCCGCAGCTCTCGTGCTTGTAGAAGTACGAGATGCGGGTGATCGCCCGGATGATGTCGGTCGACTTGTCCATCACGATCACGGCCGCGGTGCCGAGGCCGGACTTGAGGTCGCGCAGCGCGTCGAAGTCCATCGGGCAGTCGATGATCTCGTGCGCCGGCACGATGGGCACGGAGGAGCCGCCGGGGATCACGGCGAGCAGGTTGTCCCAGCCGCCGCGGATGCCGCCGCAGTGGCGGTCGATCAGCTCGCGGAACGGGATCGACATCGCCTCCTCGACGTTGCAGGGCGTGTTCACGTTGCCCGAAACGCAGAAGAGCTTGGTGCCGGTGTTGTTCTTGCGGCCGATGCCGGCGAACCAAGCGCCGCCGCGGCGCAGGATGGTGGGCGCCACCGCGATGGATTCGACGTTGTTGACCGTGGTGGGGTAGCCGTAGAGGCCCATGTTGGCGGGGAACGGCGGCTTCAGCCGCGGCATGCCCTTCTTGCCCTCGAGGGACTCCAGCAGCGCCGTCTCCTCGCCGCAGATGTAGGCGCCCGCGCCCCGGTGGACGTAGATGTCGAACGGGTAGCCGTGGACGTTGTTGGGCCCGACGAGGTTCGCCTCATAGGCCTCGTCCACCGCGGCGTCGAGGCGGTCGGCCTCCAGCACGTATTCGCCGCGGATGTAGATGTAGCAGGCGTTGGCGTGCATGGCGAAGGAGGCGATCATCGCGCCCTCGATCAGCATGTGCGGATCGTTGCGCATGATCTCCCGGTCCTTGCAGGTGCCGGGCTCGGACTCGTCGGCGTTGATGACGAGATAGGCCGGACGCGCGGGGTCGGGCTTGGGCATGAAGGACCACTTCAGGCCCGTCGGGAAGCCGGCGCCGCCGCGGCCGCGCAGGCCCGACGCCTTCATCTCGTTGATGATCCAGTCCTTGCCCTTCTCCAGCAGGCCCTTGGTGCCGTCCCAGGTGCCGCGCTTGCGCGCGCCTTCGAGGCGCCAGTCGCCGATGCCGTAGAGGTTGAGGAAGATGCGATCCTTGTCGTCGAGCATGGCGCTTCTCCTCAGGCGGGCTTGTCGGATGCGGCCGGGCCGGCGGCGGGCGAGCCGGGGCCGGTCGTGCCGCGGTCGGCGGCGGGGTCCGCCTTCGGCGGCTGCTCCTGGCGGTCGGCGTCGGCCTCGGGATGGGGCTTGTGCACCGCGCTCGACTCGATCTGCCCCGTGCCGACGGGGTCGTCGGTGCGGGTGCCGGTGCCGGCCACCGAGCCTTCCGGCCGGGCGTTGCCGCCGAGCGGGGCGTGCTGGCCGTCGAGGCCGCCGTGGCCCAGCTTGTTGGTCTCGCCGCCCTGCTTGGCCTGCGCCTCCGCCCCGTCCTGCCGCGCCTTCTCGGCGGCGGCGCGCTCGTGGTCGGGCGCCGACTGGGTGTCGCGGGCTTGCAGCGCGTCGTCGAGGGCGGGGTCGCGGTCCGCGGCCGTCAGTTCGGCCTCGTTGTCCTGCTCGTGCAGCGTCGCGAACCTGTCCTCGTCGCCGTTCACGCCGTACCAGGTGGTCAGCGAGGTCAGGCCGTTCGCGGGCTCGGAGGTGAGCCGGCCGGTCTGCGAGCCGCGCTTCACGGGGCGTCCGGCGGCGAGGTCGTCGAGCAGCCTGTCGAAGTTCTCGGGCGTGAGGTCCTCGTAATAGTCGTCGTTGATCTGCACCATGGGGGCGTTGCAGCAGGCGCCCAGGCACTCGACCTCCAACCAGGAGAACTTGCCGTCCGCCGACACGGTCTCCATCGGGCCGACGCGGCGCTCCAGCACGGCCTTGATGTCGTTGGCGCCGCGCAGCACGCAGGGCGTCGTGCCGCAGAACTGGATGAAATGCTCGCCGACCGGCTTCAGGTTGTACATCGTGTAGAAGGTCGCGACCTCCAGCACGCGGATGTAGGGCATGCCGAGGATGTCGGCGATGCGCTCGATGGCTGGCTTGGGCACCCAGCCGTGGTGCTGCTGCTGGGCGCGGCGCAGGAGCGCCATCACGGCCGAGGCCTGGCGCCCCTCGGGATACTTGCGGATCTGGCGGTCGACCCAGGCCCGGTTCTCGGGGGTGAAGTCGAAGCTTTCGGGCTGGGTCTCAGCGAGGCGCCGAACGGTCATCAGTTCATCTTTTCGCAGGTCTGCCGGGGTGCGCTGTGGCACAGATAGGCCGAGGTGCCCCGCTGCAGGATGATGTAGGCCCCGCCGCTCGTGTCGGCGAAGGCGGTCTTGATCTCGTATCCTTCGGACAGGAGCTTCGCCACCGATGTCGCGGCCTGCGCGGCGACCGCTCTGGCGGTCGCGAGGGCGGCCGTGGCCGCCGCCAGCGCCAGCAGCACACCGGCGGCGAGGCGCCGCATCAGCGATCGACCTCGCCGAACACGATGTCGAGCGAGCCCAGCACCGCCGACACGTCGGCGAGCAGGTGCTCGCGGCACATGAAGTCCATGGCCTGGAGGTGGGCGTAGCCGGGCGCGCGGATCTTGCAGCGGTACGGCTTGTCGGTGCCGTCCGAGACGAGGTAGACGCCGAACTCGCCCTTGGGCGCCTCCACGGCGGCGTAGACCTCGCCGGCCGGGACGTGGAAGCCCTCGGTGTAGAGCTTAAAGTGGTGGATGAGCGCCTCCATCGAGCGCTTCATCTCGGCGCGCGGCGGGGGGGCGACCTTGCCCTGACGCGTCGTCACGGGCCCCTGCCCGTCCGGCGCGCGCAGCTTCCTGCAGCACTGCTGCATGATGTAGGTCGACTGCCGCATCTCCTCCATGCGGATCACCTGGCGGTCGTAGTTGTCGCCGTGGGTGCCGACCGGGATGTCGAACTCCATCTCCTCGTAGCACTCGTAGGGCTGCGCGCGGCGCAGGTCCCAGGCGGCGCCGGAGCCGCGCACCATCACGCCCGAGAAGCCCCAGGCCCACGCCTCGTCCAGCGTGACGATGCCGATGTCGACGTTGCGCTGCTTGAAGATGCGGTTGTCGATGAACAGCGCTTCGAGGTCGTCGACGACCTTGAGGAAGGGCTCGCAGAAGGCCTCGATGTCGTCGATCAGCGCGGGCGGCAGGTCGGCGTGGACGCCGCCCGGCCGGAAATAGTTGGCGTGGAGCCGCGCCCCGCAGGCCCGCTCGTAGAAGCCCATCAGCTTCTCGCGCTCCTCGAAGCCCCACAGCGGCGGGGTGAGCGCGCCGACGTCGAGCGCCTGCGTGGTGGTGTTGAGGAGGTGCGACAGGATGCGGCCGATCTCGCAGTAGAGCACGCGGATCAGTTGCGCCCGGCGCGGCACCTCGATCTTGAGCAGCTTCTCGATGGCCAGGACGAAGCCGTGTTCCTGGTTCATCGGCGACACGTAGTCGAGCCGGTCGAAATACGGGATGTTCTGGACGTAGGTGCGGTGCTCCATCAGCTTCTCGGTGCCGCGGTGGAGCAGGCCGATGTGCGGGTCGACGCGCTCGACCACCTCGCCGTCGAGCTCCAGCACGAGGCGGAGCACGCCGTGGGCCGCGGGGTGCTGCGGCCCGAAGTTGATGGAGAAGTTGCGGATCGTCTGGTCGTTCATGACGCTTTCTCGCCGTCGGCGCCGAAGCGCTTGGCCTTCTCGTCGCCGGGCAGGGACGCGATGTCCATCGCCTCCCAGGGGGACAGGAAGTCCCAGTCGCGGTAGTCCTGGGTCAAGCGGACGGGGTGGTTGACGACGCGCTTCTCGGCGTCGTTCCACCAGGACTCGACGAAGCCCGTCTGCGGGAAGTCCTTGCGCAGCGGATGTCCCTCGAATCCGTAGTCGGTGAGGAGGCGGCGCAGGTCGGGGTGGCTGGAGAACAGGATGCCGTAAAGGTCGTAGGCTTCGCGCTCGTACCAGTTGGCGGAGGGGTAGACGGCCGTCAGCGAGGGCACCGGCGTGTCCTCGTCGGTCTGCACCTTCACGCGGATGCGGCGGTTGTGCTTCGGCGACATCAGGTGGACGACGACGTCGAACCGCAGCGCGCGGGTCGGGTAGTCGACGCCGCACAGGTCGATGAAGTTGACGAAGCGGCAGCGCTCGTCGTCGCGCAGAAAGGTCGCGAGCGGCACGATGTTGTCCGCCGCCGTGAGCAGCGTCAGCTCGTCATGCGCCACCACGACCGTCACGGCGCCGTCGGGGAAGCCGGCTGCAACCGCTTGCCCGAGATCCTGGTCCGACAATGTCGCGCTATCGTTCATGGGGTCAGGTCTCGGGAACGGGGAAGCTCAGCGCTCGATCGTGCCGGTGCGGCGGATCTTGCGCTGCAGCATCAGGAAGCCGTAGAGGAGCGCCTCGGCCGTGGGCGGGCAGCCCGGCACGTAGATGTCGACCGGGATGATGCGGTCGCAGCCGCGCACCACCGAATAGGAATAGTGGTAGTAGCCGCCGCCGTTGGCGCAGGACCCCATGGAGATGACGTAGCGCGGCTCCGGCATCTGGTCGTAGACCTTGCGCAGCGCGGGGGCCATCTTGTTGGTCAGCGTGCCGGCGACGATCATCACGTCGGACTGGCGCGGGCTGGCGCGCGGGGCGAATCCGAACCGCTCGGAATCGTAGCGCGGCATGGAGAACTGCATCATCTCGACCGCGCAGCAGGCGAGGCCGAAGGTCATCCACATCAGCGAGCCCGTGCGGGCCCAGTTGATGACGTCGTCGGTCGAGGTGAGGATGAAGCCCTTGTCGGCGAGCTGGTCGCTCATGCCGGCGATGAAGCCGTCGTCGCTCTGGATGGCGCGGCCCGTGCGCGGATCGATGAGGGGCGTCCCGCCCTCGGGCGGGCGGGCGGTGACCAGCGTGCCGCCGGTGGCGGGCGCGCCGGCGTCCAGGTTCTGCTTGGCCAGATCCCGATCGGAACCCGGCTTGGTGTCGAGGATCAGTCCCATTCGAGGGCGCCCTTGTTCCATTCGTAGATGAAGCCGATCGTCAGCACGCCGAGGAAGACCATCATCGACCAGAAGCCGAACACGCCGACCTCGTGGAACGCCACCGCCCAGGGGAACAGGAAGGCCACTTCGAGGTCGAAGATGATGAACAGCAGCGCGACCAGGTAGAAGCGCACGTCGAACTTCATGCGGGCGTCGTCGAAGGCGTTGAAGCCGCACTCGTAGGCCGAGAGCTTCTCGGGGTCGGGCGCCTGGAACGCGACGATGAAGGGGACGACGAGCAGCGCGCCCGCGATCACCGCCGACACCGCGATGAAGATCACCAGCGGCAGGTATTGGTCGAGAAGCCCCGGCATCGCGCCTCCACGGGGCCGCGGACCGGACCCTCACAGCACATCGCATCCGGCACCTTTTCGGCCCCGGCCAGCTTGGAGATGAACTAATGTACCGCACTGCACCGCGCAAGGCGAAAGCCCGGCGCGGGCGGCTTCGCCACAGGGGCGGCACGCCGCGCGGCGCAGCATCGCCGGCTGCCTTGACGCCTCCCGAGCGCGGCCGCGCCCCGCCCTCTCACGCCGCGCCCGGCGGCGCCGCGGGCCTCGGCCCGGACGCCTCCGCCAGCAGGGCGACGAGCAGGTCGGACTGCGCGACGAGGCCCATCAGCCGGCCCTCGGGGCCCACCACCGGCAGGTGGTGCAGGCCCGTGCGCGCCATCAGCCGCACGGCGTCGGCGAGAGGCGCCTCGGGGGAGAGCGACGCCACCGGCGCCGTCATGATGTCCTCGACGCTGCCGTGCGGCGCGCGGCCCCGCCCGAGCGTCAGGCTCAGGCGCCGGGCGAGGCCGAGCCGCGGGCCGGCGCGGTCCCAGGCCGGCTTGTCGAGCATGTCGGCCTGCGTGACGAGGCCGAGCACGCGGGCCCGCTCGTCCGTCACGGGCAGCGCCTCGGCGCCCCGCATCCGCATGAGGCCCAGCGCGTCGCCGATGGGGGCGCCGGGCGACACCGCAACCGCGTCGCGCCGCATGACGCTCGCGCAGGTGGCGAGCCCGGCGCGGCGCCGGTAGGAGCGGATCTCGGCCTGGCGCAGGATGGCTTCGAGGTCGCGGCGGTCGATGTCGAGCAATTGGTCGTGCTCGACCAGCACGGCGTCGATGTCGGCGGCCTCGAAGCCGGAGCCGGACCGCGACGGCGCCGCGTCGCGCTCCGCCGCGGCCGCGATCGGACGGTGCGGATAGGAGCGGCCGGCGAGATTGTTGAAGGCGAGCGCCACGGCGAGCAGCAGCACGCTGTTGGCCGCCACCGGCCACAGCACGAAGCCGAAGCCGAGATCGCGGATGGCCGGGCCGCCCAGCACGGCGGTGAGCGCGACGGCGCCGCTCGGGGGGTGGACGCAGCGCAGGGTCATCATCAGCCCGACCGCCAGGGCGACCGCCGCGGCGGCCGCCACGAAGGGCTGCGGGACCAGCGCCGCCAGCGCGACGCCGACGAGGGCCGCCACGGCGTTGCCGCCGAGGATCGACCAGGGCTGCGCCAGCGGGCTCGACGGCACGGCGAAGAGCAGCACCGCGGAGGCGCCCATCGGGGCGATCAGGGCCGGCAGGGCCGCGCGGTCGCCCACGGCGAGGTGGCACACCGTCCCGGTGACGAGGATCCCGACCAGCGCGCCGGCGGCCGAGCGGAGGCGCTCGCGCAGGCTCACCGGGGTCGTGTGGGGCCTCCAGGCGGAGAAATCGGGGCGCATGCACTCGCGTTCGTCGAGCCGGACCGGCCGGGACACCCCTTTGCATGCCGCGCGGCTCCGCGCCATCATCCCGCGGGTCGAGGCGCCCCGGCGTCGGAGCGCGGAGCGACCATGATGGTCCAGGCGGTCGAGGGATTGGTCGGGCTCGCCGTGACGGCCCTCGCCCTCGCCGACATTTTCTGCACCATCCTGATCCCCGGCCCCGTCAAGGGGCCGTTCCGCATCGCCATCCGGCTGCGTGACCTCGGGCTCCCGCTGTGGCGCGGCCTGTCGCGGCTGCGCGCCGGCGGGCGGCGCCAGCGGCTGTCGAACGTCTTCGCGCCCCTGGTGTTCTTCCTCGCC
Source organism: Lichenibacterium dinghuense (assembly GCF_021730615.1). NCBI lineage: Bacteria > Pseudomonadati > Pseudomonadota > Alphaproteobacteria > Hyphomicrobiales > Lichenihabitantaceae > Lichenibacterium > Lichenibacterium dinghuense. The sequence goes on from NZ_JAJLMN010000001.1 coordinate 962,299, forward strand.
TTCGGCACCTGGAGCGTGCTGCTGCTGCTCGGCTTCGCGCTGATGTTCCACGCCGCCGCGGCCTCGTTCAGGCCGGCGCTCGACGGCTTCGACCAGGCCCTCTACGTCGCGGGCTCGTCGCTGCTGACGCTCGGCGTCAGCGAGGTCGACGCCAAGGGCGGGGCGCGCTGGCTGATCCTGTGGGCGGCCCTGTCGGGCTTCGGCATGATCACGGCGACCTTCACCTACATCCTGCAGATCCAGAACAGCCTGCACCAGCGCGAATCGGGCGTGCTGACCCTGGCGGGGCTCGCCGGCAAGCCGCCGTCCGGCATCGGCCTGCTCGAATCCTTCGCCGCCCTGGGGCTGCGGGACGATCTCCCCGACTTCTTCAAGGACTGGCGGGACCTGTCGGCCGCCGTGCTGCACAGCCACATGTCCTTCCCGGTGCTGGTGTATTTCCACTCCGTCGACGCGGAAAGCGACTGGCTGTCGGCCCTGCACGCCGTGCTCGACGCCGCCACCATCGTCATGGAACTGACCGAGGAGATGTCGACCGGCAAGGCGGCCCTGCTCCACCGCGCGGGGTCGCGCACCGTGTCGCACCTGTGCGCGCTGTTCGACCTCGGGCTCGATGCGGCCGACGCTCCCGCGGACGAGGACGTGGCCGCGGTGATCGAGCGGCTGCTCGCCGCGGGCTACCGGGCGAAGCGGCTCACCGGGCCGGAGACGGCGCGCTTCCTCAAGCTGCGCGGCGACTATTCCGGCCGGCTCGACGCCCTCGCGGCGCATCTCGGCGCCGAGCGCACCCGCCTGATCCCCGGCTGAACCCCGCCCTCAATCGAACGCCGCCTCGGACCGCCGCACCGCCGCGATCAGCGCGTACGAGACGGCGTCGAGCGCGTCGTCCTTGAGCAGGTGCTCGTGGACGGCCTCGACCGCCACGACGTGCAGGTTGGGGCAGAGCTCGGCCCAGCGCGCGGCGTTGGCGGTGCCGTAGTCGCCGGTCGTGACCCGGAGGCCCAGCGCGGGGCAGCCGCGCGGGCTCCACCCCTTCAGGGCCTTGTTGCGCAGATGCCAGAGCATGGCGCGCCGCATCGCCTCCGCGCGGTCGCCTGGCTCCGCGTCGGGCGTCGCCGCCTTTGCGACGAGGCGCCGCACGGTGTTCATCGATCCCACCGCGTCGACCGCGACGGTCTTCAGCAGGCGCCGCGGCGCGGCCAGCACGGAGGCGGACGGGCCCGGACGCGGCGCCACGGTCGGCGGCTCGAAGGGTCCGTCGAGCACCGCGAGGAAGGACACGCGGCGGCCGGCCTCGGCGAGCTGGGCCGCGACTTCGAGCGCCATGCTGGCGCCGAAGCTGTAGCCCACCAGGGCCACGGGTCCCGTCGGCCGCCGCCGCTCGATCTCGTGGGCGATCATGCGCCCGGTCGCCGCCATGTCGGTGAGCAGGGCGCCGCGCGCGCCGGCGTCCGGCAGGGCGAGCATGTCGAAGCGCAGCACGCCGCGCAGCCGCGCGCGGAGGTCGCGCAGCTGCGGCTCGTCGCCGAACACGCTCGGGATCAGGAAGGCGTCCCGCCCTCCGCCCGCGTCCGGCGCCGGGCAGGGGTGCGGCGCGGCGGCGGGGAGCGGCGATTCGGCGGCGGCGGCGGCAAACATGGGCACCTCGCTGGTGATCGGCGAAGCGTCCCACGCGGCACGGGTTCGATCAAAGATGGCATCGAGACAGGGTGAACGGCCTTCACGCCTGGCCGCTTCAGCGGGCCGCGATCGTCCGGATCGCCTCGCCGATCGCCGCGATGGAGCTGAACCGCGCCCGCGTGATCATCTCCTCGGGGAACTCGATCCCGAACTCGTCCTCGATCGACAGCATCACCTCGACGGTGCCGAACGAGGTCAGCCCGGCCGCGTGGAGGTCGCTGTCGTCGCCGAGCCCCTTCACCGGCACGGGCAGCCGGCCGACGCGGCCGAGGATGGTGCGGATGCGCTCGTTCATGGCCTCCTCTCCCTTCATGTGGCCGGGACCGCGGCGGCGGGGATGCGCGCGTGCGCCGGGCGCCGCCGCTCCGCCGTGGCCGCGGCCGGCGCGCCGTCGCTCGACCCCAGCATGAACCACAGCAGCGCGCCGGTCTTGATCGAGTAGACCGAGTCGCTGATCACCAGGAGCAGGCACACGTAGGTCGCCACGCCGCACCGGAAGCGCCACGCGGCCGGGTTCCGCTCGGGCAGGAACACGAACAGCGCCCAGAAGCCGGCGACGCCGACGAGCCCGATCTGGTTCAGCGAATAGGCGTAGCCGGAGTCGGACAGGAACGGCTTGTCGGGCGACAGGCCCCACACGGCGCCGTCGCTGAGCGAGGTCAGCAGCCGCGCTGTCCACAGCATGCGGCCGCCGATGTCGTTGGACCAGTCCACGGCCGTGCTGGTGAAGCCGTAGACGGCGAAGCCCGCCAGCATGGCGAAGGGCAGCGCGAACCACACGAAGCGCGGCAGCCGCGAGCCGATGAAGCAGGTGCCGGTGCCGGCCGCGCAGACGTAGAGGCCGAATCGCGCGTCGGCGAGAACGATGGCGGCGGCGCCCAGCGCCATGACGAGCCGGCGGTGCGCCATGCCGGGGCGGCACAGGCTCCACAGGTACAGGATGGCCCCGAAGTTGCCCATCGACACGGGCTCCAGGAACACCGACGAGGTGCGGTGCGGCCCGAGGAAGGGCAGGATGGTGCGGGCGTCGGGCCGGATGCCGCTGGTGAACAGCGCCGAGGCCTGCGTGCCGAACTCGCTCTGCGCGGCGTCGACCGGCACGGCGCTTCCGCGGGCCACGTAATATTGCGCGATGTTGAAGAAGCGCGTGTAGGTGTCGAGCGCCGTGGCCTCGAACAGCCCGAAGGCGAGCACCACGAGCCCGCTCGCCAGCGCGGCCCGGTCCGCCAGGCGCGGGTCGCTCCAGCGGCGGCCGAGGGCGTAGAAGGTGATCGGGATCAGGAAGTCGCGCGCCGCCTTGAGGTCGAGCAGCGGCCGCAGCGCCATCAGGAGCGCCGCGTAGGACAGGAACACCGCCAGAACGAGGTAGGGCGCGGGGTCGCGGCGCAGCGCCAGGGCCAGCGCGGCGAGGATCAGCACGACCTCGGCCCCCATCACGCCCGAGTCGGTGACGTGAACCGCCACCGTGTTGGCGAGGCACAGCGCCGCGTTGAACGTGAGGGCGCCGAGCAGGATCAGCAACGTGCCGCCCCGCCCCGCGCCGCCCGCCGGCGCGGTCAAGCCGCCGCCTCGACGAGCGACGCCAACCGCGGGCGCTGCGGCGCGGGCGCGGCGACCACCAGCAGGGCGACGATGCGGCGGCGCGACGGGTCCACCGTCTGCGCCGCGAGCAGCAGCGATTCGGCGTCGGAGGTGGCGAGGTCGGCGACGAGCACAACCGCGTCGGCCGAGCGGGCGGCGTCGAGGGCGGCGGTGCGGACGCGGTCGAGGTCGACCGCGGTGATGATAAACTCCCCGCCCGCCTCGGCCGCGGCGCCCGCGCCGGCCCCGGCGAGGCGCCGCACCGCCAGCCCGTTCGCGAGGTCGCCCCCCTCGCACAGCAGCACCTCCTCGCCGAGGTCGGCCAGGGCCTGGCCGAGCGGGTCGGCCGTGGCCTGCAGGCCGGACGCCCCGCGGGCCGCCACCACGGCCACGAGCGCCGGCAGGCGCCCGCGCAGCGACGACCGGAGCCGCGCGACCACCGGGGCGAGCGCCGAGGAGGCGCCTCCCGCCTCCGCGTCCCCGAAGCGGCCGGACCGCGGCAGCACGGTCGCGGGTAGGCCCAGCAGGCGCCCGGCGTCGCGCGGCGTCATCCGCTTCGAGCCCCGCCCCCGCCTCCGCCGCGGCGGCAGCCGGTCCAGCAGATAGCCGAGCCCGAGGCCCAGGCAGGCGCCGAACAGCGCGGCCGCGGCCAGCACGATCGGCAGCGGCGGCTTCGTCGGGCGGAACGGCGGCGTCGCCTCGGACAGGAGGCGGGAGTTGCTCGTCTGGATCTTGCCCTGCTGTTCGAGCTCGCGCGCGCGGGCCAGCGAGGCGTCGAACACGGCGCGGATCGCCTGCGCCTCGCTTTCGAGCTGGCGGAGCTTCGTCTCGGCCTCGCTGCTGTCGTTCTTGCTGCGCGTGAGCTCACCGGCCCTGGCCTGCAGGTTCGCGAGGTTGGTGTTGGCCTGGGCGGCGCTGTCCGACACGGACGAGCGGATGCGGGCGAGCTCGGCGCGGAGCTGCCTCTGCGCCTCCGCGAGCTCGGCGTTGAGTTCCACCATGCGCGGGTGCTGCGGCAGCAGCGTGCGCGCCTGGCTGGCGGCCTCCCGCGCGAGGGCGGCGTATTGCGCCCGCAGCGTGACGAGCGTCGGCGAGTTCAGCGCGTCCGGCACGACGTCGGCCAGCAGCGCCTCGGGCCCGAGCTTCGTCACGTGCTCCTTCCTGGCGGCCAGCCGCGACACCTCGGCCGCGGCGGCGTCGATCTGCGTGTACAGCTCCTTGAGCTGCTGCGTGACGACGAGGCCGTCCGAGCTGCTCTTCACGAGGCCGTTGGTGCCGCGGTAGCGCTCCACCGCGGCGTCGGCGGCGTCGAGCTGCTCGCGCAGCCCCGCGACCTGCGCGATGATGGAGGAACCGGCGCGCTTGACGGCTTCGACGCGCTCCTCGGCGGTCACGCGCAGGTAGGCGGCCGCGAGCGCGTTGGCGATCTCGGCCGCGCGGGACGCGCGCGGGTCCGAGGCCGTGATCTGGAACACGAGCGCGTTCTCGACGCGGTGGATCACGACGCTCGCCTTGAGCTGTTCGAGCACCGCGGTCTCCCGCTGCCCCGGTCCGGGCGCGGGCCCCGGCCCGAAGACGCGGGCCAGCAGCCCCGGATGGGGCTGGAAGACGGGGTCGGCCGCGAGGTTCAGCTCGTCGGCGACCCGGCGCAGCACGGGGGTCGACAGCATCACGAGCGACTGGCTGTCGACGTTGGCGAAGTCGAGCGAGGCGGAGCTGTCCGTGCGGACGATGTCGCGGCCCACCACCTGCAGCGCCTGCGGGGCGACCAGCAGGTCGGCCGTGGCGCGGTAGACCGGCGTCTGCAGGAGCACGTAGGCCGCGGCCAGCGCCGTGCAGCAGGCGGCCGAGCCGGCGATGAGCCGCATCCGGCGGCGGGCGAGGCCGAGCAGGTGCAGCAAGCCGTCCGGCGCCGCCGAGCCCTGCCCGATGTCCCGGTCCACCGCCCTGCTTTCCACGTCGGACCTCCCGGCGGCTGCGGCGGCCCATCGCCGGCGCAGGGCCTTCAGCCGACAGTGGAGGAACACGGTTAAAGCGCCGTGTAGCCATCATCGCCGGTGTCCGGCACGGTCCACCCCGCCGCGGCGCCGGCGGTGCCGCCGCGGCGCCGGCGGTGCCGCCACGAGGCGACGTCAGGGCGCGACTTCGGCCTGGAGCGGCGCGGCGAAGACCCTGCGCCGGGTCAGACCTCGGGCGAGGCGGCTCCCGGCGGCGATCATCGGCCGCTCGACGGCGAGGTAGGTGAGGGGCGTGATCCCGGCCACGGCCACCGCGGCGGCGGGCGCGACGAGGGGCAGCCAGCCGGTCGGGATGCCGCGCAGCAGGCCGGCCCCCTCGACGAACAGCAGGCTGAGCACGATGCCGTGCAGGAGGTAGATGCCGTAGGAGCATTCGCCGAGCGCCAGCGCGCCCCGCGTCCGCAGCAGGCCCCCGAAGCCGTTGCCGGCCGCGACGGCGGCGAAGAAGAATCCGAGCAGCGCCATCTGCGGCAGGCCGTAGGGGTCGGGCGCGGTGGTCAGGCCGAGCACCAGCGCGGCCGCGGCGGCGGCCGTGGCGAGCCGCCCGCGCAGCCACCGGGCGGCCGCCGCCGAGCGCTGCAGTTCGTGGGCCAGCATGCCGAGGGCGAAGAGGGGCAGGTAGCGCGGCAGGTCCTGCGGATGGATCTGCCGGGCCAGGAGGGCGGCGCAGAACAGCGCGCCCGGCACGGCCCAGCTCGGCGCCCGCCCGCGCGCGGCGTCCATCGCGAGCGCGCAGGCCGGGAGCACCGCCACATAGAAGATCCACTCGAAATGCAGCGACCACAGCACGTAGGCGTCGATCCGGCCGCTGTCGGGGTCGCCCAGCAGGGGCGGCTGCGCGCGCGCCGTGATCCAGTCGAGCGCGGCGCCGAGATCGCCGGCCCCGGGGCGGGCCCCCGTCCTCAGAACGATCACGGCCGCGACGACCGCCACCGACACCGCGACGAGGGGGACGATCCTGAACACCCGCGTCACGGCGACCGAGGGCCACGGCGTCGCCCGGAAGCCGCGGAGGATGCGCGGGTAGAACACCAGCCCCGTGGTCATGAAGAACAGGGCGACGCCGCCGGCCCCGAGGTTGTTCAGCAGCGCGACGCCGGGCGCGGACCACGTGCCGCCGAGCCGCGTGACCTGCATCCAGACGACGAAGTGGTGGACCAGCACCGCCAGGGCGAGGTAGCCGCGCAGGCCGTCGACGCAGCCGATCCGCCGCTCGCCGGGCGGGAGGGGGAAGCCGGCCCGCGCCGCGGCGGCGCCGACCGCCGTGGCGGCCGCGAAGGCGAGCGACCCGCCGACCAGGATCGACGCCATGGGATAATCGAGCGTCACTGGGCTGCCCCGCTCAGGCTGCACGGGGGTGGAGGAGACTTCGGCTCGATGGCCCCCCGATCCGCGTGTCGTCGAAGGCCGAGGGGTCGCGGAGGCGGGCCGCGACCTCGGCCCAGGACAGGTGGACGCCGCCGGCGTGCCGGCCCGCCCCACGCGCGGCCGCGACCGCGGCGCGGATGCTCGCCGCGTCGCCGCGCCGGTAGCCGTGCCGCCCCGGATGAACGCCCGCGACCTCGACCGGGCAGACCGCCGGCAGGCCGAGGTGGTCGTACTGCATCAGCTTCATCGAGGTGTGGGTGAGATAGGGGGCGACGCCCGGCCCGTAGGCCGCGACGGCGAAGTCGGCGTGCTGCAGGTAGGGCAGCGTTTCGGAGAAGGGCATCTCGGGATGGAACAGCACGTTCCCGGCCGGCGGGCCCGCGTGGCCGCTGCCGATGCAGTGGAACGTCACCTCGGGGAAGCACCGGCCCGCGGCGGCGAAGAAGGCGGGGTCGAACAGCATGGAGCCGACCGAGACGGCGTTCACGGTGCCGGCCCGGTAGGGCGAGGCGCCGCGCGCCGCGAAGGCCTCGGCCGCGATGCCGTGCGGGATGAACCAGGTGGGCGTGCCGGGGGGCACCTCGGAGGCGAGCAGCGGCGACGGCACGCGCACCGCGTCGATGAGGTGGGCTCCGGCCCGGAGCGCGCGCTTCACCGGTCCGGCCTGCCCGATGGCGTCCAGCGCGTCGCTGGCCAGGTAGACGAGGCGGGCGCCGGGGTTCAGGCGCCGGATCAGGTCGAGGTAGATGAGCCCCAGGCCGGACTCCACCAGGACGGTGTCGGCGGCCCGGAGCCTGTCGCGCACGGGCGCCGGCAGGTGGCGCGCGAAGAGGCCGAACAGGGCGCGCTCGGCCCAGGCCGCCGCGGGCGGGAGCCGGCACGGGTGGATCGGCGTGCGCCACAGGTAGCAGTCCACGCCGTTCACGGTCTCGAAGGCGTTGGCGCGGTGCCACAGGTCGTGGCGCGGGTCCTCGCGCAGCCGGGTCAGGCGGCTGTAGCGCAGCGACACGAAGGCCACGTCGCTCGCCTTCGCGAGCTCGTCCGCGATGAAGTGCAGGTCGACCCGCCGCCGGCTGCGGTAGTCGTGGTAGCCGGACAGGACGACGATCTTGTCGCGATGGGGGGCCATGGTGTCCTCGCCGGGAGGTGCAGGGGATCGGCTCAGCCGAGCGCCACGCGGCGCCGGCGCAGCACGGAGGCCGCGAGGCCGGCGAGCTCGCGGACCAGCTCGGGGCTGAGGCAGGCGAGCAGGGCCGCGTAGACGGCCGCCCCCGCCGGGACCAGCACCGCCAGGGCCACGATGCCGTGGACCGTCCCGGTGGCCTCGACGGCGGCGAGGACCAGCGCCATGACGGCCGCGGCGAGCAGCGGCTTGCCGATCGCCTCGGCGCAGGGGCCCGCGCCGATGCCGGCGATGCGGAGCGCGGAGCGGGTGGCGAGCGGGTAGACGACGAGCTGCACCGCCGAGGCCCCGCAGGCGAGGGCGGCCGCGCCGCCGAAGGCCGCCGCCGGCAGCACGGCGACGTTCAGCACCGAGGACAGCATGGCGTAGCGCGTCACCTCCGGCAGGCGCCGGCCGACCATGAAGATCGTCGTGTTGAACTGCATCATCGACACGGTGCCGATCGAGACGGCGAGCGCCGACAGCACCGGCGCGGAGCTGAGCCAGCGGTCCCCGAGCAGGACCTCGACGACCGGCCGGGCGAGCGCCGCCGTGCCGAGCGCGGCCGGCATGGTCACGGCCGCCACGACCGCCATGGCGCGCAGCGCGGCGCGGCGCCGGGCCTCGGCGTCGGCGATGTTGGCGAAGGTCGACAGGGTGACGCTCTGGATCGAGCTCGTCAGGAGGAGGTGCAGGGCCAGCGTCAGCCGCTTCGCGGCGTTGTAGACGCCCGCCGCGACGACGCCGAGGATCGAGGACGCGACGATGATGTCGGTTTCGGTCGAGAAGAAGGTGCCGAGCGCGGAGAGCGCGAGGTGGCGGGCGTCGTCGAGGCCGCGGCGGAGCGCCGGGCCGGGGACGCGCAGCCGCGGGCGCCAGGGCGTGGTGGTCCAGAGCAGCACCAGCGACAGCCCGTTGGTGGCGAGCTGCTGGCCGACGAGGCTCCAAAGCTCGAAGCCGCGGACCGCCATGGCGACCCCCACGGCGCCGCCCACCGCCGCCGCGGCGATCGAGCGGATCGCCAGCGTCCGGAAGTGCATGTGCCGCGCGAGCCAGGCCTCGTGCGTGCGCCACAGGCCGTTGGAGAGGGCCAGCGCGGCCGCGAGGCGGAGCGCGTCGACGAAGGGGGCGGAGCCGCCGGCGAGCGACAGGGCTTCCGCCCCGAGCAGGGACGCGCCGACCATGAGCGCCGTTGAGGCCAGGGTCAGGGCGAAGCAGGCGTCGTAGTCGTCCGCCGCGGCGTCGACGCGGCTCGCCACCGCGTTGGCGAAGGACTCGATCCCGGTCCGCTTCAGGAACTCCGCGATGCCGAGGCTCAGCGCCATGACGCCGAAGCTTTCCTTGGACACGTAGCGGGCCGTGACCAGGAAGGTCAGCAGGGCGACGCCCTGGCCGACGCCGATGCCGGCCAGCGACCAGAGCGCGCCGCGGCCGACCGTCCTCCTGTTGACCTCGGGGCGCGCCGGCTCAGCCATGCCGGGCCTCCCTCCGCGAGCGTGGCTTCGACGTCCGCATCGCGCTCAGCCCCCCGTCGGGAGGAGCAGCCCGGCGAGGCAGCCGACGACGAGGTCCTTCAGGAAGACCTTGCCACCGAGCCCGCCGGTGCGGCGCGCCCCGTAGGCGCCCGCCGTCAGGAGCCGCGCCACGGTGGACGCGTTGCGAACGAGGCCGGTGCGCCCGTAGAGCGCCGCGCGCCTGCGCATCCAGGAGCCCGTCTCGGCGAGCTCCGCCGCGGCGGCGGCGAGGGGCGGCGCCAGGGCGGCCGGTGCCCGGCCGCTCCGCAGCTCGGCCCGGATCAGGGCGTCGACGCTCCCCAGGACGGCGGCCGCCCTCTCGGCCCGCGTTCGCGACTGCCCGATGTTGGCGCGCAGGTCGTCGAGCACGCTCCTGTGCCGCAGCGTGACGTTGCTGTCGTGCAGGCGGTAGCGCGCCAGCGGCCGGCCCACGTAGGGCACGGGGCCGCAGATGTTGCCGACGAGCGAGATCCACTGGTCATGCGCGAGCCTCTGGTCCTCGTCGTAGCCGAGCGCCCCCTCCCACACGCGCCCGAGGGCGAGCAGCTCGCGCCGGAACACGATCGTGAAGCCGTATGCCACGAACCAGGGAGACAGCCCGAACGGCCGGCGGGAGGCGCGCTGCGAGGGCGGGTAGAGCGGCCGGAGCACGCGGTCCCCCTCGAACACGTCGGCGTTGTGGTAGACGAGCCGGACCTCGGGTGTGAACAGCGCCGCGCAGGCCGCGAGCTTGTCGGGGCTCCAGATGTCGTCCTGGTCGCAGAACGCGATGAGGTCGCCCTCGCACCGGGCCGCGCAGCCCATGAAGTTCGCGCCGTAGCCGAGGCGCTGCGGGTTGACGTGGACGCGGACCGGGAACGGGGCCGTCGCGGCGAAGGCCGACACGATCTCCACCGTGTTGTCGGTCGACCCGTCGTCGGTCACGACCAGCTCGGCGGGCAGCAGGGTCTGGTCGGCGAGGCTGCGCAGCTGCTCGCCGATGTAGCGGGCACCGTTGAAGGTCGCCATCGCGATGGAGATCTTGTCCACGGCCGCCTCCGGATGCCGAACGCCCTGGGGACGGGACACGGCCGCCCGCCGGCACGGCGCGCCGGGTTCCGGCTGCCGCGGCCATGGAATGCCACGTCTATGCTTGACACGGGACTGACGACGCCCGGCTTTTGCGCGGACAGGCTTAACGCTTGCTCGCCGACCCGCGCATCGTCGGGCGCCAGCGTCGGCGAAAACAGTTCCTTCGGTCTCCGGGGTCAATCCATCCCGCATTAACCCTGACGCTCGATTGCATTCGCGAGACGTCGCCTCTCATTCAATTGATCACCCTTCCATGGTTCCATGATCGGGACGGTCTCGCACCGAGGGAAGGTGGGATGTGAGCGAAACTCCGGGCAATCCTGGCCAGGCCAGGCTCAGCGTCGGCCCCGTGGAGGTCGCGTATCTCCGGCGTGACGAGGCCCTCGAGGCCGTCGGCCGCGCGTTCAGGGACCGCGCCCCGGTCCGGATCGCCTTCTGCAACGCCAACACGATGCTGCACGCCCTCAGCCGGCCCCGCTTCGCCGAAACGCTCGCGGGTTTCCTCGTGCTCAACGACGGCCTCGGCATGAACCTGTGTTCCCGCCTGTTCACCGGGCGGCCGTTCCGCGACAACCTCAACGGCACCGACTTCACCCCCGAGGTCCTGCGGGCGGACGGCCCGGACCTCCGGATCTTCCTGCTCGGCGGGGCGCCCGGCACGGCGGAGGCCGCGGCGGCGCGGCTGGCGGTGCAGTTCCCCCGCCACCGGATCGTCGGCACGCGCGACGGCTTCTTCGGCGACGAGGAGGCCGAAGCCGTGGCGGAGGCGGTCGCGCGGGCGGAGCCGGACCTGCTGCTCGTCGGCATGGGCAACCCGCGGCAGGAGGAGTTCATCGCCGCCGCCGCCCCGCGGCTGTCCGTCCCCGTCGTCATGGCGGTCGGCGCGTTCCTGGACTTCACGGCCGGCAACGTGGTGCGCGCCCCCGCGGTCGTGCGGGCCGTGAGGGCGGAATGGCTGTTCCGCCTCGCGCAGGAGCCCCGGCGCCTCGGCCGCCGCTACACCGTGGACGTGGTCGCCTTCCTGTGGTGCATCGCCCTGCTGCGGCTGAAGGCCGGCCCGGCCCTGAGGCGGGCGTGAGGCGGCCGGCCGTGCGGAGCGTCGACAACAAATCGCAGCTCCTGACGACGGGCCGCGGGGAGCATGCCGGGCGGCAGGGGAGCCGCGCCGTCGCGACGGACGGAGATCGACAGCGTCGTCCGGCCGTGGATGCGGCACCAGTCGAACTCCGCCGGACCGGGCGCGACCCGCAGCCCGGCGCCGGCCGGCACGGCGTCCCCGTCACCTTCGCCGGCACGGTCGGCGTGTTCCACCCCGGCTCCGCACCCGTCGGCGTGCTGATGCTGAGCCCCTTCGGCTACGAGGAGATGTGCTGCCGCACGACGTGGCGCGCGCTCGCGGAGGCCGCCGCGGCGGCGGGCCTGCCCTGCCTGCGCTTCGACCTCCCCGGCACCGGCGACGCGCTCGACGTCGCGGCGCCCCCCGGCATCGACGACTGGCGGCACGCCGCCGCCGAGGCCGCGGGCCTGCTCCGCGCCGCCGCGGGCGTGGATCGCCTGATCCTGCTCGGCCAGGGCCTCGGCGCGGCCCTCGCGGCCGAAGTCGCGGGCGACGTCGGCTCCGTCGATGCCGTCGCCTACCTGGCCCCGGCGGTGGACGGGCGCCGCCACCTGCGCGAGCTCGGCCTATGGGCGCGGGTGATCACCGACCGGATCGGCATCGGCCGCGACCCGGACGACGCGTCGGGCTGCGCCGTGGCGGGCTTCGCGCTGCCGCCCGAGCGCGCCGCGGCGATCCGCGGCCTCGACCTGCTGCGGCGCGGCGCGGCGCCCGCCCTGCCCTCGCTCGTCGTGGCCCGGCCGGAGCGCCCCGCCGACGCGGCCCTCGCGGCGCACCTCCTCGCCCGCGGCGCGGAGGTCGCCGAACGGCCCTACGACGGCTACGACAGGCTCGCCGCCGACCCCAGCGTCGCGGTGCCGCCGGCCGGAACCATCGCGGCCGTGGTGGCCTGGCTGTCATCCCGCGCCGCCCTGCCCGGCCCCGCGCCGGCGGGACGCCCCGGAGCCCTGCCCTCCGCCCCGCCGCTGTCCGGCCCCGGCTTCAAGGAGCGGCCGCTCCGGTTCGGGCCGGGGGACCGCCTGTTCGGCGTCCTGTGCCGGCCCGCCGCGGCGCCGGCCGGACGGGCCGTGGTCTTCGTCGGATCCGGCCGCGATCCCCACGTCGGCCTCGGCCGCGCGACGGTGGCGCAGGCCCGGGCCCTCGCGGCTCGCGGCATCGCCTCGCTGCGCTTCGACCCCTCCGGCATCGGCGACAGCCCCCCGGCCGCGGAGGACGGCCGCGAGATCCTGTATTCGGAGGAGCAGATCGACGACGTCCGCGCCGCGATCGACGTCCTCGCCGCGTCGGGCTTCGGCGCCGTGACGCTGGTCGGCCGCTGCAGCGGCGCCCACGCGGCCTTCCACGCCGCGCTGCGCGACCGCCGGGTGGAGCGGCTCGCGATGGTGAACCTGTCGCGCTTCGTGTGGGACCCGCGCGAGGACGTGGCGGAGTCGCTCCGCTACGGCCACCGCCGGCTCGGCGATTTCGGGACGGTGCTGTGGCGCGAGGGCGGGTGGCGGCGCCTGCTGGCCGGGCGGCTGCGCGTCGGGGCCGCCGGGCGCCACCTCGCGCGGCGGAGCGCCACCGCGGCGGCCCTGCGGCTCGCCCCGGTGCTCGCCCTCTCGCGGAGCGGGAGGGCTTGGCGCGACGTCCGGCGCGGCATGGCCGCGCTGGCGGCGCGCCGCGTCCCCGTGGCGCTGATCTACTCGGCCGACGACCCCGGCCTCGACGAGCTCCGCCGGCACTTCGGGCCGGGCGGGCGCGACCTCGCCGCCTATCCCGAAGCCACACTCGAGATCGTCGCCGACGCCGACCACAACTTCACCCACCGCGCGTCGCGGGACCGGCTGCTCGCCGTCCTGCTGCGGAGCGTGGCGGCGTGACGGGGCGGCGGCGCGCCCTCCCCGTCCTGGCGGCGGCCGTCGCCGCGGCGACGCTCCTCGGCGCGTCCGCGCGGGGCGCGCCCACCGCGTGCCTGCGCGGGGTCAACCTGTCGGGCGCGGAAGGCGGGACGGTGCCGGGTCGCGCCAACTTCGACTACGTGTATCCCACGGCCGAGGAGGTCCGCCGCATGGCGTCCCTCGGCTTCACGGCGATCCGCCTGCCCGTGCGCTGGGAGCGCCTCCAGCCGCGGCTCGACGGGCCGCTCGACGCCGGCGAGGCCGGGCGGCTCGACGCCGTCTTCGACGCCGCGGGCGCCGCGGGCCTCTCGACCGTGCTCGACCTCCACAACTACGCCTATTACGGCCGGGACCGGCTCGGCACGCCGGCGCTGCCGGCTGCCGCGCTGGCGGACCTGTGGGGCCGCATCGCCGCCCGCTATGGCGCGCGCGGAAAGGTCGTCTTCTCGCTGATGAACGAGCCCCACGACGTCCCCGGGCCGGCCTGGGCCGCCGCCGCCACGGAGGCCATCGCGGCGATCCGCGCCGCGGGCGCGCGCAACCTCGTCCTCGTGTCCGGCACGGCCTGGGACGGCGCGCACAGCTGGACCGCCGACCTGCCGACCGGCAACAACGGGCGCGACATGCTGGCCGTGCGCGACCCGCTCGACCGCTTCGCCTTCGACGTCCATCAATACCTCGACGCCGACTTCTCCGGCCGCTCCGCCGAGTGCTCGGCCGCCCCGCGGGCCCTCGCGGGCCTCGACGCCGTGCACGCCTGGCTGGTGGCGAACGGGCGCCGCGGCTTCCTCGGCGAGTTCGGCGCCTCGGCGGCGCCCGCCTGCATGGCGGCCCTCGGCGCCCTCGTCGAGCGCGTCGACGCCGACCCGAAGGCCTGGCTGGGCTGGACCGCCTGGGCGGCCGGCCCATGGTGGCCGCGCGACTATCCCTTCGACCTGCAGCCGACGGCGGCCGGCGCGCCGCCGCAGCTCGCCCTGCTGGCCCGCCTCGCCAAGGGCAGGCCCTGCCGACCCCTCGGAGCGCCATGACCGTCCGTCCCGCCGCGGCCTCGTTCAGGGAGGCCGCCGCCCGCCCGCGCGTGCTGCACGTGGTGCGCCAGTTCTGGCCCAACCGGGGCGGCCTCGAGGACGTGGTGCGGCACCTGTGCGCCGAGCAGATCCGCGCCGGCATCGACGCCCGCGTGCTGACGCTCGACCGGCTGTTCCGGGACCCCGGCACGGTGCTGCCGGCCATCGACGCGGTGGACGGCATCCCGGTCGCCCGCATCCCGTTCCGCGGCTCGACCCGCTATCCCCTGGCGCCCGGCTTCCTGCCCCACCTCGCCGGCGCCGACCTCGTCCACGTCCACGCGGTCGACTCCTTCTTCGACGCGCTCGCGCTGACGCGGCCGCTCCACCGCAAGCCGCTGGTCGCCACCACGCACGGCGGCTTCTTCCACACTCGCGCCTTCTCGGGCCTGAAGGGCCTGTGGTTCCGGGGGCCGACGCGGCTGTCGTGCCGGGCCTACGGCGCCATCGTGGGGTGCAGCGACAGCGACGCCAGCACCTTCGCGCGCGTGGCGCCCGGCAAGGTTTGCACGATCCTCAACGGCGTCGACCTCGCCAAATTCGCGGGCGCGTCGAGCCCCGTCCCGGTCCGGCGCATCGTCACGCTGGGCCGCTTCTCCGACAACAAGCGGCTCGACCGGCTCCTCGCCGCGATGGCGGCCCTGCGGGCGCGCGATCCGGGCTGGCACCTCGACGTGGTCGGGGTCGAGTCGGACTGGTCGGCGGAGCGGCTGCGCGGAGCCGTCGGGGCGGCGGGCCTGTCGGGCGCGGTGGAGGTGCGCGTCGGGCTCGACGACGGCGCGGTCGCGCGGGTGATGCAGGGCGCGACCTTCTTCGCCTCGGCGTCGGACTACGAGGGCTTCGGCCTGGCGCTGATCGAGGCCCTGAGCGCCGGCCTCGTGCCGCTGGTGCAGCCCAACGCGGCCTTCGCGGCGGTGGCGGCCGACCATGCCGAGGTGGAGCTCGTCGACTTCGGCGACGCCCCCGCGGCCGCGGCGGCCTTCGAGGGCGCGTTCCGGCGGCTCGCGGCCGCGCCGGGCGGACGGCGCCCGCCCGACCTGTCCCGCTACGCTTGGCCCGAGGTGGCGGCCCGCTACGCCGCGGTCTACGCGGCCTGCCGTCCCGGCTTCGCGCCCCGAACCGCGTGACCCTCCGCCGCGGCCGGCGGCGCGGTCAAAGCAGGTCAGCCAGCGGGTTCGGCACCTGCTCGGCGCAGAAATTCGCGCCGGCGATGTGGGCTGCGTCGGCTTCGGCGCCGTCGAGCGCCTCCGCGAAGGCCGCCAGCGCCGCGTTGAAGGTCGCGAATCGCGCCTCGCGCTGGGCCGAGTTGGAGGGCGTGGTGCGGCTGTAGAGGGCCGCGGCGTCCTGCAGGCGGCCGAACGCCTCCTCGACCTTCCAGTCGGGCTCGATCTTGTCGAGCATCACCCCGCGCAGGGCCTCGGTGTTGGCGCGCAGCCCCTTGATCTTCGCCGGCTTGGCCGTCTCGTCGTCCGCCGCGGCCTGGTCGTGGAAGCGCACCAGCTCTGTGGCGAAAGTCATCATCATGTCGCGCGGTCTCCTGGCCTTCGGCGTGGGCACCCCCGTGTTTCGGCCGCGGACGGTTAACGAGGCGTGTAGGGGGTCCAGGGCGTAGAGGCCGGCTCGACGGCGGGCCGGCGCCGGTCCATGCAGGCGGGAGTCCAGCACCCGGGAGGACGGACCTTGCTCCATCGCGACGACATCGAGGCCGACCTCGCGCGCGGCGACCCCGAGGACCTCAGGGACGCCTTCGACAGGCTGGTCGCCTGGGACGGCGCCAGCGCGATCGCGGGCGTCGCGACCGCGGGCGAGCTGATGGCGCTGTTCGAGCGGGTCTGCGCGGCGATACGCGGCGACGACGGGCGCGTGCCGGCCGACACGGTGCGGGCGCTCCTGCGCGGCCGCGCGGGCGAGGCCGCGGCGGTCGGCACCTACGACGGCGCCGCCCGCTTCGCCCTGGCGGCCCGGCGGACGTGGTGGCCCGCCTTCTCGGCGAGCCTGCCCGCGGACGGCTGATACGGCGTCCGGCCGAACAGGCCGGGGTGCCGTATCACCAGCCCGCGCGGCGCATGAGCGAAGCCGAAATCCGCATCACGAAGGGATCGAACGGATTTCGTATGACCCCCTCAGGGCTTGCGCGGCGGCCTGAGCTGGAGGTGCAGGTCGCCGCCCTGCAGGAGGCGCAAGCCCTGATCGTAGACGCTGCGACACGGCGCGCTGAGCAGGCGGCGCTTGCCCACGATGCAGGACACGCCGTGGTCCTTCGCGGCCAGCGCGCCCGGACACAGGCGCAGGGCCTCGCCGAGGCACAGCAGGGCCGACTGCCTGAGGGCCGGCGGGACGGCGATGCGCGGCGCTCCGAGGGCCGGCGACAGGCACGCCAGCGCGGCGACGAGACACAGGGCGAGGCGCATCGGCGGGGGCTGTCTCCTTGCGGACCGCGCCGGCCCTCGGCCGCACCGGTCCCGCGAGGGTGATTGGACCCGTTCGGACGGGCTGTCCACCGGGTCGCCGCGGCGCGGGCCGGGCCGCGATGGGCCGCTTCCCGCGAACGACCGGCCTTGAAAGCTGGTCCCCCTATCCGCCGAAGCGCGCCCGCGACTCCGCGGCCCGCGCCGGCGCGTTGTAGATGGACAGGTACACGCGCAGGTTGACGAAGAAGCGCGGCGGCATGTCGGCCTCGATCGCCGCCTCCACCGCGGCGCGGGCCCGGTCGATCACGGCGGCGCTCGCCTCGGTGACGTGATCGTAGCGCTCCACCGCGGCCTCGGCGGCCTCGATCTCGGTCCTGATGGCGTCGTGATGCGGCGTCATCTCGAAAGCCTCCATGGCCCCCTCCTCGCGGTGCGGCGTCCCGTCCTCACCCTGCATCGGAGGATCATCGGGGACGGCCCTTGCGCGGCGCATGTCCGCCGCGCGGGGCACGGGAGCCGTTCGACGCGCGACCGCCCGCCGCGCGCCCTCGTACCGCGGCCCCGTCGCAGCACCATCCCGTTCGCGCCCGCGTTGTTCTCGCGCCAGCACAGCCGGCGAGGGAGCGCAGCGATGGCGAAGTTCCGAGCGACCTACAGACAGCCCGATCTGGTCGAGGTCGCGCACGAGGGATCGACGATGGCCTGGATCTTCCACATCGCCCGCGACGGATCGGGGCGCCGGCACCTCCAGGGTCCGGAAGGGACCGCCATGGCGCTGGCCCACGGCAACCTGATGCGCCAGGCCTGCGTCTTCGCCCAGTCCGAGGCGCTGCACGCCGGTCGCGTCGACTATTGATCCGTCCCTCCTCCGCCGGGACGTGGCGGGGCGTGGGACGCGCGCGCGGCGCCGCTCCCGGCGGCCCGCCGCCTCAGTCCCCGGCCGGGCGCGGCGACGCCACGGTGCGCAGGTAGGGCTTCAAGGTCCGGAAGCCGGCGGGGTAGAGCTTCGCGGCCTCGTCGTCCGACACGCTGGCCGGGATGATGACGTCCTCGCCCACCTGCCAGTCGGCCGGGGTCGCGACCTTGTGCAACGCGGTGAGCTGCAGCGAGTCGAGCGCGCGCAGGATCTCGGCGAAGTTGCGGCCCGTCGACATGGGATAGGCCATGGCGAGCTTCACCGTCTTGTCCGGCCCGATCACGAAGACGGTGCGGACCGTGGCGTTGTCGGCGGCCGTGCGGCCCTCCGACGTGTCGCCCGCCCCGAACGGCAGCATGCCGTAGAGCTTCGACACGGCGAGGTCCGTGTCGCCGATCATGGGGAAGTCCGGCTCGGCGCCCTGCGTCTCGGCGATGTCGCGCGCCCAGAGGCCGTGGCGCTCGACGGGGTCGACCGACAGGCCGATCACCTTGCAGCCGCGCCGGTCGAACTCGGGCTTGAGCCGCGCGAGGCTCCCCAGCTCGGTGGTGCAGACGGGCGTGAAGTCCTTCGGGTGGGAGAACAGCACGCACCAGCCGTCGCCCACCCAGTCGTGGAAGTGGACGGTGCCCTGCGTGGTCTCGGCCGAGAAATCCGGGGCCGTCTGTCCGATCTGCAGCATGTGAACCTCCACTCCTCCGGACCTGCCCGAACGCGCGCAGACCGACGCTCCCGGGCGCGGTTCGGGAACGCTCCCGATCCGGCGAGGTTAGCACGCCGGACGGGGCGCACCAAATCAGCTACGGATTTTGTAGACGATAAGGGACGGCCCGCGCCCGAGCCGGGATCACAGGCCCCGCCTCCGTGCGTTGGCGGGAAAGCGCGACCGCGGGCGGGCGCCGAACGGGGACGGACGATGAGCGAGCACCACCACGGCGACCATCACCACGACCATGGTGAGCGCTGGAAACACGACGGCGTGCGGGTCATCAAGGGCGACCAGCTCGACCCCAACACGGCGCAGACGCCCGGCATGTTCCGGCAGGCCGCGATCGACCACGCCCGCGTCGGCGCGCAGCGCATCTGGGCCGGCACGGTGGCGATCGAGCCCGACGCCAAGACCGGCGTGCACCACCACGGCGCGCTTGAGAGCGTGATCTTCGTGCTGCGCGGCCGGGCGCGCATGCGCTGGGGCGAGCGGCTGGAATACGTGGCCGAGGCGGGGCCGGGCGACTTCATCTTCGTGCCGCCCTACGTGCCCCACCAGGAGATCAACGCCGACCCCGCGCAGGTGCTCGAATGCGTGCTGGTGCGCTCCGACAACGAGGCCGTGGTGGTCAACATCACGGACGTCGACCCGGTCGAGAAGCCCGAGGCCGTCTACTGGGTCGACCCGATCCACCGGGACCCGCGCGCCTGACGCGCCGCGCGAGGCCCGCCCTCAGGCGATCAGCACGGCCCTGACGTCGTTGACGTTGGTCAGCGTCGGGCCGGTGACGACGAGGTCGCCCACGGCGGCGAACAGCGAATAGCTGTCGTGGGCCGACAGCACCGCGCGGGGGTCGAGGCCGGCCGCGCGGCTGCGGGCGAGGGTGTCGGGCGTCACGATGGCGCCCGCGGCGTCCTCCGTCCCGTCGATGCCGTCGCTGTCGCCCGCGACCGCCCAGACGCGGTCGTGGCCCGCCGCCGCCAGCGCGAAGGCGAGCAGGAACTCGGTGTTGCGCCCGCCGCGGCCGGCCGGGCCCCGGCCGATCGTCACCGTGGTTTCCCCGCCCGACAGCAGCACCGCGGGCGCCTCGACGGGCTGGCCGTGCCTCGCGACGGAGCGCGCCATGCCGGCCAGGACGGTGCCGAGCTCGCGGCTCTCGCCTTCGAGCGCGTCGCCGAGGATCAGCGGCGTCAGCCCCTCCTGCCGCGCCGCGAGGGCGGCGGCGCGCAGGGCCGTCACCGGCGCGGCCACGACCGCCACCTCGTCCGCGTCCCAACCCGGACCGGGTGGCTCCGCGGCGCGCTCCAGCGCGCGGCGCGCGCCCTCGGGGAGCGACAGCGCGTAGCGGGTGACGATCTCGCGCGCCGCCTCGGGGCCGCCGCCGTCGGGCAGCGTCGGGCCGGAGGCGATCAGCGCCGGGTCGTCGCCCGGCACGTCGCTGATCACGAGCGTGGCGACGCGGGCCGGCCGGGCCGCCGCGGCGAGGCGCCCGCCCTTGATGGCGGAGAGCCGCTTGCGCAGCACGTTCATCTCCCCGATCGTGGCGCCGCTCGCCAGCAGCGCGGCGTTGACGGCCTGCTTGTCGGCCAGGGTCATCCCCGGCGCCGGCAGGGCGAGCAGCGCCGAGCCGCCGCCCGAGATCAGGGCGACCACGAGGTCGTCCGGCGTCAGGCCGCCGACGGCCGCCAGCATGCGGCGCGCCGCCGTCTCGCTCATGGCGTCCGGCACCGGATGCGAGGCTTGGAGGATCTCGACGCGCCCGGCCGGCACGGCGTGGCCGTAGCGGGTCACCACGACGCCCGACAGCTCCACGTCCGGCCAGGCCGCGTCGAGGGCCGCCGCCATGGCGGCCGAGGCCTTGCCGGCCCCGACCACCACGCAGCGCCCCTTTGGCTTCGGCGGCAGGTGGCGCCGCACGGCGGCACCCGGATTGGCGTCGGCCACCGCCGCGTCGAAGATGCGGCGCAGCGCCGACCGGGCTCTAGCGTCGGACCAGGTGGTGCTCATCTTTCTCGGCTCCATGCTGGCCTTTCGCGCGGGCCCGCGGCGTGGTCCCCGGCCGGGTGCGGCCTCAAAGGACGCGGTACCTCTCCCAGACGTCGGCCATCCTGCCGCCGGCGAGCAGGAGGTCTCGCGCGCCGTCCTCCAGGCCGGCCTTCTCGACCGCGAGCGCGACCGCTTCCCGGACGATCGCGCGCGGCACAACCGTCACGCCGTCCGCATCCGCCACCACGAGGTCGCCGGCGGACACCCTCACGCCGCCGAACCGGATGCCGACGTCGACGGCCTGGATGGAGACGCGGCCGAGGCTGTCGGTGGGGCGGCAGCCGCGGCCGAGCACCGGGAAGCCCAGCGCGTCGATCTTCGCGCGGTCGCGGATGTAGCCGTCGACGAGCGCGCCCCGGGCGCCGCGCCCGACCGACGCCGTGGAGAAGAGCTCGCCCCAGGCCGCCGCGGGCCTCTCCGAGCAGTCGACCACCGCGACGTCGCCGGGGCGGAGGCTGTCGAGGAAGTCGATCTCGGCGCCGTAGGGGCGCTCGGGCGCCCGGTCGACGGGCCGGCTCCGGGCCGTGCGGGCCCAGCCGACGACGGTGCCCCGGCCGGCGAGCGGGACGATGCCGGGCTCGGCGGTCTGGTCGCGGAAGCCCAGGCGGTCGCAGACGTCCGAGAAGACGGCGCTGTAGGTGACCCCGGCCAGGTGGTCGAGGTCGAGGGCGGGGATGTCGCGCGGGTCCGTCTCGCTCATGGCTCGCCCCGGATGCTGTCGTGGCTCATGGTGGCCCGCTCCGCCGCCGCTGCCCGGAGGAGCGTCGGCGCGGGCGGCGGCCCGCTGCCAGTAGCGGGCACGGGCGTCCGCCCCTTATAAGGGCTCCCGCGAGGCGCTCAAGGCTCGGTCGCCCGGCCGCGGGGAGCGGCTGCGGGCGGGGCCGGAGCGGAGCCTCGGAGCACGGGGGGAACATCATGGCGGCGAGCGACTTCCTGCGGACCGGCACCTTCGTGGGCCGGGTGTGGCGCGAGGACATTGGCGGCCCCTCGGTGGTCGCGGTGCGCGACGGCCGGGTCGTCGACGTCACGGGCGCCGAGGCGCCGACGATGCGCGACCTCCTGGAGCGGGACGACCCGGCCTCCGCCGTGGCCGCGATGGGGGGCGAGGCGCTCTGCGACGTCGAGCCCCTGCTGGAGGCCGGCTCGGCCGGCCCCGTGCGGCTCCTCGCCCCGATCGACCTCCAGGCCGTCAAGGCCTGCGGCGTAACCTTCGCGCGCTCCATGGTGGAGCGCGTGATCGAGGAGCGCGCCGCGGGCAACCCGGACCTCGCCACCCGCATCCGCGACCGCGTGTCCGCCGTGATCGGCGACAGCCTGCGCGACGTGCGGGCCGGCACGCCCGAGGCCGCGCGGGTCAAGGCGGCGCTGATCGAGGAAGGCCTGTGGTCGCAGTACCTCGAGGTCGGGATCGGGCCGGACGCCGAGGTGTTCTCCAAGGCGCAGGTGCTGTCGTCGGTCGGGCACGGCGCCGACGTCGGGCTGCACCCGATCTCGAAGTGGAACAACCCCGAGCCGGAGGTGGTGCTCGCCGTCGACAGCCGGGGCCGGGTGAAGGGCGCCACGCTCGGCAACGACGTCAACCTGCGCGACGTCGAGGGCCGCTCGGCGCTGCTGCTCGGCAAGGCGAAGGACAACAACGCGTCCTGCTCGGTCGGCCCCTTCATCCGCCTGTTCGACGGCAGCTACGGCATGGACGACGTGCGCGCGGCGGAGCTGCACCTGACCGTCGAGGGCCGCGACGGCTTCGTGCTGCGGGGGCACAGCTCAATGAAGGAGATCAGCCGCGACCCGCTCGACCTCGTCGCCCAGACGATCGGCCGCCACCACCAGTACCCGGACGGCCTCGTGCTGTTCATGGGAACCCTGTTCGCGCCCACCGAGGACCGCGGCGAGGCGGGCCAGGGCTTCACGCACCATATCGACGACGTGGTGTCGATCGGCAACGACGCGCTCGGCCTGCTGCGCAACCGCGTCCGCCTGTCGACCGACTGCCCGCCCTGGACGTTCGGCGCCTCGCACCTCATGCGCAACCTCGCGGGACGCGGGCTGCTCTAGCGCGCCCGCGCGCCGGGCGGGCGACCTCGCCCCCGGCGGGATGCGGTCGAGCGCGCCGGGCGTCAGCGCGCCGACCGCTCGCCGCCCCCGGCCGCTATCACGCCGATGATGATGAGGCCCGTCGTCAGCATCCGCACGCCCGGCGACACGCCGGACGCGTTCAGCATGGTCACGATCAGGAACATGAACAGCGCCGCACCCCACACGCCAGGGACGCTGGCGCGCCCGCCCGCCACCGACGTGCCGCCGATCACCACGACGGCGATGGTCAGCAGCAGGTATTCGGCCCCCTGGTCCAGCGAGTTGCCGCCCGAGAAGCCCGCGATGAGGGCCCCGGTGAGCCCCGCCAGCCCGCCCGAGAGCACGTAGGTCATGAAGCTCGTGCGCTCGACGTGGAGGCCGGCGAGGCGGGCGACGCGGCGGCTCTGGCCGATGGCCGACACGGTGCGGCCGTACAGGGTCCGCTCCAGCACGAAGGAGATCGCGACCGCGACCGCCAGGGCCAGGATCGCGAGCAGCGGCACCCCGGCGAGCTTGGCCGTGGTGAGGTCGGCATAGCTCTGCGGCGGCTTGATCTTGAGGCCCCGGCCGAGCACGATCGCGACCGACATCACGACGAGGCTGGACGACAGCGTCGCGATGATGGGCGGGATGCGCAGGAGGCGGATCAGCGCGTAGTTGCAGCCCCCGACCGCGAGGCCCGCCGCGACCGCGGCGAGGAGGCCCGGCACGATCATGCCGGCCCGCTCGTCCATGACCAGCATGGACACGGCGCTCGACAGGGCGATCACGGAGGGGATCGACAGGTCCACGTTGCCGGGCCCCGTGGTGATGACCATCATTTGGCCGAGCGACACCAGAACCGTGAAGGCCGAGAAGGTGAGGGCGGCGGACAGGATCTGCTCCCCGCCCCGCCCGCCCGAGATCCACAGCGTCACGCCCCAGGCGGCGGCCGTGCCGACGAAGGACCAGACCCAGGGCGCCGCGTCGACCCGGCTGCGGAGGGCGGCGATCATGCGGCGGTCTCCTTCGCGCGCGACAGCAGCGCCCGCAGGGCCAGGACGCCGATGAGGATGAAGCCCTGCGCGCCGATCTGCCAGTCCGGGCTGATCCGCATGAACGTCAGGAACGAGGCTGCCAGGGTCAGCGTCACGGCCCCGAGGACCGCGCCGACCGGGAACACCCGCCCGCCCGTGAACGAGGCCCCCCCGAGGATCACGGAGGCGATGGACAGCAGCGTGTAGCGGGACGCGATGTTGGCGTCGCCCGAGGTCGTGAGCCCGAGCAGGAGCAGCCCGGCGACCGTGCCGAGCAGGCCCGCGGTCGCGTAGACGGCGACGCGGATCAGCAGCATCGACCAGCCCGCGCGGGCGACCGAGCGCGGGTTCCCGCCCGCGCCGCGCAGCACGACGCCGAGCGAGGAGCGCGACACAACGAGCCAGCCGATGAGCGCGACCGCGGCCGCGACGTAGACCGGCAGCGGGGCGAAGGGCGGCTTGAACCGGACCAGGGTCGACAGGACCGCGGGGGCGCGGCCGCCGGGCGTCGGCAGGATGATGACCGCGAGCCCGAGCCACACGAAGGACAGGCCCAGCGTCACCACGATCGACGGCAGGCGGCGCCACTCGATCAGGGCGCCGACGAGGCCGTAGGCCGCGACCGCGGCGCAGAGCGCCAGCACGCCCAGCACCGGCTGCGTGGTCAGCAGCGTCGAGCCGATGCAGGCCACCAGCGACACGAAGGCGCCGATGGACAGGTCGAGGTCGTTGATGGCGATGACCAGCATCTGCGCCAGCGTCGCGAAGATGATGGGGACCGACAGGTTGAGCAGCAGGTCGAGCCCGAAATACGACATGGCGCGCGGCTGCTGGGAGAAGATGCCGGCCAGCAGGGCCGCCAGCGTGACGGCCGGCAGCAGGCGCTCGGCGGCCGACCAGGACAGGACGCGCCCCATCACGCGTGCTCCCGGAAGGAGGCCCGCACCACCGCGTTCTCCGACATCTGGTCCGCCCGCAGCTCCTCCACGATCAGGCCGTCGTGGAACACGTAGGTCCGGTCGCAGTGGAACAGCTCGTCCATCTCGGTCGTGTACCACAGGAAGGTCCGGCCGCCCGCCGCCTCCGCCGCGATCATGGCGTAGACGTCCTGCTTGGTGCCGACGTCGACGCCCCGCATCGGGTCGTCCATGAGGATGATCCGGGCCGTGGAGCCGAGCGCGCGGGCGAACAGCGCCTTCTGCTGGTTGCCGCCCGACAGCGACAGGATGGGGTCGCGCAGGTCCGGCGTCTTCAGCGCGAGGCGGCGGCGCCATTCGGCCGCCTCCGCCCGCTCGCGCCGGCCGTCGAGGAACAGCTTGCCGCGCAGGCCGGGCAGCCAGCGCGCCGACATGTTGCGCTCGATCGACCAGAGCGGGAACACGCCGTCGTTGGTGCGGTCGCCCGGCACGAGGGCGACGTCGCCCGTGACGCGGACGTCACGCCGGAGCGCCTGCACGGCGAGGAGCAGCTCGGTCTGCCCGTGGCCGGCGAGGCCGGCGAGGCCGATGATCTCGCCCGCGGCCGCGCGGAGCGGCAGGCTCCCGGGCCGCGCGCTCGGCACCTCCACCACGGTCGCGGCCGTGGCGGTGGACACGCGCGTGGCGCGTGCGCGCTCGACGGCGTGGCCCATGGCGTCGACGACGCCTTCGCGGGTGAAGGCGGCCCGCGGCCGGTCGTCCACCACCGCGCCGTCCTTCATCACCACGATCCGGTCTGCGACCGCCAGGATCTCGTTGATCTTGTGGGAGATCACGATGGCGCTGCCGCCCGCGGCCGCGAAGCGCCGGGCCGCGGACACGAGCTGCTCGGCCGCCGAGGCGTCGAGCGACGAGGTCGGCTCGTCGAGGATCACGAGCCGCGCCGTCTCGTCCGTCTCGGTGAAGGCGCGGGCGATCTCGACCATCTGGCGCCGGCCGATCGGCAGCGCGCCGACCACGTCGCCCATGGCGATGCCGTGGCGGGGGAAGATGCGGTCGAGCGCGTCCTGCATGAGGGCCGCGGCGCGCCGGCGCCAGCCGAAGCCGTTGAGCGACGGGTGGGCGATCCTGGCGTTCTCGGCGACCGACAGGTTCGGGCACAGCGAGAGTTCCTGGAACACGCAGCGCACGCCGGCCCGGTGGGCGCCGCGCACGTCGTACCGTCCCGTCAGGTCCTGGCCCGCGATCGCGATCGTGCCGGCGCTGGCCGGCAGCGCGCCCGACAGGACGTTCATCAGCGTCGACTTGCCGGCGCCGTTGTGGCCCACGAGGCCGAGGCACTCGCCGCGGCGCACCGAGAGATCGACCGGCCGGAGGGCGCGGACGGCGCCGAAGCTCCTGGCGACGCCGCGGAGGTCGACGAAGGCCGCCCCCGCGGCCGTTTCAGCGGCATCGGCGGGGAGCGCCGCCGACGCCGCGCCCCCGCCGGGCGTGGTCACTTGGCGGAGTCCGCCAGGATGCGGGACACGTCCGCCTCCTTGTATTCGACGTTGGTGACGCTGCCCTTCTCGGTATGCTTGAGCTGGTCTTCGAGGTTGTCCTGGGTCACGACCGTGATGGGCAGCGTCATGTCGTGCGGCAGCTTCTCGCCGGCCAGGATCTTCTTGGCCACCCAGAAGGCGAAGGTGGAGGAGCCCGGCGCGATCGAGGCCGACATGGTCTGGTAGCCGTTGGCGTCCTTCTGCTGCTTCCACCAGCTCAGCTCGTCCTCGCGGTTGCCGAGGAAGATCACCGGCGTCTTGCGGCCGGCGTCCTTGAAGGCCTGGGCTGTGCCGAAGCCGTCGCCGCCCTGCGTCGCCACCGCGACGACCTCGGGCAGGGTCGGCAGGATGCCGGCCACCTCCTTCTGCGCGACGGTCTGCGTCCAGTCGCCGTGGACGCTGCCGACGATCTTGAGGTCCGGGTCCGCCTTCACGCCGGCCTCGATCCCGTCGTGGATCTCGTCGTCCACGAAGACGCCCGCGAGGCCGCGGATCTCGAGGAGGTTGCCCTTGAGGCCGCGCGACTTGAAGTAGCCGATCTGCATGTCGCCGAGCTTCTTGAAGTCGACGGCGATGCGGTAGGCGCAGGGCTCCGTGGCGATGCCGTCGAAGGTCACCACGACGATGCCGGCGTCGCAGGCCTGCTTGATGGCGCCGTTGAGCGCGGTGGGCGAGGCCGCGTCGATCACGATGGCGTTGTAGCCCTGCAGGATCATGTTCTGGATCTGGCCGGCCTGCTCGGTCGCCTGGTTCTCCGAGGTGGTGAAGGCGGGCGCCTCGGCCACGGCGCCGTCGGCGACGGCCCGCTTGGTGACGGTTTCCCAGCTCTTCAGCATGGCCTGCCGCCAGCTGTTGCCGGCGAAGTTGTTGGACAGGGCGATCTTCATGTCCTTGGTGTCCGCCGCCGTGGCGGGCAGGACGCCCAGGGCGAGCAGGACGGTCGATGCGGCGAGCGCTTTCATGGCGTTTCCCTTGTGGCTGTGGCGTTGGGCGCTCTCCGGCGCCTTGGTGAGGGGAGCCTCACGGGTCGATGGGTGCCGTCGACCATGGGCGGCGGCCGGAGCCGCCGCGCGATGGTCACACGTCGAGGAGCGCCTTGACGACGCCCTGTTCGGGATCGAGCAGCCGCGCGAAGGACGCGGGCGCGTCCGCCAGCGGCATGCGATGGGTGTTCAGCCGGTCGGCCGGGATCGCGCCCGCCCGCAGCGCCTCCACCACGGTCTCGAAATCCTCGACCGTCGCGTTGCGGCTGCCGAGCAGGCTGGTTTCGCGCTTGTGGAACTCCGGATCCGAGAAGGAGATGTCGCCGCTCACGATGGAGACCAGGACGTAGGTGCCGCCGTGGGCCACGAAGCGGAAGCCCCGCTCCATGGCGCGGGGATTGCCGGTCGCGTCGAAGACGAGATCGAACATCTCGCCCTCCGTCAAGGCGGCGAGTTCGCCCTCGTCGCCCGGCCCGACCTCGACGACCGACCGAAGGTCGAGCTCCCGCTCGCAGAAGGCCAAGCGGTCCCGGCGCGCGTCCAGCATCGTGACGGCGGCGCCCCGCAGCCGGGCGAAGAGCGCGACCGCGATGCCGATCGGCCCCGCCCCGACCACGAGGCAGCGCTGCCCCGCGACGGCCCGGCTCCGCCGCACCGCGTGGGCCCCGATGGCGAGGAACTCCACCATCGCGGCCTGGTCGAGGCTGAGGCCCGTCGCGGCGCGCACGAAGCGCCGGGGGAGGCTGAGGTAGTCCGCCATGCCGCCGTCGCGGTGGACGCCGAGCACCTGGAGGTGGCGGCAGCAGTTCGTCCTCCCGGACCGGCAGGCGCCGCAGGTTTCGCAGGACAGGTAGGGCACGATGTAGACGACGTCGCCGACCCGGACCTCGCTGCCCTCGGGCACCTCCTCGGCGATGCCGGCCAGCTCGTGGCCCATGACGCGCGGGTAGGACAGGTAGGGCTGCGTCCCCTCGAAGATGTGCAGGTCGGTGCCGCAGACACCGACCCTCCTGATGCGGACCAGGATCTCGTCCGGCCCCCGCTCCGGGGCCGGGCGCTCCCGCGCCTCCAGCCGGCCCGGGGCCTCGCACACGACGGTCAGCATCGGCTCGTCCTCCCCCGGATGTCACAGGCGGGGAGCCTCGGGCTCTGGCCTGACGATTGCCGGTCATCTCATGGGCGCGAGCCCGGCTTGTCAAGCCAATGAACTATTGGCCTGACCGCCGGACGGTGGGCAAGATGGTGTCGCGGCCGACTCGCAGCCGCGACCCGGGGGAGTGCCGCTTGACCGACGCGAAGCGCCCCGATCCCCGCCGCATCTACCAGGTGGTGGCCGACGACATCCGCGCGCTGATCCGCGGCGGGCAGCTCGCCGTCGGGGCCCGGCTGCCGGCCGAACGCGACCTCGCGGCTCAGCTCGGCGTGTCCCGCCCGTCCCTGCGCGAGGCCCTGGTGGCGTTGGAGATCGAGGGCGTGGTCGAGATCCGGCTCGGGTCCGGCGTCTACGTCACCTCCGCGGCGGAGCGGTGGCCCGGCGGCCTGACGGTGCTGGGCGAGAGCCCCTCGGAACTCATGCACGGGCGCATGGTCATCGAGGGGGCCGTGATCGTCCTGGCCTGCGCCCGCATGGCGCCGGGCACGCTCCTGGCGCTCCGCTCGGCGGTCGAGCACATGCGGGCCGCGATCGCGGAAGGGCGCGACCCGCTCGACCACGACCGGTCGTTCCACGTCGCCATCGCGCGCCAGTCCGGCAACGGGCTGCTGGCGCGCATCGTGGGCGACCTCTTCGACGGGCGCCACAGCCGCCTGTCGAACCGGGTCAGCGCGCGGTCCGAGAACGGCGAGACCTGGTCGGCCGCCCTGTCGGAGCACGAGGCCATCCTGGCGGCCCTCGAAGGCAACGACCCGTTCCAGGCCGAGGCCGCGATGCGCCGCCACCTCCAGCAGTCGGGCGAGCGGTGGCTGAACGGCGTCTGCGCGCCCTGAAACCCATCCACGGCGGCATCCTCGCCCGGCTCGGCCCGCGGCGCCTCGTCGATGGCCGGGACAGGCCGACCCTCACCTCGAACGGCGCGGCCACCTCGGCCGCGCCGGCTGGCGATCGGGCCATCGCTCCACGAGCTTCGGGGTGCCGGTCCCGCCGCGATCGGCGGGTCGACCCCGATCATGGCCGTGAAGCCAGCCGGCCCGGTTACAACCATGTGCCTGCTTGCCGGGCGCGTCCGCCCTCCCCTAATCAGCGCCAGCACCGGGCGGCGCTCCGCCGCCCCGATGCGTCGAGACAGGGCGCGGCACGGCCGCGAACGGCGCGCCGCGTCCGGAGGGCATCACCATGAAGAAGATCGGCTTCCTGTCCTTCGGGCACTGGTCGCCGTCGCCGGGCTCCGCCACGCGGTCGGCCCGGGACGTCCTGCTGCAGTCCATCGACCTCGCCCAGGCGGCCGAGGAGGTCGGCGCCGACGGGGCCTATTTCCGCGTGCACCACTTCGCGCGCCAGCTCGCATCCCCCTTCCCGCTGCTTGCGGCCGTGGGGGCGCGCACGCGCAGCATCGAGATCGGCACCGGCGTGATCGACATGCGCTACGAGAACCCGCTCTACATGGCGGAGGACGCGGGCGCGGCCGACCTCATCGCCGGCGAGCGGCTGCAGCTCGGCCTCAGCCGCGGCTCGCCCGAGCAGGTCGTCGAGGGCTGGCGGCACTTCGGCTACGCGCCGGCGGCGGGCGAGAGCGACGCCGACATGGGGCGCCGCCACGCCGAGGTGTTCCTCGACGTGCTGCGCGGCGAGGGCTTCGCCGAGCCGAGCCCGCGCCCGATGTTCCCGAACCCGCCGGGCCTGCTGCGCGTGGAGCCGCATTCCCCGACGCTGCGGGACCGGATCTGGTGGGGCTCCGCGTCGGACGCGACCGCGGTCTGGGCAGCGACGCGCGGCATGAACCTGCAGAGTTCGACCCTCAAGGCCGACGAGACGGGCGAGCCCTTCCACGTCCAGCAGGCGCGGCAGATCCGCCTCTACCGCGACGCCTGGGCGAAGGCCGGCCACGCCCGCGCGCCGCGGGTCTCCGTGTCGCGCTCGATCTTCGCGCTGGTGAGCGACCGCGACCGCGCCTTCTTCGGCCGCAGCGGCGAAGGCGGCGATCAGGTGGGCGTGATCGACAACATGCGCGCGGTGTTCGGCCGCTCCTACGCGGCCGAACCCGACCGGCTGGTGGAGCAGCTCCGGGAGGACGAGGCCATCGCCGAGGCCGACACGCTGCTGCTCACCGTGCCGAACCAGCTCGGCGTGGGCTACAACACGCACGTGATCGAGAGCGTCCTCAAGCACGTCGCGCCCGCGCTCGGCTGGCGCTGACGGCGAGGCCCTGCCGTTTCGGGGTGAACCTCCTCCGCGGCACCGTGTTGGGCTCCGGCGGGATCGAGGGCGCCCCGTCGGCGCCCCGCTCCCGCGCGAGCTTTGCGGCGTCTCCGCAGGGCGGCGGGATGTGAGGAGCCGGACCATGGCCAAGGAAAAGACGCTCAGCGACGCGTTCTACGAGACGCTGAAGGACGCCTACTGGGCGAAGAAGCAGGCCGCCCGCGCGCTCGGCAAGTCGGCCAAGGCAGCCGAGGACGCCGGCCTGAAGGAGGCCATCGAGGGCCACCGCGAACAGAGCGCCGGGCAGATCGAGCGGCTGGAGCAGGTGTTCGAGATCATCGGCAAGACCGCCCGCGCCAAGACCTGCGAGGCCATGAAGGGCATCGTCGAGGAGATGACGGAGGACCTTGAGGAGTTCGAGGACACCGAAGCGTCCGACGCCGTGCTGATCGGCTGCCTGCAGGCCGTCGAGCACTACGAGATCGCCCGCTACGGCTCGCTCAAGGCCTGGGCCAAGCAGCTCGGCCACGCCGACGCGGCGAAGCTGCTGGAGGAGATCACCGGCGAGGACAAGGCCTTCGACGCGAAGCTGAGCAAGATCGCCGAAGCCCAGGCCAACGCGGCGGCCGGGAAGGGCGAGGTCGAGGAGGACGACGACGAGGACGAGGAGGACCGGGAAGCCGAGGGCGAGCTCGAAGGCGACGAGGCCGCCGAGGCCGCCGAGAAGCCCGCGAAGAAGGCTCCCAAGAAGGCGCCCGCCAAGGCCTGAGCGGCGCGCACGGGCGCGGCGGCGCAGTGAACCATCGCATGTGTGAAACATTCGGTGTGCATGGCTGCTCCGCTCCCCGACCGACCGCCTCACGCCCTCGTCGTCGACGACGACGACATCCTGCGGATGGATGTGTCCGACCTGCTGGCGGGCCTGGGCTTCCGCACCCTAGAGGCGGCCGACGGCGACGCGGCCATCCTCATGCTCGAACAGCGCCACCTCGACGTGACGCTGCTGTTCTCCGACGTTGAGATGCCGGGCTCGCGCGACGGTTTCGCCCTGGCGCGGGAGGTCGCGGCGAAATGGCCCGCGATCTCGATCGTGGTCGCCTCGGGTCGGCTCCGGCCGCACGACGGCGACATGCCGGCCGGGGCCCGCTTCATCGGCAAGCCGTTCAGCGCCGAGACGGTGCACGGCCACCTGCGCGAGATCATGCCGGAGGGCCGCAAGCCGGAGGGGCTGCGGTCCTGAGCGCCGCCCGGACGAGCTGGCGAACGGGATCCGCGCTCCCCTCGCGGGGCGGGGGCGGCCCGATCTCCCCGGCCGGAACCCGGACGGCGGAACGGGACTTGATCCGCATCCACGTCGAGGGATGTTCTGCAGATGGCGGACCGCGCACCCGAAGCCCCCCTGCTCCGCACCGTGGCCATGCCGGCCGACACCAACGCGAGCGGCGCCATCTTCGGCGGCTGGATCCTGTCGCAGATGGATCTGGCGGGCGGCACCTTCGCGGCCCGCCGCAGCCGGGGCCGCGTGGTCACGGGCAGCATCGAGGCGATGCGGTTCCTCCACGCCGTCTCGGTGGGCGACGAGGTGAGCTGCTATTGCTCGCTTGACCGGGCGGACGACGAGTCCCTGACGGTGAAGATCGAGACCTGGTCCCAGAGCCGCGACGGCGACGATGCCGAGAAGGTCACCGAGGGGCTGTTCACCTACGTGCCGGTCGACGACGCGGGCAAGCCGCGCGGGTTCCGCCGAGGCTGATCGCCCCGGCGCGGCGGGCCCGCGTCAGGCGCCCGAGCCGGCCCGCTCGTTGAACTTGTCCTCGGCGAGCTGCGTCATCCGCTCGTCCGCGGCCTTCATCTCGTCCGCCAAGCCCTTCAGCGCCCGCGCGTCCTCGTCGAGCCCGAGGTGCTTGGCGTTGGAGGCCAGCGTGCCGTAGGCCGCGATGAAATAGTGCGTGGCGATCTGCGCCGCGGCGACGACGCTGGCTTCCCGCACGCCCGCGTCCTGCGCGGCCTGGATCATGTGCTGGCTGCCCTTCTGGATGCCGTCCCAGAAGGGATTCGGCGCGCTGCCCGCGGCGCCGCCCGCCTTGTGCAGCAGGCCGCCCAGCGTTTCGGCGTGCCGGCCGAAGACCTTGGCACCGCCCTCCATCAGCTCGCGGATCTCGGGCGGCGCGTTCCGGGCGTGCTCGCTGCCCGACGCCGCGCGCCCCTGGTCGGCGGCGGTCCTCACCGCCTGCAGCCCCTGCACGTACCACTGCTCGAATGCCGCGTCGGCCATCGGACCCTCCTCCCGTTCGGGCCGCGGACGTCGGCGACCCTTCAGGGCTGGCCAATGGGGGCGATCAAGCGATCGCCGAGCGATGCTGCACCACGCCGCAGGAGGATGCAGGCCGGCCCGCGACGCACCGTCGGCCTGGCGGCGACGCCCCAGCTCCGGGGAGAGCGTCGGTCGCCCGGTCGCGGGGATATCCTCAATTGATCATTGCATCGCCCTGCCCGCGACCCTAGTCTCGGGGCAGGAGCGACGACGGCGGGCCGCCTCTTCGATGTCGCTCGTCGCCGTCCGCTGGCCTCAGAGGCCCACGGCGGAAGAAGGGTTGCGACGGATGGCCGGAGCTTGATCCCCGCGGTGCCGCGTTGCCCGACCCCGGTGCGGGCGAGCGCGGCACGGCTCGCCATCCTGCTGGGCTCCGTCGCCGTCCAGCCCGCCGCGGCCGGGCCCTGGAATCGGCCGCAAGGCCAGGGCCTCGCCATCGTCGACTACACGCTGGACTCCGGAACAGATTATTTCGACGGCCGCGGGCGTCTGGCGCCCGCGCGGAGCTACAGCAAGTCCGAGCTCGCCGCCTACGTGGAATACGGCGCCACCGAAAGCCTGACCCTGATCGCCCGCCCGTCGCTCGACGACATCCGGATCGGGGCGCCCGATGCGGGCCGCTACCGCGGCCTCGGCGAAGGCACGGTCGGCGCGCAGTGGCAGGCGCTGGCGTTCGGGCCCGCCGTGCTGGCCGTGCAGGGCACTTTCACGCTGCCGGGCTCCACCTCGCGCGCCAATCCGGCGCTGGTGGGCAACACGTCCCGCGAGGGGGACCTGCGCGTGCTCGCCGGGGCCAACCTGCCCCTGCCGTTCAGGCCCTTCCTCGACCTGCAGGCCAGCTACCGGCTCCGCTCCGGCGGGGCGGCCGCGGAGGGCCACGCCGACGCCACCGTCGGCTTCTACCCGACCGACCGCCTCCTGGTGCTGCTGCAGAGCTTCACGACGGTGCCGGTGGGGCCCGGCGACCTGCGGTCCCGGTCCACGCGCGTCGCCGCGACGGGCGTCTACGCGCTGACGCAGGCCTGGGCCCTGCAGTTCGGCGCCTTCACGACGGCGTCTCGGCGCGACGCGCTGCACGGGCGGGGCTTCACGGCCGGTGTCTGGCACTACTTCTGACCGGGACCGAGACTTCGGGAGCGATTTCCGTTGTCACGTCAAGGCAATCAAGTAGAATGCGTGCGTCGCCGGTTTAGCTCAGCTGGTAGAGCAGCGGTTTTGTAAACCGAAGGTCGCAGGTTCGATTCCTGCAACCGGCACCACTCCTCATCAATCGAGCCAGTCACGACAGCGAGGTCCGTCGCCTTCGCTGCCCTGAAGACCAGATCGTCGTGGCGGCGGGTCGGGCGCGAGGCGCCGACCCGCCGCCGCGGTCATTCCGCCGCGTCGGCGCGCAGCAGGCTCGCCCGGCCCTGCCGCCCGGCCTTGAGCAGCTCCGCCACCAGGAACGCCACCTCGATCGACTGCTCGGCGTTGAGCCGGGGGTCGCAGTAGGTGTGGTAGCGGTCGTGCAGGTCGGTGTCGGAGATCGCGCGAGCACCGCCCGTGCATTCCGTCACGTTCTTGCCCGTCATCTCCAAGTGGACGCCGCCCGGATAGGTCCCTTCCGCCGCGTGGACGGCGAAGAAGGTGCGGATCTCGCCCATGATGCGGTCGAACGGGCGGGTCTTGTAGCCGCTCGACGCCTTGATGGTGTTGCCGTGCATCGGGTCGCAGGACCACACGACGGTGCGGCCCTCGCGCTGCACCGCGCGGATCAGGGCCGGCAGGTGGTCGCCCACCTTGTCGGCGCCGAAGCGGCAGATCAGCGTCAGGCGCCCGGCCTCGTCGGCCGGGTTGAGGATGTCGATCAACTTCAGCAGGCCGTCGGCCGTCATGCTCGGCCCGCACTTCAGGCCGATCGGGTTCTTCACGCCGCGGAAGAACTCCACGTGGGCGCCGTCCGGCTGCCGGGTGCGGTCGCCGATCCAGATCATGTGGCCCGAGGTGGCGTAGGGGTCGCCGCTGGTCGAGTCGATCCGGGTCAGCGCCTGCTCGTAGCCGAGCAGCAGCGCCTCGTGCGAGGTGTAGAAATCCGTCGCGCGCAGCTCGGGGTGGTGTTCGGCGTCGAGCCCGATGGCGCGCATGAACTCCAGGCTCTCGGTCAGCCGGTCCGCCACCGCCGCGTAGCGCGACGAGGACGGGCTGTCGGCGACGAAGCCCAGCATCCAGCGGTGCGCGTTCTCGAGGTTGGCATAGCCGCCGCCCGCGAAGGCGCGCAGCAGGTTCAGCGTCGCGGCCGACTGCCGGTAGGCGTCGAGCTGGCGCTGCGGGTCCGGCGTGCGGGCCGCGGCGTCGAACTCGATCCCGTTGATGATGTCGCCGCGGTAGCTCGGCAGCTCGACGCCGTCGACCGTCTCGGTCGGGGCCGAGCGGGGCTTGGCGAACTGGCCCGCGATGCGGCCGACCTTCACCACCGGCACCGCGCCCGCGAAGGTCATCACCAGCGCCATCTGCAGGAACACGCGGAACGAGTCGCGGATCGTGTCGGCGGCGTGCTCGCCGAAGGCTTCCGCGCAGTCGCCGCCCTGCAGCAGGAAGGCCTCGCCCTTCGCCACCTGGCCCAGCGTGCGCTTCAGCTTGCGCGCCTCGCCGGCGAAGACGAGCGGCGGGAAGCCGGCGATCTGCCGCTCGACGGCGTCGAGGCTCGCGGCGTCCGGATACACGGGCGACTGCTCGACCGGAAACCCCCGCCAGCTCGCGGGCGTCCAGTTCGCGCGGGCCCCGCCCTCGAACAGCTTGCGATCCTGTGCCATGGTTCCACTCCCCGCGGCGCCTCGCTCCGGCGCCGACGGTCCTTTTCCCGACCGTGAGGCCGCGCTTATACACCAGCGCGCGCATCGGTCCACATTCGGGGCGCCCTCGACTGCGGCGCGCCGGCAACACGGCTCCGGCGAACGCGTCCGAACGGCTCCAATCGTCGGTTTTATCGGCGCGGAGACACGGTTCCGCCGCCTTGGCGCGGGCAGGAAGGGCGGCCCCGTCGACGAACCCGCGCCGCCGGCCCGTCCCAGCCCTCCCGCACCCAGCCGATGCCCGCCGCCGTCTCGTCCATCGCCGCGCTCCTGTCCTCCGTGCTCGTGCTCATCGCCGGCAACGGGCTCGTCAACACGCTGGTGCCGCTGCGCGCCAAGATGGAGGGCTTCCCGGACCTCGCCATCGGCCTGCTCGGCTCTGGCTATTTCGCCGGCATGCTGGCCGGCACGCTGGCGGCGCCGGGCCTCATCGCGCGGGCGGGCTACATCCGCGCCTTCGCGGCCTTCGTGGCGGGCGCCGTGGTGGTGGCGCTCGTCTACCCGCTCGCGGTCGTGCCCGCCGTGTGGGTGGGGCTGCGCTACGCGATCGGCTTCCTGTTCTCCGGCTTCTACGCCGTGATCGAGGCCTGGCTCAGCGACAAGTCCAACGCCGGCAACCGCGGGCGCATCTACGCCGTCTACCAGGTGGTCAGCTACGGCGCGACCGCGGCCGGGCAGGAGGTGCTGGCCTTCGTCGACCCGCGCTCGGCGGCGCTGTTCTCGCTCGTGGCCGGGCTCTTCGCCCTCGCCATGCTGCCCATGGCCTTCACCCGGGCGGAGCCGCCGCCGAAGCCGCGCACCGTCAGCCTGCGCCTGCCCTGGCTGTGGAACACGGCGCCGGTCGGGGCGGTGGCGGCCTTCGCGATCGGCTGCGCCAACGGCTCGTTCTGGGCCATGGTGCCGGTCTACGGGCTGAGCCTCGGCCTCGACGCCGGCCGCGTGGCGGGCTTCATCACCTGCGTGATCATCGGCACCGCGCTGGCGCTCTACCCCGCCGGCCGCCTGTCGGACCGGATCGACCGGCGCCTCGTGCTGATCGGCTTCGCGGGCGTCGGCGCGCTGGCCGAGGCGGCGCTGGCGCTCGGCTCCGCCCTGCCCTACGGCCTCGTCTGCGCGCTCGGCTTCGCGGTGGGCTCCACCACCATGGTGCTCTACACGCTGGCGGTCAGCCACGCCA
Organism: Lichenibacterium dinghuense; assembly: GCF_021730615.1. Lineage (NCBI taxonomy): Bacteria > Pseudomonadati > Pseudomonadota > Alphaproteobacteria > Hyphomicrobiales > Lichenihabitantaceae > Lichenibacterium > Lichenibacterium dinghuense. The sequence goes on from NZ_JAJLMN010000001.1 coordinate 999,049, forward strand.
ACGACCGCGCGGGGCCGCTCCACGCCGTCACGGTGTCGTCGGGGCTGCTGTTCCTGTACTGCGCCGGCGCGATCCTCGCGCCCGTGCTGGCCGCGGCCCTGATGGGGCGGTTCGGCGCCACCGCGCTGTTCTGGCAGAACGGCGCCACCCACGCGGCCCTGGCCGCCTACGCGATGTGGCGCGTCGGCGTCCGTGGGCGCGGCCCCGCGCTGCGGCGCGAGCCGACGCTCGGGGAGATCGAACCTGGCCGCGGTTGACGGTTCCGTGACGACTCGGGGTTAGCGTCCGCGCGGATCCCTCGGCGGAGCGCCCCATGCATTCGCGAACCTGGACCTTCTTCGAGGACCGCTGGCACGAGGGCAACGTGCCGATCATGGGGGTGCGGACGCACGGCGCCTGGATGGCCTCGTCCGTGTTCGACGGCGCCCGCGCCTTCGAGGGCGTGACGCCGGACCTCGACCTCCACTGCGCGCGGATCAACGCCTCCGCCGCGGCCTTCGGGCTCGACCCCGTCGTGGGTCCCGCCCGCTGGATGGACCTCGCCCGCGACGGCATCGCGCGCTTCGGCGCCCGGCCCGAGCTCTACGTCCGCCCCATGTACTGGGCCGAGGCCGGCTACGGCGGCGGCGTGATGTTCGACCCCGCCACCACGCGCTGGTGCCTGTCGGTCTACGAGGCCCCGATGCCGAAGCCCGCCGGCGTGGCGGTGACGCTGTCGCCGTTCCGCCGGCCCCGGCCCGACACGGCGCCGACCGAGGCCAAGGCCGGGTGCCTCTACCCCAACGGCGCCCGCGCGCTGGCCGAGGCCAAGCGGCGCGGCTTCGACAACTGCGCCATGCTGGACGCGTACGGCGACCTGGCCGAGCTCGCCAACGCCAACCTGTTCCTGGTGAAGGGCGGCACGGTCTTCACGCCGGCCCCGAACGGCACCTTCCTGGCCGGCATCACCCGCGCCCGTGTGATCGGGCTGCTGCGCGGCGCCGGGACGGAGGTCGTCGAGGCCCGGCTGTCCTACGAGGACGTGGCGCGGGCCGACGAGCTGTTCTCGACCGGCAACTATTCGAAGGTCGTGCCGATCACGCGTGTCGACGACCGGGAGCTGCCGCGGGGGCCGGTCGCGGCCAGGGCCCGCGCGCTCTACTGGGACTTCGCGCACGGCTGAGGGCGGCGCGGCGTCACGGCCGCGCGATGAACCGCCTGATCCAGCCGCCGACGCGCGCGGCGTCGCTCGGCGCGTCGAGGCTCGCCCGCATGCGGTCGGCCTCGGCCTCGTCGAGCTGCGGACGGCGCAGGTCGACCAGCGCCTGCGCCATGCCGCGCTCGAACTCGGGGTGGAACTGGAACGACACGGCCTCGCCGCCCGCGTAGAGCAGCGCCGCGTTGGGCGTGAAGCCGCTCGACAGCAGCACCGTGGCGCCGGGCGGGGCTTCCACGACCTGATCCTGGTGCGAGGCCGCGACGGCCACGCCGGCCGCGCCGTCCATCCAGGGCTCCGCCCGGTCGACCGCGTAGCGGTGCAGCCCGAGGCCCCAGCCCTTGTCGCTCCTCTCGACGCGGCCGCCGAGCGCCTGCGCCATCACCTGGTGGCCGAAGCACACCCCCACCATGCGGGCGCGGCCGTGGATGGCACGGATGAAGTCCTCCAGCGGCGCGATCCAGGGCAGGTCCTCGTAGGCGCCGGCCGACGAGCCGGTGATCACGTAGGCCGGATGCGCGTCGGGCGCGGCCGGCAGCTCGCCGTCGCGCACCCGGTAGGTGCGGCAGGCGAAGCCGTCGCCCAGCATGCGCCGCATCATGGCGTCGTAGCGGCCGAAGCGCGCCGCGAGGTCGTCCGGCGGCACGCCGGTTTCGAGGATGCCGATGGTGGTCACGGGGTCGCCTCCTCGGCGCGGCTGCGAGGCCCGCTCCGGGGCCGCCCGGTGGCACCACGGGCGCGGCGGACCGTCAAGGCCCGAACAGGGCGAGCTCGGTGTAGCTGAGGTCCCCCACCCGCGGCGGGTTGGGGCCCCGCGCGTATTTGCGGCTGCGCCGGATGCGGCGCCGGCCCACCGCGCCCGGCGGCAGGTCGCCGTCGACCAGGAGCCCGAAGGCGCCGCGCGGCGCCATCCAGCGGCCGAGCGCGCCGGCGAAGCGCGGCACGTCGGCGGCGTCGCGGCAGAACACCACCTGCATGACCGGCAGGGGGTAGCGGCCGGCCCGCGCCCGCACCGGCAGGAGCACGATCGGGCGCAGCTCGCCCCCGGCCTCGACCGTCAGGCAGGAGCAACCGAAGCCGCGGTGGTCGTCGAGCATCGCCGCCTCGGGCAGGCCGCGCCAGGATGCGGGGTCGGAGGACGCGCGCGCCCGCGCGCCCGGCCGGCCGAGCAGCGGCACCATCAGGCTCTGGTCCTCGGAATAGGCCCGGAAGCCCTGCGACTCGATGATGGGCCAGGTGTGGGGCGCGGGCGAGATGTTGGTGAACGTCACGTCCGCCCGCCGGAGCGCGGAGGCGACGAGCAGCGGCGCCTGCGCCCTGTAGGCCGGGTCGACCGTCCAGCTCGACAGGTTGCAGCGCGTGGCCCCCGCCCCGTCGCGGCTGAACAGGGTCAGGGCGACGCCGACCGGCCGGGCGCCGTCGTCGAGCAGGAAGCCGAAGCGCGGGCAGCCCTCGACGGCCGGGCGGGCCGCCATGCGGCGCAGGCCCCGCTCCCAGAAGCCGCGCGGCCGGTGGGCGAAGCCCCGCAGCAGCAGGTCGGCGACGCCCGGCAGGTCGTCCTCGCGGATCTCTCGGCGGCGCAGGCCGGGCAGCATCCCCGGTTGCACCCCGTTCACCACGCGGGTGCGTTCTCGTTGTCGCGGCAGGACGGCATGCTAGCGTGGCTCCGGTTCCAAGAGGGGTTCTATCCGATGCACATGAGGTCGGTCATCCTTGCCGCGATCGAGGCCGTCGCGGCGGAGCAGAGCAAGCCGCTGAAGCCGCTGACGGACGACCTCGTGCTGCTTGACTCGGGCCTCGACTCGCTCTGCTTCGCGGTGCTGGTGACGCGCCTCGAGGACGAGGTCGGCTTCGACCCCTTCACCCTGTCGGACGACGTGTACTTCCCCGTCACGCTCGGCGACTTCATCCGGTTCTACGACGATGCCGCAAGCCGCCAAGCCGCTCCGACGCTGGCTGCTTGAGGCGGAGCCCCGGCCGGGGCGCGCGATCCACGCGCCCGGCCGGAGCCTCCCCCTCGACGACCTCCGCGCGTCCACGAGCATCGGCCCGCTGCGCGGCGCCCTCGGCGGGCGCTCGGTGCTGGTCGCGACCGGCACGCAGATCGCCGCCGGCCTCGCCCTGATCGAGCTCGACGGGCTCGCGCGCCGCGTGGTGCTGGCGCCGCCCGACCTGAAGCCGAGCGACCTGCCGGGCGTCGTCGCCGGCGCGGCGATCGACGCCGTGGTGTGCGACGGCGACCACCCGAGCCTGCCCGGAGGGCTGCTGGTCGCCGTGCCGGGCCCGCTGTCCCCGCTGCCGCCCGACGGGGGCGAGGCGCGCGACACCGAATGGGTGATGCTGACCTCGGGCACCACGGGCACGCCGAAGATGGTGGTGCACAGCCGCGCCGGCCTCGTCGGCGCCATCGACCCCGCCGTCTCGGCGCCGGTGTGGGGCACCTTCTACGACATCCGCCGCTACGGCGGCCTGCAGATCTTCCTGCGCGCGGTGCTGGGCGGCGGCTCGCTGGTGCTGTCGGAGGCCGGCGAGCCCGTGGCCGACCACCTCGGCCGCCTCGCCCGCCACGGCGTCACCCACCTGTCCGGCACGCCGTCGCACTGGCGCCGCGCCCTGATGGCGCCCGAGGCGGCGTCGATCGCGCCCCGCGCCGTGCGCCTGTCGGGCGAGATCGCCGACCAGGCGGTGCTCGACGCCCTGGCGCGCGCCTACCCGAACGCCGCGCTCGGCCACGCCTACGCGTCGACCGAGGCCGGCGTCGGCTTCGAGGTGACGGACGGGCTGGAGGGTTTCCCGGCGTCCTTCCTCGACCCCGGCCGCGCCGTCGCGATGAAGGTCGAGGACGGCTCGCTCCGCATCCGCTCGGCCCGCACGGCGAGCCGCTACATCGGCGGGGCGGCGCTGGCCGACCCCGAGGGCTACGTCGACACGGACGACCTCGTCGAGCGCCGGGGCGAGCGGATGCACTTCGTCGGCCGCCGCTCGGGCGTCATCAACGTCGGCGGCCTGAAGGTGCATCCCGAGGAGGTCGAGGCCGTGATCAACCGCCACGCCGGCGTCCGCATGTCGCTGGTGAAGGCCCGCGCCAACCCCATCACGGGCGCCATCGTGGTGGCCGACGTGGTGGCGGAGGCGCCCTTCGCGGAGGGTGCGAAGGCCGGGCAGGCGGCCCTGAAGGCCGAGATCCTCGACCTGTGCCGGGCCACGCTGCCGGCCTACAAGGTGCCGGTGCTGCTGCGCTTCGCCGACGGCCTCGCGGTGACGCCGGCCGGCAAGCTGCAACGCCACCACGCGTGAGGGGACGATGGTCCAGGGCTCCAGGCGCAACGTCCTCGTCACCGGCGGCAGCCGCGGCCTCGGCCTCGGCATCGTGCGCGACCTCGCGGCCTCCGGCCACCGCGTGCTCGCCGTGGCGCGCCGCCCGAGCGACGCGCTCGACGCCGCCGCCGAGGAGGCCGCGCGGGACGGCGCGGGCGAGGTGCATTTCGTCGCCCTCGACCTCGGCGACATCGACGCCATCCCGGCCATGGTGCAGGAGCAGCGCCGCCTCCACGGCCCGCTCTACGGCCTCGTCAACAACGCCGGCATCGGCACCGAGGGCCTGCTCGCGACGATGCACAACTCCCAGATCGAGGCGCTGATCCGCATCAACACGCTGTCCCCCATCGTGCTCAGCAAATACGCGGTGCGCGGCATGATCGCGGAAGGGCGCGGGCGCGTGGTCAACATGGCCTCGATCATCGGCTCGACCGGCTACAACGGCCTGTCGGTCTACGGCGCCACCAAGGCGTCGCTGGTCGGCTTCACGAAATCGCTGGCGCGCGAGGTCGGGCGGGCGGGCATCACCGTGAACGCGGTGGCGCCGGGCTTCGTCGAGACGGAGCTGACCGGCGGCCTCGGCGACGCCCAGCGCGGCAAGATCGCCGGCCGCAGCGCGCTGCGCCGCCTCGCCGAGGTCGAGGACGTGGCGAAGGCGGTCGGCTTCCTCATGAGCGACGCCGCGCGCAACATCACGGGGACGGTGCTGACGGTGGACGCCGGCAACACGGCGTGAGCCGGGGAGGACAGCACGGTGGATGAGGTCGAGGATGTCGCCGTGGCGCCCGTCCCGGCTTCGGACAGGCCGGTCCTGGACCGGCTCCTCCAGCTCTACCTGCACGACTTCTCGGAGTTCGCCCCGCGCGGCAGCCCCTATGGGGAGGTGGATGCGGAGGGGCTCTTCGCCTACCCGCCGGGGCTCGACGGCTACTGGCGCGAGCCCGGCCACATGCCGGTGCTGATCCGCGCCGACGGGCGCGTCGCCGGCTTAGCGCTGGTGAACCGCTGGCCGCCACTCGACGCGCCCCTCGATCACGCCCTGGCTGAATTCTTCGTGCTGCGGAAATATCGACGAGCCGGCGTCGGACGGCGAGCCGCGCAGGCTTTGTTCAGCCTCTATCCCGGACGATGGCAGGTCGGCGTCGCGTCCTACAACACCCCTGCCCTGTCCTTCTGGCGCATGGTCGCGCGGCACCTGCCGAGCGTCGAGGAGCGACTTGGAACGGAGGGGCGTTGGGAGGGCGTCGTGCTATGCTTCGAGGCCGGGGCTTGACGCGGCCGATCGGGGCCGCCCTCTCACACCCTGCATCGCATGGGATCCTCGAGGGGCATGTACGTCGTCCGCACGCCCCGTTATCGCAAGAGCGATCCCGCGATGCGCTGGGCCTTGCCGGACCGGGTGTTCTTCGCCTGCGGCGCCTGCCACATCCTCGCCCACGCGTTTCTGGAGCGCCATGAATCAGTGCGGGTGCGCGTCGTCTGGATCAGGCCGGACACGGGCTTCGCCGGCCACCACGTCTTCGTCGACGGAGGCGCCTGGACTTTCGACTACCACGGATTCGTACGGCCGGGCGCGCTGTTGATCCACCACGAGACGCGTGCACGGCAGCGCTGTCCAGGATGGGATGCGGATCTGATCGAAATCCCGCCGGCCGTGCTCACGTCCGAGGCCGGCTCGCGCGCCTTCGATCCGGCGCTCCGGCTGCGGGAGCCGGGGCAGTTCCTCCACGACGCCCTGCCACGGGCGCGGCGCTTCCTAGACCGGTTCCCGGCCCCACCCGGGTGAGCGCCACGCCCTTCTTCTCAAAACCGCAGCGCGTCGCGCACCGCCGTCGGCCATCCCGCCGTGTCGGTCCCGTGGATCGCGAACATCGCCACCGCCAGCCGGTCCATGCCGAAGGCCACGCAGCCCGTGTGGGCGACGCCGCCCGTCGCGTCGCGCAGGCCCCACACCTCGCCGAAATGGTCCTTGTGGTTGTTGAAGCTCATGCAGGCGGTCGGCTTCTCGGGGGTGCGGACCGGCACCACGAGCTCGAACTTCAGCGCGTCGTGGCGCTGCATCTCGGCCATCATCAGCCCGACCTTGCCGAAGAACGGGTCGTTGGCGACCTCGACCTGGTAGGGCAGCCCGAGCCGCTCCGCCATGCCGCGCGCCTTGACGATCCAGCGCTCGCGGAAGGCCGCGACGTCGGCCGGCGAGCCGATGCACACGTATTCGCGCATGCGGAAGGACTGGAAGCGGTCGGCGTGGGGCGAGGGCTCGCGGCGGAAGCAGTCGCTCGCCACGTCGAAGCGCAGGCCGCCGGCGGGCAGCGCGCCGCGGCGCGCCGCGATCGGGTAGACCGGGTAGCAGGCAGCCGGCGTCAGCACGAGGTCGCCGGCCTCGAGCCCCTCGGTCCAGTCGCCGCCCGTCTCGAAGCGCGACACGGCGGAGCGGATGTCGCGCTCGGTGCCGCCGAGCGCGCACATGCAGCCGAGCAGGTTCGGGAAGCTCTTGAGGTAGCCCGAGCGCTCCAGCGTGCGCCGGCTCATCACGGGCGGGAAGCGCATCACCTCCGTGTCCTCCTCGCGGTGGCCGGAGATGAAGGCGGCGAGGCGCTCGACCACGTCCTCGTAGGCGCCGCGGCGGCCGTAGACGCCCGCCACCCCGGTGGGGTGGAACAGGGCCTCCATCAGGCCGACGAGGCGGTCGTCGACCTCGTTGAAGGTCTCGTCCAGGCGGAGCGGCGCGTTCATGTCGGGGCTTCCGGGGTGTCGTCTGCGGAGGGCGGCGGTCAGTCGGCGAGGCCGGCCGGCACCGGCGCCATCAGGGCGGGGCTGGCGAGGCTCGACACGATGCGGTCGTTGTTGATCATCAGGGGCGACGACAGCACGTCGCGCAGCTGGCGGCCGATGCTGCTCTCGCCGTCGTTGCGGTAGCCCGACAGGCCGCAGGCGCGCAGCGCGCTCATCACCGTCGCGACCGCGGCCTCCGAGGCCTCGACCTTGAGGAGGTTCATCGCCACGGCGAAGTCGAAGGCGCCGTACCGCGCCTCGTCGGCGAAGGCCGCCTCGCAGCGCGCCACGCCGTCCCGCACCATCAGGCGCAGGTTGCGCAGGCCCGACTGGGCGCGGGTGTAATGCGCGGCGCCGGGGGGCATCTGCCCCCTGGCCTTGCGCGCGGCGGTGCGCAGGAACGTCTGCGCGCGCTCCACGGCCGCGGCCGCGATGCCGCTCCACACGGCGCCCCACAGCACGTGGGCCACGGGCGCCATGGTGCGGGCGTGGATCACGTCGTAGCCGACCGGCAGCACCTGCTCGGCCGCCGCGCGGGCGCGGAGCTTGAAGCCGCGGCTGCAGGTGCCGCGCATGCCGAGCGTGTCCCAGGACTGGCCGGGGTCGAGCCGGTAATGGTCGCGCAGCAGCACCACGAGCACCTGGTCCGAGCCGGCCGCCTCCGCGGACCGGCGCGCCGTGGTCACGATGGCGTCGGCCTGCGCGCCGTAGGAGATCACGGTGGAGTCGCGGTCGAGCGCGACCGTGCCGTCCTCCAGGGCTTCCACGGCGGCCGCGCTGTGGCGCACGTTGCCGCCGTTGAGCCCTTCCGTGGTCGAGGACGCGAGCAGCCACTGCTGCGCCGCGACCCCGCGCAGCACGCCCTCGTGGAAGGCCGAGCCGCCCGCGTGGCGCAGGATGCAGTGGAGCTTGATCTGGTGCATGGCGAAGATCAGCGCCGCGGAGGAGCACTGACGGCCGAGCCTGAAGCACACGTCGGCCACGTCCCCGAGCGAGGCGCCGTCGCCGCCGAGCGACTGCGGCACCGCCATGCCCATCAGGCGCTGCGCCTTGCACCCAGCCAGAGCCTCGGCGGGGAAGCGCCCGTCCCGGTCCACCGCCGCGGCGTGTTCGCCCGCGATGCCCGCCACCGCCTCCGCCCGCAGCGCGAAGGGCTGCGGCTCCCGGCCGTCGAGCCCGAAGATCGATGGAGCGATGGTCGCGGCCTCGATCGTCCCGTCAAGCATGTCACCCGCTCCGGCTCGGGCGGCGACGTCCACCACGCCCTGTTGCATCACCTACCCCAAGCGGCGACCATCTGCAGTAACTTGCCCCGATCATCGTTAAGCGCGCACCAACCCGCAAATCCTTAACGGGATCTGAAGATCACGGATTCAAGTCGACGAAGTCGACCACGACACCCTATACCAAGGGTTTCGTTTGCTTCGGAATCGACTCAACTTGCGTTGACAGTCGAAAAGCCGAAAACCATTGTCGCCTCAGCAAGGCGCTGGATCATCCAGCCAGTCAAAGGACGCACCGATGCTCGACAACGTGACCCCCTCGCCGGCCCACCGCATCGGCGCCCTCGTGACCGAGATCCTGGCCCGCCGCGGCCACCGCGACGCCCTCCCGGCCGACGCCGAGCTGGCGCGCCTGGGCCTGACGTCGATCGACATGGTCGAGGTCATGCTCGGCGTGGAATCGGAGTTCGACCTCGCGATCCCGCCGCGCGACATCACCCTCGACAACTTCCGCTCGGTGAACGCCATCGCGGGCCTGGTGGGCCGCATCGCGCACGCGGCCTGAGCGCGGACCCCTCCCGCGCTTGCCTTGGCGGGCGCGTCCGGCTTTGGTGCGGCGGATGACGCAGCCGAGGGTCGGGCCCTGAACGCACAGGACACAGGCGGGGACCGCGCGGTCGCCGGGAGCGCGGCCGACCGGCTGGTGCAGCTCCTCGACTACGTGGAGCAGGTGGTGAGGCTCGACGAGCGCGTGGCGATGCGCGTCGCCGACTACCGCCTCCCGGACGGGACCACCTTCTCGGTCCGCCCCGCCGACGTGGCGGGCCTGCCCGGCGTGACGCTCGACGGGCCGGACGGCGACCCGCCGGCCTGGCTCGCGGTGCAGCGGCTCCCCCGTGTGCCGCCCCCGCCGCCGCCGGAGGCCCTCCGCCCCTGGCTCGCCGAGGTCGCCGACCCCGCGGTGCTGCCGGCGGCCCGCGCCGAGATCCTGCGCACCGTGTCCCCGGCCGAGCGCGCGGCGCTGATCGCCGCCGACCGCGCCGCCGAGGAGGACTTCGCCCCCGTCCCGGCCCGCGAGGGCGCGGAAGGCCACGGCGACCACGACCTGCGCCTCCGCTTCGCCGACCAGCCCGGCCTCGCCGGGGCGCTCGACGCCTACCGGGCCGGGCCCTGGGCCGCGTGGGCCGCCGACGAGGGCCCGCGCCGGCGCACGCAGGCGCTCTACGGCGCGCTCTACAGGCTGCAGCAGGCCCTGGAACTCGGCGGCGGCGGGGGCGCGGTCGAGGCCGTGTGGGGGATCGGCCCGGTGCGGTGGCGGCGCGGCGCCCGCGCGGTCGACCGCCCGCTGATCGAATGCGCCGTCGAGCTCGACCTCGACCCCGACGGCCGCCTGTCCGTGCGGCCCACCGGCGCGCCCGCGCGCCTCGACCTCAAGCCCCACGAGGAAATGGGCGCCGACGGCCTCGGCGCGCTCGACGCCGCGCTGCGCGCCGGCCTCGCCGCCCTGGAGGCCGAGGACGGCCTGTCGCCGTTCCGCCCCGCCGGCTTCGCGCCGCTGCTGCGCCTCGCCGCCACCCGCCTGTCGGCCGGCGGCGCCTTCCACGAGGCCGACGCGGCCGCGGCCGACGAGGGCGACGGCGAGCCCGCGGTGTCGGGCGGCTGGGTTCTCTACGCCCGGCCGCGCTCGCAGCACGTGGTGCTCGACGACATCGCGCGGTTCCGCGCGGCGGCGCTCGGCGGCGTGCCCGTGAACGGCCTCGCCGAGCGCCTCGTCACGCCGCCCTCAGACGGCGCGGGCGGAGCCTGGGCGCCGCTCGGCACCGCGATCGGCGAGGGCGCGCCGGGTGGCCCGGCAGGGGCCGACGAGCCCGCCTTCGGCGAGGTGTTCTTCCCCAAACCCTTCAACGACGACCAGGTCGCCATCGTGCGCCGGCTCGCGGGCGCGGACGGCCTCGTCGTGCAGGGGCCGCCCGGCACCGGCAAGACGCACACGATCGCCAACGTCATCTGCCACGCCATGGCGCTCGGCCAGCGCGTCCTCGTCGTGTCGCGCGGCGAGGCGGCGCTCAGCGTCCTGCGCGACCAGCTGCCCGAGAAGGTGCGCCCGCTCACCATCGCGATCCTGTCGTCGGAGCGCCAGGGCCTGCGCCAGGTCGAGACCGCGATCCGCGAGATCCAGGCGGTGGTGGAGGAAAGCCGGCCCGAGATCCGGCTGTCCGCCATCCGCCGCTGCGAGGCCGAGATCGTGAAGATCCGGGCGCGCCTCGCCGCGATCGACGCCGAGGTGGACGGGCTCGCGGCGCGCGAGGCCGTGCCGCTCGGCCCGGACGGCGAGCTGCCGGCCGACCTCGCCCGCCGCACCGCCGCGGAGCGCGGCGCGCGCGCCTGGTTCGACGACGCGCCGGCGCTCTACGCCGCCGAGGCCGGGCTCACCGAGCCCGACCTCGCGCGGCTGCGCGACGCCCGCGCCGCGGCGGGCGACTTCCTCGACCACGCCGAGGCCGCGCTGCCGCGGCCCGACGCCCTGCCGGACCCCGCCGCGCTGGCGGCCTGGCACGAGGACCTGCTCGACGGCGAGCGGCTCCTCGCCGCGAGCGCGGCCGGCCCGGCGCCGCCGATCCACCTCGCGCCGGAGGCCGCCCCCGCCGCGGGCCGCGCCGCCGCGGCGCTGCGCGACCTCGCCGCGGCGGCCGAGGGCGCGGCGGCGCGGCCCTCGCTCTCGGCGGTCCTGCCGGGCACGCTGTCGCGCGACGGCGCACCCGCGACGGCGGCGCTGCTGTCCTGCCGCGACGCCTGGGCGGAGGTCGAGCGCGAGGCCGCGCGGCTCGCCGCGGCCGCGGTGGAGCTGCCGCCGGAGATCCTGGACGACGCCGAAGCGCGCGCCGCGGTCGCGCGGGCGCGGCGCGGCGAGCGGCTGTGGCCGCTGGTGTCGCTCGGGCACGGCACCGCCAAGGCGCGCGTGGCCGCGATCCGCGTCCGCGGCCGCGATCCGGGCCGCGACGCCGGGGACTGGGCCGCGGTCGACGACGCGCTCGCGCTGGCCGACGCGCGCCGGGCGCTCGCGGCCCGGTGGCGGCAGCTCGCGGGCGGGGCGGGCGGGGACGGCGACCTCGACGGGCTCGCGGGTGCGGCGCGCCTGCTCGGCCTCGCGGACGCGATGGCGGGCCTGTTCGCCGCGCTCGGCCCGGCCGGGCGGCGCCTGCCCCCGCCGCCCCGCCTGGCGCGGGACCCCGGCGCGGCCCGCGCCCTCGCGGCGCAGATCGAGGCGGCCGCCGCCTCGGCGCGGCTCGTCGACGTGGCCGCCGATGTGGCGGCGGCGGCCGCGCGGTTTCCGGGAAGCGACCGCACCTCCGTCATGGCGCGGCAGATCCTCGACCAGCTCGTCGGCCGCTCGGACCTGCCGGCCGACAAGATCGCCGCGCTGTGGCGGGCCCTGCTGGCGCGCCTCGGCGAGGTCGCGGACCGGGCCGGCGCCTTCGCGCTCGTGCGCGACACCACGGCCCGCCTCGCGAGTGCGGGCGCGCCGCGCTGGGCCGCGCGGCTGCGCGCGGACCCGGACCCGGCCGCCCTGCCGGCGGATTGGCGCCGCGCCTGGGACGGCGCCGCGGCGGAAGCCAAGCTGGCCCGCGCCGACGGGCGCGAAGCGCTGCTGGCGCTGGCGCGCGAGCGCGACGCGCTCGACAGGCGCGGCCGCAAGCTGTTCGTGGAGCTCGTGCGCGAGCGGGCCTTCTACGCGCTGGAGCGGCGCCTGTCGCCGCGGGTCAAGTCGGCCCTCGTGGAATACGTCCGGGCGCTCGGGCGCCTCGGCAAGGGCACCGGCAAGGGCGCGGGCCGCCACCGCCGCGTGGCGCGGGACGCCATGGCGCGCTGCTACGACGCCGTGCCGTGCTGGATCATGCCGACCTGGCGCGTCGCCGAGCAGCTGCCCTCCGACATAGCGGCCTTCGACCTCGTGGTGCTCGACGAGGCGTCGCAGTCCGACGTGACGGAGCTTCCGGCCCTGCTGCGCGGCCGCAAGATCCTCGCGGTGGGCGACGACCGGCAGGTGAGCCCGACGCCGCCCTTCGTGTCGCAGGCCGCCGTGGCGCAGCTCCGCCACCGCTACTTGAGCCGCCTGCCCTACGCGGCGCTGCTGGAGCCGGGCGAAAGCCTCTACGACCTGATGCGCGCGGTGTTCCCCGACAGCCGGCTGATGCTGAAGGAGCACTTCCGCTGCGTTGAGCCGATCATTCGATTCTCGATGGGCTTCTATCCCGAGACGCTGATCCCGCTGCGCGTGCCGGCCGCGGCGGAGCGGCTCGACCCGCCGCTGGTCGACATCCACGTGCCGCACGGGGTCCGCGACGGGGCGCGCAAGATCAACCGCGCCGAGGCCGAGGTCATCGTCGACGAGGTCGAGCGGCTGATCGCGAGCCCGGAAGGCGCCGCGCGCTCGCTCGGCGTGATTTCGCTCGTCGGCGCCGAGCAGGCGGAGCTGGTGCGCGTGCTCCTCACGGAGCGCATCGGCGAGGAAGCCATGCAGCGCCACCGCGTGCTGTGCTCGAACAGCGCCGGCTTCCAGGGCAACGAGCGCGACGTGGTGTTCCTGTCCATGGTGGCAGACCGCCGCCGGCGCACGACGCTGACCGCCCTGCCCTACGAGCAGCGCTTCAACGTCGCGGCCTCCCGCGCGCGCGACCGGCTGGTGCTGGTGCGCTCGGTCGGGCTCGACGACCTCGCGGCGGCCGACCTCAAGCACCGCCTCATCTCGCATTTCGAGCGCCCCATGCCGGCGGCCGCGCCCGCGGGCGACCTCGCCGAGCGCTGCGAGTCGGGCTTCGAGCGCGACGTGCTGGCGCGCCTCCTCGCGCTCGGCTACCGCACCCTGCCCCAGGTCGGCTCCGAGGGCTTCCGCATCGACCTCGTGGTGGAGGGCGCGGAAGGCCGGCGCCTAGCTGTGGAATGCGACGGCGACAGCTTCCACGGGCCGGAGCGCTGGCGCGACGACATGCGGCGCCAGCGCATCCTGGAGCGCGTCGGCTGGCGCTTCTGGCGCTGCTTCGCCTCGTCGTTCTACCGCGACCCCGACGCCGTGATGGCCGACCTCGTGGCGGCGCTGGAGCGCGAGGGCATCGCGCCCCAGGCGGGCGAGGGCGCGCGCGACGCGTCGGCGCGGCTGGTCGAGCACCGCGTCGCCCCGGTGCCCGCGGGCCTCGACCGCGCCGGGGACGCCCGCGCGGCCGAGCGGATCGCGGTGGGCGACCGGGTGGCGCTGCTGTTCCCCGACCGCCGCCGGCTGACGCTGCGCCTGACGGAGGGCGCCGACGACCGCGCGGGCGGCCTCCTGTCCGTGGCGACGCCGCTCGGCGCCGCGGTGGCGCGCGCCGAGGAGGGCGACGAGGTGGAGGTGGCCGAGGCCGGCGCCGCGCCGACGCGGGTCCTGGTCGAGGCGGTGATGCGGGCCGCGTGAGCCGCAGCGTCGACCGGGCGGGCCCGCCCCGCGTTCACGTCAAGGGGCCGATCAGGCGGCGGTATTCGGCCTCCGGGCGGCCGTAGGCGTCCGCCGCGAAGAGTTCGAGCGCGCGCCGGTCGCGGATGGTGATGAGGCCCCGCTCCGCCCGGATGAAGCCGTTGCCTTCGAGGACGTGCAGCGCCGTCGTCACGCTCGGCCGGCGCACGGCCAGCATCAGCGACAGGAACTCGTGGGTCAGGGGCATGTCGTCGCTGACGCTGCGGTCGTGGCACATCAGCAGCCAGCGCGCGAGCCGCTCGTCCACCGGATGGACCGCGTTGGACAGCGCCGTGAAGTTCGACTGCAGCCCCTGCACCTGCGCGAAGCGCAGCAGCAGCCCCCGCAGCGAGGCGCTGCGCTCCAGCGCCCCGACCAGCACCGCGCCGGCCACCCGGTAGGCGTCGCCCGGCACCTGCATGACGACGCGGTGCGGCGAGCGGTCCGACCCCAGCACGATGGGCAGGGGGCCGCAGCCGTCCTTGCCGAACAGGCCGGCTTCGACCTCGAGCCCTTCGGGTGAGGTCACGATGATCGAGGCGATGCTGCCTTCCGAGAAGTAGAGGTGCTCGATCGGCCCGTCCGCGTCGACGAGGATGTCGGCCCTCCTCATCCTGCGGTGTTCGAGCGAGGGGGCGAGGAGGCCGAAGTCTTCGTCCGACATCAGCGCGAGCAGGCGGTTGCGGCAGTCGATCTTGGAAGGGATGGGCATGCGTATCCCGGCGCCGAAGTAATGCGAGGTCGCCCTCAAGACGTCCGCGCCTGACGGGCCGGCGGACGGCGGCGACGGTCGGCCCTCGCCGGGGCGACGTCCTTCACCCAGGTTGTTCTGCGCCGAAATATCGGACTGTCATCGCGCGAGAAGCCGTCGTCTGCTGTGTTCCTGCCGAGGGTTCCTCAACGTCAGGCGCCATGCTCGGATCGCCCTGCCGGCCCGGGCTGTCCACGGGCTCGGTACGACAGCGGACGCTTCCCCGCCGCCCCGCCGGGCCGGCCTATAGGCGGGGGTGCCGGACGGCCCCGGGATGCGGAGCGGGCCCGGACGGACCGGGGCCGTGCGGGATCGCGCGGCGGGGAAACGGGGCATGGCAGATCGATGACGGCGCGGGCGGTCCTGGCGGGACGGCGCATCCTGGTGGTCGACGGCGACTACTTCGTCGCGCATTGCCTCGCCGACGACCTCCGGCGTGCGGGGGCCGACGTCCTCGGGCCCGTCGGCACGGCGGCCGAGGCCCTGCGGCTCATCGAAGCCGGCCCGCTCGACGGCGCGATGCTGGACGCCGACCTGCCCGGCGTCGCCGCCCACCCGGTCGCCGACGCGCTCGCCGGGCGCGCGGTGCCGTTCGTCTTCGTCACGGGCCGCCCCGCGGTCCCGATGCCGGAGCGCCACGCGGCCGTGCCGCGGCACGACAAGCTGGTCGACGTCGAGCGGCTCGGCGCGGACCTGTCCGCGGATCGACGGGCCGCGCAGCCGCCGAGGGTACGGTAGCAGACGCAACTCACCGTCCCACCTGCGGTCGGTAATCTGGTGAAAGGGCCGCCCCATCGGCGTGCGCGGGGACACTGGCGGCCCATCCTCGGCGACCGGGCGACCTCGGCGGCACCGCCGCCGCGTCCGCACCGCGAGCACACCACGCAGCATTCGAGCGGTGATGACCCGTCCATTGATCGCCCGCCTCCGGCTGGTGCCCCTCCTCACCGCGCACGAGCTCGCGATGATCGAGGGGCTCTGCGGCTCCACGCGGACCGTCCCGGCGGGCGCCGACATCGCGCCCCAGGGTGACCGGCCCCGGAGCCTGCACGTGGTCGTCGACGGCTGGGCGGCGCGCTACAAGAGCCTGCCGAACGGGCGCCAGCACTTCCCGGCTCTGTTCCTGCCCGGCGACGTCTGCGACCTCGATGGCCTGCTGCTCCACACCGTCCATTCCGGAGTGCGCGCCCTGTCGCCCTGCACCGTGGCGGTCCTGCCCCACGCCCAGCTCCGGGACCTGATCGACCAGAGGCCCGCGATCCGCGACGCCTTCTGGTGGATGGGATGTGTGGAGAACGCCATCGCGACGGAATGGAGCTTCGGCCTGGGCCGCCGCACCGCGGGCGAGCGGCTGGGGCACCTCCTGTGCGAGCTCCTCGCCCGGCTCCGGATGGCGGGCCTCAGCACCGACGACGGCTACGCGCTTCCGCTGTCGCAGGTCGAGGTGTCCGACGTGCTCGGCCTCAGCGCCGTCCACGTCAACCGCGTCTTCAAGGAGCTGCGGGAAATCGGCGTGCTGACGGTGAAGAATCGCTGGCTCACGATCCACGACCACCGCGCGCTCAAGGGCCTGAGCCACTTCGACCCCGATTACCTGCACCTCGAAGGCCCGCGCGCGCGGGCGGGGGCCGACCGACGCGGCGCCGCGGATCCGGCGTTGGACGTCGAGCCGCTGTTCATGCCGCGATGATGCGGGCCCCGCCGCGCGCCGGCGTCAGTTGTGCGGCTGCGGCTGCCCGGCCGAGATCGACGGCGTCTTGGCGGTCGCGCCCTGCCCGGTCGAGGGCGGGTAGACGCCGTCCGGATCGTTGCGGCAGGCCGGGGCGTCGCATTTCGAGCCGGCGCTGCGGAACTCGTCCGCGACGCGTTGCTGGTCGGGCGAGTTGTCGATGCCGTCGTTGCGCTGGGCGAGGGCGGGCGCCGCACCCGCCAGCCACGCCGCCGCCACCACCGTCGCTGTCCTGATCATGCCGTCCTCCGTGCGGGTTCCAACACGCGGGGCGGCCGAAGGATCGCGGGATCAGGCGATGCGCCGCGCCCGGTCGCCGAACTGGGTCGCGAAGAAGGAATGGTAGGAGCCGAGCCGCGCCATCAGCTCGTCGTGGGTGCCGTATTCCACCGCCCGGCCGTTCTCGATCACGCAGATGCGGTCGGCGTCGACGATGGTCTGCAGCCGGTGCGCCACCACCACCGTGGTGCGCCCGACGCGCAGTTCGTCGAGCGCCTTCTGGACCTCGCGCTCGGACTCGGAATCGAGCGCCGCCGTGGGCTCGTCGAGCAGGATGATCGAGGCGCGCTTGAGGAAGGCGCGCGCGATGGCGATGCGCTGGCGCTGGCCGCCCGACAGCTTGGCGCCCTGCTCGCCGACCTCGGTGTCGAAGCCGCGGTCGAAGCCCATGATGAAGTCGTGGGCGTGGGCGCGGCGCGCGGCGTCGACGATCTCGGCCTCGGTGGCGCCGGGGCGGCCGAGCGCGATGTTGTCGCGGATCGTGCCGCGGAACAGGAACACGTCCTGCGCCACGAAGGCGATGGCGTCGCGCAGCGAGCGCGTGTTGACGGCCGTGACGTCCTGACCGTCGATCCGCACCGCGCCCGAGCCGGGCTCGTAGAGGCGCTGGATCAGGCTGATGATCGTCGACTTGCCGCCGCCCGACGGGCCGACCAGCGCCGTGGTCCTGTCCGGCTCGGCCAGGAGGTCGATGCGATCGAGCACGTTTTCGCCCTCGCGATAGGAGAACGACACGTCCCGCAGCTCGATGCGCCCCGGCCCCGGCCGGAGGTCGGGCTTGGCGGCGTCGCGCGCGTCGGGCAGCGGCTCGTCGAGCAGGTCGTAGACGAGGCGGGCGCCGACGAGGCTGTTCTGGAGGTCGAGGTTGAGGCGGCCGAGGCGCTTGGCCGGCTCGTAGGCGGACAGGAGCGCCCCCATGAAGGCGAAGAAGGAGCCGGGGTCGCTGTGCGCCACCGCGACCTTCCAGCCGCCGTAGAGGATGATGATCGCGACCGCGAGGCCGCCCAGCGTCTCCGACACGGGCGACGACAGCGCGATGCCGATCGCCATGCGGTTCGCGGCCTTCTCGACCTCGCCGACCGCCCGGGCCATGCGGGCCCGCATCACGCCTTCGAGGTTGAAGCTCTTGATGATGCGGATGCCCTGGGCGGTCTCGCCCATGTGCTTCATGATGTCGGCGGAGCCATCGAAGGAGCGGCGCGCGGCGCGGCGCACCTTCTTCATCAGCCGGCTCAGCATCAGCACGCCGACGGGGGCGATCGACAGGGCGATCAGGCTCATCAGCGGGTCGTTGTAGACCATCACGCCGGCGAGGCCGATCACCGTCAGCACGTCGCGGCCGGCCGAGTTGATCACGAACTGCACGGCGTCGCGCGCGCCGTTGGCCGCCATGGCGAGGCGCGCCATCAGCTCGGAGGAGTGGCGGTCCGCGAAGAAGCGCACCGGCTGGTGCAGCAGGTGGTCGTAGACGCGCCGCTGCAGGGTGGCCACGATGCGGTTGCCGGCCCGCGACATCAGCACGAGCTGCCCGCAGGTGGCGAGGCCGCGCACGATGTAGAGCACCGCCACCGCGACCGCGAGGTTGCGCAGCATCTTGAAGGCGCCGGGCTCGGCGACCGTCATGCCCGTCATGCCGTTGACCACGGGGCGCAGCAGCGCCACCGAGCCGACCGAGGCGGCGGCGCTGATCGCCATCAGCAACAGCGCCAGCGCGTAGGACCCCGCGTGGGCGCGGGCGTGCTCGGCCATCAGGCGGCGGATCAGCGGGAGGGAGCGGCCCTCCCCGTCTGCAGGAACCGTCGCGGTCTTCGCCATGGAACTCCTCGGGTCCCGCCGGACACCGGGGGAATGGGCGGATGGGTCGGGGGGCGCCCCGTCTGAGCGATCCCCTTAACCCATCGAGGGCGGGGGGGCCAACGCATGTGCTCGGCCCCGCGCCCCCGCGGTCACGGAGGCGGCGCCCAGTAGCCCCCGACGCCCTCCTCGCACCCCGCCTCGCAGGTCGTCTCCAGCACCAGCTCCGCCGTGCCCGGCGGCAGCGCGACCGACATGGACTGCGGCGCGCGGTCGGCCGCGGCGGCGCGGTCGAGGCAGCGCCGCCACAGCGGCGCCTCGCCGGCGGCGGGGCGGACCGCGAAGCACAGCCGTCCCGCGCCCGGCGGCGCATCCTCGGCCAGCGCGAGGCCGAAGCCGAGGTCGAGCCGCGACAGGCCGGCGACCGGGACGGCGAGGCGCGAGGGCGGCGCCGTGCCGAGGTCGGGCGCCCCCGGCGGGAGGGCCTGAGCGTCCGCGACGGCCTGCCAGGCCGAAGTCGGCGCCGTCGAGGCCGGGGCGTCGCCGCCCGTCACGTCCCGCAGCTCGACGCTGATGCGGGGCGACAGCAGCGCCCGCAGCCGCGGCGGCACGTGGAGGCTGAAACCCGCCACGGTGCGGTCCGGCGGCGGCGCGACGCCGTCCGCCAGCGCGTCGAAATCGGCCGCGTCGTCGACCAGGGGCGACAGGACGAAGCCCGCCGCGCCGATCCCCGACACGAAGCGGTAGGACGCCGCGTGGCCGTCCGCGAAGCGCACCGCCATCGTCAGGGCCGGCGGCTTGAACAGGAAGGCGGCCAGCCGCCCGAGCAGCGTCGGGCGCACGTCGACGGCGGCGAGCACGGCCCGCACCCCGCCGCCGAGGGGCGCCACCGGCACCTCCTCGTCGAAGCCGACCTCGCTCCGCTCCGGCGCGCCGACCGCGAAGGGCGCCGGGACGGCGCGCCGGTGCAGCGCCAGGAGGTCGCCGAGGCGCCGCTCCGGGCGGTAGAGCCGCAGGAGGTCGAGCCAGAGCCCGCCTTCGGCCAGGTTGGGGTAGCGGCCGTCCACCGACAGGCCGCCGCCGGCGCCCTCCGGTCCGAACAGAACCCAGGCCGGCGCCCGCGGGCCTTCGAGGAAGGTGCGGTTCATCGCGACGAGCGCCGGCGTGTAGGTGGAATATTCCTGGAAGCTCGGGCGCGGGCGGTAGTCCAGCCCGGCGGCCAGCACCCGGCCCTGCCGCGACGGGATGACGTCGACGCCGCCGGGGAGCGGCGGCAGGGGCGCGAGGTCGGCGAGCTGGCGCCAGCGCGCCGCCGTGGCGGCGCGGCGGGCCTGCGCGAAACCCGCGGGGTCGCGCGCGAGCTCGGCGGCCGCGGCGAGCTGCGCGGCCGGCCCCGCGACCAGGACCCTTTCCGCGGCCGCGCGCGAGCCGGCCGGCGCCGCCGCGGGCCCGACGAGCGCGAGGCCGAGCAGCGCGGCCCCCGCAGCCGCCGCGGCCGGGACCGCCGCGGCGGCGCGGGACCGGAACCGCGCGGGCGCCGCGAGCGCGGCGGCCAGCGCCAGCCCGAACCACGCGATCAGCGTGTGCGTGTCCTGCCGCACGAAGCCGGCCTTGAACAGGATCAGCAGCAGCCAGGCGAGGCCGAGCGGCAGCGCGATCCGCGAGCCGTGCCGGCCCCGCGCCCGTTCCGACGCGGCGGCGAGGCCGACCAGGGCGACCGCGGCGAGGGCGAAGGCCGCGACCTCGCCCCGGCGGCCGTCGATCGCCATGGCCTCGCTGTAGCCCGCGATGACCTGCCCCTGCCCCTGCAGGAACAGCGGCAGGTCGCTCAGCCGCTGCCCGTAGAGCAGGTCGGCGGCCAGGAAGCCGAGCGCGCAGGCGGCGGCGAGCACGGGCGCGCGGCGGCGCAGCAGGGCCGCGGCGTCGGCGAGCAGGAACAGGGGCAGGGCCGCCAGCGGGAAGCTCATCTTCGCCATGCCGACCGCGCCCACGGCGAAGGCCGCCGCGCCCGCGACGGCGGCCGGCCCGGCGCCGGCGCCGGACAGGCGGAGCAGCGCGGGCGCGAGCGGGAGCACCAGGAAGAAGCTGTCCGGGTAGCCGGTCGACAGGGCCGCGATCAGCCCCACGGCGAGGGCCGCGCCGACCCGCCGGCCCGGCGGCACGGCCAGCGCCGTGCAGGCCCCGAACAGCAGGCAGGTGGCGAGCAGGATCGGCAGCGTCAGCGTGAGGTAGGTGCCGTTGAAGTACCCCGTCACCAGCGAGGCGGCCGGCCCGTAGGTGAAGGCGAGGTCGGGCCCCCAGCGCAGGCCACGCGCCGCGGCCTCGCCCATCACGGCCACCCAGGAGGCGTCGAGGCCGGGCTGCGGCACCGCCGGGGTGAAGGGACGGAAGGCCGCGACCGCGAGCCAGCCCCCGAGGGTGACGGCCACCGCCGCGGCCCCGGCCGTCGATCGTCGGCCCTTCGGCGGGCGATCCGGTCCGTCGGTGGCGGTCATGGCGTCTCGTTCGTCCGGTGCGGCGCGGCGAG
Organism: Lichenibacterium dinghuense; assembly: GCF_021730615.1. Taxonomy (NCBI): domain Bacteria; kingdom Pseudomonadati; phylum Pseudomonadota; class Alphaproteobacteria; order Hyphomicrobiales; family Lichenihabitantaceae; genus Lichenibacterium; species Lichenibacterium dinghuense. Next base: position 1,020,128 of record NZ_JAJLMN010000001.1, read on the forward strand.
CACCGGCGGGAGCGGTAGCGGCGCGGGCGCGTCCGCACAAGCCGGGGCGGGGTCCGCCGGCCGATCGGCCCCGATGGGTTCGGCCGGCCGCGCAACGACGGGGCCGCCCGGGCGTTGGCGCGGTCGAGGCCCCGCAGCATCGTCGCCGCGTCCCGGTCACAGGAGGAACCATGTCCCGCCGAGCCATCACGATCGCGGCCGTCCTCGCCGGCCTCGCCCCCGCCGCGGTCCTGGCCGCCCCGCCGGCCGCGGCGCCCGCCGCGGACGCGCGGGCCGCCGGCGCCGAGCCCGACCCCGTCGGCGCCCACGCCGCCATCGCGCAGGCGCAGGAGCGGCTGGCCGAGATGGACGCGACCATCTCCGTGCTGCAGGACGACGCCGACAAGGTGGATGCCGCCGCCCGCCAGAAGGCCCACGACGCCGTCGTGGCGCTGAAGACGGTGCGCGACTCCTACAAGAACCAGATCGCCACGGTGTCGGCCCAGGCCCGGCAGATGACGGTGGACCAGCTCCGCACCGCCCGCGCCGCGCTCGAAGCGCCCTACAAGCAGTTCGACGCGGCGACCGACGCCGCCGTGGCGCAGTTCCGGCTCGACGTCGCCCAGCGCAAGGCCGTGGTCGAGGCGCGGCTCAAGGCCGAGCAGAGCTACTGGCTCGGCGTCGCCGGCGACCTGCAGGGCAAGGTCGCCGACCTCACGGCGGAGCAGCGCGACGCCGTCGAGGCGCGCATCGCGGCCGTGAAGGGCCGGGCCGCCGCCGCACAGGCGCGCCTCGCGAAGCTGTCCACGGCGACCAGGACGGCGTGGTCGGCCCTGAAGCAGGGCTTCATCAGCTCCGGCCGCATCCTCACGGACGCCTACAACACGAACCGCTGACGCCGGGGCGCCGCGACCCCGCCGGGGCGTGGCGGCCGCCCGCGGGGCGGATCGGGTTCAGTGCGCCGACACCATGCCGGCCACGCGGGCCACCATGTCCTCCGGCAGCCAGGGCTTGCGGATGAACCCGGCGCAGGGTGGCAGCAGGCGAGGGTCGACCAGCGGGCCGCCCGAGGTGATCAGCACCGGCACGCCCGGCCACAGCCGGTCCAGGATGGCGACGAGCTCCAGCCCGTTCACGGAGCCGGGCATCTGCACGTCGGTCACGATGGCGGCCGTCTCGCCGCCGTGCTCGCGCAGGTAGGGCAAGGCGGCGTCGGCGCAGTCGAACTCGACCACGGTGAAGCCGTTGTCTTCGAGCTCGCAGACCGCGAGGTCGCGCACGAGGAACTCGTCCTCGACGACCACAACGGTCCGCCGGGACCCTGAGTTGTGAAGCTGTGCCATGTCATCGTAACGACACGCTGTCGGGGGAGTTCCGGAGCATTCGAACGATCCGGTTCACCATGCTTTACCACGCGTAAAAAGGTGTCATCGCCGTGCTCCTGCTGGCCGACGCGCTCGCCGCTTTCCGCGAGATCCTGACCCCGCCGTTCCGCGCGGCGCTCATCAAGGTGCTGGGGCTCACGCTGCTGATCCTCGTCGGCGCCGTGGCGCTGCTCGACCACGGGCTGCTGCTGCTCGTGGCCGTCCACGCCGCCTGGCTGTCGACCCTGATCGGCCTCGTGGCGGGGCTGGGGCTGCTCGTGGGCTCGGTGTTCCTGGTCGCGCCGGTGTCGTCGGTCGTGGCGGGGTTCTTCATCGACGACCTCGCGGAGCGCGTGGAGCGCGACCTCGACCCGCTGTCGCCGCCGGGCCGCCCGCTTCACATCATGCCCGCGGTGGTGTTGTCGGTGCGGTTCGGCGCGCTGCAGCTCGGCGTGACGCTGGTGGCGCTGCTGCTGCTGCTCGTGCCCGGCGTCAACGCCGTGGCGTTCCTGGGCGCCAACGCCTACCTGCTCGGCCGGCAGTATTACGAGTTCGTGGCGCTGCGCCACCTGCCGCCCGCCGACGCGGAAGCGCTGCGCAGGCGCCACGGCACCCGCATCTTCCTCGCCGGGCTCGTGATGGCGGCCGTGGTGGCGGTGCCGGTGCTGAACCTGCTGACGCCGCTCTTCGCTACCGCCTTCATGGTGCGGGTGTTCAAGCGCCTGCCCGAGGTCCGCGCCGACCCGCGCCGCTTCCAGCCCTGGGAGGGCCGCCGCGCCCTATGACGCCCAGTTCGTCGCGAAGTCGCCGTAGAGCGTGAGGCCGCCGCAGGCGTAGACGGTCTGGCCCGTGATGTAGCGCGCGTCGTCGGAGGCCAGGAACGCGAAGACGGTCGCGATCTCCTCGGCCGAGGCCGCGCGTCCCATGGGGATGTGCGCCTCCACCGCGGCCCGCGCCGCGGGGTCGCCGGTCCAGGCGGCGTTCATGTCGGTGGTGACGGCGCCCGGCCCCACCGCGTTGACCCGGATGCCGCGCGACGCGAACTCCAGCGCCAGCGTGCGCGTGAGGTTGCCGAGCCCGCCCTTGGCGACCGAGTAGGCCGCGTAGCCGGGCTTGGGGATCAGCTCGTGCACGCTCGTCGTGTTGATGATCGTGCCGCTCCCCTGCGGCAGGAACAGGCGCAGCGCCGCGCGCGAGCACAGGGCCGGGCCGATCAGGTCGACGCCGAGCACGCGCAGGAAAGCCGCGTCGTCGAAGCCCTCGCCCGGCGTCGGGACCTGCATGCCGGCGTTGTTGACCAGCACGTGGAGCCGGCCGCAGCGGGCCGCGACGTCCGCGAACATCCGCTCCACCGCGGCGGCGTCCGACACGTCGGCCTCGGCGGCGGCGTGCGTGCGGGCGGGATGGCCCTCGGCCGCCGAGGCCGCGTGCAGCGCCGCCACCGCGGCCTCGGCCGCCTCGGCGTCGCGCCAATGGTTGACCACCACGGTCGCGCCTTCGCGCGCGTAGAGCTCGGCGACGGCGCGGCCGATGCCGCGCGACGCGCCCGTCACCAGCGCGACGCGGTCCGTCAAGCGGTGCGCGTTCCTCATCCTTCGTTCTCCTGTCAGACCACGGTCTCGGGGGCCAGCGCGCAGACGGTGGCGGCGTCGGTCTCGACCTGCAGCGTCGCGTGGCCGATGCCGAAGCGCTCGCGCAGCCCCGCGCAGCACGCCATCAGGGCGTCGTCGCCGGGGTGGCCGCCCGGCATGACGAGGTGGGCGGTCAGGGCCGTCTCGGTGGTCGAGATCGGCCAGATGTGGAGGTCGTGCAGCCCCTGCACGCCCGGCCGCTCGGCGAGGAAGCGTCGCACCGCCGCGGGCTCGATGCCGGGCGGCACGGCTCCCATGGCCAGGACGGTGCTGTCGCGCAGCAGGCTCCAGGTGCCCCACACGATGACGGCGTTGACCGCGAGGCTGACCGCGGGGTCGACCCACAGCCACCCGGTGAGCAGGATGAGGAGGCCCGCCGCCACCACGCCGGCCGACACGACGGCGTCGGCGAGCATGTGGACGAAGGCGCCGCGCAGGTTCAGGTCGCCGTGGCGGCCCGCGGCGAACAGGAGGGCGCAGCCCCCGTTGACGGCGATGCCGGCCGCGGCGACGGCCATCACGGTCCAGGGCGCGACGGGCTCGGGCTGCGCGAACCGGAGGATCGCCTCCCAGGACAGGCCGCCCACCACCACGAGCAGGAACACGGCGTTGAACAGCGCCGCCAGGATCGACGACGAGCCGAATCCGTAGGTGAAGCGCCGCGTCGGGGCCCGCCGCGTCAGCGCGTGGGCGCCGCCCGCCACCGCCAGGCCCAGCACGTCGGACAGGTTGTGGCCCGCGTCGGCCAGCAGCGCCATGGAATGGCCGAGCAGCCCGAAGACGGCCTCGGCCACCACGAAGCCGGCGTTGAGCGCGATGCCGAGCGCGAAGGCGCGGCCGAACGAGGCGGGCGCGTGGGAATGGCCGCCGGGGCCGTGGGCGTGCCCGTGATGGCCGTGGCCGGCGTGGTCATGGTCCGCGGGGTGAGGCAACGTCGGGGTCTCCTCGTCGGGATCTCAGGTCCGGCGGTCGCCGGGGATCGGGCACCCGGTCGGCGGCCCCACTTCGCGCGTCATCGCACGATATGCCCGCCGCCGCCCAGCCACTCACGGACAAGCGCGATGCGATCCGACACCCTTTCCGGCATTTTCGACGGCTCCGGCGCCCCCCTGCGCCGGCGCGCGGTCCTGCTCGGCCTCGGCGCGGCCGCGCTCTGCCCCGCCGCCTCCGCCGCGGCGGAGGACGCGCTCGCCGCCGTCGAGCGGCGCAGCGGGGGGCGGCTCGGCGCCTTCGCGCTCGACACGGGCTCGGGCCGCAGCCTCGCGCACCGGGCGGACGAGCGCTTCCTGATGTGCTCCACCACCAAGCTCGCCTCCGTGGCGGCCGTTCTGGCGCGGGTCGACGCGGGGGCCGAGCGGCTCGACCGCCGCGTCCCCTACACGGCGGCCGAGATCGCCGTGGGCTACGATCCGGACACGGCGGCCCACCTCTCCGAGGGCGGCATGACGCTGGACGCCCTGTGCCGCGCCGCGATCGTGCACAGCGACAACGGCGCCGCGAACCTCATCTTCGCGAGCCTCGGCGGCCCGGACGCCGTGACGCGCTTCGTCCGCGGGCTCGGCGACGCCGCGTCGCGCTTCGACCGGGTCGAGCCCGCCCTGAACCACCCCGACGGGGAGCGCGACACCACGACGCCGCGCGCCTTCGCGGGGCTGACCCGCGCGCTGCTGCTCGGCGACGCCCTCGCTCCCCCCTCCCGCGCGCGCCTCGACGGCTGGACGGTCGCCTGCGAGACCGGGCTGAAGCGCATCCGCGCCGGCGTGCCGGCCGGCTGGACCGTCGGCGACAAGACCGGCACCGCGGGGCCGGTCGCGGACGACGTCGCCGTGCTGCGGCCGCCCGGGCGGCCTCCGATCGTGGTGGCGGCCTATTGCGACGCGCCCGGCCTCGCCGACGCGGCGCGCGAGGCCGTGCTGGCCGAGGTCGGCCGGGTCGCGGCGGGGCTGGCCGGGTGAAACGGCATCGCCGCACCGGTCGCCGCGCCCCGAAAGCGCGCTCCGCTCGGATGCCCTCCCGCCCTTTCCGGAAACGGTAACCATTCGTCGGTCAAGGTGCCGGGAGCCGCGGGGCCGCCGGGCCGATGCGGGAAAGGAAGTTCGCGACGATGTTCGGACGACGCGCGTCCGGCGGGGCCGCTCCCGCCCTGGCCCCGACCCCGTCGCGGCCCGAGCCGGCCGGCGCGCCCGGCGGATATCGCCCGACGGCCGTCCCGGCCGCGCCCCCGCCGCCCGTGGCCGAGGCCCGCCGCTCGGACGACTACTACCTCACGAAAAGCACGATCTTCTCGGCCCTGATCGAGGCCATCGACCTGTCGCAGCTGTCCAAGCTCGACGCCGAGACGGCGCGGGAGGAGATCCGCGACATCGTCAACGAGATCATCTCGATCAAGAACGTCGTGATGTCGATCGCCGAGCAGGAGGACCTGCTCGACGACATCTGCAACGACGTGCTGGGCTACGGGCCGCTGGAGCCGCTGCTGGCGCGCGACGACATCGCCGACATCATGGTCAACGGCGCCACCCGGACCTTCATCGAGGTCAACGGCAAGATCCAGCTCACCAACATCCGCTTCCGCGACAACGCGCAGCTGATGAACATCTGCCAGCGCATCGTCAGCCAGGTGGGCCGCCGCGTCGACGAGTCCTCGCCCATCTGCGACGCGCGCCTGATGGACGGCTCGCGCGTCAACGTCATCGCGCCGCCGCTCGCCATCGACGGGCCCGCCCTCACCATCCGCAAGTTCAAGAAGGACAAGCTCACCCTCGACCAGCTCGTGAAGTTCGGCGCCATCTCGCCCGACGGCGCCGAGGTGCTGAAGATCATCGGCAAGGTGCGCTGCAACGTGCTGATCTCGGGCGGCACGGGCTCGGGCAAGACCACGCTGCTCAACTGCCTGACCAACTACATCGAGCACGACGAGCGGGTGATCACCTGCGAGGACGCGGCCGAGCTGCAGCTCCAGCAGCCCCACACGGTGCGGCTGGAAACGCGGCCGCCGAACCTCGAAGGCACGGGCGCCATCACGATGCGCGACCTCGTGCGCAACTGCCTGCGCATGCGGCCCGAGCGGATCATCGTCGGCGAGGTGCGCGGCCCCGAGGCCTTCGACCTGCTCCAGGCCATGAACACCGGCCACGACGGCTCGATGGGCACGCTCCACGCCAATTCGCCGCGCGAAGCCCTGAGCCGCCTCGAATCCATGATCACCATGGGCGGCTTCTCGCTGCCGTCCAAGACCATCCGCGAGATGATCGTCACCTCGGTCGACGTGATCATCCAGGCGACGCGCCTGCGCGACGGCTCGCGCCGCATCACCCACGTGACCGAGGTGCTGGGGCTGGAGGGCGACGTGGTCATCACGCAGGACGTGATCCTCTACGACATCCTGGGCGAGGACGCGCAGGGCAAGCTGAGGGGCCGCCACCGCTCGACCGGCATCGGCCAGCCGCGCTTCATGGAGCGCGCCCGCTACTACGGCGAGGAGGAGCGCCTCGCGGCCGCGCTCGACCGCGCCGACCTCAAGGAGGGGGGCCTCCTGTGACGCTCTCGCTTCCCGCGGTCGACGGCCAGACCGCCATGGCCTACGGGCTCGGCATCGCGGCGGTCGGCTGCGCGCTGTTCGTGGCGAGCCCCTACCTGACGGGCGACATCAAGGCCGAGAAGCGCCGCGCCGCCGTGGCGACCCCCCGCGCGAAGCGCATCGGGGCCGAGCGCGTGGTGGACGCCGCGAGCCGGCGCAAGCAGGTCGCCGACAGCCTGAAGGAGGTCGAGAGCCGCGGCAAGGCGCGGAAGGCGAGCCTCGAGATCCGCATCCAGCGGGCCGGCCTCGAGTGGAGCCGCAAGACCTACGTCACGGTGTCGGCGACGCTCGGCGTGCTGCTCGGCCTGGTCCTGCTCGCCGTGCAGGACAGCTGGGCCGTGGCGGCCGCGGCGGCGCTGGTCGGCGGCTTCGGCCTGCCGTCCTGGATCCTGGGCTACCTCAAGAAGCGCCGGCTGGCGAAGTTCTCCGCCGAGTTCCCCAACGCCATCGACGTGGTGATCCGCGGCGTGAAGGCCGGCCTGCCGCTCGGCGACTGCCTGCGCGTGATCGCCGGGGAGTCGCCCGAGCCCCTGCGCTCCGAGTTCCGCCGCGTCGTGGAATCGCAGGCCATGGGGCTCGGCATCGGCGAGGCCGTCGAGCGCATGGCCGAGCGGGTGCCGATCACCGAGACCAACTTCTTCGCCATCGTGATCGCCATCCAGGCCAAGGCCGGCGGCAACCTCACCGAGGCGCTCGGCAACCTGTCCCGCGTGGTGCGCGACCGCAAGAAGATGAAGGCCAAGGTCAAGGCCATCTCGTCGGAGGCCAAGGCCTCGGCGGGCATCATCGGCAGCCTGCCGTTCATCGTCGGCACGTTGGTGTGGCTGATGTCCCCCGACTACATCGCGCTGCTGTGGACCACCTCGACCGGCCGCATGATGCTGGCCGCCGGGCTGTTCTGGATGAGCATCGGCGTCTTCGTGATGAAGAACATGATCAACTTCGAAATCTGACCGACCAAGCGCCCTCGCGATGATCGACATCATCTACGCCCGGCTGTCCGACCAGCATTTCATGACGGCGCTGCTCGCCGCGGTCGCGGCCGCGGCCACGATCCTGACGCTGGTCATGCCGCTGCTCGAGACCGACACGCTGGGCAAGCGCATGAAGCAGGTCTCGTCCGAGCGGGAGCGCATCCGGGCGCGCGAGCGCGAGAAGCTCGCCAAGGGCAGCAGCAAGCCGAACCTGCGCCCCGAGGCCAAGCCGTTCATGTCGCGCGTGGTCGAGGGCTTCAACGCGTCGAAGTGGCTCGGCACCGAGGGCGCCAAGCTGAAGCTCGCCATGGCGGGCTATCGCGGCCAGGGCGCCGAGGTCACGTTCCTGTTCTTCCGCCTGGTCGCGCCGGTCGGATTCTTCGTCTTCGCCCTGTTCTACGTGTTCGTCGTGTGGGACCCCGACATCGCCTTCGCGTTCAAGGGCGGCATCTGCCTCGCCGCCGCCTATGCCGGCATCAAGGCGCCCGAGATCTTCCTGTCCAACGCGACCGGCAAGCGGCAGAAGTCGATCCGCTCGGCCTTCCCGGACACGCTCGACCTGCTGCTGATCTGCGTCGAATCCGGCATGTCGCTGGAACACGCGGGCCGCAAGGTCGCCTCCGAGATCGGCGTGCAGTCGGTCCCCATGGCCGAGGAGATGACGCTCACCATGGCGGAGATGTCCTACCTGCCGGACCGCCGCGTCGCCTTCGAGAACTTCGCGAAGCGGACCGGGCTGGAGCTCGTCCGCTCGCTGTCGACCGTGCTGATCCAGTCCGAGAAATACGGCACCCCGCTCGGCGCGGCGCTCCGCGTGCTGTCGCAGGAGGGCCGCGACAGCCGCATGATGGAGGCGGAGAAGAAGGCGGCCTCGCTGCCGCCCAAGCTCACCGTGCCGATGATCCTGTTCTTTCTGCCGGTGCTGTTCGTGATCATCGGCACGCCGGCCGCGATCCAGATCATGAACGCCACGAAGTGAGGCGGCGTCGGGCCGCCGAGGCCGGGGCAAGGGCCACCGAGCCGCCCGCGGTTCAGGGCTCCGTCGACCCGTCCGGGGCGGGGGGATAGGCCGCCGGGAAGGTCACGGTGCCCCGGCCGTAGGGGAAGCGCGCCCGCTGCAGGGGATCCGGGCCGGTGAAGATCAGCCGGGTCCGGAAGGCCACCGGGCTCGCCGCGACGAGGTAGGCCCGCATGCCGGGGCGGTCCGGCACGAACCAGGCTTCCGTGAGGTAGCGCGCGTCCGACCGCACCCACCGGGGCAAGGGCAGTCTCCACCGCTGGGCGAGGTGTTCGCCCACGCCGCCCAGGAAGGCGTCGGCGCGCGCGTCGGCGAGCAGGCCGGGGTCGGCCGCGATCATGCCGGCCTGTAGGTCCTCACGGCCGTCGCGGGCGTAGAAGGCGTCGAGGAACTCCCGCAGGTGATGGTCCCAGTCGCCGTCCGCCGCGGCGCGCCCCGTCACCTCCGTCAGGGTGTCCGGACGCATGCGGGCTCACGCCAGAACGGAGGCGAACGACGCCAGCAGCTCCGCCGCCGGCTGCTCGCCGTGGATCGACGCGTAGAGACGCTGGAGGGCCTCGACATCGCCGATCCGCAGTTCCCGCGCCAGCATCCTCGCGTCGTCCATGTCCCTGTCGCCCCGGTCCAGGTTCGAGAGCGCCATGAGCTTCATCGCGCGGAGATAGTGCGGCTTGGCGACCAGGACGCGCAGCCCCGGCACGCCGATGTCGGGGTAGACGCCCGACAGGTCGAACAGAGCGTCGTCTTCGACAAGGGGCGTGAACATGCCGACAGCGTCGTTGATCCAGTCGTCGGGCAGGCCCATCAGCGCCGCGACGCGCGCGGCCGAGGGCGCCAGGAGGCGCTCGTCGGACCCGGGCCGCAGGACGGCATCGACCCCCTCGGTCCCTTTTCGCCAGATGTAGTGCAGCATGATGGCGCTGCCGCCATAGACGGCGAGCTCCAGGAACACTCCCCGCGATGCGAGGTCGCGACCGAGATGGCCGAAGGCCTCGACGAGCCGTCCGCCATCGAATGCCGCTCGTGCCATCTCTGCGCGACCGCCCGGGAGGAACCGACGCCGGGCGGCCGAATGCCGGCCTCGCCCCGCGCCCGCCGTTAGCACGCGGGCCCGGCCCCGTCACGGAGGCCGAGCCGCCCGGTCCGGCCGGACGCGGGGGTCAGGGCCGCGTCACTCCGCCAGCGGCTTCGTCATGTCCTCCGGGCGCACCCAGGCGTCGAAGTCCTCGCCCTTGATCCCGAGCTCGACCGCCGCGTCGCGCAGCGTCTTGTCCTCGCGATGGGCGAGCAGGGCGATCTTGGCGGACTTCTCGTAGCCGATGTGCGGGTTCAGCGCCGTCACCAGCATCAGCGAGCCGTCGAGGTTCTGCCGGATCTTCTTCGTGTTGGGCTCGATGCCGACCGCGCAGAAGCTGTTGAAGGCGTGGAGCGCGTCCGACAGCAGCGCCACCGATTCCAGCACGTTGTGCAGCATCACCGGCTTGAACACGTTGAGCTGGAAGTTGCCCTGGGAGCCCGCGAAGGCCACGGCGTGGTCGTTGCCGAACACCTGCACGGCCACCATGGTCAGCGCCTCGCACTGCGTCGGGTTGATCTTGCCCGGCATGATGGAGGAGCCGGGCTCGTTCTCCGGGATCGTCAGCTCGGCGAGGCCGGCGCGCGGGCCCGAGGCGTACCAGCGGACGTCGTTGGCGATCTTCATCGAGGCGCCGGCGAGCACCCGCAGCGCGCCGGAGGTCGCCACCACGGCGTCGTGGGCCGACAGGGCCGCGAACTTGTTCGGCGCCGTCACGAAGGGGTGGCCGGTCTCGGCCGCGATCTTGGCCGCCGCGACCTCGCCGAAGCGCGGGTGCGTGTTGATGCCGGTGCCGACCGCCGTGCCGCCGAGCGCGAGGGCGTGGAGGCCGAGCAGCGAGCGCTCGACGCCGCCGAGCGCCTCCTCGAGCTGGGCGATCCAGCCGGAATACACCTGCTCCAGCGTGATCGGCGTCGCGTCCTGGAGGTGGGTGCGGCCGACCAGGATCACCTCGGCGCCTTCCGCGGCCTTGGCCGCGAAGGTGTCGCGCAGCGCCGTCACGGCGGGCACGAGGCGGGACGCGATCTCCTCCACGATGGCGATGTGCATCGCGGTCGGGAAGGCGTCGTTGGAGGACTGGCCGCGGTTGACGTCGTCGTTGGGGTTGATCGGCTTCTTCGAGCCGAGCGTGCCGCCCGCCGCCCGGATGGCGAGGTTGGCGATCACCTCGTTGGCGTTCATGTTGGTCTGCGTGCCCGAGCCGGTCTGGAACACCACGAGCGGGAACTCGCCGTCGTGCCGCCCCTCGATCACCTCCTGGGCGGCGGCGGCGATCATGTCGACCTTGTCCTGCGGGAGCTGGCCGAGCTCGCCGTTGGCGAGGGCGGCGCATTTCTTGAGCACGCCGAGCGCGCGGATCACCGGGCGGCCCCAGGCGAAGCGGTCGACGCCGATGGGGAAGAAGGTCGCCGAGCGCTGCGTCTGCGCGCCCCACAGGTGGTCGGCGGGGACCGGCACCTCGCCGAGGGAGTCGCGCTCGATGCGGTGGGTGGTGTCGGTGGCGGTCATGGAACGGCGGCCTTTCGGACGGATGCGCGCGGCGCTGGTGCGACGCCGTGTAGCCGTTCGGCGCCGCGCGATCCAGCCGCGGGGCCGAACACCGGACGAGGTCCCGGTCGGCGGCGGTTAACGCTGATCTCCATCGACCGTGGCACCGCCGCGGCGGAGCGGTTTCCGGACGGCGGATCGCGCTATCATCCGCGCGGGGCCGAAGGACCCACACCGACCGCGACCAGGGAGCGCCACGTTGCCAGCCACCGCCATCGTCCACGGGCACACGGCCGTCGAGCTGAAGCCGGCGCCGATCCGGCCGGAATGGATCGAGGCGGGCGACCCGGTGGCGCGCAACGCCGTGCTGTCGCGCAGCGCCGACGGCATGGCCACCACCATGGTCTGGGCCTGCACGCCGGGCGTCTTCACCTGGCGCTACCACATCGACGAGACGATCCACCTGCTCGAAGGCTCGGTGGTGATGGAGGACGGCGCCGCCCCGCCGCGCCGCCTCGGCCCCGGCGATGTGGTGTTCTTCCCCGCCGGCGCCGCCGTGCGCTGGACGGTGGAGACGCCCGTGCGCAAGCTCGCCTTCTTTCGCCGCCAGATCCCGATGCCGCTCGGCCTCGTCACCCGCGCGGGGCGCGACGCCAAGGATCGCCTGAAGGCGCGCCGGGCGGGGCGCCCCCCGGCCGAGCCGGCCCTTCACCGCGCCGGAGCGTGAGGAAGCCTCAGCCGGCTGAGTGTTTGGCCGGACCGCTCGGGGATTCCCCAAGGCCGGTTGAGCTGGAATACCGCCGCCATCGGCGTGGCCTCAGGCGCGGCATAGCAGGCCGCTTCGGCTTGGGCCGTCGGGATGTCGCCGATCGGATCGAGCGATCGGCGGTGGCTGGTCCAGTCGCCCCACCGGAGCGTGGCATCAGCGACGGCCTCGAACGGCCGGCTTGGCCCGCACCGGGGGATCACCTCGGCTTTGAACAGGCCGCCGACGGCTCCCGTGAGGGCGTCGCTTCAGCTGTCGCCTGCACCACCGAATGAGCGATCACTGTCTCGACGATGCAGGGTGTTGCCCTCTCCGACAGGCCGCCGGTCGTGCAGGGACTGCTCTGACGCGTCCAGCACGAAGCCGGCTTGGGCCGAGTGGCAAGCGCCGCAGCCGACGACGCGGCGGGCGAACACATCGATGACGAGGGCCAGGTAGCAGGCCGAGGCGCTCCTCGCGGAGGCACCGGCCTCGACGCCCTCAGTTGCCCGTCACTCCACCCGCTCCCGGAGGGGCAGGGTCGCGTCGAGACGGGCACCGCTCGGCCGGTGCGGCAGCCATGCGGGGTTCCGGCCTTCCATCCCTGGCACTCTTCGACGACCCGTGCGCGCCCTCCAAGGCGAACGGCCCGACCTGCCGCACCCGCCGGGTGGCCGCAACGACGGGGCGCCGTGCGGCGTCAGGCGGCCTCGCGCAGCGCCGGCGCCTCGCGGCCCAGCGCGAAGTCGAGCGCCGCGGCGGCGTGGATGGCGGTCGAGTCGAAGCCGGGCAGCGGCAGGCCCGCGGGGTCGAGCAGCAGGCAGATCTCCGTGCAGCCCAGGATCACGCTGTCGGCGCCCCGCGCCGCGCCGCGGCGGATCGCCTCGATCAGCCGGGCGCGGGACGCGTCGCGCACGATGCCCTGGCACAGTTCGTCGAAGATGATCCCGTGCACCAGCGCGCGGTCCTCGGCCTCCGGGATCACGGGGTCGACGCCGGCCGCGCCGGCGAGGCGCGCCGCGTAGAAGCCGTGCTCCATCGTGTAGCGGGTGGCGAGCAGCAGCGGGCGGCGGCAACCGGCCCCGGCCACGGCGCGGCCGGTCTCGGCCACGATGTCGATCAGCGGCACGGGGGCGGCGCGCTCCACCGCCGCCGACACGAGGTGCATCGTGTTGGTGCAGATGAGCAGGCAGTCGGCGCCCGCGCGGGCGAGGCCGGCGCCGGCGGAGGCGAGCATCGCCCCGGCCTCGTCCCAGCGGCCCGCCTTCTGCAGCCGCACGACGGCCTCGAAGTCGAGCGAGTGGAGCAGCACGTCGGCCGAATGCAGGGCGCCGCGGCGGGCCCGGACGCCCTCGTTGAGCAGGCGGTAGTAGACCAGGGTGCTTTCCCAGGACATGCCGCCGATGAGGCCGATCGTCTTCACGCTGCGCGCTCCTTCTTCCGAACCTGCCGCCATCATGGCGTGGGGTAGCGACAAAGGGCGCGCGTCGTCGCGGGCCGCTGCCCGAAATCCTGCAAGATCCCGGCGCCGAACCGGGGCGGGACGCTCCTCGCTTGCGTGGACCTCCGCGCCGCCGCAAAAGGCGGCATGCTCGACGACCGCGACCGCAAGCTCCTCACCCTGATCCAGCGCGACGCCGACCTGTCGGTGACGGACCTCGCCGAGCGGGTGGCGCTGAGCGTGTCGGCCTGCTCGCGGCGGATCGCGCGGCTGCGCGAGAGCGGCTACGTCGCCCGGCAGGTGGCGATCCTCGACCGGCGCGCCATGCGGGTGCCCACCACCGTCTTCGTGATGCTGCGCACGACGCGCCACGCCGCCGACTGGCTCGACGCCTTCCGCCGCGCCGTGGCCGACATCCCCGAGATCGTCGAGGTGCACCGGCTGACCGGCCACTACGACTACGTGCTAAAGGTGGTGCTGCCCAACGTCGAGCATTATGACCAGGTCTACAAAGACCTCGTCGGGCGCGTGGAACTGTTCGACGTGTCGGCGTCGATCTCTATGGAGACGCTGAAGGACGACACGGCGCTGCCGACCGGCTTCGCGTGACATCCGCGCCGGTCCACGCCCTCCGCCGCATCCCCATCGCCGCTCACCCGACGAGGTTGCTGATCTCGATCAGGTTGCCGTCGTGGTCCCGCACGTAGACTGACAGCAATCGGCCGGTCGCGCCTGTGCGGCTAACCGGCCCCTCGATCACCGGCACGTCGCAGCGCGCGAGGTGGGTCAGAACGTCGGAGATCGGCGTCGCGGTGAGGAAGCACAGGTCGCCGGAGCCCGGCGTCGGGCGCTCCGCCTTGGGCTCGAAGGTGTTGTCCTTCTGGTGGAGGTTGATCTTCTGCGCGCCGAAGCGCAGCGCGTGGCGGCCTTCGAACTCGACGTGCTCCATGCCGAGCACGGCCTCGTAGAACACGCAGGCCCGCTCGATGTCCGCGACCGTGAGGACCAGGTGGTCCAGGCTGTCGACCTTCATGCTACCCTCCGCCGCCCGGCGGATCCGGGCGGCACGGCAACGCGCGAGCGCGCGAAGAGGTGACGGCATGGCCCGGCGGATCGCCCTCGCGACGCTCCTGGTGCGCGACTACGACGAGGCGCTGGCCTTCTTCGTCGGCGCGCTCGGCTTCGCGGTCGCGGACGACAAGCCGCTCGACGGCGCCGGCCGGCGCTGGGTGACGGCGGTGCCGCCGGGCGGGGGGCCGGGCTGCTGCTGGCGCGGGCCGAGGGCGAGGAGCAGCGCGCCGCCGTGGGCCGGCAGGCGGCCGGGCGCGTGGCCTTCTTCCTCCACACGGACGACTTCGCGCGCGACCACGCGGCCTTTCTCGCCGCGGGCGTCCGTTTCACGGAGGCCCCGCGGCGCGAACCCTACGGCACGGTCGCGGTCTTCGCCGACCTCTACGGGAACCTGTGGGACATGATCGAGCCGCGGGCGTGAAGCCGTCCGGGCTGGACGCGCGGCCGTCGGCGCGCGATGTCCCCGGCAGACCGCATCCGGAGAGCACCGTGACCCCGAGCCGACCCGTCCCGTTTCGCGCGGAGCCGCGACCGTGAGCCCCGGCTACCTGCCCTTCGCCGGCGCGCTCGATCTGCCGGCCTTCTTCTGCGACAACTGCGGCTTCTGGCAGCGCCACTTCGAGGTGCCGCCCTCCTGCCCGCTGTGCCTCGACGCGCGCCACGTGGTGCCCCAGACCGGCTGGAGCTTCCGCACCCTGGCCGAGGCGCAGTCGCTCTATCCCTGCCACTGGGAGAAGCTGGAGCCCGGCCTGTGGCGCTTCTGGAACGAGCCGGTGAGCGGCATCGGCTCGATGAGCTACCTGGTCGAGAGCCCGGGCGGCAACCTGATGTTCGAGGGCTGCGCGGCCTTCAGCGACGCGGCCCTCGACTTCATCGCGGGCCGCGGCGGCGTGCAGGTTCTGTCGGCCTCGCACCCGCACAGCTACGGCGCGCTGTGGCAGATCCAGGACCGATTCGACCCCGAGCTGGCGCTGCACCCCGGCGACCTCGCCTGGTCGGCCGCGGTCTGCGTCACCTGGCCCTTCGACGACTTTCTGGAGCCCCTGCCCGGCCTGGAGCTGCACCTCACGGCCGGCCACTTCGACGGGCATACCGTGCTGTACGACCGGGCGCGCAGGATCCTGTTCTGCGGCGACGCGCTGAAGTTCGAGCTCGACCCCGCGGACCGGCGCCGCGCCACGACCATCTCGGCCCACAAGGCCTTCGTGCGGGGCGTGCCGCTCACCCCGAAGGAGCTCCGGCGCTACCGCGACGTCTTCGGAGCCCTCGACTTCGCCTCGACCTTCACGCCCTTCGAGCAGGTGGTGAACAGCGGCCGCGGCGAAGCGCTGGCCTTGATCGACGACATGCTGGCGACGCGGTCCCACGCGCGGCCGGTGCCGCTGGAGGAGGTGACGCCGCGGGCGGTGACGGGTCTCGGGCGGGCGTAGCGACGACCGCCGTGCGCGCCCTCCTCCCCGGAAGCGATCAGGGGGCTCATCCCCTCAGGATCGCCACGGTGATGTTGTCGCGCCCGCCCATGCCGTTCGCCTCGGCGACGAGGCGGCGGCACACCAGCGCCGCGTCGGCGCCCCCCGCGGCCGCGTCGGCGTGGGCCTCGCCGAGCGCGCCCTCGTGGTCGTGGTAGTTCCACAGACCGTCGGTGCAGAGCAGGAGCGACGATCCGGCCGGCAGCTCCGCCGACAGCGCGTGCACCTCCAGCTCGTCGAGCGGCATGCCGAGGCACTGGGTGATGGCGTGGGCGCGGGGGTCGCGGGCCGCGGCCTCGCGGCCGAGGACGCCGCGCGCCACCGCGTCCCAGGCCCACGAATCGTCGTGGGTGAGGAGCGTCTCGTCCGCGCCCGCGAGCCGGTAGGCGCGGCTGTCGCCCACCCAGGCGATCCCGGCCACGCCGTCCCGCACCACGGCCAGCACCACCGTGGTCTCGGGCGGGTCGAGGTCCGGGTCGACGCCGAGGCGCGGCACCCCGAGCACCGCCGCGGCCGCCGCCTCGACGCAGCGCCGCGCTTCCCCCATCACCGAGACGGCGCCGTCCGGCCCCGCCGCGAAGCGCTCCAGCGCCGCCGCGACGGCCGCGGCGGAGGCGCCCTCGGCGTTGTCGGCCGAGGACACGCCGTCCGCCACGCAGAGCAGCACGGCGCCGTCCGGCCGCCGCGCCACCGCGCCGGCGTCCTGGTTGACGGGGTGGCGCCGGCCGCGGTCGCTCGCCATGGCGAGGCGCGCGTCGATCGCCTCCTCGCAGGCGGCGGCGGGCGGCCCCGCCGGGTTCTCGGCCGGCGCGGGCGCGGCCAGGGACGCGCCGCAGCTCTCGCAGAAGCGCGCGGCCGGGTCGTCGGCCGGCTCTCCGCAGGCGGGGCAGCGCGGCGGGCTCGAAACCGCGCTCACAGCAGCGTCACCGGGCGCACCGCGTGGGCGAGGTCGACCAGCCGCGCCTTCTCGGAGCGGGACGCGGCGCGCCGCCCGGCTTGGAGGTAGGCGGCCTCGGCGCCGCGCCGCAGCGCGTTGGCGGTCATCGGCCGGCCGAGCAGGGTCACGTCCCGCCGCTCGGCCACGGTGCCCTCGGCCACGGGCTTCAGGGCCGCCGCGAAGAGGCGGGCGGTCAGCAGGTGCATCTCGGCCGTGTCGGCCTTGATGCCCTCGATGACCCCCGCGGCCCGCGCGAGCCGCGCCTCGTCGACTGCCGTGCCCATGCCGATCAGCAGCGACACCAGCTCGGTGCGGGCCGCGACGGACAGGCTGTGGGTCGCCGGCACGGCGGACAGCGCCGCCGCGGCGTCGTCGAAGCGCCCGGCGCGGCCCTCGCAGCGCGCGAGGCCGAAGCAGGCCGAGGCGTAGGACGGGTCGGTCGCCACCACGCGGCGGTAGAGCGCGGCCGCCTGGGCGTCGCGCCCGCCGGCCTCCGCCGCGAACGCCATGGCGAGCTTGGGGGCGAGCTCGCCCGGCATCTCGAAGTAGACGCGGTCGAAGGCCGTGTAGGCCCGGTCGGCGTGGCCGGCGCCGAGGTGGACCAGCCCGGCATACCAGTAGGCGCGCCACTCGAACTCGTTGGCCTTGAGGGCGTCGCCGAGTTCCGCGACGGCGCGATCGCCCCGCCCGACCGCGATCAGGGCCTCGGCGAGGCGGAGCTTGGCTTCGGCCGAGTTCGGGCGCTTCCGAACCAGCGCCCGGAGGCCGTCGATGCGCCGCGCGGGGTCGAGCACCGCGGCGAGGCTCAGGACGTCGGCGGCGCCGGGGTCGCCGGTGTCGAGCCGGAGCGCGGGCAGCAGCCGGGCGAGCGGCGCCGCCGCGCCCGCGCGGTCGGAGCCGTCGGCGAGGCCGTCGCCGAAGAAGACGCGGCTCTCGGCCGGCCTGGGTCCGGACTTCAGGGCCACGGTCTCGCGCAGCACGCCGAAGAGCTGGCCCTCCATCTCCTCGGCGGTCTGGAAGC
Organism: Lichenibacterium dinghuense; assembly: GCF_021730615.1. Taxonomy (NCBI): domain Bacteria; kingdom Pseudomonadati; phylum Pseudomonadota; class Alphaproteobacteria; order Hyphomicrobiales; family Lichenihabitantaceae; genus Lichenibacterium; species Lichenibacterium dinghuense. The sequence continues at coordinate 1,037,921 of NZ_JAJLMN010000001.1, forward strand.
GCTGGTCGGGGTCGTCGTGGGTGGCGCGGATCAGGAAGCGGTAGAGCGGGTCGTTGGCGGCGAGGATCGGCGCGACGTCCGGCGTCGGCAGGGCGTGGACGTAGTCGGCGCGCATGCGCCGCGTGGCGGTCACGGCGCCGGTCGCCGGGTCGGTGTCCTTCTGCACGCGGTACAGGAAGTCCATCAGCAGGACGGCGAGCGTGCGGCCGACCGTGTAAAGGTCCGACACGGGCGTCGGCTCGTCGGAGGCCTCCTTGGCCGAATAGCCGTCGGTGCCGAAGACCGCGCCGTCGGGGTCGCCGATGCGGCGCACCGCGCCCATGTCGATGAGCTTCACGTCGTCGCTCTCGACCATCAGGTTGCCGGGCTTGAAGTCGCAATAGACGAAGCCCTGCGCGTGGAGCGCGCCGAAGGCCGGCAGGATGCCGAGGATGTACGCGATGGCCTCCTCGGGCGGCAGCGGCCCGCGCTCCTCGCGGATCGCCTCGACGGTGCGGCCGCCCACGTATTCGAGCACCATGAAGCCCTCGGGGCCTTGGCTCACGAAGTCGTAGATGCCGACGATGCGGGCGTGCTTCACGGCGGCGAGGAACTGCCGCTCGGCCAGGGCGGCCGCGACCGCCTCGGGGTCCTTGGAATTGAGGAGGCCCTTCAGCACCACCCAGCGCGACAGGACCGCGTCCCAGCCGAGGTAGACCCAGCCCATGCCGCCGAACGCGATGGCGCCCTTGACCTCGTATTTGCCGGCCACAACGTCGCCCGGCTTCAGCTTGGGCTCGAAGTCGTAGGCCTCCGAGCACTGCGGGCAGAAGCCCTTCACGCGGTTGACGCGCGCGTCGCAGTGCGGGCAGCGGCGCTTGCCGAGCGACACCTCCGGCCGCGCGATGACCAGCGACAGCGGGTCCTGGCTCGGCTGCGGCGGGAGCGAGACGAGGCCGCCGCCGAGCGACTGGCGCCGGCTGGTGGTGCCGCGCGACTGACGGCGGCTGGCGCGGCTGCCCTTGGTGTGGCCGACCGTGTGGCCGAGCGGCCCGGTGCGGGCGGCCGTGCCGGTCGTGCGCGACACGGTGGCGCCGCTCCAGCCGCCGGCCGCGAGGGGGCTCTCGGCCTGAGCCGCAGGCGCCGCGGCGGCGCCCCAGGGGCCGGGCTGGGCCGCGAGGTTCGGCGACGCCGTGGCGGCCGCCGCCGTCGCGACGGCGCCGGCCAGCGCGCCGCTCTCGGCGGGCCGGCCGCAGGTGGAGCACACGCCCTCGTCGATCTCGCCGCCGCAGACGCGGCCGCGCGCGTCGACGCGGGTGCAGGTCAGGGCCGCCATGGTGCGCTCCTTCCGAGGCTTCCGCTCATTGTCTCGCCATGGTTCGGGACGGGGTGCGACCGCATCATGGCGTCCGCCGGCTGGCGGCGAGCCCGTCCTCCCAGGCTGCGAGCAGCGCCCGCGCCCGCGCGGCGTCGAAGGGTCTCGTGTCGAGCGCCGCCGCGACGGCCGACGAATGCGGGGCGGCAGGTTCCCGCGCCGCCAGGGCGGCGGCCTTGGCCCGCAGGGCGCGGAAGCGGCCGCGCAGGTCGTCGCGCTCGCGGAGCCGCGCGGCGACGGACTCCGCCTCCGCTTCGGCGGCGCCGCGCGCGGCGGCGCAGCCCTGCGACCATCGTTCGAGGCCGACCAGGGCGGCGTCGCCCTGCCCGGCGGCGCCGGCGGCGGCCAGCCGGTCGAGCCAGGCGGCGAGGTCGTCGGCGCCATCCACGGCCGGCGGCAGGTCGAGCAGGCCCGCGGCGTCGCGCCGGGCGCCGTCGCGCCGCCGGAGCGCGTCGCGCAGGGCCGCGAGGTCGGCGTGGGCGCGGTCGAGGCCGTCGGCCAGCGCCGCGCGCCGACGCCCGGCGGCCCCCACTTCCGCCCGCCGCGCCGCCAGGGCGGCCGCGAGGGGGGCGATGAGGCCGGCGGCCGCCAGCGGGTCGCGGTCGAGCGCGCGGGCCGCGGCGTCGAGCCTCGCCGCCAGGGGCGCCTCGGCGGCGGCCGGCTCGGCGCGCAGCGCGTCGAGCTTCAGGCGGCCGGCCGTCGCTGCGGCCGCGATCGCGGCGGCGCCGCGCCGCGCCGCCTCGAAGCCCTCCACCATCGCGTCGAGCACGGCGGCGGGGGTGATGGCGGCGCTGCGCTCGGCGGCGTCGAGCAGGCCGCGCGCGCCGAGCGGCACCGCGACGGCCGGAAGGCGGATCGAGGCGCCGTCGAGCAGCGCCGCCGCCTCACCGTCGCGGGACTGGCCGAACAGCGGGCGGCGCGCCAGGGCGGCGGCCTCCTCGACGGTGCGGGACACGAGCAGGTAGTCGGCCCACAGCCCGTCGAGCGCAGCCGCGACCCGCCGGGCCGCGGCCAGCGTCGCGCCCTCGTAGGCGCCCTCGCCGGCGAGGCGGGCGCGCAGGCGCCGCACGTCGTCGCTGCCGTTGAGGTCGGCGAGGTTGCGCGCCGCCGCGGCGAGGCGGTCCCGCCACATCTCCACGGCGCGGCGCGCGGGCTCCACGGGGCTCAGAACCGGTACTCGTCGAGGCGCCGGCCGATGCCGAACCACGCCGCCGCGACCGCCAGGACGAAGCCGGCCACCAGGACGGCGCCGAGCGGGGCGTCGTCGCCCTCGGCGGCGGCGATGTGAGCCGCAAATTCCGCACGATTGATGTCCAGCACCTTGCCCAGAGCATCGTCGAAACCGGCGAAGGCCCGGCGCGCGGTGCCGGGACCGTTCTGGGTCAGCGAGGCGATGGCGATCCCGCGCTGACCGTGTGAGTCGTCCGCGCGCAGGGCATCGTTGGCCGTGATGACGCGGCGCCAAGCGCCGACGAGGGCCACGGCGGCGTTCCGCTCCCCCGGGAAGGTGATGTTGCGCAGTTCCTCGCCGATGTAGCCCCCGCCGTTCGGTATGACGGACGTGCCTTTCAGGATCTGCTCGACCCGCTCCGCATCCATGTCGAGCAAGCGCCGCACCAACGATGCGTAGGTCGCGGCGTACCGACCCCGGCGATCGCTCCCCGGATCGGCGAGCAAGGAGAAAGCCTGAGCCGTCTCTGCATCCGTGGCGACGGCACCGGCCGAAGACAGGGCCGAGACGGAGTCGAAGGCGTCGGACTTGGCGACGTGCAGGTCGACTTGCGCGGCCAGGAGGCGCCAGCCGAGCAACGCCGTGACCGTGGCGACAGCCAGCGTCGCCACGAGCAGGCCGGGGTTGAGCAGGCGTTTGGCCGTGCGCGCCACGTCCACCTGCACAGCGACGAGGCCGGCCATCAGCAGGCCGCCGGCTGCCGCCATCCACCAGATCGGCCATCGCCCGAGGTAGGCTCGGTGCTCCCGGTCGAGATGGTCGGCATTGACGCGCTCAAGGTCCACGGCGGCGGGCAGCACGATCGAGTGCAGGAGGTCGTCGGCCGCGAAGGCGAGGTCGCGGCGGGCGTCGGCGGTGCTCGCGACCGACCGGCCGACGAGTTGTTCGTAATCGCCGAGCCCCTGCAACACGCGGATGATGGGGCCGCGCTCCTCCTCGCCGTAGGTGACGTTGACGGCCGCGTCCACGATCGCGGTGCGGACGGCGCCGAGCCGCGACCGCATGGCGGACAGGGAGGGACCGTCGAGGCCCTCGCCCGACAGCATCGCCAGCGCGTAATCCGCGTTGGCGGCCGCGAGGCCGGTGCGGATCGCCTCGGCGGCCGACACGGAGGGCGCCGCGTCGTGGCCGACGGTGCGGACGATGCCGGCCGTGGCATTCAGCCCGGAGAAGCCCGCGGCGAGCCACAGCAGCGCCATCACCACGACGGCAGCGCGGCCGACCCTAAGGCGCGCCGGGAAGGGCGAGCGATACTCGCCCGGCGCCGTTCGCCCGAGCCACAGGTGCAGGACCGGCGCCGCCGTTGCGACGCCGCGCGCGAGGCCGGCGCGGAAGCTCGCCACGCTGAGGCCGGCGGGGGCGGGCAGGCTCATCTCACCGCGCTTCCAGCGTCAGCAGCGTCCAGGCGCCGAGGATGAGGCTGTCGCCCGCCTTCAGGGGCGCCTCGACGCCCTCCGTCAGGGGGGCGCCGTTCAGCAGAGTGCCGTTCGACGATCCGACATCGACGCCGTAGAGGCTGCCGTCCGGGCGGCGGCAGATCTTGAGGTGGCGCGCCGACACCGACGGGTCGGCGACGGGGATCTCCGGATGGACGTCGCGCCGGCCGTTGCGGCGCCCGACGAGGTTCTCGGCGAGGTCCAAGGGGTAGGCGCGGTCGGGCTCCGGAGGGGCGTCGGCGTCGAGCCGCGCGGGGTCGCGGCTCACCACCACCCACATGTTGCCGACCGCGCCCGCGTCGGCGAAGGGCGACAGCGGCGGCGGAGCCACGGGTGGGAGCGACGGAGGCGGCGCTGCGGGCGGCGGCGGGGGCGCGGCCGGTGCGGGGGACGAAGCGGCCGAAAAATCGTGCCGGCACACCTCGCAGAAGCGCGCGCCCGGCACGCGCGGCGTGCCGCAATCGGGGCAGAGCTGCGCGGCCGTCGCCGCGGCGGCCGGCGGCGTCGGGCCGGCGGGCGCCGCCGCGGCGATGCGCAGCCCGCATTCGGAGCAGAAGTCCGGATCGTCCGACAGGTGCCCGCGCGGGCAGACGGCCTCGGTCATGCGCCCGGCCGCCGCCGCACCGTGCGGGTGCCGCCCATCTCGAGCTCCAGCGCCTCGGCCTTGCCGGCGCCGCGCTTCAGCCGCACCGTGCCCGAGGTCGCGTCGACCACGTCGACGACCTTGTTGAGCCGCCGCGTCACGTCCTCGTTGCCCGAGGCCGCGGCGATGCGGGCCGCCTTGCCGAGCAGGCGCGTGGCGGCCGCGTCGTCGCCGCGGTCGCGCGCTTCGAGCCCGTCGCGGATCGAGGCGGCGATCTCGGCCTGTCCGGTGTAGTGGGCGACCTCCGGGTTGAGCCGCGCCGTCAGCCCCGAATCCTCGCTCCAGGTGGCGACCACCGGCGCGCCCGCGGCCTTCTGCTCGCCCGCGCCATCCCCTGCGCCCATGCCCCACACCACGGTCGGGCGGCACACCAGCATGTCCTCGCCGACCGCGCCGTCGCCCACCTCGAACACCGCGTGGTAGTCGCGCGCCTCGCGGCCCCAGGCGCCGAGGTTCCACAGGGTCGCGCGCGCGCTCTCGGGCTCGCCGAGCGCGGTGATGTCGATGTCGTCCGGGTTCATCTGGTGCAGCGACACGAGCCGCGACGAGGCCGGCTGCCACAGGCGCAGGGCCACGCGGCCGGTGGCCTTGCTGAGCGCGCGCCCGAGGCAGGCGCGGAAGTCGGCTTCGAGGTTCGCGGGCTCGGGCACGGCGTCGGCGGTGCCGAGCAGCACGGTGGAGATGCGGCGCAGGTCGTCCGGCTCCCAGTCGGTGCCGACGCCGCGGCAGTCGACGCCGATGCGCCCGCGGCAGGCCTCCACGGCGCGGCCGAGGTCCTCGCGGTCGTCGACGTCGTTCTGTCCGTCCGTGAGGAAGTAGGCGTAGCAGATCGCGTCCGGGGCGCGCTCGAACTCGCGGCGCAGGGCGGACAGGCCCTTGGACATGAAGGTCGCGCCGTTGGCCGAGATGTTCTGCACGGCGCGGTGCGCGGCGGCGCGGTTGGCGTCGGTCGCCTCGCAGAGCGGCACCACGATCTGCGAGGCGGTGCCGAAGGTGATCACCGTGAACAGCGCGTCCCGCGGCAGCAGGTCGATGCAGCGCCGCGCCGCGTGGCGGGCCGCCTCCATCTTGCCGGCGACGTTCATGGAGCTCGAATTGTCGAGCACGATGCCGACCGCGCGCCGGGCCCCGCCGGTGCCCGCCTCGCCGTCCGCCGTCACGGTCAGGATGGCGTCGAGCCGCCGCACGCCGGGCGCGAGGTGCGGGTTGAAGAAGCTGTCCAGCCTGAACTGCATGATCCCCTGCCCCCGCCCGCCCGTCCCGGATCAGGCCGGGCGTTCCGCCTGGACGGCCCGCTCGCCCGCGGCGGCGAGCCCGTCCACGTAACGCTTCTTCGTGCCTTCGAGTGCCAGCTGCGCCTCGGCCCGCTCGGCGCGGTTGCGGGCGTCGATGGCGGCGCCCCGGTCGATCATGCCGATGATGCGGTCCGCGATCTCGCCCATGGCGGCCACCTCGCCGAGCGCGCCGCCCTCGCTCTCCTTGGCGCGGAGGTAGGCGGCCTCCAGCGCGTCGACGCCGGCCACGTTCATCTGCTGCGCCAGGCGGCGGCGGGCCTCGCTGGCCTTGGACGCGTCGGTGATGCTCTTCAGCGCCGCGATGCGCAGGATGGCGGACTTCAGCCGCGGCAGGTCGAACAGCAGCGTGTCGAGGATGTTGCGGTATTCGATGCGCCCCGCCGTCTGGGCGTTGCGGGTCTGCGGCACGGACAGCATGGCGTCGCCCATGGCCACCGCGAGGCGCAGCAGCCGCGTCTCGAAGCCGTTGATCTGCTCGCCGAAGTCCCGCACGGCCGCCAGCGCGCTCGGGTCGCGCGATCGGAGCGCGTCGCGGCGCTCGCGGGCGAAGCGGGCGCGCTCGCGGTCGAGCACGATCTGGCCGGCCGCCACCTGCACCTCCAGCTCGCGCAGGGAGCGCAGGTTCTCCGCCACCAGCTTGTCCATGCGGCTGTCCATGGCGGCGAGCCGGCCCATCTCGATGCGCCCGCGCTTCTCGATGTCGGAGAACTGGTCGATCACCAGGCGGTAGTCGGCGCGGAAGCGCGTGAAGGCCGACACGTATCGGCCGACCACGGGCAGGTCGCCCGCTATCCGCACCAGCGCGGTGCCGCGCCCCTCGGCCTCGCGCCGGAGGCCGGGGATGTCGAGCGCCTTCACGCCGCTGGCGAGCTCGGCCAAGAGCCGCCCGGACACGCCGGCGTCGGCCGTACGGATGCCGTCGAGCAGCTCGTCCAGGAAGCTGTTGGCGCGGGTCTGGGTGTCGGCGCCGAAGCCGTTGACGGCGGCGCCGTCGAGCGCCGGCAGCTCCGCGGCGATCCGCTCGGCCGCGGCGCGGTCGTCGGGCGACAGCCGCGCGAGGTCGAGCCTGCGCTCGGCGTCCCACCGGGCGGCGAGGTCGGGCACGGCGGCGGCCGTGGGGGCGGCGTGGGGGTCGGCGGCGGTCACGGTCGAGCCTCGGTCATGGTCCGGGCGCCGGCGGGCGGTCGGACGGCGCCGCGCCCGCGGCGAGCAGCCCGACGACGGCGGCGAGGTTGACGGCGAGAGTGCGGAGCGAAGCCACGGCGCCGAGGCTACATCGATCCCCCTAGCGACGCCAGACGGCGACGCTACCCTTCCCAGAACTCCGGCACGGCCGGCGACAGCAGCCCGCCGATCCGGACGGGCGCGACCCTCACGGCGAGCCCCGTGCGGTCGTCGGTCTCGACCGCGATGCCGCAGAGGGTCGCGGGGCCGTCGGCGGGCTCGTAGCGGGAGCCGGGCGTGCGCTGGACGAAGCGGCGGATCGGCTCCTCCTTGGCGACGCCGATCACGCTGTCGTAGTCGCCCGTCATGCCGGCGTCGGTCAGGTAGGCCGTGCCGCCCGGCAGCACGCGGCCGTCCGCCGTGGGGATGTGGGTGTGGGTGCCGACGACGAGCGAGGCCCGGCCGTCGAGCACGTGGCCGAGCGCCACCTTCTCGCTCGTCGCCTCGGCGTGGACGTCGACCACCACCGCGTCGCAGGCCACGCCGAGCGGGCAGGCCTCGATCTCGCGCTCCAGCCCGGCGAAGGGGTCATCGAGCGGATCCATGAAGACGCGGCCCATCACGTTGAGGACGAGCGCGCGGCGGCCGTCGTGGAGGTCGACCAGGGCGGCGCCGCGGCCGGGCGTACCGGGCGGGTAGTTCAGCGGCCGCACGAGGCGGGGCTGGCGGTCGATGAACACCAGGGCCTCGCGCTGGTCGAAGGCGTGGTTGCCGAGCGTGACCGCGTCGGCACCCGCATCCAGGATCTCGTCGCAGATCTTCTCGGTGATGCCCTTGCCGCCGGCCGCGTTCTCGCCGTTGACCACCACGAGGTCGAGCCGCCAGCGCGCGCGCAGGTTGGGCAGCTCAGCCGCCACCGCGGCCCTCCCGGAGCGCCCCATCACGTCGCCGACGAAGAGGATGCGCAAGGGTTCAGTCTCCGAAAAGGGTGAGGCCGCGCTCCGTCAGGACGGCGTCGAGCGGCTGGTCGTGGGGCTCGGTGGGGACGGCCGGCACCTCCTGCGCCGCGAAGGCGACGCCGACGGCGAGGACGGGCCTCACGGCCCGCAGGCGGGCCAGCGCGCCGTCGTAGAAGCCCGCCCCGTAGCCGAGGCGAAAGCCGCGCCGGTCGAAGGCGGCGAGCGGCACGAACAGGAGGTCGGGGTCGCGCTCGGCGGCCTCGGGCGCCGGCTCGGCGGTGCCGAAGCGGCCCGGCACGAGCGGGTCGCCCGGCCGCCAGGCGCGGAAGCGCAGCGGCTCGCCCCGCGGCGGCGTCGCGGGCAGCGCGGTGCGGATGCCCGCGCCCGCGAGGGCGTCGAGCAGCGGGCGCGTGTCCGGCTCGCCGCGGATCGGCAGGAAGACGGAGACGGCCGAGGGGAACCGGCGCCGGGCGAGGTCGAGCCCGGCCTCGGCCAGGAGGCGGGCGAAGGAAGCCCTCCCGGTTGGCCCGACCGCGGCGCGGCACGCCAGCGCGCGGGCGCGGACCTCGGTCTTGTCGACGGACGCCATGAGGGCCTCGCGCCGACGTGGACAACAGTGCGGGGCCGCAGTGGCCGTGGGATATCGATCCCGGGAACCTACAACGTAGGTGGGCGCCGTGTGCTCAAGACCACGGTCGAGAACAGGGACAGCTCCCGTTGGAATCGATAAGGCCCCGGGAATACAGTCCTCACGCACCCCGCAGCTCCGCCCGACCGATGTAGGCCGAGCCTCGCCGGAAATCCAGCCCCCCGCGGCACGGCACGCGTCCCGCCGCGGCGATCCCAGCCGGGACGCGTCGCGGTGGCGGGGGATGCGGCGGCGCGGACGCAAGTTTTTTCTTCTGCTTCGGCCGAAATCGGCGAAATTGGGCGCAGCGAAGAGAAACTCCGGCCGTCGGACGTCGACCATGCCCCATTCACCCTACCGGCCCTGCGTGGGCATCACCCTGTTCAACCGCGACGGGCTCGTCTTCATCGGGCGCCGCCGGTCGAAGCGCGCCGCCGATCCCGCCGCCCAGGGGTACGAGTGGCAGATGCCGCAGGGCGGCATCGACGCGGGCGAAGCGCCGCGCGCGGCGGCCCTGCGCGAGCTCCGGGAGGAGACCGGCGTGTCGAGCGTGTCCTTCATGGCAGAGGCGCCGCACTGGCTCACCTACGACCTGCCGGCCGACCTCACGCGCCGCAACTGGAAGGGGCGCTACCGCGGCCAGAAGCAGAAGTGGTTCGCCTTCCGCTTCGAGGGCGACGAGCGCGAGATCAACATCGACATACCCGAGCACGGCCTCAAGCCCGAGTTCGACGCCTGGCGCTGGGAGCGGATCGAGCGCCTGCCCGAGCTCATCATCCCGTTCAAGCGCCAGGTCTACGAGAGCGTGGTCGAGAGCTTCCGGCCGCTGGGGGCGCACGAGCCGCTCAGCGGCTGATGTCCGCCCGCGCGGCTCATTCGGCCGCGACGCCCAGGCCCACCGGGCAGGACACGCCCGTGCCGGCGAGGCCGCAATAGCCGCGCGGGTTCGCCTGCAGGTACTGCTGGTGGTAGGTTTCGGCGAAGAAGAACTCCGGCGCCGGGCGAATCTCGGTCGTGATCGGCCCGCGGCCGGCGGCGGCCAGCGCCCGGCCATAGGCCGCCTTGGACGCCTCGGCCTCGGCGAGCTGCGCGGGGGTCGTGGTGTAGATCGCCGAGCGGTAGGTCGTGCCGACGTCGTTGCCCTGGCGCATGCCCTGTGTCGGGTCGTGCTCCTCCCAGAACAGCTTCAGCAGCGCCCCGTAGCTCACCTTGGCCGGATCAAAGGCCACCATCACCACCTCGGCGTGGCCCGTCATGCCGGTGCAGGTTTCCTCGTAGGTGGGGTTCGGCGTCTCGCCGCCCTGGTAGCCGACGGCCGTGGTGACGATGCCATCGCCCAGGCGCCAGAACAGCCGTTCGGCGCCCCAGAAGCAGCCCATGCCGAAATAGGCGACCTCGGTGCCGGCGGGGTGCGGCCCCTTCAGCGGCGTGCCGAGCACGAGGTGCCGGTCCAGCGTGGGCAGCGGGGTGGACCGGCCCGGCAGGGCCTCGGCGGCCGTGGGCAGGGTGGATTTCTTGCGGAACAGCATGGGGATCGTCTCCGAAAGCCGCGACGGTGCAGATATGGGGACGACGCCGCGGAAATTCAGGCTCGGCGGCTCGACGCGCCGACGCCGGCGGCCGGCGGGCGCCCGGCGTAGAGGAGCAGCAGGCCGAGAGCCCCGGTGACGGCGAAACCCGGCACGGCGAGCACCCCGGCCACGAGGCGCTGGGCCGGGCCGGGCCAGGCGCCCGCCGCGGCCAGCGCCGCGGCGTAGTGCGCCCCGCCGAGCCAGGCCGCGATCTCGCCCAGCGTGTAGAAGAGCGCGCGCCCGCCGGCGATGGAGCGGCTGCCGTCCACCACCAGGGTCGCGAAGGCGGCGGCCACCAGCACGAAGCCGATGGCGCGGAGCAGGAACCGGAGCATGGACCGCCGTCGAAAGGGCGGGCCGGCGCGGCCCGCCCCGGTGCCTTACAACGGAGCCCGTTCCGGGACCACGGCGGGAGATGCCGCGCGGCGGGGGGAAACCGCGGCCCGGCTGTTGCGCTCGGCGCGTCTCCGATGATAGACCGCTGTCGGCCCCGCCAACCGGGGGCCCGCCGACCTCCGGGTCGGCCCGGCGCGTGAGCGCCGGCCGGAGAGGTGGCCGAGTGGTTGAAGGCGCACGCCTGGAAAGTGTGTATACGGGAAACCGTATCGCGGGTTCGAATCCCGCTCTCTCCGCCAACGTTTTCCCCTAAGACATTGCTTTTATCGTTCTTTTCGGCATCGATTTGAGCTATATCCCAGACCGTTCCCCAGCAGGTCGCTGAAAAAGGATCGACGTCCAGCCTCTCAGCTTCTTCCTGCGTTGTTTTTGGCTGGTAGATGGCGGAAAGCGTGAGGGTCGGTCTTTTTGCCGTCCGCTTCTCTGCCGCCGCGACGGGGCTGGCGCTCGTCGCGGCGGGACAGGCGCCCATGCCCCGCCACCTCACGCCACCTCTGGTCCAGCGAGCAGCTTTGACAGGCAGACGAGGTTGCAGGCGGCCGAGAAGGCGAAGGCCATGTCGACCCGCTCGCGGCCGCGCAGCCCGCGTTAACCTGAGGCGATTGCCCTGGCGTGGCTTGCCTGGGGAGCAGGCTGCCCAGCCGTCATGATCTCGGGCTTCACGCATCCCGACAACCCGAGTGCGGAGCCCTGCGGACGTCACCGGGGCCGTTGTCACGCCGCTTAGCCTTGGCTAAGACCTGGGGTGAAACGATCGGAACACGCGTCGGAGGGCGGGCCGGTGGCGGAAGATGCGGGAATGTCGTTCGTGAACCTGTCGCGCGGCGACCTGTTCCCCTGGGCCGCGCTGCGCGATGCGCCCGACGTGCCCTTCGGCTACCACACGGTGGCGGGACGCTACCTCGTGTTCCTGTTCTACGCCTCGGCCGCGGAACCGGCCGTCGCGGCCGCGCTGGCGGCGGTGCGCGGCGGCCGCCACCTGTTCGACGACGAGCGGGCCTGCTTCTTCGGCATGGGGCGCGACCCGGCCGACAAGGCGGCGGGCCGCGTCGCCGACATGCTGCCGGGTGTCCGTTTCATGGACGACGCCTCGGGCACCGCAGCCCGCATCTGCGGCGCCCTCGCGCGCGAGCCGGGCGCGTCGGGCCTGCCCGGAGCGTCGCGTCCCTTCTGGCTCGTCGTGGACCCGACGCTGCACGTCCTCGCCAACGTCCCGCTGGGCGCCGGGCCGGAGGACCACGAGGCGGTGCTGCGCATGCTGCGCGAGCTGCCGGCGCCGAAGGACTACGCCGGCTTCGAGTTGCCGGTGCCGGTGCTGCTGCTGCCCAACGTGTTCGACCGCGCGCTGTGCCGCCACCTCGTCGGCCTTTACGACGCCGACGGCGGCTCGGAGTCGGGCATCTACCGCAACGGCGTCGGGGTGAACGACCATTCGTTCAAGCGCCGCCGCGACTTCACCATCGAGGATCCGCAGTTGATCCGCCGCCTGCAGGGCACGATCGCGCGGCGGGTATTGCCCGAGATCGAGCGCATCTTCTTCACGAAGGTCACCCGCATGGAGCGCTACATCGTCGGCTGCTACGCCGCCGAGGACAACGCCCATTTCCGCCCCCACCGCGACAACGGCCCAGGGCTCACCGCGCATCGCCGCTACGCCGTTTCGATCAACCTCAGCGAGGACTTCGACGGCGGCGAAGTGAGCTTCCCCGAATACAGCCAGCGCGGCATCAAGGCTCCACAGGGCTGGGCAGTGGTGTTCCCGGCCGCGATCCTGCACGCCGTGTCGCGGGTGACCTACGGCCGCCGCTACGCCTTCCTGCCCTTCGTCTACGACGAAGCAGGAGCGAAGATCCGCGAGGAGCAATTGAGGTCCTTGGGGATGCTCAGCGCAGCGGCGGAGTGATCGGCCATCCGCCGGCACGACCGCGTCGCCGCCGGCGGCGACTCAGAGCCTTCTCTGATTGGGGCTCTGGAGGTCAAGCGCTCCTGTCAGGTTTTTTGTCCCGTTCCCGCGGGTCACACGCTTCTCTTCGCGGTCGGCGTTTCGCCGCCGCATGATGGGGTCAGTCCGGCTCGGTCCCTCGATCTGTTTCACGACCTCGCGACGTCGCCGCGGGCTCAAGACTCTCAACGAGGTGGCCTTACCGATCGTCCCCACGGGAACGGTCCACATCACCCTTTCAGGTGAAGCTCGTGCGGGTGGCGGCCCGCGGTGTCCTCCGAGCGTCAGGCAACTACGGTGGCGGGCGCGGTGGTCGGCCCGGTGCCGAACCGAAAGTCGGTACCGTCGCTCCACATCCGGTGCAGGACCACGGCCAGCTTTCGGGCTACGGCAACGCGCGCCCGCGCCATGCCGCGATGCTTGGCGATCGTCATGCCCCAGGCCCGCAGGCTGGACCATTTCTGGCTGCGCACGAGCAGCGCGTTAGCGGCCTCGTACAGGGCCGTTCGCGCCAGTTCGTCGCCGCATCGGCTGATCTTGCCCTGAATGTCGGTCTCGCCCGACTGGTAGCGCGAGGGCGTCAGGCCGAGATGGGCACCGACGTCGCGCGAATGGCCGAACCGATCGGGTCGGTCGATCGTGGCGCGAAACGCCAGGGCGGTGATCGGGCCGACGCCGGGTGCGCTCATCAGCCGCCGACAGATCTTTTCCTCGCGCACGATCTTCAGCACCTGTTTTGTCAATCGGGCGAGCTGCTGGATCATCGTCGACAGTACAGTGAGCAACGGCTCCACCATCGCCAGCAACGCTGTGTCGTCCGAGCAGAGTTCGCGCACACGCTTGTCGAAGGCCGCCCGGCTCGGCGTGCCGACCTTCAGCCCGGCTTCCCGAAGCATGGCCCGAACGACGTTCTCGATCGACCGCATCTCGTTCAGCACCGTGCGGCGTGCGACCAGCAGCGAGCGCCACAGCCGGCACTGCTGCGACTTGACGTGCACCTGCCGGAACCAGCCGGTGCGCATGATCTGCGCCAGGGCACGCGCGTCGTTGCGGTCGGTCTTGTTGGGCATGGTCTTCATGGCGGCGTTGGCCTGCCGTGTCTCGATGCAGACCGCCGCCAGCCCCGCCGCGCGCAGGCCCTCGTGCAGCCAAGCCGTCAACGAGCAGGCTTCGAGGCCGATCCGCTCGATCGGCAGCTTCAAGCCCTGCAGGGCCGCAACCAGCGGCCCTGGCGCGCTCGCGGCGCGCAGCTCCTTCACGATCCGACCCGCGTCATCGACCACGCAGATCGCGGTCTCTTCCAGGGACACGTCCAGTCCGGCATAGTACGTCATGGTTGCTCCTGTCGCGATGCTTGTGGCCGCTCGACACGGACCACGTTGAACCATCCGGGCAGGAGCAGCCACCGTTGGGCCTGGGCTGGAGCCCCAATCACCCCATCTGTCTGAGCCGCCTCTGCGCCTGATCCTCATCTGTCCCGTGTGGAACACCAACAGCCGCTTGGCCGGGCGGCGTTGAGGGGTGAGATGTGGACCGGAGCGCATCGGGCACGGCACGAGGCCGGCCTGAAGAGCATGGTGACGATGCTTGCGGTTGGCCGGATGGCGGCGTGGCCGGAGCAGGCTGACCCGCCACGCAGGGGGCGAGCGGTGCCGACAATCGCGATCGTGGGGGGCGATCGCCTGACATCTGCGCGTGGGCGACCGCTGGGGCGAGAAGGAGCTGTTCGAGGCGCTGATGTGCCACATGGCGCGGCGCCGGGCGCGCGGGGCCGACACCACGACCCGCGCCTGGCCGTGGTGGACAGGCAGGCGGTCAAGGCTGTTCCGGTTCGGAGCCCGCGCGGCTCCGACGCCGCCAGACGCGTGGTCGGACAAGCGCTCGTCCGCTCGCGCGGTGGCTTCGCCACGAAGATCCATGCCAAGTCCGACGCTTCCGGCGGCATCATCGCTTTCGGCCTGACCGGCGGTGAAGCCTGCGACGGGCGACACTTCGAAACCCTGTTCGACCTCGGCCTCGCCATTCGGCCACGTGCCGTGATCTGCGACAAGGGCGATGACAGGAAAACCAAGCGGAACGCCGCGAGGAAGCGCGGCATGGCACCGCTGATCCCCCCACAGAGCCGATGGGAAGAATTGGCCGGCCTTCATCGCCCGCCCCCTCTACGAAGCACGAGCCCGCATCGGACGGCTCAAGCGCTTTGAGCGTGCCGCCCGCCGATGCGAAAAGACCGCGAGAAGCTTCCGATCCATCGTCGCATTCGCCGTGGGACTGTCCTCGAGCAAACTCGTCCACACGACCTAAGCAAACAGATGGGGTGATTGGGGCTCCAGCCCAGGCCCAACGGTGGCTGCTCCTGCCCGGATGGTTCAACGTGGTCCGTGTCGAGCGGCCACAAGCATCGCGACAGGAGCAACCATGACGTACTATGCCGGACTGGACGTGTCCCTGGAAGAGACCGCGATCTGCGTGGTCGATGACGCGGGTCGGATCGTGAAGGAGCTGCGCGCCGCGAGCGCGCCAGGGCCGCTGGTTGCGGCCCTGCAGGGCTTGAAGCTGCCGATCGAGCGGATCGGCCTCGAAGCCTGCTCGTTGACGGCTTGGCTGCACGAGGGCCTGCGCGCGGCGGGGCTGGCGGCGGTCTGCATCGAGACACGGCAGGCCAACGCCGCCATGAAGACCATGCCCAACAAGACCGACCGCAACGACGCGCGTGCCCTGGCGCAGATCATGCGCACCGGCTGGTTCCGGCAGGTGCACGTCAAGTCGCAGCAGTGCCGGCTGTGGCGCTCGCTGCTGGTCGCACGCCGCACGGTGCTGAACGAGATGCGGTCGATCGAGAACGTCGTTCGGGCCATGCTTCGGGAAGCCGGGCTGAAGGTCGGCACGCCGAGCCGGGCGGCCTTCGACAAGCGTGTGCGCGAACTCTGCTCGGACGACACAGCGTTGCTGGCGATGGTGGAGCCGTTGCTCACTGTACTGTCGACGATGATCCAGCAGCTCGCCCGATTGACAAAACAGGTGCTGAAGATCGTGCGCGAGGAAAAGATCTGTCGGCGGCTGATGAGCGCACCCGGCGTCGGCCCGATCACCGCCCTGGCGTTTCGCGCCACGATCGACCGACCCGATCGGTTCGGCCATTCGCGCGACGTCGGTGCCCATCTCGGCCTGACGCCCTCGCGCTACCAGTCGGGCGAGACCGACATTCAGGGCAAGATCAGCCGATGCGGCGACGAACTGGCGCGAACGGCCCTGTACGAGGCCGCTAACGCGCTGCTCGTGCGCAGCCAGAAATGGTCCAGCCTGCGGGCCTGGGGCATGACGATCGCCAAGCATCGCGGCATGGCGCGGGCGCGCGTTGCCGTAGCCCGAAAGCTGGCCGTGGTCCTGCACCGGATGTGGAGCGACGGTACCGACTTTCGGTTCGGCACCGGGCCGACCACCGCGCCCGCCACCGTAGTTGCCTGACGCTCGGAGGACACCGCGGGCCGCCACCCGCACGAGCTTCACCTGAAAGGGTGATGTGGACCGTTCCCGTGGGGACGATCGGTAAGGCCACCTCGTTGAGAGTCTTGAGCCCGCGGCGACGTCGCGAGGTCGTGAAACAGATCGAGGGACCGAGCCGGACTGACCCCATCATGCGGCGGCGAAACGCCGACCGCGAAGAGAAGCGTGTGACCCGCGGGAACGGGACAAAAAACCTGACAGGAGCGCTTGACCTCCAGAGCCCCAATCAGAGAAGACTCTCAGCGTGATCTGGCTGTCGATCCTGCGGGCGCGAAGATGCCCAAGATCTCGGAAGCGCCCTCGTCCTCATCCTCGATCAGGTCGCGCGCGTGGAGCATGTCCTCCATCTCCGAGAACACGTGGTCGACGTCGCCGACGCCCACCGATGCCACGGGCGAGTAGGGACCACGGGCCGGGGGCGAGGCCTGGGGCCGCGGGCCGCCGCCACCGATGTCGAGCGCGTCGAGGTCGTCGAGCAGCGCCAGCGCCTGCGAGTCGATCGCCTTGATCCACGTGCGATACCGGGCCTCGGCGCCTCGGAAGCTCGGGCTCGACCGGTCGGTCACGTCCTCGATGGCGTCGTAGGCCCGGTCGAAGTCGGCCTTGAGCTGGCGGAGGTGCTCGCGATGGGCGGGGGTGATCGCCGCGATACGGGTCAAGCATCTCTCCTGAGCGGTCGTGCGCGAGGCCACCCGCGACGCGCCCCGGCGTTTCGACGGCGCCCCAACCTAGGCGAAGCTCATGGGCCGCACAACCATCCGGGGGTGCGGATGTCGTGCCGGAGGCGGGGGCGCGGTCCCAGCGTCCGCCGCTGTGCCCCGCGCGGGTGTGCCCTCCAAGCCTGCGCCCCCTCAGGGCCTGACCTCCGCGGCGACGACGCTGGCCTCGACCCTGCGCCGCACCACGATGACGCCGTCGCGCGAGACGGTGTAGTCCGCCGCGTAGAGGCCCGGCTGCCAGCCCTGCGGCGGCCGGCGGCGGCCCACGCCGAGGTAGACCTGGTCCTTGTTCGAAGGGAGCGGCGGCTCGCTGCGGTCGATCAGAGTGCCGGCGGGGCCCGTGATCACGAGGCGCTGCACGTCCCCCCGCCGCAGGTCGATCGCCCGCACGTAGGCCAGCACGGCGGGCGACGAGGGGGCGAGCGGGCCGGCCCCGAAACCGTCGTCGACCTGCGCCATGGTGACCGGCTCGGGCGACAGGCCGAAGTTGAGCACCGCCCCGTTCTTGTAGGTCAACGCGGGGGCGAGCGACGGCCGCCACAGCGACGTGCCGCCCGCGCAGGAGCCCTCGACGGCGCCGTAGGCGAAGGGATCGACGACCTGGCCTGCGTGCCGCACGGTGATGTGCAGATGCGGGAACTCGGTGTCGCCCGACAGCCCGACCCGGCCGATGGCCTGTCCGGCCACGACGGCGTCGCCCGGCTTCACCGCGACGCTGCCCTTGGCCATGTGGCAATATTGCGTCTCGAACCCATCGGCATGGGCGATCACGACAGCGTTGCCGCAGTCACGGTCCTTCACGGCGTCGTGCCCCACCACGGCGACCGACATGTCCTCCATGCCGTCCCTCACGCGCAGCACCCGGCCCGGGGCCGCGGCCAGGACGGCCACGCCGCGGCGCTCATCCGCCAGGGTGGGGACGCGGATATCCGTGCCGTTGTGGCCCCTGTATGTGACGGTCCCGCAGCGGTAGTCCTTGGCGTCGCCGCCCCCGCCGTGGTCGACGTAGTGCTGGATCTCGCAGTCGGTCCCGACGCTGCAGGCGACGGGCCAGTCGAGCACGACCTCGGCCCGGACCGCACCCGGCACGAGGCAGGAAGCGGCCACGGCGGCCAGGAGGACGGGAGCGGGGATGGGCTTCATGGGGGCAGATTGACGGCCCGATGTGGCGGATCGGCGACGATCGACGCGCTATGACGGGTGCAGGGGTGGAGGGTCGCGCATGACGCTCATCGCCGGACGTCTGCGTCCCCGCAGGCGGGGAGAAGGGCGCGTCGACCCTTCTCGCTTTCGTCGGACGAGGTTAGAAGAACCTCCGCAGCGTTCGAGTCGGAGGCAGAGTCACGCATGGCCGAGAAGGTCCTCATCACCGGCGGGGCCGGCTTCATCGGCCGCCACCTGTCCCGCGCCCTCCTGGAGAAGGGCGACGAGGTCCGGGTGCTGGATTCCTTCATCGACCAGGTGCATCACGACCGCTCCGCCGTGGCTGAGCTCGGCCCCCACGTCGAGGTTCACGAGGGCGACGTGCGCGACGGCGACGCCGTGGCCCGCGCCCTCCAGGGCGTCGACAAGGTCGTGCACCTCGCCGCCGAGGTCGGCGTCGGCCAGAGCATGTATGCGATCGACCGCTACGTGTCGGTCAACGACGTCGGCACGGCCACCCTGTTCCAGAAGCTCATCGACCGCCCGGTGCGCCGCGTCGTCGTGGCCTCGTCCATGAGCATCTACGGCGAGGGCCTCTACCAGGACCGCGACGGCGCGCTGCACGAGGGGGTGCTGCGCGGCGGCCGCAACCCGGACGGCTCCTGGGACCCGCTCGACGCGCAGGGCCGCCCGATGGAGCCGGTGCCGACCCCGGAATCGAAGCGCCCGACGCTGGCCTCCGTCTACGCCATCTCGAAATATACGCAGGAGCGCCTCACCCTCACCCTCGCGCCCGCCTACGGGATGGAGGGCGTGGCGCTGCGGCTGTGGAACGCCTACGGCCCCGGCCAGGCGCTGTCGAACCCCTACACGGGCGTGCTCGCCATCTTCGCCTCGCGGCTCCACAACGGGGTGGCTCCGGTGATCTTCGAGGACGGGCAGCAGCGCCGCGACTTCGTCCACGTGTCGGACGTGGCGCGGGCCTTCATCCTGGCGCTCGACCATCCCAAGGCGGCGGGCGGCGTGTTCAACGTCGGCTCGGGCGAGGACCGCACGGTGGAGGAGGTCGCGACCCTGCTGGCCGAGTCGATGGGGCGCCGCGACCTGCCGCCCGAGATCGCCGGCAAGGCCCGCGCGGGCGACATCCGCCACTGCATCCCGGACATCGACCACATCTGCGAGCAGCTCGGCTACGAGCCGCAGGCCGACTTCCGCGAGGGGCTCGCCGAGCTCGCCGAATGGGTCGCGCGGCAGCAGGCCGTCGACCGCGTGGCGGAAGCGCGGCGCGAGCTCGAAGCCCGGGGCCTCGTCGTCTGATGACCCGCGACCCTGTCGCGGCACGGGGCGACACCCCGTCGAACGTCCTCGTCACCGGCGGCGCCGGCTTCATCGGCTCGAACCTGTCGGACCGATTGGCCGGGCTCGGGCACCGCGTCACGGTCTACGACGCGCTGACGCGCCCCGGGGTGCAACGCAACCTCGACTGGCTGAAGGCGCGCCACGGCGACGCCGTCACGGCCGTGGTGGCGGACGTGCGCGACGCGGAGGCGCTGGGCCGCGCCGCCGCCGAGACCGACGCGGTGTTCCACCTCGCCGCCCAGGTGGCGGTGACGACCTCCATGGTCGAGCCGCTCGACGACTTCGAGATCAACGTGCGCGCCACCGTGACGCTGCTCGACGCGCTGCGCCGGCGCGGGCAGCCCGTGCCGCTGGTCTTCGCCTCGACCAACAAGGTCTACGGCGACCTCGCCGACGTCGAGCTGAGGCTCACCAACGACGCCTACGTCCCCGTGGACGAGGCCGTCCGCGCGGCGGGGGTCGGGGAAGCGCGCCCGCTCGACTTCCACACGCCCTACGGCTGCTCCAAGGGCGCGGCCGACCAGTACGTGCTCGACTTCGCGCGCTCCTTCGGCGTGCCGACCGCGGTGCTGCGCATGAGCTGCATCTACGGGCCGCGCCAGATGGGCACCGAGGACCAGGGCTGGGTGGCCCACTTCGCCATCTCGGCCCTGAAGGGCCAGGGCATCAGCCTCTACGGCGACGGCTGCCAGGTGCGCGACGTGCTCGACGTCGACGACGCGGTCGACGCCTACCTGGGCTGCTGGCGCAATATCGACCGCGTGGCGGGCCGGGCCTTCAACCTCGGCGGCGGCCCCGCCAACGCGGTGAGCCTGCGCCAGCTCCTGCGCCACCTCGAAGCCCTCACGGGCCGGCCGGTGCGGGCCGAGACGCACGGCTGGCGCCCCGGCGACCAGCGCTACTACGTGTCGGACGCGCGCGCCGCCTCGGACGCGCTCGGGCTCAAGCCGTTCCGGCCCTGGCGCGAGGGCGTCGCGCGGCTCGTCGGCTGGCTCGCCGCCGAGCACGGAGTCGCGCTGCCGGCGGCGGCAGACAAGGCGCGGGCGGCGGGCTAGGGTGGCGGCATGACGTCAGCCCACACCCTGCCGCGCCCGGTCCGCCGCGGAGCCCGCCCGTGAGAGTCGCCCTCGTCGATCCCGCCTGGGACTTCTCGCAGTCGATCTACTTCGGCTGCCGCGAGCCGCACCTGCCGCTGGAGCTCGGCTACTGCCGCAACCTGCTGGAGCGGGCCGGCCACGACGTGCTGATGCTCGACGGCGCGCTCCAGGCGCGCTCGAACGAGGCCCTGGCCGACGCGGTGGCGGACTTCGCCCCCGCCATGACGGTGGTGACGACGGCGCCGTCCTACCTGTTCTGGCGCTGCGCCCCGCCCGAGCTCCGGAGCCCCCGCGCCTTCCTCCAGTCGCTCGGCGCGCGCGGCGGCCGCACGGTGGCGGTCGGCCCGCATGGCTCGGCCACGCCCGAGACGGCGCTGCGCAAGCTCGGCTGCGACGTGGTGGTGCGCGGCGAATGCGAGGAGGTCGTGGCGGCGCTGGCCGAGGCCACCGATCTCGCGCGCGTGCCCTCGGTGGCCTTCCACGACGGCGGCGCGGTCCGCGTCACCGGAGGTCCCGCCTCGGCGCGCTTCACCGACGCCGCGCCGCTCACCTGGGACCGATCCTGGATCGACCGGCACCACCACCACCACCACCGCTACGGCAGCGAGGGGCACGGGCCCGGCGCCGAGGTCGAGGCCTCGCGCGGCTGCCCCTACCACTGTTCGTTCTGTGCCAAGATCGACTTCCGCGACAAATACCGGAAGCGCGACCTCGAACCCGTGCTGGCCGAGATCGACGGGCTCGTCGCGCAGGGCGTCACCTACCTCTACTTCATCGACGAGATCTTCCTCCCCCAGAAGCCGCTCCTGGAGGCGCTGGTGTCGCGCCCCGTCGCGTTCGGCGTGCAGACCCGCATCGACCTGTGGAAGCCGGACATGCTGGACCTCCTGGGCCAAGCCGGCTGCGTGTCCATCGAGGCCGGCGTCGAGAGCCTCACGGTCGAGGGCCGCGCCGCCCTCGACAAGAGCTGCCGCATGACCACGGAGGACCTCGCGGAGCGCCTCGTCCACGCGCGGCGCACCGTGCCCTTCGTGCAGGCGAACCTCCTCGAAGTGGCGGGCGACGACCCGGCCCTCGTGGCGGAATGGCGCGACGGCCTCAGGGCCCGCGGCGTCTGGGCCAACGACCCCGTGCCGCTCTACCCCTACCCGTCCTCGCCCGACTACCGCCGCCTGTTCGGCCTGCCGGACGGCGAGGCCTGGGAGCGCGCTCACGCGCACTACCTCGCCCAGTTCGACCGCATGAGCGAGATCCAGGACCAGCAGCCCCTGCCGCTCCGCGACCTCGAAGCGGCCTGCTGCCGGTGACGTCCGCGAGCCGTCACGTCCTGATGACGGCCGACGCGGTGGGCGGCGTGTGGACCTACGCGCTCGACCTCGGGGCGGCGCTCGGACGCCGCGGCTACCGCGTGACACTGGCCGTGCTCGGCCCCGCCCCGAACGAGGCCCAGCGCGCCGACGCCGCGGAGCGCGGCCTCGCCGTCCACGACCTCGGCCACGCGCCCGACTGGCTCGCCGCCGATGCCGCCGCGGTGAAGAAGGGCGGCCGGGCGCTGGCCCGGCTCGCGGCACGCGAGACGGCTGACCTCCTCCACCTCAACCACCCGGCGCTCGGCGCGGCGGGCCCCTTCCCCTGCCCCACGCTGGCGGTCACCCATTCCTGCCTCGCCACGTGGTGGCAGGCCGTGCGGGGCGGCGAGCCCATGCCGGGCGACTTCCGGTGGCGCACGGCCCTGCACGAGGCCGGCATGGCGGCGGCCGACGCGCTCGCGGCCCCGAGCGCCGCCTTCGCCGAGGCCACGCGCCGGGTCTACGGCTTCGGCGCCGCGCCGCTCGTCGTGCCGAACGGGCGCGACCCCGCCCCCGCGGCCGCCGAGCCGGCCGCCCCTGCGCCGTCCGTGCTGACCGCCGGCCGGCTGTGGGACGAGGGCAAGAACCTCGCCGTGCTCGACCGCGCCGCGGCGCGCCTGCCCGTGGCGGTCGAGGCCGCTGGTCCCCTGACGGGGCCGAACGGGGCCCGCATCGCCCTGCATCACACCGTCGCGCTCGGCACGCTCGGGCCCGCGGCGCTGCGGGCGAGGCTCGCCGAGCGGCCCGTCTTCGTGTCCTCCGCGCTCTACGAGCCCTTCGGCCTGTCGGTGCTGGAGGCCGCGCAGGCCGGCTGCGCGCTGGTCCTGTCCGATATCCCGACCTTCCGCGAGCTGTGGGGCGACGCCGCGCTCTTCGTCGCCCCGCACGACGACCGCGCGCTGGCGGCGGCGGTGCTGCGCCTGCTCGGCGACCGCGCCGACCGGGCCGAGCGCGCCGCCGCCTCGCGCGAGCGCGCGGCGCGCCACACGGTCGACGCCATGGCGGAGGCGACGCTCAAGGCGCACGCGGCCGCGGTGGCGGCCTTCGGCACGCGATGATGCCGATGGCACGCCCTCAGACTGTGCACCCTTCTCCCCCGGCGGGAGAAGGTGCCTCTCCGAAGGAGAGGCGAATGAGGGGGCATGGCGCGACGCTCGACGATGCCCCCTTCGATCGGAGAGCGCCGCGCCGGCCCCCCTCATCCGACCCGGCTCCGCCGGGCCACCTTCTCCCGCGAGGGGAGAAGGGAAGCGCGTCCTGAACCGTCCGACAGTCGATGAAGATCAGCTATTTCACCCACTCGCTCCTGTCCTGCTGGAACCACGGCAACGCGCATTTCCTGCGCGGCGTGCTGAGCGAGCTCGTGCGCCGCGGCCACGCGGTCTCGACCTACGAGCCCGAGGGCGCCTGGAGCCTCGACAACCTGCTGGCCGACGCCGGCGAGGCCGGCCTCGACGCCTTCCGCCGGAACTACCCGGACCTCCACTCGCATTCCTTCGGCGCGGGCTTCGACCCCGCCGAGGCCTGCGCGGGCGACGACCTCGTGATCGTGCACGAGTGGAACGAGCCGGCGCTCGTGGCCGCGCTCGGCCGCGCGCGCCGGAACGGCGCCAACTTCACCCTGCTGTTCCACGACACCCACCACCGCGCGGTGTCGGAGCCCGACGCCATCCGGGCCTTCGACCTCGACGGCTACGACGGCGTGCTGGCCTTCGGCGAGACGCTGGCCGCCGTGTACCGCCGCTGGGGCTGGGGCGACCGCGTGTTCGTGTGGCACGAGGCCGCCGACACGCGCGTGTTCCGCCCCCCGGCGGTCGAAGGCGACCGGCTCGCCTCCGGCGAGCGCCGGGGCCTCGTGTGGATCGGCAACTGGGGCGACGGCGAGCGCTCGGCCGAGCTCGAACACTTCCTGTTCGGCCCGGCGCGGCGGCTCGACATGCCGCTCGACATCTACGGCGTGCGCTACCCCGAGGAGGCTCGGAACACGCTGCGCCGCTACGAGGCGCAGTACCGCGGCTGGCTGCCGAACGCCTCCGCCCCGGCCGTCTTCGCGCGCCACCTCGCCACCGTGCACGTGCCGCGGCGCTTCTACGTCGAGTTGCTGCCGGGCATCCCCACCATCCGCGTCTTCGAGGCGCTGGCCTGCGGCATCCCGCTGGTGTCCGCGCCCTGGGACGACGCCGAGAACCTGTTCACGGTCGGCGAGGACTTCCTGATGGCGCGCTCGGGCGCCGAGATGGAGCGCCACATCGCCGCCCTGCGCGACGACGCGGACCTGCGCGCGCGGCTCGTCGCGCAGGGCCTCGCCACGATCCGGGCGCGCCACACCTGCGCGCACCGCGTCGACGAGCTCACCACCGTGCTCGCAACCCTCCAGGCCTCCCCCGCCCCATCGGTCCCCGCATGAACGTCGCCTTCTACGGCTCCTCGCTCCTGTCCTCCTACTGGAACGGCGCCGCCACCTACTACCGCGGCATGATCCGCGACCTCCACGCGCGCGGCTACCGCACGACCTTCTTCGAGCCCGACGCCTACGGCCGGCAGGAGAACCGCGACATCGAGCCGCCGGACTGGGCCGAGGTGGTGGTCTACCCCGCCACCGAGGAGGGCCTGCGTCAGGTGCTCGAGGCGGCCCCGCGCTTCGACGTCGTCGTGAAGGCGAGCGGCGTCGGCGTGTTCGACGACGCCCTGGTCGAGGGCGTGATGGCGCGTGCCCGCGCCGACGCGCTCAGGGTCTTCTGGGACGTCGACGCCCCCGCGACGCTGGCGGCCTTGCGCGCCGGTTCCGAGGAGGCGCTGCGCCGCGCCCTGCCAGGCCTCGACTACGTCTTCACCTACGGGGGCGGCCCGCCGGTGGTCGCAGCCTACGAGGGCTTCGGGGCGCGCCGCTGCGTGCCGATCTACAACGCGCTCGACCCGACGACGCACCACCCTGTGCCGGCCGAGGCGCGGTTCCGCGCCGACCTGTCCTTCCTCGCCAACCGCCTGCCGGACCGCGAAGCGCGCGTGGAAGGCTTCTTCCTCGACGCCGCGGCGCGCCTGCCCGAGCGGAGCTTCCTGCTCGGCGGCAACGGCTGGGACGGCAAACCCATGCCGGACAACGTGCGCCGCATCGGCCACGTCGGCACGCGCGACCACAACGCGTTCAACACCTCGCCGCTGGCGGTGCTGAACGTCGCGCGGGACTCCATGGCCGAGGTCGGCTTCTCGCCCGCCACCCGCGTGTTCGAGGCGGCCGGGGCCGGCGCCTGCCTGATCACCGACGCCTGGGTGGGGCTCGACCTGTTCCTCGCCGAGGGCACGGAGGTGCTGGTCGCGCGCGACGGGCGCGACGTCGCCGAGCACGTCGCCGCCCTGACGCCGGAGCGCGCCCGCGCGATCGGCGACGCCGCCCGCGCCCGCATCCTCGGCGAGCACACCTACGCGCGCCGCGGCGCCGAGGTCGACGCGCTGCTCAAGGCGCGCCGGGCGGAGCGCGCCGGCGCATGAAGCTCGTCGTCCTCGGCCTGTCGCTGTCCTCGTCCTGGGGCAACGGCCACGCCACCACCTACCGCTCGCTCCTGCGCGCCTTCGCGGCCCGGGGCCACGAGGTGCTGTTCCTGGAGCGGGACGTGCCCTGGTACGGGGGGCGAAACCGCGACCTCGCCGAGCCCGACTTCTGCCGCCTCGCCTTCTACGACGACCTCGCGGGCCTCGACGGCTTCCGCGGCGAGGTCGCGGCCGCCGACGCCGTGGTGGTCGGCTCCTACGTGCCGGAGGGCCGCGCCGTCGGGGCCTGGGCGCAGGGGCACGCGCGCGGCGTCGCGGCCTTCTACGACATCGACACGCCGGTGACGGTCGCGGCGCTGGAGCGCGGCGACTGCGAATACCTCGCCCCGGAGCTGATCCCCGGCTACGCCCTCTACCTGTCCTTCACGGGTGGGCCGATGCTCGGCCGCCTCGCGGAGGAGTTCGGCTCGCCGGGCCCGCGCGCCCTCTACTGCTGCGTCGACGAGGGCCGCTACCGCCCCTGGACGGGGGAGAAGCGCTTCGACCTCTCCTACCTCGGCACCTATTCGGACGACCGCCAGCCGGTGCTGGAGCGGCTGCTGATCGAGCCCGCGCGCCGGGCGCCGCACCTCTCCTTCTGCGTGGCGGGCCCGCAATATCCGGCCACGATCGACTGGCCCGCCAACGTCACGCGCTTCGAGCACGTCGGCCCGGCCGACCACCCGGAGTTCTACGGGGTGAGCCGCTTCACGCTCAACGTCACCCGCGCCGACATGGTGCGGGCGGGCTGGAGCCCCAGCGTGCGGCTGTTCGAGGCCGCGGCCTGCGGGACGCCGATCATCTCCGATCCCTGGGACGGCCAGGGCGAGATCTTCCGGGACGGGCGCGACATCCTGGTGGCGCGGGACGGGGACGCCGTGCTCGGGGCGCTGACCCGGATGGGCGAGGCGGAGCGGAGCGCGCTCGGCGCCGCGGGCCGGGCGCGCTTGCTGGAGGCGCACACGGCGGGCCATCGCGCGGCGGAGTTGGAGGGGTATATCGCGGAAGCCGGGCTGCGCTGAGCGAGCCTGCGTAGACATACTACCTAAGGTAGCTCACACTGGTTTCAGCTCGAACCGGAGGGCGCCGTGACTCACTTCGCAGCACTCGTCATCACTCCCCACCGACCGGACGAGGACGAAATGGGACGGGTGCTGTGGTCATGGTGCTACCACAATCCGGACGCGCTCGATCCGTGGTACGACTGGTTCCAAATCGGGGGCAGGTTCGAGGGCGCGCTCGACCCCGACTGGACGCACGAGGGCTGCAAGCCCGTGCGGGACAGCAGCCAAAGGCGCAAACGAGACCTCGATTCCGCAGCGCTTGGACGCCAAGCCGAGGACCACAAGGCTGCGCTCTGAGATCGGATCGAGGCAGCGCTCGCCGGCCGCAAGATCCCCGACATCGAGCGGCTCACGCGCCAACACGGCGAGGAGGACGGATGGAGGCATTTCGACACGGACCCCGCCGTCCAGGCTGTTCGGAGCGTAGCGGGCCATCTGTGGAGAGAGAACATCGTCCAGTTGTCCCGCCCGCGCGAGGTCGTGCTCGCCAGGGCGCGTCGGCTGGCGCTTGTCACTTTGGCCGTCGTCAGCGGGGGCGAGTGGCACGCGTCAGAGCTGTTCAACCTGGACGAGGACCCCGCCCGCACCGAGGTCTGGGTCGAGTTGTGGGAGCGACTGATCGCGAACGCCGCCCCGGACGACTGGCTCACGATCGTCGACTGCCACTGTTGAACCTCGGTTCTCGCCCTCACCCGCCCGCATGCGCCAGCTCGAACCCCAGCCCGAGCAGGCCCGACACCAGCATCAGCCCGCCGAGCCGCTCCAGCGTCGCCGCGCGCGATCCCGGCCGTTGCGCCGCCGCGACGAGGCCGACGCCGCCGGCCAGCAGGAGAGTGAGAATCGTCGCCGCCATCGCAACCTCGTTTCGAGCGATGCATCGGCCCATTGCACGGCGGACGTCGAGTGTCATCACCCGTTTGGGTGAATCCGCCTCGATCCGTGCGGGTTCGGCGGCTCAGCCCTCCGGCAGCCCGCGCGCCTTCAGGGCCGCCGCGATCTCGCCCAGCGCCGCCGGGTCCTCCACGGTGGCGGGGAGCGTCCACGCCGTGCCGTCGGCGATCTTCTTCATCGTGCCGCGCAGGATCTTGCCGGACCGGGTCTTCGGCAGGCGCCCGACCGCCAGCGCAAGCTTGAAGGCCGCCACCGGCCCGATGCGGTCGCGCACCAGCGCCACGGCCTCGCGCTCCACCTCGGCCCCGCCCCGCCCCGCGCCCGCCTTCAGCACAAGGAGGCCGAGCGGCGCCTCGCCCTTCAGCGGATCGCTGACACCGATCACGGCGCATTCGGCGACGTCGGGATGCGCCGCCAGCACCTCCTCGATGCCGCCCGTCGACAGGCGGTGGCCTGCCACGTTGATGATGTCGTCGGTGCGGCCCATCACCCACACGTAGCCGTCGGCGTCGATCATCCCGGCGTCGCCGGACTCGTAGTGGCCCGGGAAGGTCGACAGGTAGGACTCGCGCATGCGCCCGTCCTGGTTCCACAGCGTCGGCAGGGCGCCCGGCGGCAGCGGCAGCTCCGCGACCAGCGACCCCATCGTGCCGCGCGGCACCTCGGCGCCGGCCTCGTCGACCGCCTTCAGGGCGAAGCCCGGCATCGGCACGGTCGCGGACCCATGCTTCACCGGCAGCAGCCCCAGCCCGACGGGGTCGCCGGCGATGCACCAGCCGGTCTCGGTCTGCCACCAGTGGTCCACGACCGGCAGGCCGAAGCCCTCCTCGGCCCACCGCACCGTGGTGGGGTCGGCGCGCTCGCCGGCGAGGAAGATCGTGCGCAGCCGGGACAGGTCGTGCCGCCGGCGGAGCGAGCCCTCCGGGTCCTCCTTGCGGATGGCGCGGAAGGCGGTCGGCGCGGTGAAGAACCCCGTCACGGCGTGGTCGGCGCAGACGCGCCAGAAGGCGCCGGCGTCGGGCGTGCCCACCGGCTTGCCCTCGTAGAGCACCGTCGTGGCGCCGTGGATCAGCGGGCCGTAGACGATGTAGCTGTGGCCCACGACCCAGCCGATGTCGGAGGCCGTCCAGAAGCACTCGCCGGGCTCCACGCCGTAGAGGTTCGCCATGGACCAGGCGAGCGCCACCGCGTAGCCGCCGCCGTCGCGCACCACGCCCTTCGGCAGGCCCGTCGTGCCCGAGGTGTAGAGGATGTAGAGCGGGTCCGTCGCCGCCATCGCGGCGCAGGGCGCGCGCTCCTCGCCCACCGCCGCGACCGCCTCGGCCCAGTCGCGGTCGCGGCCCTCGACCAGGGTGGCGGGCGACTGAGGGCGCTGCCACACGAGGCAGCGCGGCACGGGGTGGCGGCTCAGCCGCAGCGCCTCGTCGAGCAGCGGCTTGTAGGGGACGACACGGCTCGCCTCCAAGCCGCAGGAGGCCGTGAGCACCAGCGCGGGCCGCGCGTCGTCGATGCGCTTCGCCAGTTCGGGCGCCGCGAAGCCGCCGAACACCACGGAATGGACGGCGCCGAGCCGCGCGCAGGCCAGCATGGCGAAGACCGCCTGCGGCACCATCGGCATGTAGATGACCACGCGGTCGCCGCGGCCGACGCCCTCGCGGGCCAGGGCCGCGGCGAGCCGCGCCACGGCGTCGCGCAACTCCGCGTAGCTATACCGCGCCACCGTGTCCGTGACGGGGCTGTCGTAGACCAGCGCGACCTGGTCGGCCCGGCCGCCGTCGGCGTGGCGGTCGAGGGCGTTGTGGCAGACGTTCAGCGTCGCGTCGGGGAACCAGCGCCCGTAGGGGCCGGAAGCGGGCTCGAAGATCCGGTCCGGCGGCCTGATCCAGTCGATCGCCGCGGCGGCCTCGCGCCAGAAGGTCTCGGGATCGCGGCGCCAAGCGGCGTAGACCTGCGCGTAGCGGCTCTCCATGGCGTGTCCCCGTCGCGGGCCGTCGGGCGCGGCCTCGGGACGGAGCTTGGGCGAGCGCGGCCGCTTTGGCAATCCGCGCCGCTCGACGCTCGGGCGTGTGATCCGCAGCGGTTCCGTCGAGGCCCGCCTCGTCGTCCGGCACCCGGCCGGTCGACGCCGCGGCGATGCGGGCCTGCCGCTCTTCCAGCGCCCTCGATCGCGCTCACGCCACGCACGGGTACGCCCGGCAACCAACGCCCGAGCCGCCGGATTGGAGCGCGATGGAAGACACGTTCAAGGCGATCACGCTGTGGCTGGCGAGCGGCACCGAGGCCGCGGCGGCGCTCATCATCGGCCTGGCCTCGATCGAGGGCACGGTCCGCGCGCTGATCCTGTTCATCCCCGGCACGGGCGCGCCCGGCGAGACGGCCGATCGGCGCAAGGAGGACGTCCGACTGAAGCTCGGGCGATGGCTGGCCGTGGCGCTGGAGTTCGAGCTCGCCGCCGACATCCTGCGCACCGCCGTCGCGCCCACCTGGAACGAGATCGGCCAGTTGGCCGCCATCGCGGTGCTGCGCACGGCGCTGAACTATTTCCTGCAGGGCGAGATCGACAAGGCCGAGGCGCGCCGCGCCGTCCCGGCCTCCGTCGCAGCCCCCTGAGCGCCGGACCGTGACCCTCGACGGCCTCATCGGGGGCGCCGCGGCCCTGATCCAGTTCGGCGGCAGCCTCGTCATCGCCTTCGCGGGCCTGCGCGCGCTCGCCCTGCTGGCGGCGGGGCGGGGGGCGCCCGGTGCCGTCGTCCGCGGGCGGCTCGCCGTGGCGGACGGCGTGCTCTCGGCGCTCGGCTTCGAGACGGCCGCGGCGCTTCTGAAGACGATCGAGTTGCGGAGCTGGACCGCCATCGGGCTGCTCGCCGCCGTGCTGACCCTGCGCACCTTCGTCAAGCGCGCGCTGCTCTTCGAGGAGGCGCGGCTGCGCGCCCGCCCTCGCGGCGCGTCGTCGAGCCCCGCGTGACAGGACGATGACGGCGGAATCATGCCGGCGCCACTAAATTAGATTTTACTCAATCGTTGTAGACTCGGTAACCGACGTCGTCTGTAACTGTATCCATCGCTCGCGCCGTCGCGACGAGAGAGGGATCAGATCAGATGAAGCGTCTCACAGTCTCGAAGAGCTCGGCTCTGCTGGCAGTCCTGTCGTCGTCCGTCGTGGTCGCGACTGCTTCGTCCGCCGTGGCGATGCCCGTCGCCAGCATCGCCGCTCCGAGCATCGCGTCCTCGCTGCAGCGCGTCGCCGATGAGCACCGCGTCTATCCAGGTTCGGAAGGTTCCGCAGCCCAGAAGGCGCGGGCCGAGCGCAACGCTCCGAACCGGTTCTGCGAGAAGCAGCAGCAATACTGCGAGTGAGGCCGGCGATCGGCACTCTCCATTCGCTCCCATCCTGCGCCGGGGCCGGATGCCACGGCTCGGAATGAGGCGGGACGATCGGGCCGATCGGCACAGGTCGCCGATCCTCGCGGCGCCGCGGGCCGGCCCGCGCCCGTCCGTGTCGGAACCGGCACCGGACTTCATCTCACGCCGGCGGCGCGCCGCCCTCCATGGGCTTCACCGGCATGCCGGGGCCGATCTTCTGCACGTTGCCGGTGATCACCCGCTCGCCCGGCTTGAGGTCGCCCGTCACCGCCACGAGGTCGCCCTCCGACGGCCCGAGCGCGATGCCGCGCTGCTCGACCTTGTCGCCGGCGCCCACGACGAAGACGTATTTGCCGAGCTGGCTCGACCCCACGGCCACCTGGGGCACCAGCAGCGCGTCGGGCTGTTCGCGCAGGTGCACCTTCACCCGCACGTACTGGCCCGGCAGCAGGCTCATGTCCGCGTTGGCGATGGTGGCGCGCGCCGTCACGGTGCCTGTCGCGCGCGACACGCTGTTGTCGATGAAGGTCAGCTCGCCCACGTGCGGCCTCACGTCCTGGCCCGGCACGGTCACGTCCACCGCCACGGTGCCGGCGTGGCGCGCCTTCTGCAGTTCCACGAGGTCCGTCTCGCCGGGATCGAAGGTGACGTAGACGGGGTCGATCTGGACCAGCGTGTTCAACACCGTCTGCCCCGCGCCCGCCAGCGTGCCGATGGCCGCCTGGTTGCGGCCGAGCCTGCCCGCGAAGGGCGCGCGGATGTCCGTGTAGTCGAGGTTGAGCTGGGCGGCGCGCTGCATCGCCCGGTCCGCCGTCAGGGCGGCCTCGGCCTGGTGCATGCCGCTGGCGCGCTGGTCGAGCCCGTCCTTGGCGATGAAGCCGGTCTTCGACAGGGCGTCGCCGCGCTCGAAGGAGGCCTTCTGGTAGTCGAGCGACGCCTGGTCGCGCTCCACCTGGGCGCTCGACTGGTCGAGCGCCACCTGGAAGTCGCGCCGGTCGAGCCGGTACAGGAGGTCGCCCGCCTTCACGTCGGCGCCGTCCGGCACGCGCTGCTCGACCACGTAGGCCGACACCTTGGCCTGGAGGTTGACGGCGCGGATCGCCTCGGTGCGGGCCGCGTAGTCGAGCACGATGGGGATCGAGCGCGCGACCACGCGCGCCACCGGCACCGGCATGACGAAGGCCGGCGGCGGCGGGGCGGCCGCGGCGGGCGTCGCGGCCCCGTGCGGCAGCGGCAGGCGGTCGAGGATCGACGGGTCGGCCTTGTAGGCCAGGGCGGCGGCCCCGACGAGCACCAGGGTGCCGAGCGGGATGGAACGGAAACGCATGGGGCTTCTCCCTACTCGGCGGCTTCGGCGTGGCGGTGCGGCAGCACCGTCACGCCGGGGGTGGCGGGCGTGCCCTGGCCGCCCTCGTCCGCGCCCCGGCCCTCGCGGGCCCGCTCGATGACGGCGTAGAACACCGGCACGAAGACCAGCGTCAGCACGGTCGCGGCCAGCATGCCGCCGAACACCGTGGTGCCGATCGACTGGCGCGACGCTGCGCCGGCGCCCGTCGCCACCACCAGCGGCAGCACGCCGAGGATGAAGGCGAAGGCCGTCATCAGGATGGGGCGGAGCCGCAGCCGCCCGGCCTCCATGGCGGCCTCGACGATGCCGGCCCCCTCCTCGCGCAGGCGGCGCGCGAACTCCACGATCAGGATGGCGTTCTTGGCCGCCAGCCCGATCAGCATCACGAAGCCGATCTGGGAATAGACGTCGATCTGCATGCCCCGCACGAACAGCGCCAGCAGCGCGCCGAACAGGGCGAGCGGCACGGCGAGCAGCACCATGAAGGGCATGGTCCAGCTCTCGTACTGCGCGGCCAGGATCAGGAACACGAAGAGCAGCGCCAGGCCGAAGATGAGGCTCGCCGCCGAGCCGGCCTTCAGCTCCTGGAAGGTGATGCCCGTCCACTCGTAGGTGAAGTCGCGCGGCAGGGCGGCCTCGGCGGCGCGCTGCATGGCCTCCACGGCCTGGCCCGAGCTGTAGCCCGGCGCCGCCGCGCCGTTGATCTTGGCGGCGGCGTAGTTGTCGTAGTGCGGCACCGTTTCCGGACCCACGGTGGGCTTGAGCTGGCCCAGCGTGGACAGCGGCACCATGCCGCCCGTGTTGTTGCGCACGTAGAGGCGCGTCAGGGCGGAGCTGTCGCCGCGCGCCTCCTTGTCGGCCTGGATGGTGACGCGGAAGGTGCGGCCGAACAGGTTGAAGTCGTTGACGTAGAGCGAGCCGAGGTAGACCTGCAGCGTGTTGAACACGTCGGGCAGGCTGAGGCCGAGCAGCTTGGCCTTGTTCCTGTCGAGGTCGTAGCTGTAGGCCGGCGTGCCGGTCGAGAAGGACGTGAACATCTGGTGCGGGTCGAGCTCGGGCTGCTTGCGCGCCTCGGCCAGCACGGCCTGGGTGGCCTCGTTGAGGGCCGCCGGGCCGCGGCCCGTCAGGTCCTCCACCTCGAACTCGAAGCCGCCGGTGGCGGAGATGCCCGGGATCGAGGGCGGGTCGAACGACAGCGCGAAGGCGCCGGTGAGGCCCATCAGCTTCGGGCGCACGCGGTTGACGATCTCGGACGCGCGCTGCTCGGGCGGGCGCTCGTCCCAGGGCTTCAGGATGGCGAACTCGACCGCCGAGTTCGACTGCGCCGCGTTGGTCAGGAAGTTGAGGCCCGAGATGGAGCCGACGATCTCGACGCCGGGCTCCTTCTGCAGCACCTCGCGCACCTGCTTGGCGACCGCGTCGGTGCGCTCGAGCGCGGCGCCGTCCGGCCCCTGGATCACCACGAAGAAGTAGCCCTGGTCCTCCACGGGCAGGAAGGTCGAGGGGATGCGCTCCCATAAGCCGTAGGTCCCGAACAGCAGCGCCGCGAAGCCGGCGAGCAGGCCCCAGCGGAAAGCGATGAAGCCGCGCACGAGCCGCGCGTAGCCGTGCGACAGCGCGTCGAAGCCCGCGTTGAACCAGCGGAACAGCACGAAGGGTTGCCCGTGCCGGTGGCGCAGGAACACGGCCGAGAGCGCGGGGCTCAGCGTCAGCGAGTTGAAGGCCGAGATGCCGACCGAGATCGCCACCGTGAGGGCGAACTGGTTGTACATGCGGCCCGCCACGCCGGGGATGAAGGCCACCGGCACGAACACCGCCATCAGCACCGCGGTCGTGGCGATGATGGGGCTCGTCACCTCGCGCATGGCGCGCCGCGTGGCTTCGAGCGGCGGGTGGCCCATCTCGAGCTGGCGCTCGACGTTCTCCACCACCACGATGGCGTCGTCGACCACGAGGCCGATGGCCAGCACCATGCCGAGCAGGCTCAGCATGTTGAGCGAGAAGCCGCAGACCTCCATCACGGCCAGCGTCGCGATCAGCGACACGGGGATTGCGATGGTCGGGATGATCGTGGTGCGCCAGCTCTGCAGGAACACGTAGACGACCATCACCACGAGGGCGAGCGCCTCGGCCAGCGTGATCACCACGTCGTGCATGGAGGCCGACACGAACTTGGTCGTGTCGTAGTGCATGCCGTAGTCGATGCCCTTGGGGAAGCGCTCCTTGAGCTTGCGCATCGTGGCCTCGACGTCGGCCTGGAGCTGCAGCGCGTTGGAGCCGGGCTGCTGGAACACGCCGAGCACCACGGCGGGCTTGTCGCCGAAGAAGCCCGAGGACGCGTATTGCAGCGCGCCGAGCTCGATGCGGGCGACGTCGCGCAGCCGCACCACCGAGCCCGCGGCCGGGTCGGCCCGCACCACGATGTCGCCGAACTGCTCGGGCGTCGACAGGCGGCCGACCGCGTTGACCTGCATCTCGAAGGCCGTGCCGGCCGGCGCGGGCGACTGGCCGATCTTGCCGGCCGCCACCTGGACATTCTGTTCCTGGATGGCGCCCTGCACGTCGGTGGCCGTGATGCCGAGCTTGGCGAGCCGGTCCGGATCGAGCCACACGCGCATGGAATAGCGCCGCTCGCCGAAGATCTGCACGTCGCCGACGCCGTTGAGGCGCTTCAGGGGGTCGACGATCTGCAGGTAGGCGTAGTTCGACAGGGCCACGGGGTCGACCGAGCCGTCCGGCGAGGTCAGGTCGACGATGAGGACGAAGTTCGGGTTCTGCTTCTTGATCGTCACGCCGGCCTGGTTGACGATGGCGGGCAGCGAGGAGGCCGCCTGCGACACGCGGTTCTGCACGTCCACCGCCGCGATGGCGAGCGGGTAGCCGACGTCGAACGTCACCGTGATGGTGGCCGAGCCGTCGTTGGACGACGAGGAGGACATGTAGGTCATGCCCTGGACGCCGTTGATCTGCTGCTCCAGCGGGGTCGTCACCGTGTCGGCGACGACCTGCGCGCTGGCGCCGGGGTAGACGGCGCTGACCACCACCTGCGGCGGCGTGATGTCCGGGAACTGGGCGACGGGCAGCAGCCTGTAGCAGATCGCCCCCGCCATGAGCATGACGAGGGCGACCGCCGAAGCGAAGATGGGCCGCCGGGTGAAGAACTCTACCACGTGCAACGGT
The DNA here is from genome assembly GCF_021730615.1 of Lichenibacterium dinghuense. NCBI lineage: Bacteria > Pseudomonadati > Pseudomonadota > Alphaproteobacteria > Hyphomicrobiales > Lichenihabitantaceae > Lichenibacterium > Lichenibacterium dinghuense. Next base: position 1,073,088 of record NZ_JAJLMN010000001.1, read on the forward strand.
CTCCGGGGGCGGGACGGCAGGCGCGGGCGGCCAGGAAAGCGGCCGGCCTCGCGGCCCGGCCCGGACGGAAGCACCACTCGTCGGGATCGCCGGCCTCGCCGCCGTCGCTCCCCCCCGACGCGCGGGACGCCGCCGGGGCGCGCTCGGCGTCGAGCCGCCGGGCCGTCGAGCGCAGCAACGCCTCGAACTGGCGGGGGTCGACGCGGTCGGCCCGGAGGGCGGCGGCGATCATGAAATCGTTCAGGGCTTCGTCGAGGGTGAGGTCGCGGTTCCAGCTCATGGTGCCTCCTTGCCGGGCCTCGCGGCCCGGTGCCGGGCCGATGGTCCGGCGTGACGGCTGTGGAGCCGTCGCCCGCGGCGGCAGGTCGTCGTTGACCCCGCGCCGCGGTTCTGTTACCGATCAGTAACAGGCCGGACGTTACCGGTCGGTAACATCAGCGTCAAGGGCCATGGTCGAAGTTTCTGCGGCGGTTCTGGACGACGCCGGCGCGAGGGTAGACCCCTGCGCCGCGGTTGCAAAGCGCAGGCCACGCGACCGCATCGTCGCGACGGCGCGCGAGATGTTCCACGCGCAGGGGTTCCGGGGCGTCGGCGTCGAGGCCATCGCCGAGGCGGCCGGCACCAACAAGATGACGCTGTACCGGCACTTCGGCTCGAAGGACGAGCTGATCATCGAATGCCTGCGCTCGGTCTTCGCCGAGGGCGAGGCGCTGTGGCAGGCCATGGAGGAGCGGCACCGGGGCGAGCCGCGCGCGCAGCTGCTCGCCTGGGTGCGCGAGAAGGCCGACTACGTGCTGAACGACTGCCGCGGCTGCACCATGGCCAACGCCGCCGTGGAGATCACCGAGCCGGGCCACCCGGCGCGCCGCTACATCGAGGAGCGCAAGGCCGCCTACCGGGTGCGCCTCACCGACCTCTGCGCCGCGGCCGGCGCGAGCCAGGCGGAGCTGCTCGCCGACGCGCTGAGCCTCCTGCTGGAGGGCGCGCGCGTGGCGCGCCAGAGCGGCGGCATCGCCGACCCGCACGCCAAGTTCATGCGCATCGCGGAGGCGATGATCGCGGCCTTCACGGCGCGCTGAGGCCCGGCGCGCGGCGCCACCCCGCCCGCAGCGCGAGGAACAGCAGGAGCCCGACCGGCCCGGCCAGGAAGGTGAAGGCCAGGCACGGCAGCAGGGCCCCGTGCGGCATCCCGCGCCGCCCGGCCTCCTCGGCCTCCCAGGCGCCGGTCCACAGGTCGAAGGCGAGGTAGTGCGCCCAGCCAACCAGCATGACGTGCGGGTCCGAGAAGGCGCGCGCCAGCCCCGGCAGGGTCGACAGGTCGGGCAGGCTCCCGCCACCCTTCAGCAGCGCGGCGGCCACCATCGCGGCGTAGCCGACCGCCAGCACCACGGCCACCACGCGCGCCAGGGCGACGAGCCGCGCCCGCGCCAGGGGCGCGAAGGCCAGCGCCAGCCAGCCCACGAGCGGCACCGCGTTGGCGAGGTTGAAGAGCGCCTCGTCCGTCATCCCGCATCTCCCCTCGCGTCGCGACCGCACCCCGGATAGCATCGCCGCGACCGCGGGCACATGCGGGCCGGAGGACGGGACGGACATGCGATCGATGTTGAGATGCGGCGCCCGCGCGGTCGCGGCGGCTGTTCTGCTCGCCCCCGGGGCGGCGCGCGCCGCCGTCGAGCCCTTGCCCGTCGACGCCGCGGTGCTGTCCGAGGCCCGGGCCGTGGGGAGCCTGCCCTGCGCCGGGGGAACCAAGGCCGGCGGCTTCGCGCCCGACGAGGACGCGCCCGCGGCTTGGCGCATCGGGGACGCCCTGGTGTCGGTCCGGCGCAAGCAGGGCGACCGCCTCGCCTTCGTGCTCGCGCGCCCCGCCGCGGGCTCGGCCGACTGCGCCGTGCGCGACGTGGTGGTGCTGCCGCGGGGCGGGTCGCTCCTCGCCTGCGCGCTCCAGGACGACAGCGTGCGAGGGCTCGGCGTGCACGCGCTGCTGCCGAGCGGGCGGCGGGACCTGCTGTTCTGGCGCGTCGACGGGACGGGTCTGCTGCGGCGCCAGGGGACCGCCCCGGACGACGACGACTTCGAGTCGGACACTGGCGAGCTCATCTGCTCGCTCCCCGACCCCATACAGTGATGTTTCGTCCGACGAAGCAAAATGCGATGCGGCCGAAACGCTCGCCGCTGCTTGTGGACCCGATGAGGTGTGAGTAAGTTCCCGGCCAACAAGAGGGGCGTGTCGAGCCCTCGCGACGCCAAAGTGCATCCATCTCCGGGAGGAACACGACGATGCGTACCAGGACCGCGGTCTTCGCCGCAGCCCTTCTGTCGACGACCTGCATGGCGTCGGCCGACAACCTCGACCAGCTCGAGGCGATGAAGTCGACCGGCACGCCGATGTCGGCGCTGAAGCCGGTGCAGCAGGGTGGCCCCAAGGCCGACGCGATCAACAAGACGCTCGCCAAGATCAAGCTGCCGCCGGGCTTCAAGATCTCGCTCTACGCGCTGGTGCCGGACGCCCGCATGATCGCGGTCGGCCCGCAGGGCGTCGTCACCTTCGTGTCGACCCGCAAGGACAAGATCTATTCCGTCAAGGACAGCACGAACTCCGGCGTCGCCGACGAGGTGAAGGAATTCGCCCCGGTCGTCGCCAAGAAGAACCCCAACGGCATCTGCTTCTCCAGGGACGGCATCCTCTACAGCGCCGAGCAGAACAGGGTGATGGCCTATCCGGGCGCCGAGTTCTTCTACGAGACGCCGGACGTCGCCGCCGCCGAGGTGGTGAAGCAGGGCGACCTCATCCCGACCGCGGAGGAGAGTTTCAACCATTCGGCGCGCGTGTGCCGCATCGGGCCGGACAACAAGATCTACATCGCGCTCGGCCAGCCCTTCAACGTCCCGCCGGTCGCCAAGCAGGACCTCTACTACAAGACCGGCATCGGCGGCATCATCCGCATGGACCGCGACGGCGCGAACCGCGAGGTCTTCGCGCACGGCATCCGCAACTCGGTCGGCATGGACTTCGACCCGAAGGACAAGACCCTGTGGTTCACCGACAACCAGGTGGACGGCATGGGCGACGACACGCCCCCCGGCGAAATCAACCACGCCCCCAAGGCCGGCATGAACTTCGGCTTCCCGTGGTACGGCGGCGGCCACGTCCGCACCGTCGAGTACAAGGACCAGACGCCGGCCGCCGACATCACCTTCCCGGTGGTGGAGGAGGCCCCGCACGCCGCCGACCTCGGCATGAATTTCTACCGCGGCGACATGTTCCCGGCGCAGTACAAGGGCGCGATCTTCTCGGCCCAGCACGGCTCCTGGAACCGCACGGTGCCGGTGGGCGCCCGCGTGATGGTCACCACCATGAAGCCGGACGGCACCGCCACCTCGACGCCCTTCGCGGAAGGCTGGCTCGACGAGGACGGCTCCTACCTCGGCCGCCCGGTCGACGTGGCGCCCCTGCGCGACGGCTCGCTCCTGGTGTCGGACGACTTCGCGGGCGCGGTCTACCGCATCACCTACGACCCCTCCGCCGCCAAGTGACGAGCGGCGCCCCGAGAGCGGGGCGCCGAAAGGACGCGGGCGGGGCGTTCCGACGCCCCGCCTCCACCCCGGAACGGATCGAGTCTATGCGGTCGACCCTCATCGTGGCAGGGCTGCTAGCCCTCACTCCAGCGCTGGCCTACGCCGACGGCGACGTGGCCGCCGGCCGCAAGCTGGCACTGCAGTGCCAGGCGTGCCACGGCATGGACGGCATCGCCAAGATCCCGGAGGCGGCCAACCTCGCCGGCCAGTCCGAGGTCTACCTGACCTCGGCGCTGAACGCCTACAAATCGGGCGAGCGCAAGAACGACATGATGTCGACGATCGCGCCGACCCTGTCGGACGCCGACATCGCCAACGCGGCGGCCTATTACTCGGCCATCGAGATCACCGCCAAGGTCCCGCCCAAGTAAGGCGGGGTCAGCCCGGACGGCGGCCCACGACGGCCCAGAGCGGGTCGCCGAAGCGGTCGCGGGCGAGGATCTGCCGCGCCTCGACCCGGTCGAAGCCGGCGCGGGACAGGTACACGGTGACGAGGTCCGCGTTGTCCACCGCGTCGGCCTGCCAGATCGCCACGGCCTTGGTGGGGAAGCAGCGGTCCGAGAAGGTGATGGCGGCGGGCGCGCCGGGCTTCAGGCAGCGGAGCACCTCGCGCAGCACGGTGACGGGCTGCTGGAGGTACTGGATCGAGACGCAGCAGGCCGCGCCGTCGAAGCTCGCGGGCTCGTAGGGCAGCGCGGGTTCGCGGTTGAGGTCCTGCACGGTGCGGCCGCCGAGGCGCGGGTTGGCGGCGAGTTCGGCGGCGTTCATGCCGAGGCCGACCACCTCGGCATAGGCGATCTCCCGCGGCAGGTGGCTGACCCAGCTCGACATCAGGTCGAGCAGGCGGTCGCCCGGCCGGAAGGTCGTGCGGTACAGCTCCGTGACGGCCGCCACGGCGCGGTCGTCGATGTGGGTGACGAAGCGGGGCTCCGCGTAGAACAGGCCGTCCGGCGAGGGGTCCCGCTTGGCGAAGGCCTGGGCTGGCAGCTCTGGGAAGTCGCTCATATGTCCCCAACACCCGAGGGCGCGGCAGCGTTCGCGGGACAATTCGTCGTAGCCGGGCGACGACGCGACCCGCTCCGCAGTCCGCGGCGGCGTGGCGCGACATCACGGCGAGCACCGCCGGCCTTTCCGGGCCGGCCCACAACCCTTGGAGAAGGTCATGGCCTGGAACACCCCCGTCGTCGAAGAGATCTGCCTCGGCATGGAGATCACCTCCTACGAGTCCGCCGAGATCGAGTTCTGATCCACGGCTGAAGGCCGAGCCATGCACGTCATCGTCATAGGCTCGGCCGCGGGCGGCGGCTTTCCGCAGTGGAACTGCCGCTGCCCCACCTGCGCCCTCGCCTGGGCGGGCGACCCCCGCGTCACCCCGCGCACGCAATCCTCGCTCGCCGTGAGCGCCGACGGGCTCCACTGGACGCTGGTCAACGCGTCCCCCGACCTGCGCCAGCAGATCCTGGCGACGCCCGCCCTCCACCCGCGCGGGGGCTCGCGCCATTCGCCGATCTCCGCGGTGGTGCTGACCAACGGCGACGTCGACCACATGGCGGGCCTCATCACCCTGCGCGAGCGCCAAGCCTTCGCGCTCCACGCTTCGCCCTCGCTGCACGCCATGATCGACGTCGATCCCGTCTTCGCCGTGCTCGACCGCGCCTTCGTGTCCCGCCACGCCCTGCTGATGGGCGAGGCGAACGTTGTGAACGGCCTCGCGGTCACGCCCTTCGCGGTGCCCGGCAAGGTGCCGCTGTTCCTGGAATCCGGCGAGGTCGCGGTCGGCGCCGAGACCGACATGACGGTGGGGCTCGACATCCGGGCGAACGGGCGCCGCCTCGTCCACGTGCCGGGCTGCGCTTCCGTGACGCCGTCGCTGCTGGAGCGGGTGCGCGGCGCCGACCTCCTGCTGTTCGACGGCACGACCTACACGGACGACGAGATGCCCCGCCTCGGCCTGTCGCCCAAGACGGCGGCCCGCATGGGCCACGTGGCGATGGACGGGCCGGGCGGCTCGCTCGAAGCCCTGGCGGGCGCGGAGGTCGGCGCCAAGGTCTACGTCCACGTCAACAACACCAACCCGGCGCTGGTCGAGGGCTCGGCGGAGCGCCGGACGGTCGAGGCCGCGGGCTGGCGCGTCGCCCACGACGGCATGGAGTTCAGGCTGTGACCGCTTCCGATCCCATGTCCCCCGACGAGCTCGAGGCCGGCCTGCGCCGCATCGGCGCCGAGCGCTACCACAACCTCCATCCGTTCCACCGCCGCCTGCACGACGGGCTCTGCGGCATCGACGAGGTGCGGGCCTGGGCGCTGAACCGCTACTATTACCAGTCCATGATCCCCATCAAGGACGCGACCGTGCTGAGCCGCATGGAGGACCCCGCGATGCGGCGCGAGTGGCGCGAGCGCATCCTCGACCACGACGGCCGCGAGGCCGGCGACGGCGGCATCGCGCGCTGGCTGAAGCTCACGGGGAGCCTCGGCTTTCCGGACGACTACGTCACCTCGACGCGCGGCATCCTCCCGGCCACGCGCTTCGCGGTCGGCGCCTACGTCGATTTCTGCGCCAAGCGGCCGCTGCTGGAGGCCATCGCCTCCTCGCTGACCGAGCTGTTCTCGCCGCAGATCATCGGCGAGCGGGTGTCGGGCATGCTGGCCCACTATCCCTTCGTCAGCCGCGACACGCTGAGCTACTTCACGGCGCGCCCTACCCAGGCCAAGCGCGACAGCGACTTCGCGCTGGATCACGTCCGCCGCCACGCCGTCACCCGCGCCGAGCAGGAGGCCGTGCTGGCCGCGCTGCGCTTCAAATGCGACGTGCTGTGGGTGCAACTCGACGCGCTGTGGGGCGCCTACGTGGCGGGCGCGGTGCCGCCGGGCGCGTGGCGGCCGGGCGAAGCCGTGGACCGGGAGATCGCCGCGTGACCGGGACGCTCGATCCTTCGGGCAAGCCCACCCTGCCCCGCGGCGTGCGCCTGAAGCACGACGAGCTGCGCGGCGGCTGGGTGCTGCTCGCGCCCGAACGCATGCTCAAGCTCGATGCCGTGTCGGTCGAGGTGCTCAAGCGCTGCACCGGCGAGGCCTCGCTCGACGCTATCGTGGACGACCTGGCCAGCGCCTTCGCGGCGCCGCGCGAGCGCATCGCCGCCGACGTCGACGCCATGCTGGCCGGCCTCGTGGCGAAGCGGCTGGTGGACATGCGATGAGCGCGCCGCCCCTGCCAGCGCCCGTCGGCCTGCTGGCCGAGCTGACGCACCGCTGCCCGCTCGGCTGCCCCTATTGCTCGAACCCGCTGGAGCTCGACGCGGTCCGCGACGAGCTGTCCACCGACGACTGGCGGCGCGTGTTCACGCAGGCCGCCGCGCTCGGCGTGATGCAGGTGCACCTGTCGGGCGGCGAGCCGGCGTCGCGGCGCGACCTCGTCGAGATGGTGGCGCATTGCGCGACGGTCGGGCTCTACACCAACCTCATCACGTCGGGGATCGGGCTGAACCCCGCGCGGATCGCGGCGCTGTCCGAGGCCGGGCTCGACCACGTCCAGCTCTCCATCCAGGACTCCGACGAGGACAGCGCCGACCGCATCGCCGGCTACCGCGGCGCCTCCGCGAAGAAGCGAGAGGTGGCCGACGAGGTCGTGCGCGCCGGCCTGCCGCTGACCGTCAACGCCGTGATCCATCGCGCCAACGTCCACCGCGCCGGCGCCGTGCTGGAGCGCGCGGTCGAATGGGGCGCGCGGCGCGTCGAGATCGCCCACGCGCAATATTACGGCTGGGCGCGCCGCAACCGCGCCGCCCTGATGCCGAGCCGGGCCGAGGCGGTGACGGCCATCGCCGAGATCGAGCGGCTGAAGGCCGCCCACGCCGGCACCATCGTGGTCGACCACGTCATCCCGGACTACCACGCCAAATATCCCAAGGCCTGCATGGGCGGCTGGGGGCGGCGGCTCATCAACGTGACGCCGACGGGGCGCGTTCTGCCCTGCCACGCGGCGGAATCCATCCCCGGCCTGGAGTTCTGGTCGGTGCGGGACCATGCGCTCGGCGAGATCTGGGCCGATTCGCCGGCCTTCCGGGCCTACCGCGGCACGGACTGGATGGTCGAGCCCTGCCGCTCCTGCCCGCGCAAGGCGACCGACTTCGGCGGCTGCCGCTGCCAGGCGCTGGCGTTGACGGGCGACGCCCGCGAGGCCGACCCCGTGTGCCATCTGTCGCCGTTCCACGACCGGATCGACGCCGTGGTGCTGGCCGAGACGGAGGGGCCGGTGGACGACTATGCCTATCGCGGCCGCGAGCGCGCGACGATCGGCTGAGGCACGGCGGAGCGCGAAAGCCGCGGGACAGCGCCGCGCGCCAACCTGTAATGCTTCCAATCCGCCCGACGACGGGCGGCTCACGTGGGGATGGATATGCTGACAAGATGTGCCGTCGCGACGCTGGCGCTGCTCGCGAGCCTCGCCGGTGCCGCGGCCGACGACGCGCCCGCCGCCGGCGACGCCGCGCTGGGCGAGAAGGTCTTCACCAAGTGCAAGGCCTGCCACCAGATCGGCGAGGGCGCCCACAACGCGGTCGGCCCGGAGCTCAACGGCCTCATCGGCCGCAAGGCGGCCTCGGTCGACGGCTACAGCTATTCCGAAGCCATGAAGAACTCCGGCCTCACCTGGGACGAGGCGACGTTCAAGGAGTACATCCGCGACCCCAAGGCCAAGGTGCCGGGCACCAAGATGTCCTTCGCGGGCCTGCAGAAGCAGAGCGACATCGACAACGTCACGGCCTACCTGAAGAGCTTCGCGCCGGACGGCAAGAAGGTGCCCTGAGGGCTCTCGGTCCGGTCTCGGCCGCCGCTCCGGGACGAGCGGCGGTCCGTCTGGTCCGCTCGGCGTACACCCGCGACGAACCGGCCGGATCGGTCCCGCTCCGACCCGGACAGCATCTGACGCCGGGCTATGAAGTCCCGGACAGCAGCTTCGCCGCCGCGCCGACGATCTCGCGAGGGAGCACCGGCTTCTCCAGTCTCGTGACGCCTTCGAACTCCGCCGGGATGACGACCTGATCGTAGCCGGTGACGAACACGAAGGGGATGCCCTGGTCCTTCAGGATCTCGGCGATCTTGAACGTCGCGCCGTTTCCGAGGTTGATGTCGAGCAGGACGGCGTCGGGACGCTGCTCGGCCAGCTCCTCTCGCGTGGCAGCCTCGTTTCCGCAGGGGCCCAGAACCTCCGCCCCGGCACTCCGGAGCGCACGCGCCGCGTCGGTGGCTTGATAGTAGTCGTCCTCGACCACGAGGATGCGGCCACCCCTGAGATCAGGTTCGCCCGTCATGTCCAGCACTCCCCCGAACACGGTGGCGCGTTGCGGCGCCCCGGTTTCCAGCACGCTCGCGCCGCCCTTCAGCGGGAACTCGAAGTGACATCGGGCCCCCTCGGGCGTGATGACCAACCTTCCGCGCCCTTGGAGTTCGTAGGGGATGCGGCCTTCGATCAACTCGCTGCCGAACCCTTCGCGACGGGGCTCGTCCGATCGCGGGACCGGCCGCTCGGGCGCGCCATGCTCGGCCCAGTCGAGCGACAGCCAGCGTGTTCCGCGCTTCTCCACGATCTCCCAACGGACGTCGACCTTGCCGTCGGGGACGGACAGCGCCCCGTATTTCAAGGCGTTGGTCGACAACTCATGGAACGCCAGCGTCAGGACCTCGGCGGCCTTCGGCGAGATCTCGATGTCGGGACCTCCGACATCGTACTGGCCCTCATGCTGCGCCTAGACGCTGATCTCGTCCATGACGATGGTCCGCAGGCCGACGCTCACGTTGGCGGCCCGCGTGAGCAGGGCCTGGACGCGCGAGAACGCCAGCAACCGGCCGGCGAGGATCTCGGCATATTCGGGCACGCTGCCCGCCCGTTCCGCGCTGCGCGATGCGATCGCGCGGACGATGGCCATGATGTTGCGGACGCGGTGCTGGAGCTCCGCGAGGAGCACGCCCTGGTGCTCGGCGGCGAGCTTCTCGTCCGTCGCGTCATGGGCGATGCCGCCGATGCGGGGCACGTGGCCGTCGGCCCGGAGCGGGAAGTCCGTGTTCCGGATCCAGCGGAAGACGCCGTCCGACGGCCGCTGGATGCGGAACTCGTGGACCACCGCCTCGCCGCGCCGGGCCTGCTCCAGGTGCTCCAGTGCGGCGTCGCGGTCCTCGGGAACGATGAGCGAGGCCCATCGCTTCGGATCGCCGAGCAGCGCATCCGGCGGGACGCCGTAGATCGCCGCGATGGCGGGGCTCGCGTATTCCATCGCGAGCGTGGCCGCGTCCCTGATCCACAGAGCGTCCGAGGACGATGCGGCGAACTGCGCGAAGCGCGCCTCGCTCTCCTGCAGCGCGGCTTCGGTGCGCGCCCGCTCGACCGCCGCCCAGGTGCGCTCGGTCACGTCCTCGAGGAGGGCGAGGTCGGCCGCCGTCCATCGCCGCGGCGCCGACGAGATGGCGCCGGCGGCCCATATCATCCGCTCGCCGCCCCGTCGCACCGCCACGGCGGCGAGGCTGCCCGCGCCGAGCCCGGCCAGCGACCGCCGGTCCAGGTCGGTCAGGCCCGGATCCGTCGCGACGTCGTCGTAGGCGATGGTCCGCCCGAAGATCTCCTCGAACGCGGCCGGGAAGTCGGAGCCGCGATACGAGCCGAGGATCGGCGCCATGTGCTCGCGCCGGGTCTCGTGCGTCACCACGACGTGGTCGCCGTCGATGGACACGAGGTAGAACCGGTCCAGCGCCAGCCTGTCGGCCACCATCCGCACCGCGCGCTCGGCGACCGCGTCCACGCCCTGCTCGCCGCGCAGCGTGTCGCTGAGCTTGAGCAGGAACGCCTGCCGCTCCTCGCCCTCGCGCAGCGCGATCTCGGCGCGCTTGCGTTCGGTGATGTTGTTGTAGACGACGACGATGCGGCAGCTTCCCGGTCCGCCGGATCGTGAGGCGTAAACCTCGTACCACTGGTCGAGGGACACGGCGGCCTGCTCGAAGCGGATGGGTTCGCCGGTTTCGAGCACGCGCGTGTAGGTCTCCCGCCACTCCGGTTCCAGCTCGGGCACGATCTCGCTGATCAGGCGTCCAGTGACGTCCTCCATCCCGGTCAGCCGCGTGAACGCCGCATTCAGAGTCACATAGCGCCAGTCGACGACGAGGCCGTCCTCGCCGAAGATCACGTCGAACTCCGCATAACCTTCATCGATGGAATCGAAGAGCGTCCGCAGCCGGCCTTCGCTCTGGGACAGGGTCTCCTCGGCGCGCTTACGGTCGTCGATGTCGACGCTCATCCCGACCCACTCTTCGATGTCGCCGCTCGCATCGAGCACCGGGGCGGCGCGCACGTTGGTCCAGCGCCACCCGCCGCCGGGGGACCGGAGGCGGAATTCAGCGTCGACGCACCGGCGGGCCGCCGTGGCCTCGCGCCATCGCCGCTCGGCGTAGGGGCGGTCGTCCGAGTGAATCGCGTCCAACCAGCCGCGGCCGAGCCACTCTTCCAGGGTCTGCCCCGTGTAGGCCCGCCAGTTCGGGCTGTCCGCCACGACGACGCCGGCCGGATCGGTCTCCCAGACCGCCTGCGCCCAGCTTCCGACGAGGAGGCGATGGCGCGCACCGCTTTCCCGCAGGGCGGCCGCGGCCTCTTCGGCAACCGCGAGCCTGCGGTTCAGTTCGGCGATGTCGTGTGTCGAAGTCATGTGGGGAGCGATGCGGAGATCGTCGACATGGTCACGCGGTCATCCGGGCGCCGCGCGTCCCGATCCGATCCCCATTCTGAACGGCCTTCGAGCCGATTCGGTTCACCATGCGTCAACCGAGCCGCTCCGCCGGTCCGATCTAGACCTCGGCGCCCGCTATCCGGGATGACCGTCCGGGACCAGGCCACTCGGATCGCACCGACCGGGCCCGGCCGCGGCGTCGGTGCGGAGACGTCCCGCGGGCCTCAGGCGCGTCGAGGGGGCTGGCCCACCCGCCCCCGTCGCTCAAACCGCCGCGCGCTGGTAGTCCTTGATGTCCGAGAAGGTCACCTGCGGCCAGCGCTCCTGCTCGTAGCGCAGCGTGAAGGCCGAGGAGGCCAGGAACACCGGCGCGCCGTCGAGGTCCTCGGCGGTCGAGGACGGGTAGGCGTCGAGGAAGCGGCGCAGCTCCAGCGGCTCGGCCGTGACCCAGCGGGCGATCTCGAAGCGGCTCGACTCGAAGGTGACGGGCAGGCCGTATTCCACCTGAAGCCGCTCCACCAGCACGTCGAGCTGCAGCGCGCCCACCACGCCGACGATCGCGCCGGCGCCGTCGTAGGGCACAAAGGTCTGCACCACGCCCTCCTCGGCCATCTGCTGGAGCGCCTCCTTCAGCTTCTTGGCCTTCATGGCGTCGTTGAGCTTCACGCGGCGCAGGATCTCGGGCGCGAAGGAGGGCACGCCGCGGAACACGAGGTCCTCGCCCTCGGTCAGCGTGTCGCCGATGCGCAAGGTTCCGTGGTTGGGGATGCCCACCACGTCGCCCGCAAAGGCCTGCTCGGCGAGCGCCCGCTCCTGCGCGAAGAAGAACTGAGGGGCGTTCAGCGCCATGGGCTTGCCGGTGCGGACGAGCTTGGCCTTCATGCCGCGCGTGAGCTTGCCGGAGGACACGCGCATGAAGGCGATGCGGTCCCGGTGGTTCGGGTCCATGTTCGCCTGGATCTTGAACACGAAGCCCGTCATCTTGGGCTCGCGCGCTTCCACGTAGCGGGACTCGGCCTGCAGCCCGCGCGGCGGGGGCGCGAACGCCGCCAGGGCGTTGATGAGGTCGGCGACCCCGAAGGTGCGCAGCGCCGAGCCGAAGAACACCGGCGTGAGGTGCCCCTCCAGGAAGGCGTCCCGGTCGAAGGGGCGGCAGGCCTCGCGCGCGAGCTCCAGCTCGTCGATGGCGGCGTCGGCCTCGTGGGACGGCAGCAGCGCCCGGATGGCGGGGTCGCGCGGGCCGTCGACCGGCACCATCGGCGCTTCCACGTCGCTGTCGAGCTTGCGGATCATCGAATGCGCGAGGTCGAACGTGCCCGCGAAGGCGCGGCCGCGGCCGATCGGCCAGGTGACGGGCGCCGTGTCGAGCGCCAGCACCTTCTCGATCTCGTCGAGCAGGTCGAAGGGGTCGCGCGTTTCGCGGTCCATCTTGTTGACGAAGGTCACGATCGGGATGTCGCGCAGGCGGCACACCTCGAACAGCTTGCGGGTGCGGCTCTCGATGCCGCGCGCGGCGTCGATCACCATCACGGCCGAGTCGACGGCCGACAGCGTCCGGTAGGTGTCCTCCGAGAAGTCCTCGTGGCCCGGCGTGTCGAGCAGGTTGAACACGCAGCCGGCGTGCTCGAAGGTCATCACGGAGGTGACCACCGAGATGCCGCGCTCGCGCTCGATGCCCATCCAGTCCGAGCGCGTCTGGCGCCGGTTGGCCTTGGCGCGCACCTCGCCGGCGAGCTGGATCGCGCCGCCGAACAGCAGCAGCTTCTCGGTCAGCGTGGTCTTGCCCGCGTCCGGGTGCGAGATGATGGCGAAGGTGCGCCGGCGCGTGACCGGGTCGGCGGGGCTGGTGTGGGTCGACATGGCCCGGAGATAAGCGAAGCCGGGGCGCGACGCAAAGCGGAGGGCGCCCCCGGATCGGGGATCGGCGGCCCGCGGACGCTCAGCCGTCCAGCACGTGGGCCGGCCCGTCGACCCGGATGTGCACCTCGTCGCCGGCCGCGGGCGCCCGGTAGCCGGGGAGGCCCAGCGTCACCGTCTCGCCGGCGACGCTCACCCGCGCCGTCGCGGTGGACCCGGCGAAGGACACGGCGAGCACGCGGCTCGCGACGGCGCCCTCCGTCCCGACCGCGGCGAGCTGGAGCTGTTCCGGCCGGAGCATCACCCGCACGGCGCCGCGCCGCGCGGGATCGTCAACCGCGAGCGCGCCGAGGCGGCAGAGGGCCCGCCCGCCCGCCATCCCGGCGTCGAGGATCACGGCGTCGCCGAGGAAGGCCGCCACGGCGGCGTCGCCGGGCCGGAGATAGACGTCGCGCGCGGGGCCGACGCGGCGGATGCGGCCCTCGCGCATCACCGCCACCTGGTCGGCGAAGCTCATCGCCTCGGCCTGGTCGTGCGTCACCAGCACGGCCGTGACGCCGCGCGCGGCCAGCAGCGACGCCACGGCCTCGCGGGTCGCGGCGCGCAGGCCGGCATCCAGCGCCGAGAAGGGCTCGTCGAGCAGCATCAGCCGCGGCTCGCGCGCCAGCGCCCGGGCCAGCGCCACGCGCTGCTGCTGGCCGCCGGAGAGCTGGTCCGGCCGGCGGGCCGCCAGGGCGGCGGGCAGGCCGACGAGCTCCATCAGCTCGGCCACGCGGGCGCGGCGCACCGGCGCGGCGGTGGCCAGGCCGAAGCCGACGTTGTCGCCGACGCTGAGGTGGGGGAAGAGCGCGCCGTCCTGCATGACGATGCCCACGCGGCGGCGGTGCGCCGGCAGGCTGCCCCGCCCGTCCGCCAGGACCTCGCCGTCGATCGTCACGGTGCCTTCGTCCGGCGCCTCGAAGCCGGCGACGAGGCGCAGCAGCGTGGTCTTGCCGCAGCCGGAGGGGCCGAGGATGGCGGTGCGCGACCCCGCCGGCACGGCGAGGTCGAGGCTGTCCACCGCCGGCTGTGCCCCGTATCGCTTGGTGACGCCGGCGAGCTCCAGGCGGCTCACGGTTCCGCGCTCAAGGCCCGACCCTCACGGTTCCGCGGCCGTGCGGGCGTGGAGCATGACGACGAGGGGGAGCGAGGACAGGATCATCAGCAGCGCATAGGGCGCCGCGCCCGCATAGTCGAGTTCGCCGCTCAGCGCCCAGAAGCCCGTGGCGAGCGTCCGCACGCCGGTGGGGGCCAGCATCTGCGTCGCGGCGAGCTCGTTGCTGATCCCGAGCCCGACGAGCACCAGCCCCGCCCCGGCGCCCGGCAGCGCCAGGCGCAGCGTGGTGGCGGCGAGCGCCCGCAGCGGCGAGCGGCCGAGCCCGGCCGCCGCCTCCTCCAGCCGCACGGGCGCCTGGGCGACGCTGCCGCGCAGGGCCACCAGGGCGCGGGGCAGGAACATGATCGCGTAGGCGGCGAGCAGCGTCGCCTCGGTCTGGTACAGGACCGGCACGGCACGAATCGCCAGGGTGACGAGGCCGAGCGCCACGACGACGCCGGGCAGCGAGCCGACGAGATAGTTGCCGCTTTCCAGCAGGCGCGTGAGCCGCCCCGGCCGCCGCACCGACAGCCAGGCCATGGGCAGCGCGGCCAGGACCGTCAGCAGGCCGCCGCCGAGCGCCAGGACCGCGGTCTCGCCGAGCGCGGGCAGGAGGCCGTCCGCGCGCCACACGGCCGCGCCGCCCGCGGCGAGCCAGCGGGCGAGGGTCGCGAGCGGCACGCCGAGCGCGCCCAGCGCCACGGCGGCGAAGCCGATCAGGGCCGGCGCGGCCGCGCGGCCGAGGCGGGCGCGGCGCAGGGGCCGCGCCGCGCCGGAGCCGAGCCGCGCGTAGCGCGAGGCCCCGCGCAGCCGGCCCTCGACCGCGAGCAGGAGGACGCAGCAGAGCGCCAGGACGCCGGCCAGCATGTTGGCGGCCGGCCCCTCGAAGGTCGAGGCGAACTGGTCCACGATGGCGGTCGTGAACGTGTCGAAGCGGATCATGACGAAGAGGCCGTATTCGCCGAGCAGGTGCAGCCCGACCAGCAGGCCGCCGCCGAGCAGCGCGAGGCGGAGCTGCGGCAGCACCACGCGGCGGAACACGCGGGCCGGCGGGTCGCCGAGCGCCGCGGCGCTCTCCTCCAGCGCGGGGTCGAGCCGCCGCAGCGTGGCGGCCACGGGCAGGAACACGAAGGGGAAGTAGCTCAGCACCGACACCAGCACGGCCGCGGGCAGCCCGTCGAGGCCGGGCGCGACGCTGGCCCAGGCGTAACCCTGCACGAAGGCGGGAATCGCGAGCGGGGCCGCGGCGGCCCAGGACCACAGGCGCGCGCCCGGCAGGTCGCTGCGCTCGACGAGCCACGCCAGCAGCAGCGCCAGCGCGGCCGACAGCGGCACGACGAGGCCGACCAGCAGGACCGTGTCGACGAGCAGCTCGCCGACGCGCGGGCGCACCACCAGGGCGAGGACGCGCCGCCAGCCGGTCTCGACCGCGACGGCGGCGACGAAGCCGAGCGGCACCAGCGCGGCCGCGGTGACGAGCGCCGCCGCGACCGCCATGCCGCTCCCCGGGCGCGGCCGTCTGCCCGTCGCGAGGACGCGGCTGCGCCCGGCCGGGCCGAGCCCGATGACCGTCACGCGGACGTCACATCAGGCCGGCGTTCGTCATCAGGTCGGTCACGGCGCGGCTGTTGAGCTGCGACGGGTCCACCTTCGGCGCGTCGAGGGTGGAGAGCGGCGGCAGCTTGGGGTTCGAGGCCGCGCCGTTGCCCACCGCATATTCGTAGGATGTCCCGTCGCGCAGCACAGCCTGGCCGGCGGGGCCGGCGATCCATTTGACGAAGGCCTGAGCCTCGGCCGGGTGCTTGCTCGACGCGAGCACGCCCGCCCCCGACACGCTGACGAAGGAGCCGGGGCCGCCGTTGCGGAAGAAGTGCAGCGCCACGTTGCCGCTGTTCTCGCCGGTCTTCCCCTGATCGCCGAACCAGTAATAGTGGTAGATCACCGCGGATTCGACCTGGCCCGCGTTGACGGCCTTCATGGCGACCGTGTTGCCCTTGTAGGGCACGGCGTTGGTTTTCATGGCCTTGAGCCAGTCCGCCGTGGCGGCCTCGCCCTTGAGCTGCAGCATGGCCGACACGATGGCCTGGAAGTCGGCGCCCGAGGGCGACGCGGCCCAGCGCCCCTTCCACGCGGGATCGGCGAGGTCCATCAGCGACTTCGGCAGCTGCGCCTCGGTCAGCTTGCGCTTGTCGTAGGCGAAGACGGTGCTGCGCGCCGCGACGCCGATCCAGTGGCCGTCCGCGGGGCGGAAGGCCTCGGGCACCTCGGCGAGGGTCGCGGGCTCGAGCGGGGCGAACAGGCCGGCGCGGTCGACCAGCACCATGGCGGGCGAGTTCTCGGTGACGAAGACGTCGGCCGGCGAGGCCGCGCCCTCCTGCACGATCTGGTTGCCGAGCTCGGTGTCGTTGGCGTTGCGCATCACGACGTCGATGCCGGTGTCGCGCTTGAAGCCCTCGGCCCAGGCCTTGGTGAGGCTCTCGTGCTGGGCGTTGTAGACCGTCAGCTCGACGGCACCGGCCAGCGCCGTGGAGCCGAGCAGCGCGACCAACGCCAGCGAGGCGGCGATCGAGGCGCGCAGGGCGGCGGGGCGGCGGTGACCAGACGGCTTCATCGGACGGACTTGCTCCAGCGTGTTTCCCGGCCGTGTCTTGGTTGCCGGAGACGCGGTCCGTCAACGCCGCTCTTCTGGAGTTCTTCCAAGTCGAAGCTCCGACGCGGCCCGGAGGCCGGCGCCCGTCACACCTGAGCGTCGTAGCGCCGCTGCGCCGCCGCGATCTCGGGATGGTGGCGCTGCGCCCAGGCCCCCAGCGCCTCGACGGGCTCCCACAGCGAGCGGCCGAGCCCCGTCAGCGCGTAGTCGACGCGCGGCGGCACCGTGGGGAACACCGTGCGGGTCACGAGGCCGTCGCGCTCCAGCCCGCGCAGGGTCAGGCTCAGCATGCGCTGCGAGATGCCGCCGATGTCGCGCTTGAGGTCGTTGAAGCGCCGCGGACCGGAGCCGAGCGCGCGGACGATCAGCACGCTCCACTTGTCGCCGACGCGGGCCAGCACCGGCGCCACCGCCTGGCAGGCGCTGGCCCGATCGGCCGCCGGCAGGTCGGCGCGGTCGAGGCTCGGGGCGGTATCACCGGTGTGATCAGGTCCCAACATTGTGCCTCCTTGCGGGGTCCCGGAAGCTTGAGCATAAAACGGCGGTTACGGATTGTAACCGCGAGGCTCCCATGAAGCTCCTGCACGTCGATTCATCCATCCTGGGCGACAATTCCGTCAGCCGGAAGATCAGCGCCGGCATCGTCGAGGCCCTGAGGGCCGAGAACCCCGGCGTCGAAGTGACCTATCGCGACCTCGGCTCGGCGCCCATCGGCCACCTGTCCGGCGCCTACCTGGCCGGCCAGAGCGCCGACGTGAAGCACGACCAGGCCCTGCAGGAGGACCTCGACCTCGGCGGCCGCACGCTGGCCGAGTTCCAGGCCGCCGACGTCGTGGTGATCGGCGTGCCCATGTACAATTTCGCCGTGCCGAGCCAGCTCAAGGCCTGGGTCGACCGCGTGCTCGTGGCCGGCAAGACCTTCCGCTACACCGAGTCCGGGCCCGAGGGCCTGGCCGGGGGCAAGCGGGTGGTCCTCGCCGTGTCGCGCGGCGGCCACTACCTCGACGGGCAGGCCGCGGCGATGGAGCACCAGGAGTCCTGGCTCAAGACCGTTTTCGGCTTCATGGGCATCGCGGACGTCGAGGTGATCCGCGCCGAGGGCGTGGCCCGCGGCCCCGAGGTGCGCGAAGCCTCGCTGAAGGCCGCGCTCGATCAGGCCAAGGCGCTGCACGCCGCCTGAGCGCCCGGCCGCGGGGCTCTCGCCGAAGCGCCCCGCGTTCTTTAAGGGTCATGTCCGACGAATCGCGGGGCAGCTCCTGCCCCACCGCCCGAGGACTCCCATGGCCCCCATCCGCATCGCCGTGATCGGCGTCGGCAAGATCGCCCGCGACGAGCACCTGCCCTCCATCGCGCGCGATGATCGTTTCGCGCTCGCCGCCGTGGTCAGCGGCAGCGGCGCGGAGGTGCCGGGCGTGCCCACCTTCCGCGACGCGGCCGAACTCTACGCCGCGGGCCCGGCGATCGACGCGGTGGCGATCTGCACGCCGCCCTCCGCCCGCACCGGGCTCGTGCGGCAGGCGATCGACGCCGGCGTCGACGTTCTGATGGAGAAGCCTCCGACCCCGACCGTGGGCGAATTGCGCGACCTCGCCGACCACGCGCGGGCGAAGGGCCGCGTGCTCTTCACCACCTGGCATTCCCAGTACAACGCCGCCGTGGACGCCCTGAAGGCCCGGCTGGCGGGGCAGACGCTGAGCCGCCTCGCCATCACCTGGAAGGAGGACGTGCGCCGCTGGCACCCGGGGCAGGCCTGGATCTGGGAGGCGGCGGGCTTCGGCGTCTTCGACCCCGGCATCAACGCCCTGTCGATCCTGACCCGCGTGCTGCCGGAGCCGGCCTTCGTGCACTCGGCGCGGCTGCTCACGCCCGCGAACCGCGCCATGCCGATCGCGGCCGAGATCGCCTTCGCGAGCCGGGCGCTCGCCGAGGGGGGCGAGATGACGGCCGCCTTCGACTGGCGCCAGACCGGCGAACAGACCTGGGAGATCGCCGCCGACCTCGCGGACGGCACGGCGCTGCGCCTGACCGGCGGCGGCACCACGCTCACCGTCGACGGCTCGGTCGTCGAGGACGCGCCGCGGCACGAATACGACCGCATCTACGCGCGCTTCGCGGAGCTCGTGGCGTCGCGCGCGAGCCACGTCGACCCGGCCCCGTTCGAGCTCGTCGCCGACGCCTTCCTGGTGGGCCGGCGCGAGGACGTCGAGCCCTTCGAGGACTGACCGGTCCCGTGGACCACCTCGGCCCGCGCCCGTCCCCCGAGACCGAGGGCGACGACCTCGCCTTCGAGCGCGCCACCCTGGTGCTCGGCTTCGGGCTGCTGGCGCTGGCCGGATGGATCGACGGCGCCGGCTTCGTGCGCTGGAGCGGCCTCTACGTGTCGTTCATGAGCGGCAACACCGCCCAGCTCGGCGCCACCCTGGCCGTCGCCGACTGGCACGGCATGGGCGAGGCGGGGCGGACGCTGCTGATGTTCGTGGTGGGGGTGATCTGCGGCGAGCTCGTCGCGCACCGCGCCGGGCGCTGGCGCAGCCCCGCCGTCGTGGCGGTCGAGACGGCGCTGCTGTGGCTCGCCGCGGCGTCGACGATCGAGGGCTGGGGCGACGGCGTCACGGCCTCGGTGGCCGGCCTCGCCATGGGGGTGCAGACCGCCGCCGTGCACAAGGCGGACGGCGTCAGCGTCGCGCTCACCTACGTCACCGGCACGCTGGTCAACGCCGGCCGCGCCATCGCGGCGGCCCTGCGCGGCGCGGAGCCCTGGCGGAAGACCCTGCCCTTCGCGGGGTTCTGGGTCAGCCTGTGCGGCGGCGCGCTGGCGGGCGCCGCCGCGACCCTGGCCGGGCTCGACGTCGCCATGGTGTCGGCCGCCGGCATCGGCAGCCTGCTGGCGGTCTACGCCGGCGTGCTCGCCGGGCGTCGGACGACGCACTGAATTGTCGATCGGTCCATAACATTTGTTGCCGGCGCGCGAAAAGTATCGCCACGGCGATTTGAATTAAAAAATCCCTTTCACAGGAACACGTAGGCCAGTCCGCACCTTTTAAGGTCGACATCCGACGAGGACATCGTCGATCTGATCTTGCCTCGCTCGGCGAGCGACGGCCCTGCCGCGCATCGATGCGGCTGGTCGCGCTCGCGGATGTTTCCGGTGCCGGGGATGCCGCTGCGGCCTGACCCGATCGGACCCTCGCGTCTCATCGACCATCCTTGTTCGGGGCAGTCCATGGCCAAGCACAGCATCACCGCCGTCTTCGACACGCGCAGCCACGCCGAGCAGGCCGAGGCGGAGCTGAGGTCGTCCGGCGTTTCCGCCGCCGACATCACGCTGCTGCCGGCCGACGGCGAGGCCCTGGCCTCGGCCGAGACCGGCACCGGCGGCAGGGGTTTCTGGGGCTCGCTGGAGCAGCTCTTCGGCGGCACGGACGACCACGCCACCTACGCGGAAAGCATCCGCCGCGGCGGCATCATGCTGACCGTGCGGGCCGACGACGACCGCCTCGACGCCATCGTCGACATCCTGGAGCGGCACGGCTCCGTCGACCTCGACGAGCGGGAGCAGAGCTGGCGCAGCGAAGGCTGGACGGGCGGCTCGCCCCTGTCCGGCACCGGCTCCACGACCTCGTCGAGCGCCGCCGCGGCCGGCAGCCGCGGCCTCGGCCCGGACGACCCCGGCATGACCGCCATGGGCGACGCGTCCCGCAGCGGCACCGCGACGCCGGGGGTCGGCGCGCTCGGCGCGGGAGCCGGCGCGCTCGGCACAGCCGCCGTCGGCGAGCGCCGGGCGAGCGCGACGCCGGCCCCCTCTGTCGCCGCGCCCGCGGCGGACCGCGCGGTCGCGCCGACGGCCGCGCGCGGGATCGGCGCGGCCGACGAGACCGTGAAGGTCTACGAGGAGCGGCTCGACGTCGGCAAGCGCTCGGTCAGCCGCGGCAAGGTTCGGGTCCGCACCAGCGTGGTGTCGCGCGAGGTGAGCGAGGACGTGACGCTGCACGGCGAGACCGTGACGGTCGACCGCCGGACGATCGATCGCCCCGTCGAGGCCGCGGCGCTCGACGCCGACCCGTTCCGGGAGCGCACGATCGAGCTCGAAGAGTTCGCCGAGGAGGCGGTCGTGGCCAAGTCGGCCCACCTGGTCGAGGAGATCGGCATCCGCAAGGAGGCGACCGATCGGGTCGAGACCGTCAGCGAGACGCTGCGCTCGACCAAGGTCGACGTCGACGACGACCGCGCCGGCCGGGCCGTGGCGGGCGCCGCGACGGGAACCGCGGGCCGCTTCGCGTCCGAGATCCGCGACGGCCTCGACGTGGTCGGCTCGGACGGGGCGCATGTCGGCACGGTCGACCATCTCGACGGCGAGCGCATCAAGCTCAGGAAGTCCGACCCCGCCTCGGGCGGCGCGCACCATTGGCTGACGCAGGACATCGTGGCGTCGGTCGCCGGCCGGGTGGTGCTGGCCGTCACGGCGGCCGAGGCCAGGGCGCGCTGGGCCACGGCCTGATCCGGGGGTGGGCGGCACGGGGAGGGGCGCGGTGACCACATCCATCCCCGACGGCGCCGGCCCGCCACACGATCCCGCCGCCGAGGCGGGCCGCGACGAGCTCACGCTGCGCCTCGTCGAGGAGCGCCTCGCCGTGGCGAAGCGGCGCGTCGCGGGCGAGACCGTCAGGATCTCCACCACGACCGAGACCGCAGAGGAGGTCGCCGAGGTCGCGCTCGACCGCTACCGCGTCGAGGTCACCCGCGTGCCGGTCGGCCGCGTCGTCGAGGCGGCCCCGCCCGCGCGGTCCGAGGGCGACACCACGATCGTGCCGGTGCTCGAGGAGCGCTATGTCGTGGTCAAGCAGCTCGTCCTCACGGAGGAAATCCACATCCGCCACGTCGTCGAGCGCGAGGTGAAGCGCGAGGCCGTGGCGCTGCGCCGCCAGCGCGCCGCGGTGGACCGGGTCGAGCGCGGCGCTCAGCCCTCCGACCGGCCCGACGCGGCGGGGTCCCCCCAGGCCACGAAGGCGCCGTTGCGGTAGCCGGCCTCCGCCTTGCCGTAGCGGAACGGCGCGCCGTCGGGCCGCAGCACGGTGCCGCCGGCCGCGCGCAGCACGGCCTCGCCGGCGGCCGTGTCCCATTCCATGGTGGGCCCGAAGCGCGGGTAGACGTCGGCCCCGCCTTCCGCGACGACGCAGAACTTCATGGACGAGCCCGCCGAACGGCGCTCGGCCACCGGCAGGCGCGCCAGGAGCGCCTCCGTCTCGGGGTCGCCGTGCGAGCGGCTGGCCAGCGCGGTCCAGCCCGCCTCGGGCGCCGGGCGGGTCCGGATCGCGCGATCCTCGGCGGCCTCGGCGAGGGACGCGCCGGGCGCGACGCGCCGCAGGCGGGCCGCGGCGCCGCCCGACCACAGCCGCTCCAGGACCGGCGCGTAGACCGCCCCCGCCACCGGCACCCCGTCCGCGACGAGGCCGATGTTGACCGTGAACTCGCCGTTGCGGTTCACGAACTCGCGCGTGCCGTCGAGCGGGTCGACCAGGATGAAGCGTTGGCAGGCGTCGAGGCCCTGCCCGGCCGAGGCGGCCTCCTCGGCCAGCACGGGCCAGCCCGGCAGCCGCTCGGCCAGGCGCGCGAGGATGAGGGCCTCGGCGCGCTCGTCCGCCTCCGTCACGGGGCTCCGGTCCGCCTTCAGGCGCGCTTCGCCGCCGGCGCGGTACACCTCCATCACGATCGCGCCGGCCTCGACGCAGATCGCGGCGAAGCACTCGGCGATGCGGTCGCGGGCCGCGTCGTCGAGCGGGGCGTCGGGGGCGGGCAGCGGCGGCAGGGTCGGCATGGCGGCTCGGGGGCGAGAGGGCGTGTCCCCTGCCCTACGCCATCGCGGGCTCCCGCGCACCGCGCGCAGGCCGGGAATCGCGCGCCGCCCGGTGGTCGCACCCGGCAAAGATTGGTTAACTTTTCCGGAAGAGTCTCTAGGCTATGGGGTGTCGGTTGAGCCGGAAACCCTGAGCCGCGTTCGGTCCGCCGATGGCTCCCCACCCCTGTCGGCGCAGGTCGGGCCCCTTCGCGGGCGCGCGCCGCCTCACACAACGGATGCCCCATGACCACCATCGCGCTCGAAGCCCTCGACCTCGCGGCCCTGCTGTGCTCGCGCGTCTGCCACGACGTGATCAGCCCGGTCGGCGCCATCGTGAACGGCCTCGAAGTGCTCGACGAGGAGAAGGACCCCGAGATGCGGACCTTCGCGCTCGACCTCGTCAAGAAGAGCGCCACCATGGCCTCGGCCAAGCTGCAGTTCTGCCGCCTCGCCTTCGGGGCCGCCGGCTCGGCCGGCGCCTCGATCGACACGGGCGACGCCGAGACGGTGACGCGCGGCCTGTTCGGCGACGACAAGATCAAGCTCGACTGGCGCGCGCCGCGCATCCTGATGCCGAAGAACAAGGTCAAGCTGATCCTCAACCTGTGCCTCATCGCCGCCGGGACCATCCCGCGCGGCGGCACCATGACCGTGGAGGTCGAGGGCCAGGGCGACGCGGCCGCGGTGCGGATCGTCGCCAAGGGCAGCTACGCGCGCGTGCCGGCCGGCGTCGCAGCCCTGCTGGCCGGCGCCCCCGAGCACGGCGCCGTCGACGCCCACGCGATCCAGCCCTTCTTCACCGGCCTCGTGGCCCGCGAGGTGGGCATGGTGGCCAGCGTGCGCGCCGAGCCCGAGGGCATCGTCGTGGAAGCGCATCCCGTGGTGGCCGAGGCCGCGATGCCGGAGGCCGGCGGGGCCCTGCCCGACGCGGCCCTGCCGGACGCGGCCAGCGTTGCGGCCGACCTCGCGGACCAGATGCGCGCCGCCGCCGCCGTGGATCTCGGGCCCGCGTCGCGCGTCGCCGCGGCCTGACCCTCGACGGAGCGCGGCCATGACCCGGGTGTTGGTGGTCGACGATTCCAGCGTCATCCGCAAGGTGGCGCGCCGGATCCTCGAAGGTCTGTCGATCGACGCGGACGAGGCCGAGAGCGGGCAGGCGGCGCTCGACGCCTGCGCGGCCTCCATGCCGGACGGCATCCTGCTCGACTGGAACATGCCGGAGATGGACGGCTACGCGGTGCTGAAGGCGCTCCGCAAGATGCCCGGCGGGGCGGCCCCCAAGGTGGTGTTCTGCACCACCGAGAACGACCCGGCCCACCTCGCCAAGGCGCGCCACGCCGGCGCCGACGACACGATGATGAAGCCCTTCGACAAGGACGTGCTTCGCCTCAAGATGGCGGCGGTGGGCCTGGCGTGACGACCGCACGAGGCGTGCGCCGCTCCGGATGACGGGGCGGACGCGCCCTTTTTTCTCGTGCAAACCGGGCCGAGAGATCCACGCGGGTCCTCGGCTGGCGGTCCTTCCCCTGTGCCGCAAGCTACCGTCTCCGCACATCGCGGCCGGAAGTGAGAGCGGAGCGGCCAGCGCCGAGCTTCGCTGGCGTTCGGCGGAACCCCGTCAACCCCACCGCCACCGCGAGCCTCCCCTGAAACGACAAGGGCCCCGATCCTCACGGATCGGGGCCCTTGTCGTCCGCGCCGTCCCGCTCAGGCGGTGATGCGGTTGTCGGC
Organism: Lichenibacterium dinghuense; assembly: GCF_021730615.1. Classification (NCBI taxonomy): domain Bacteria; kingdom Pseudomonadati; phylum Pseudomonadota; class Alphaproteobacteria; order Hyphomicrobiales; family Lichenihabitantaceae; genus Lichenibacterium; species Lichenibacterium dinghuense. The sequence goes on from NZ_JAJLMN010000001.1 coordinate 1,097,585, forward strand.
CTCGGTCGGCTCGCGCAGCACGTAGCCGCGGCCCCACACGGTCTCGATGAAGTTGCGGCCGTGGCTCGCGTTGGCGAGCTTCTTGCGCAGCTTGCAGATGAACACGTCGATGATCTTCAGCTCGGGCTCGTCCATGCCGCCGTAGAGGTGGTTGAGGAACATCTCCTTGGTCAGGGTCGTGCCCTTCCGGAGCGAGAGCAGCTCCAGCATCTGGTATTCCTTGCCGGTCAGGTGCACGCGGGCGCCGCCGACCTCGACGGTCTTCTGGTCGAGGTTGACGATGAGGTCGCCGGTCGCGATCACCGACTGGGCGTGGCCCTTCGAGCGGCGCACGATGGCGTGGATGCGGGCGACGAGCTCGTCCTTGTGGAACGGCTTGGTGAGGTAGTCGTCGGCGCCGAAGCCGAGGCCCTTCACCTTGTCCTCGATGCCGGCGAGGCCGGACAGGATCAGGATCGGCGTCTTCACCTTGGCGACCCGCAGCGTGCGCAGCACCTCGTAGCCCGACATGTCGGGCAGGTTCAGGTCGAGCAGGATGATGTCGTAGTCATACAGCTTGCCGAGGTCGATGCCTTCCTCGCCGAGGTCGGTCGTGTAGACGTTGAAGTTCTCGGACTTCAGCATCAGCTCGATGCTCTGCGCGGTAGCGCTGTCGTCTTCGATCAGGAGAACGCGCATGTGAGGTTCCCACCTTGTATCCCGTCAGCCCGGCCTGCGACGCGCGCCCCGCGCGGCTCGGCCTGGCGGTCGAAGGCCAGTGCCGGCCCCGTGCCATCATTCATCATTAGCGGCGAAAGGTTAACGGAACCGCTTTAGTTAAGCCGCGCCGCCGCCTCGAAATCGACCACCTCGGACGCGCCGCCGATCTGGCCGCGCCACCACGCCCGCGTCAACATCCAGCCCGGCCCCGCTCCGCCTTCTCGCCCGGCCCCGCCGAGGCGATCACCTGATGAACGGTGAACGCGGACGGGCGGGTGAGGCTCCAACCCGCAATCTGTCGCGAAAAGGTAAACGGAAGGTGAATGCGGCGCGCGGGCCACAGCCCGCGCATTACCCTTACTTCCAGCCGTTTTGGGTAAGAAAAGAGCAACTTCCATGGGTGAATGTGCACCGTCTCGCGGCGTCGGCACGGTCCTGAAGGGTCGAAAAAAAGATTTCCGCCCTCGCGTCTTGGAGTTTTGCATGGTGAAGTCGCGGGATCACCTCATCCGCCTCAAACGTTTTCAAGTTGATGAGCGGCGCCGTCGCGTGGCGCAGATCGAGTCCATGATCGCGGATTTCGCGCGCATGGTGGTCGATCTCGACCGCGAGATCGCGTCCGAGGAACAGCGTTCGGGTATCTCGGACCCGAACCACTACGCCTATCCCACCTTCGCCCGCGCCGCGGTGGCGCGACGCGACAACCTCAAGCGCTCCTCGGGCGAGCTGAAGGACCAGCTCGACGAGGCCAGGGGGCTGCTCGGCGAAGCCCAGGAGGAGCTGAAGAAGGTCGAGAGCCTCGACGGGCGGGAGAAGATGCCCGCCATCGAGGCCGCGACCCGCGACGTCGGGATGGCGCGCCTGGCGCGGGCCTGACGCTTCTCGGCGCCGGGGCGCCGGCGATTCTGAGCGGCGGCTCACGGCAACGCTCAAGCCGCTCGCGCATTGAGCATGGCATCCCCGGATCGTGCCATGCTCGCCCTGCTCCCCCTCGCCGCCGTGCCGCTGTCGGCCGCGCTCCGCTACGGCGTGGGCGCGTCGCCGCTCTGGGTCTTCGTCGTCGCCTCGGTCGGCGTCATGGCCTTGGCCTACCACATCAGCGAGGCGACCGAGACCGTCGCCGAGACGGCCGGCCCGGCGGTCGGCGGCCTGCTCAACGTCAGCTTCGGCTCGGTGGCCGAACTCGTGCTCGCGGTGTTCGTGCTGGCGGACGGCCAGGCCGCCGTGGTGCGGGCCCAGATCACGGGCTCGATCATCGGCACGGGCCTGCTCGGCCTCGGCCTCGCCATCCTGGTCGGGGGCCTGACGCGCGAGCGCCAGACCTTCAAGCGCGAGCGGGCCGGCCTCCTGTCGAGCCTGCTCATCGTGGTGCTGATCGCGCTGCTGCTGCCCGCGGTCTTCGACATGGTGGTGCGGGCGAACCCCAAGGGCGCCGACGTCGCCCTGTCGGACGAGCACCTCAGCCTCGGCGTGGCGGTCGTGCTGCTGACGCTCTACGCCGGCAACCTCGTCTACACGCTGATCACCCACCGCGACGTGTTCTCGCGGCAGGGGGGAGGAGCGGGCGGCGAGGCTGCCGAGGGCGGCGAGGGGGCCGGCGGCCTGTGGAAGCCGCTCGGCATCATGATCGGCGGCACCGCCGTTCTGGCCTTCGAGGCCGAACTCGTCTCGGGCGCGCTCGAGGCCACGGCGACGCAGCTCCACCTGTCGCCGCTGTTCCTCGGCGTGGTGGTGCTGGCGCTGGTCGGCACCTCGGCGGACCTGTTCGCCGCGGCGCTGTTCGCCCACCGCGACCGCATGGGCCTCGTGATGGACATCTGCATCGGCTCCGCCATCCAGGTCGCCCTGGTGGTGGCGCCGTTGCTCGTCGTGGCGTCCTTCCTGCTCGGGCGGCCGATGACGCTGGTCTTCGCGAACCCGCTCGACCTGTTCGCCATCGCGGCCACGGCCTTCGCGGTGAATGCCGTGGCGGCCGACGGGGAAACGACGTGGTTCGAGGGGCTGCTGCTCGTCGGCGTCTACGCGCTGCTGGCGCTGGCCTTCCTGTTCGCGGGCTGAGGGCGCCCGGGCATGGCGCGGCGCGCGGGCCCCGTCCCGCGATGGGGTGATTCCACCGCGCCGCGATCTCGGCTATGCAACGCCCTCGTCTTCCGCAGACCCCTGCCCCCGAGGAGATTCACACATGGCGTTCAAGGTTGCCGTCGTCGGCGCCACCGGCAACGTGGGCCGCGAGATGCTCGGCATCCTGGCCGAGCGCGGCTTTCCGGCCAGCGAAGTCGTGGCCCTGGCCTCCAACCGCTCGCGCGGCACCGAGATCTCGTTCGGCGACAAGGTCCTGAAGTGCAAGGTGCTGGACCAGCACGACTGGTCGGACACGGACATCTGCCTGATGTCGGCCGGCGGCGACATCTCCAAGGAATGGTCGCAGCGCATCGGCGCGCAGGGCTGCGTGGTGATCGACAATTCTTCGGCTTGGCGCATGCACGCCGACGTGCCGCTGATCGTGCCGGAGGTGAACGCCGACGCGATCGAAGGCTTCCGCAAGCTCAACATCATCGCCAACCCGAACTGCTCGACGGCGCAGCTCGTCGTGGCGCTGAAGCCGCTGCACGACCGCGCCCGCATCAAGCGCGTGGTGGTGGCGACCTACCAGTCCGTGTCGGGCGCCGGCAAGGAGGGCATGGACGAGCTCTTCACCCAGACGCGCGCCGTCTTCGTGTCGGATGCCCTGGAGAACAAGAAGTTCCCGAAGCGCATCGCCTTCAACCTCATCCCCCAGATCGACGTCTTCATGGAGGACGGCTACACGAAGGAGGAGTGGAAGATGGTGGTCGAGACCAAGAAGATCCTCGACCCCAAGATCAAGCTCACCGCCACCTGCGTGCGCGTGCCCGTCTTCATCAGCCACTCGGAAGCCGTGAACGTCGAGTTCGAGGAGCCGATCACGCCCGAGGAGGCGAAGGAAATCCTGCGCGAGGCGCCGGGCTGCCTGCTGATCGACCGCCACGAGCCCGGCGGCTACATCACGCCTCACGAGGCGGCCGGCGAGGACGCCACCTACATCAGCCGCGTGCGCGAGGATGCGACGGTGGAGAACGGCCTGTCGTTCTGGTGCGTCAGCGACAACCTGCGCAAGGGCGCGGCCCTCAACGCCGTGCAGATCGCCGAGGTGCTGGTCAACCGCGGCCTGATCGAGGCCAAGGGGCGCAAGGCGGCCTGAGGCGACGCTCCCCCTCCCCACGATGTGGGGAGGGGTGTCTGCATCACTTGTTGGTGCGGCCCATGTGCTTCGGGTCGATGCCGCCGGTGCGGGCGTCCACCTCGTTGGCGACGTCGCCCTCGGCCGTGCTGTCCGCCGCGATGGCGTCCACCTCGTCGTCGGACGCGCCTTCGAGGCCCTTCGACTGGCCGATGCCCGGGTTGCGCTTCAGATCGTCCTGGACGGTGATCTCGCCGATGGCGACCTCGTCGCCCTTGCGCTGCCCGTCGATGTGCTTGCTCATCTCGTGATCTCCTGGAGGGGTGGATCGGCGGTCAGGTGCTGCTGCGGTCGCCGAACCGCTTGTGCTCCTCGTGGGAGCGGCCGCGCTCGACGTCGCCCGTGCCGGCCGGGCGGACGTAGTCGGCGTCGTCCGGGGCTTCCGGGTCGCCCGAGCCGCCGGCGCCGCGCGGCAACTCGGCCATGCCCTTCGAGGCGGTGTTGTGCTTGTCCGGATCGTGGACCTTGTCTTCCTGGTTCGTGCCCTTGGACTTGCCGGCGGATGCCATGCGGCTGCTCCCTCATCGTTTGCGGGTGACAACAGGGGGCACGGCCGGGAGTTCCCGGCGGGCCTCGCAGCCGAGCGTCGCTGCCCTTCGTGCGCCAAAATGCGCCAAAATGCCTTGATCGCAGGCAGCATCAGCCTATTTTTGGTCGTTCGGGGACGAATCAACGCCCGGACCGATGAGGGAGAGTCGCATGGCCCTGGCAGAAGGCACCGCATCCGATTTCAGCGAACTGGTCCACGCGTCGCGCCAGGCGGCCGCCGGCGCTCTCGCGGGCGGCCTCATCGCGGCCTCCGGCCGCGCCCACACGGCCGAAGAGGCGAAGGCCGTGTTCGACGAAGTCTACTGGACCCTGTACCCGTCGCCCACGGACGGCAGCTACAACAGCTGGCAGTCGGCCAAGCAGGCGAGGGCGGCGCAGGACTACCACAAGAACGAATACGAGCAGTGAGCCGACTGCCGCTCGCCGACACCGGCGAAGCGGCAGGCACTATGCGAAAGGGCGGAGCCGAAGCCCCGCCCTCCATCCATGACCCAGGGAAGCGCGTCGGATCAGTTCGGGCGCTCAACGCACATGGCGATGCCCATGCCGCCGCCGATGCACAGCGTGGCGAGGCCCTTCTTCGCGTCGCGGCGCTTCATCTCGTGCAGCAGGGTGGTGAGGCAGCGCGCGCCAGAGGCGCCGATCGGGTGGCCGATGGCGATCGCGCCGCCGTTCACGTTCACGATCGACGGGTCCCAGCCCATGTCCTTGTTGACCGCCAGCGCCTGTGCCGCGAAGGCCTCGTTGGCCTCCACGAGGTCGAGGTCCTTGACGGTCCAGCCGGCCTTCTCCAGCGCCTTGCGCGAGGCGGGGATCGGGCCCGTGCCCATCACGGCCGGGTCGACGCCCGTGGTGGCCCAGGACACGACCTTGGCGAGCGGCTTCAGCCCGCGCTTCTCGGCTTCCTCGGCGGTCATCAGCACCACGGCGGCGGCGCCGTCGTTGATGCCGGACGCGTTGCCGGCCGTGACCGAGCCCTCCTTGGAGAAGGCGGGCTTGAGTTTGGCCATCGCCTCGACGGTCGAGCCGTGGCGGGGATACTCGTCCTGGTCGACCACGACGTCGCCCTTGCGGGTCTTCACCGTCACGGGGACGATCTCGTCCTTGAAGCGCCCCTCCTTCTGGGCGGCCTCGGCCTTGTTCTGCGACGCGGTGGCGAACTGGTCCTGCTCCTCGCGGGTGAGCTGCCACTTGCCGGCGACGTTCTCGGCCGTGGTGCCCATGTGGTAGCCCTGGAAGGCGTCCATCAGGCCGTCCTTGAGCATGGTGTCGACGAACTTCATGTCGCCCATCTTCTGGCCGGAGCGCAGGTAGGCGGCGTGTGGGGCGAGGCTCATCGACTCCTGGCCGCCCGCCACGATGATCTTGGCGTCGCCGTTGGCAATCTGCTGGAGGCCGAGCGCGACCGCGCGCAGGCCCGAGCCGCAGAGCTGGTTGAGGCCCCAGGCCGTCTTCTCCTTGGGCACGCCGGCCGCCATGGCGGCGATGCGGGCGGGGTTCTGGCCCTGGCCGGCCTGCAGCACCTGGCCGAGGATCACCTCGTCGACGTCCGACGGATCGACGTTGGCGCGCTCCATGGCGGCCTTCACCGCAACGGCGCCGAGCTCGTGGGCGGGCGTGTTGGCGAAGGCGCCCGCGAAGGACCCGACCGGCGTGCGGGCGGCGGACACGATGACGATGTCGGTGGACATGGGTTCTCCCTGGATTTTCTGCGAAATGGGTCCGCGGTCCCCGCTCGTCGGGGGCGCGGCGTCGCGCGGTATTTGCCTCTTTTCGGAGCAGAAACCTCACGGCTCCGCTCACGGTTCGGGCAGCCCTTCCGGCCTCGACCGCGTGCTCATCCTATGTGGAAAAGACCGGGCGGTCCGGCAACCGTCAAATTCATATTCCCCCGCCGGGACATCCCACCTATCTTGTCCGGCATGGACGTCGGTGGCGGGCAGAGCGGGTCGGTGAGATGACGGCGGACGGCAAGAAACCCGTGACGGTCAAAAAATATGCAAACCGTCGACTCTACAACACCGAGACCTCCACCTACGTGACGCTGGAGGATCTCGCCGCCATGGTGAAGCGCGGCGAGGACTTCGTGGTCTACGACGCCAAGACGGGCGACGACATCACCCGCTCCGTGCTGGGCCAGATCATCTTCGACCAGGAAGGCAAGAGCGGCCAGAGCCTGCTGCCCACGTCCTTCCTGCGCCAGCTCATCCGCTTCTACGGCGACAGCATGCAGATGCTGGTGCCGAGCTACCTCGAATTCACGCTCGACAAGCTCGCCAACGACCAGCACAACTTCCGCGAACAGATCGAAAACTCGTTCGGCGCGAAGTTGCTGCCGGGCAGCGCCATCCGCAACCAGATGTTCGACCAGCTCGAAGACCAGACCCGCAAAAACATGAAGATGTTCTCGCAGGCCCTGACGATGTTCAACCCCTTCACCGGCGCCTTCGCGTCGGCCGCGGCGCCAGAACCGGAGCCCCCGCCCCCCAAGGCGGACGACCTCGAAACGATCAAACGCGACATGGAGGACATGCAGAAGCGCCTGGCGCGGCTGTCCACCAAGCCATGATGCCCCCGGCAGGTCCGCGTGATCCGGCGGTTCCACCGGCCCGCGATCTGCTCTAATCACGGCCTCCCGTCCCTCCACCCGACGAGATGCCGAGCCCACCATGGCCTCCCCTTCCGCACGCCCCCGCATCCTGTCCGGCGTCCAGCCGACCGGAAACCTCCACCTCGGCAACTACCTCGGCGCCATCACGCGCTTCGTCGACCTGCAGGCGGACCACGACTGCCTCTACTGCGTGGTGGACCTCCACGCCATCACGGTGCCGCAGGACCCCGCCGCCCTCGAAGCCACGACCCGCGAGGTGACGGCGGCCTTCATCGCGGCCGGCATCGACCCGGTGCGCCACGCCATCTTCAACCAGAGCCGCGTGCCCGGCCACGCCGAACTCGCCTGGATCTTCAACTGCGTGGCCCGCCTCGGCTGGCTGAACCGCATGACGCAGTTCAAGGAGAAGGCCGGCAAGGACCGCGAGAACGCCTCCGTGGGCCTCTACGCCTATCCGGTGCTGATGGCGGCCGACATCCTGCTCTACCGCGCCGACGCGGTGCCGGTGGGCGACGACCAGAAGCAGCACCTCGAACTCACGCGCGACATCGCGACCAAGTTCAACAACGACTTCGCGGCCCGCATCGCGGAGAAGACCGGGGCGGACAGCTACTTCAAGCTGCCCGAGCCGCTGATCCAGGGGCCGGCGACGCGGGTGATGAGCCTGCGCGACGGCGCGAAGAAGATGTCGAAGTCGGACGCGAGCGACAATTCCCGCATCAACCTCACCGACGACGCCGACACGATCGCCGGCAAGGTGCGCCGCGCCAAGACCGACCCGGACGCCCTGCCCTCCGAGGTGGAGGGTCTGGCGGGGCGCCCCGAGGCCGACAACCTCGTCGCCATCTTCGCCGGCCTCGCCGGGCGCACGAAGGCCGAGGTTCTGCGCGATCACGGCGGCAGCCAGTTCTCGACCTTCAAGGCGGCGCTCAGCGACCTCGCGGTGGAGCGCCTGTCGCCCATCGCGGCCGAGATGCGGCGGCTGCAGGCCGACCCCGGCTACATCGACGGCGTGCTCAGGAGCGGCGCCGAGCGGGCGAACGCCATCGCGGAGGCCACGATGCGCGACGTGAAGGCGATCGTCGGCCTGCTCGGTTGAGTTTCCGCTGATGCCGAGGGTCAGACCTCCTGACCCTCGGCCAGCGCGGATGCGCGCCGCCGCTCGTGCGGCGTGATCCGCCGGACCGGCGTCGGCATGTCCGGCGACGGGTATGGCGGAGCCAAGGCCCCGTCATCAAACTCTCGCACAGCCGCGTCACAGATCGGGCCCGAGACCGTGCATCCGTCGAGGGAACCGACCATGAGATCCGTCAACGTCCCCGCGCTCGGGGCCCGCTACTGGGCGGCCCTGGTGCTGGCCAGCGCCTTCGGCGCCAACACGGGCGACTTCGCCGCCCACGATCTCCACCTCGGCCACGCGATCGGGCTGATCCCCCTGGCGGTGATCTTCGGCGCCATCCTGTTCGCCGAGTCCCGCGCGACGGTTGCGACCGAGGCCTTCTACTGGTTCGCCATCGTGACGATGCGGACCGCCGCCACCAACGTGGCCGACCTGCTCGACCACGACCTGCACCTCGCGCCGCTCGGCGTGATCGCGGTGTTGGCGCTGATCCTCCTCGCCCTGGTGTTCTCCGAGCGGGGCAGCCTCGCGCGCCTCGACGCGCGCGACGGCGTGCCGGACACGGACGCGCGCTACTGGGCCACGATGCTGACCGCCGGCGTGCTCGGCACCGCGCTCGGCGACCATTGCGCCGACGATCTCGGGCTCGACGCCGGCTCGGCCGCGGCCGTCAACCTCCTCGTCCTCGCCGCCCTGCTGGGCCTCGGCCTGAAGGCGGGCTTCCGCGTCAAGGCCGCCTACTGGCTGGCGGTGGTGTCGGTCCGCACGGCCGGCACCAACGTGGGCGACTGGCTCGCGAGCCACGGCGGCCTCGGCCTCGGCCTGCCGCTGTCGACGACGCTGACGGGCCTCGCCTTCGGCGCGCTCGTGGCGCTGTGGCGCCCGCGCCCCGCGCTGGTCGGCCTGCGCGCGGCCTGAGGCGGCGTTGACGCCGGGCGGGAAGCGCGCGACGCTCCCGCCCATGGCATACCTCAAGCGCGACGAGTTGAGAGCCCTCGGGATCACGGCCATCCGGCGCGTGATCGGCGACGCATTCGAGCGTCTGGACGCCGAAGCGGGTCCGGATTTCGAGGGCAAGGGAGCATACCACTTCACGATCACATTTCACACGGAAGCCGATTGGCGCCGCGCTTCTGCTCTTCAGGCAGAGATCACCACTGCCATAATCGACGATCTCGACGCGAGAGAGGACGAGCACTTTCCATTCGTGCGAATCAAATCTGATGGAACTTGGACGTTCGCGCGCAGTGCCGCGGCCGAGTGAGTTGCTCGACGTCGCTAGGCTGCTCGCCTCGTCGCAGGTCGGACCGCCGAACGATGCAATGGTCCGTCGCTCGATCTCGACAGCCTACTACGCCCTGTTTCATACTGTGCTTGAGGCTGGGGCTGATCGGTTCTTCGGCGCGCACAAGCGCGCTCAGGCGGGTCATGCCATCCTGTACCGATCCTTCGACCACGGCCGCATGAAGCGTGTCTGCGAGGATGCAGCCCGGAGCAGTCTTGCTCCGACGCTGCAGAGGCAACTCAGGCGCACCTCGTTCGACCCCGGCCTCCGCAGGTTCGCCGGCGCTTTCGTTCTACTTCAAGCTTCACGGCATGCCGCGGACTACGATCCAGCGGTGAGGCTTCAACACGAGGATGCCCTTGCGGCCATCGGTCGCGCCGAACAGGCCAGCACCTCGTTCGCTGCCGCGCCCGACGATGAGCGATCCGACCTGCTCGCCCTGATGCTCGGCGGCGGCCGGAGCTGACGTCGGCTCACGCCGCCTGCACGAAACTCTCCAGCACCATCTTTCGCCCGGCGCGGTCGAAGTCCACCGTGAGCTTGTTGCCGTCGACCGCCGCCACCGCGCCTGGCCCGAACTTCTGGTGCATCACGCGCGCGCCGACGGTGAAATGCGCCGTCTGGGTCGACTTCGCGATCAGTTCGCCCTCGATCACCCCCGGCAGGCGCGCCGTGCCCGAGGTCGCGCCGGCGCCCTGGCGCTGCGCCCGCTGCCACCCCGGCGTCGCGTAGGTGGAGGCGCCGAAGGCCTGCACGGTGTCGAAGCGCGACGGCCCGTAGCCCGACCGCTTCTCGCGCGCCGCCTCGGCGACCTCGACGTGAGCCTCGGGCAGTTCGTCGAGGAAGCGCGACGGGATCGTGGTCTGCCACAGGCCGTGGATGCGGCGGTTGGTGGCGAAGTAGATGAAGGCGCGGCGCTTGGCGCGGGTGATCCCCACGTAGGCGAGGCGCCGCTCCTCTTCGAGGCCCGCGCGGCCGTTGTCGTCGAGCGAGCGCTGGTGCGGGAACAACCCCTCCTCCCAGCCCGGCAGGAACACCGTGTCGAACTCCAGCCCCTTGGCGCCGTGCAGCGTCATGATGGAGACGCGCTCCTCCGTCCCGGCGTTCTCCGCGTCCATCACGAGCGAGATATGCTCCAGGAAGGACACGAGGTCGGGGAACTCCTCCATGGAGCGCACGAGCTCCTTGAGGTTTTCGAGGCGCCCCGCGGCCTCGGCGGAGCGGTCCTTCTGCCAGAAGTCGGTGTAGCCCGACTCCTCCAGGATGCGCTCGGCGAGCTCGGAATGCGGCACCGAGCCCAGGGCGGCCCGCCAGCGCGCGAAGTCCGACACCAGCGCCCGCAGGGTCTGGCGCTGCTTGGGCTTCAGCTCGTCGGTCTCGACCATCATGGCGGCCGAGGCCATCAGCGGCAGGTCGCGGTCGCGGCCGAAGGCGCGCAGCACGCCGACCGTCGAGTCGCCGAGGCCGCGCTTCGGCGTGTTGACGATGCGCTCGAAGGCGAGGTCGTCGTCGGGCTGGGCGACGCAGCGCAGGTAGGCCAGCGCGTCGCGGATCTCCAGCCGCTCGTAGAAGCGCGGGCCGCCGATCACGCGATACGGGAGCCCCAAGGTGATGAAGCGCTCCTCGAACTCGCGCATCTGGAACGAGGCACGCACGAGGACCGCGATCCCATCGAGCGAGTGCTTCTGCCGGTGGAGCTGCTCGATCTCCTCGCCGACCTGCCGCGCCTCCTCCTCCGAATCCCACACGCCGGAGACGACGGGCTTCGCGCCGGCCTCGCCCTCGGTGTAGAGGGTCTTGCCGAGCCGGTCCTCGTTGCGGGCGATCAGCCCCGAGGCGGCGCCGAGGATGTGGCCGGTCGAGCGGTAGTTGTTTTCCAGCTTCACCACGGCGGCGCCGGGGAAGTCGTGCTCGAAGCGCAGGATGTTGTCGACCTCGGCGCCGCGCCAGCCGTAGATCGACTGGTCGTCGTCGCCGACGCAGCACAGGTTGTGGCGCCCCTGCGCCAGCATGCGCAGCCACAAGTACTGGACCACGTTGGTGTCCTGGTACTCGTCGACCAGCATGTAGCGGAACCACGACTGGTAGCGCTCCAGCACGTCCGGGTTCTCGCGGAACAGGCGCAGGCATTCGAGCAGGAGGTCGCCGAAGTCGGTCGCGTTCAGCGTCTTCAGCCGCGCCTGGTAGGCGGCGTAGAGCGTGCCGCCCTTGCCGCCCGCGAAGGCGCCGGCCTCGCCGGGCGGCACACGGGCGGGGTCGAGGCCGCGGTTCTTCCAGGCGTCGATCTGGTGGGCGAGGCCGCGCGCCGGCCAGCGCTTGTCGTCGACGTTGGCGGCCTGCAGCACCTGCTTCAGCAGGCGGATCTGGTCGTCGGTGTCGAGGATGGTGAAGCCGCTCTTCAGACCGACGAGCTCGGCGTGGCGGCGCAGGATCTTGGTCGAGATGGCGTGGAAGGTGCCGAGCCAGGGCATGCCCTCGCCGGCCGGGCCGACGAGCCTGCCGATGCGCTCCTTCATCTCGCGCGCCGCCTTGTTCGTGAAGGTGACGGCGAGGATCTCGTGCGGCCGCGCGCGGCCCGTCGCGAGCAGGTGCGCGATGCGCGTCGTGAGCACGCGCGTCTTGCCCGTGCCGGCGCCCGCCAGCACCAGCACGGGGCCGTCGAGCGTCTCCACCGCGCGGCGCTGCTCGGCGTTGAGGCCGTCGAGATAGGGCGCCGCGATCTGGGCCCGGGCGCGATCGGCGATGCCGCCGGGGCGCGGCGCGGGGGCCGAAGGCGCGTGCACCGAGGGAACGGATGCCGGCTGGGCGGAGGTGGGTTCGGCCAAGGGCGGCTCCTGGGGGACCGGCCCCGGGCGGGGCCGTCCCGCGCGCGGGACGGGAACAGAAGCCGAACCTTTAGGCCGATCCCGCCCCGCGCGGAAGGGGCTCGGGACGGGAACGCGGAAAGGGCCGGAACACGTCCGGCCCTTCGATGTTGGATGGGATTGACCCCGTGAGGGGGATCACTCAGCCTTGAGGTTGTCGGCCGCCATCTTGCCCGAGCGCCGGTCGGCGACGAGCTCGTAGGTGATCTTCTGTCCTTCGTTGAGGCTCGACAGTCCCGCGCGCTCCACGGCGGAGATGTGGACGAACACGTCCTGCTTGCCGTCGTCGGGCTGGATGAAGCCGAAGCCCTTGGTCGCGTTGAACCACTTCACAGTGCCGGTCGCCATGATGTCTGTCCTTTCCTGAAATCAGGATTTGCCGTCCATTCCAGCGATGCGGGACTGGACGGCGGGTGGTACCGATTTGAGGAGAGAAGTCGTCAGCGGTGCGCCGTGATGGAGCGCACGAAGCCAATTCGTCCGGCCGTAATATCGATCCCATGAGATTAATCCGAACCGCTGTCCCGTTCAAGTCCGATCGGGTAAAAAGCGTGCTCTGGATTGCATTCAAGGGGTGAAGTGCGCGCGCAGCGCAGCCTTCTGCACCTTGCCCATGGCGTTGCGCGGGAGCTCGTCGACGAAGACGACGCGCCGCGGCTGCTTGAAGCGGGCGAGCCGGCCGGCGAGCGCGCCGAGCACGGCTTCGGCGTCGGGTCCGCCCTCGCGGGCCCGCACCACCACGGCGGTGACGGCCTCGCCGAGGTCGGCGTCCGGCAGGCCGATGACGGCGCTCTCGACCACGCCCGGCAGGGCGTCGATGGCTTCCTCGACCTCCTTCGGGTAGACGTTGTAGCCGCCCGTGATGACGAGGTCCTTGGCCCGGCCCACGATGGCGAGCGAGCCCGTCCCGTCGAACTGCCCGAGGTCGCCCGACACGAACCAGCCGTCGGCCGTGAACTCGGCCGCGGTCTTCTCGGGGTTGCGCCAGTAGCCCGCGAAGACATTGGGGCCGCGGATCTCGACCATGCCGGTTTCCCCGAGGCCCAGCGGGCCTCCGCTGGCCGGGTCGACCACCCGCACCTCCACGCCCGGCAGCGGCGGCCCGACGCGCCCCGGCACGCGCGGGCCGTCGTAGGGGTTGGAGGTCGTCATGTTGGTCTCGGTCATGCCGTAGCGCTCGAGGATCGCGTGGCCGGTGCGCGCCCGGAAGGCCGCGTGCGTGTCGGCGAGCAGCGGCGCGGAGCCCGACACCACGAGCCGCAGCCTCCGCGCCGCCGCCTCGAGGCCCGGCTCGGCGAGCAGGCGCGTGTAGAAGGTCGGCACGCCCATCATGGCGGTCGCGCGCGGCAGCAGGCGCAGCACCTCGGCGGGATCGAAGCGCGGCAGGAACAGGATCGCGCCGCCGGCCGCCAGCAGCGTGTTGGTGGCGACGAAGAGCCCGTGCGTGTGGAACACCGGCAGGGCGTGGAGCAGCACGTCCTCGGCCGTGAAGCGCCACAGCTCCGCCAGGGTCAGCGCGTTCGACAGCAGGTTGTCGTGGGTCAGCATGGCGCCCTTCGAGCGCCCCGTCGTGCCCGACGTGTACAGGATCGCGGCGAGGTCGCCCGGCCCGCGCTCCGCGTCGGCGAAGTCCGGCGGCTCGCCCGCGGCCAGCGCCATGAGGGTGCCGTCGCCGGCCGCGCCCAGGGTCTCGATCCGCGTGCCGGCCTCGCCGCCCGCGAGGCCGGCGAGCGTGACCCGGCGGGCCGGGTCGACCACGAGCAGGCGCGGCGCCGCGTCGGACGCGAAATAGCCGAGCTCGCCCGGCGTGTAGGCCATGTTGAGCGGCAGGTAGACGGCCCCGGCCCGCACGGTCGCGAGGTAGAGCGCCAGCGCTTCCACGCTCTTCTCGACCTGGGCGGCGACGCGGTCTCCCGGCCTCACCCCGAGCGCCCCCAGCGCCCGCGCGATCCGGCCCGACAGCGCGTCGAGGTCGCGGTAGGACAGCACGCGGCCCGCGGCCGTCTCGATCGCGCGGCGGTCGGGGTGGGGCGCCCGGGCCCTGAGGCCGGCGACGAGGTGGTTCGGCATGGTTCCTCCCGCGGTCCCCGGCCGTCGTGGCGGGCCGGGCGCGGCGCGACTGTCGTGAAAAAGCGCCGCGGGGTCCAGGGCCGAGCCGCCGGGCCCGCATCGGCGCCGCCTGCCACCGCGCCCCGTCTCGTGGTAACCCGGTGGGTGCAACCACGACACGGACACGAGGGCACGCCATGGCCGCCGAACTTCTCGCCGACTACCTTTCCCGCTGGGCCGGGGCCGACGCGGGGCGGCGCGACGTCGCCGCGACCGTGGAAGCGCTGGCCGACGCCTGCCGCGGCATCTCTGCCCTGGTGGCGCAGGGCAACCTCGAACAGGACCTCGGCGCCGCGGTGACCGAGAACGTCCAGGGCGAGACCCAGAAGGCGCTCGACGAGCTGACCGACCGCCTGCTGATCGAGGCCTGCCGCCGCGCCCCCGTGGCGGCCGTGGCCTCCGAGGAGGACGAACACCCCGTGCCGGTCGATCCCGACGGCAGGCTGCTCGTCGCCTTCGACCCGCTCGACGGCTCCTCCAACATCGACATCAACGTGTCGATCGGCACCATCTTCTCCGTGCTGCCGCGGCTCGACGGCGTGGACCCCGCCTCGGACGAGAGCTTCCTGCAGCCGGGCCGCGCCCAGCTCGCCGGCGGCTACGTGCTCTACGGCCCACAGACCACCCTCGTGATGACGGTGGGCGCGGGCTCGGTGTGCTTCACGCTGGACCGCAAGCGCGACGCCTTCGCGATGACCCACGCCAGGCTCGACATCCCGCGCGCCACGAAGGAGTTCGCCATCAACATGGCGAACCAGCGCCACTGGCCGGAGCCGGTGAAGCGCTACATCGATGAGTGCCTGCAGGGCGCCGAGGGCGCGCGCGGCGAGAACACCAACATGCGCTGGGTGGCGTCGCTGGTCGCGGACTGCAACCGCGTGCTGATGCGCGGCGGCGTGTTCCTGTATCCGGGCGACGCGCGGCCGGGCTACGGCGAGGGCCGCATCCGCGTGCTCTACGAGGCCTCGCCCATCGCCTTCGTGGTGGAGCAGGCCGGCGGCCACGCGGTCACGGGCTTCGGCGGCCGCGTGATGGACATCGAGCCGAGGAAGCTCCACCAGCGCGCGTCGCTGATCTTCGGCTCGCGGGACGAGATCGCCCGCATCGAGGGCCACCACGCCGCGGCGTGACGGCCCGAACCGCCGCCGGCGCCGGGGTCAGGAGCCCCGGCGGCCGAACGCTTCGGTGAGCCAGAGCAGCAGCGCCAGGACCGGCAGGGCGACCCCGATGGACGAGGCCAGCGGCCAGCCGCCCTGGGCGTAGGCCCAGCCGCCGGCCGCGGAGCCGACCGCGCCGCCGACGAAGAAGAACGCCATGAACATGCCGTTCAGCCGGGCGCGGTATTCCGCCCCGAGCGAGAAGATGGCGCGCTGGCCGAGCACGAGGTTCGCCGTGACGCCGAAGTCGACCACGACGGCGCCGACCACCAGGAGGGCGAGCGCCAGCGGCGAGCCGGGGGCCGCGACGTGGGTCACGGCGAAGCCGGCCGCCACGGTCAGCATGGCGAGGCCGGAGGCGGGGCGGATCCAGCCCCGGTCGGCCACGCGGCCGGCGAGCGGCGCCGACACCGCGCCGGCGACGCCCGCCAGCGCGAACAGCGCGATGCCGAACTGGGACAGGCGATACAGCGGGCCCGCGAGCAGCAGCGGCGTCGTGGTCCAGAACAGCGAGAAGGCGCCGAACAGGCAGAACTGGTAGAGGGCGCGGCGGCGCAGCACCGGCATGGTGCGGGCCAGGTTCAGCATCGAGGCCAGCAGCGCGCCGTAGCCGAGCCGGTGCGCCGGCACGCGGGCCGGCAGGGCGCGCGTGAGCACGGCCATCAGCACCAGCATCACGGCCGTCGAGGCGAAGAATACCGTGTGCCAGGACGACACCTGGGCGACGAAGCTCGCCACCGGGCGCGACAGCATGATGCCGAGCATCAGCCCGCTCATCACGTTGCCGACCACCTGCCCGCGCTTCGCCTCCGGGGCGAGGTGGGCCGCGTAGGGCACGAGGATCTGCACCGCCACCGAGCCGATGCCGATCAGCAGCGCGGCGAGCAGGAAGGCGCCGGCCGTGGGGGCCAGGGCGGCGCCGAGCAGCGCCACGGTGGCCAGGGCCGTGACGGCGAGGATCAGCCGGCGGTTCTCGACGAGGTCGCCGAGCGGCACGATGAACAGCAGCCCCGCCCCGTAGCCGAGCTGCGTCATGGTGACGATCAGCCCGGCGCCGGCGTGCGACAGGCCGAGCGAGGCGCTGATCGGGCCCGCCAGGGGCTGGGCATAGTAGAGGTTGGCGACGATCAGGCCGCAGGTCGCGGCGAGCAGGACCGTCATGCCGCGCGGCACGGCGGGATGGATCGCCGGCGGATCGCCGGACGCGGTGGTCAGCGTGGACAAGGGCGGGCTCCCGCGGTTCCGAGAGGCTGCGGTGGACCTCGGCGGCGGCGCCGGTCAACCCACGCGCGCGGAAGCCTGCCATGCGGCGCGCCGGGGCGAGCGGCCCCGGCGCGCCGCCCAGCCGACTAGCCGCCCGTGGCGGCGAGCAGCCGGCCCAGCTCGCCGCCGGGGTTGCTGAGGCCGTTCGGGAAGAAGCCGCCGCTGTTGGAGCCGGCCTTGCCCGTGACGACGTTCAGCACCTGGCGCGGCGTGCGGGCCCAGGCGAGGCTGTTGGCGTCGGTGTCGGTGATGTTGGCCGGGGACGGGAAGCCGCCCGCGAGCGTGCTCTGGTCGGCGCCGATGCCCTCGTCGTCCACCGTGCCCGACAGCTGCGCGCGCGCCGCCGAAATCAGCGCCGTGGCGTTGGTGTAGCCGGCGTTCTGCTGGGCGTAGAGCAGCGAGCGGATCGTGCCGAGGTGGTAGGCCTCCGCGGCGAAGATCGACGAGGCCGCGGCGAGGATCGTCTTGCTGGTGATGAAGGGCGCCGCGCCGTTGTAGGCCGTGACGCCGACCTCGGTGAGGATGTAGGCGCCGAGCAGGAAGTTGTAGTCGTCGGAATAGGGGCTGAAGTTGCCGGGCAGGCCGGCCGCGGCCGCGAAGGCCGTGAAGGCCGTGTCGAGCGAGATGATGGGCTCGGCCGCCGCGGCGCTGCCGAGCGTCGAGCGGAGGAAGCCGATGTGGTTCTTCTCGTCGTTGGCGACCTCGGCCATCGTGTCGAGCACGACCACGTTCTGGAAGTTGACCTTGCTGCCGCCGCGCACGCCGCCGCCGGAGAAGCCCTTGCCGGAGGTGAGGTTCGCCGGCAGGCCCTGGCCATAGACCCCGCGGTTGTAGTATTCTCCCTCGAGGTATTCGAGGTTCAGGGCGAAGTTCAGGATGGCGGTGTCGACGTCGGACGACTGCGCCCTGGCTTCGGTGGCCCCCATGGCGGTCCCGAAGGCCGCGAGGGCGCCCGTGATGCCCGCGGCCTTCATGAAGGCCCGGCGGCCGGCTTCGATGTCGAGCGGACGCCCGGCGCCCGCCTCGGTGGCCTCGGTCGAAGAAGTGTGGGTCATGTCGTTTCGTCCCCGATCTGCCGGCTGAGCCCGCGCCGTGGTGCCGGGGAAAGCCGCAGTTCTGACACGTTAAGGTTCTGATCACGGTTCCGTCGCCGTCTTTTGAGAACATAATCGTGCTTTTTGGGTCATCCGGCCCGCGTGCGGCGAGATGCGGCAGCGGTTGCACTCCCGCGCGGCCGATCCCGGTCCGCCTGCCGGTGCGCCCGCCGCAGGATCCGCGGCCGCCGGCGCGGACGGTCGCCGCGCCCGCGCTCCCGTGCTCTAAGGTGCGGCGGCGCCGGGGTCCCGGCCGCGCCCCGACCCCCGCGAGACCCGTCCCGTGCCGTCGATCTACGATCTCGCCGCCCTCCTGCTCGTGGTCTCGGCCGCCTTCGGATGGCTGAACCACCGCTACTCGCCCCTGCCCCACACGATGGGGCTCCTGCTCGCCGGCCTGCTCGCCTCGCTGGCCCTGATCGCCGTGGACCTCGTGATCCCTGACCGCCGGCTGTTCGATCCGCTCACGGACGCGCTGCTGCAGATCGACTTCCACGACGTCGTGATGAACGGGATGCTGGGCTTCCTGCTGTTCGCCGGCGCGCTGCATATCGACCTCGACCTCCTCCGGCAGCGGGCGCTGCCGGTCGTCGCGCTCGCCTGCCTCGGCACGGCCATCTCGACGGCGGTCGTCGGGGCGGGCTTCTGGGCCTCGGCGGCGCTGGTCGGCCACCCGATCGGGATCTACTGGTGCATGGCCTTCGGGGCGCTGATCAGCCCGACGGACCCGGTCGCGGTGATGAGCGCGCTGAAGGCCGTGAAGGTTCCGCAGGCTCTGGAGGCGCAGCTCCAGGGTGAGTCGCTGTTCAACGACGGCGTCGGCATCGTGCTCTTCACCGTGATGCTGCGCTTCGCCGCCGGCGACGACGGCCACGGCACCACGCCGCTCGGCATCGTGGAACTCCTGCTGGCCGAGGCCGGCGGCGGCCTGCTGCTCGGCACCGTCACGGGCTACCTCGCCTACCGGGCCATGCGGGCGATCGACGATTTCGCGATCGAGGTGCTGATCTCCCTCGCCCTGGTCATGGGAACCTACGCCCTGGCGGGCCGGCTGCACGCCAGCGGGCCGCTGTCCGTCGTGGCGGCCGGCCTGCTCATCGCCGACCGCGGGCCCCGCTACGCCATGACGGAGCGGACCCAGACCTACCTGTTCGGCCTGTGGACGCTGATCGACGAGGTCCTGAACTCGCTGCTGTTCCTGCTGATCGGCCTCGAAGTGCTGGTGCTGCGCCACGAGCGGCCGGCGGTGAGCCTCGCGGTTCTGGCGGTGCCGCTGGTGCTGCTGGGCCGCCTCGCCGCGGTGGCGGGCTCGCCGCTGCTCTTCGGGTGGCGCGGGGCCGTGTCGGCCGCCAACGTGCCCTTCCTCACCTGGGCCGGGGTGCGCGGCGGCATCTCGGTGGCGCTGGCCCTGTCGATGCCCGACGACCCCGCCAAGCCGACGCTGCTCGCCGCCACCTACGCGGTGGTGCTGTTCAGCGTCGTGATGCAGGGCGGCACGCTCGGCCCGGTCGTGCGCCGCACCGTCACGGCGGGGTGACGCCCCCCTTCAGCACCAGCGGGAGCCCGGCCGCCACCAGCACGACGCGCCCGCAGGCCTCCGCCATCCGCTGGTTCAGCCGCCCCTGCGCGTCGCGGAAGTCGCGGGCGAGGCGGTTGTCCGGCACGATGCCCCAGCCGACCTCGTTCGACACGAACACGGCCGGCCCGGCGAGGCGCGGCAGCTCCGCGGCGAGGCCCGCGCAGGCCGCCTCGACGGCCGCGCGCGCGGCCTCAGGGGGGGCGCCGAGCATCACGTTGGTGAGCCACAGCGTCAGGCAGTCGACCAGAACCACGCGGCCGGGCGCCGCCTCGCGGGACAGGGCTTCCGCCAGCCCGAGCGGCTCCTCGACGGTGCGCCAGCCGTCGGCGGCGCGGGCCTCGCGGTGAAGCGCGATGCGCTCGCGCATCTCGTCGTCCCACGCGGTGGCGGTCGCGAGATAGACGCGTTCCAGCCCGGTGCCCAGCGCCAGCGCCTCGGCGTGGCGGCTCTTGCCCGAGCGGGCGCCGCCGATCACCAGCGTGTGGGGCGGGCTCACCCGAGGAGCCATCGCGGGCCGAACGTCATGGCCGGGAGGCTAGCCGCCCGCCGCGGGGGCGTCCAGCATCAGCGCCATGTGGAGCTTGGCGATCGGGACGCCGTCCACGATCACGCCGCGCGGCTCGCGCCCGAAGACGACGAAGCCCCGCGCCGCGTAGAGCCGCTCGGCCGCGGCGTTGCCCTCCGACACCGTGAGCCCGACCTGCAACAGCCCCGGGACCGCGCGCGCCTCCGCAACGAGGCGGTCGACCAGCAGGCCGCCTATCCCCCGGCCCCCCGCCTCTTGTGCCACCGCCATTCCGAACAGCGTCGCCTTGTGGCGCTCCTTCGGCCGCACGCCGCGCTTGAGCCCCGCCGTGCCGGCGAGGCGCTCGCCCGCGAAGGCGCCGAGGATGAAGTCGTCGGGCCGGGCGGGGTCCCGGATGCGCGCCTCCGCCCAGGACAGCGGCCTCATCCGCTCCTCCTCGGCGCTGGAGGTGAAGGCGGCGGGGTGGACCGCCAGGGCGGCGAGGCGGAAGGCGACGTAGGCCGGTGCGTCGCCGGGGACGAGGCGGCGGATCTCGATCAAGGCGCGGGCCTCCGGTCCGGCGATCGCCTCGTCCATGGTGGAATCCTCCGCCGCCCCGTCGCGAAGCGCAACCCAGATGCAAGCGCGCGCCCCTTCCCCGGAGCGCGAAACCTGATAAGCCGGTGCTCCATCCAGAAGATTGCATGCAGCCAATGCCGCTCGGCCGCCTCCTGTCCCGCGTGAAGTTCGATTACTACCTGCTGGCGCTGCTCGCCACGGTGGCGATCGCGGCCGTGCTGCCGGCGCGGGGCGCGGCCGCGCCGATCGCCAAATACGCCGTCTACGCGGCCGTGTTCCTGTTGTTCTTCCTGTACGGCGCGCGCCTGTCCACGCAGGCGGTGGTGCAGGGCATCTCCCACTGGAGGCTGCAGAGCCTCGTGCTGCTGTCGACCTTCGCGCTGTTCCCGCTGATCGGCCTCGGGCTGACGGCGGCGCTGTCGCGCTGGCTGCCGGTGGACCTCGCCGCCGGGCTGATGTTCGTCTGCGTGCTGCCGTCCACCGTGCAGTCGTCCATCGCCTTCACGTCGATCGCGCGCGGCAACGTGCCGGCGGCGCTGTGCAGCGCCTCGGTGTCGAACCTCGCCGGTATGGTGCTAACGCCCCTGCTCGTCGCGGCGCTGCTCGCCACCCACGGCTCCGGCTTCTCGCTGAAGGCGCTGACCGACATCGCCCTGGAGCTGCTGCTGCCCTTCGGCCTCGGCCAGGTGCTGCGCCCCTGGGTGGGTCCGTGGATCACGCGGCAGAAGCACGTCCTGTCCTACGTCGACCGCGGCTCGATCCTGCTCGTCGTCTACGCGGCCTTCGGCGAGAGCGTGGTGGCGGGCGTGTGGAGCCACATGGACCCGTGGAGCCTCGTGCTGGTCTTCGCGCTCGACGCCGCCCTGCTGGCCTTGGTGCTGGCGCTCACCACGGTCGTGAGCCGGACCCTCGGCTTCTCCAAGGAGGACGAGATCACCATCGTGTTCTGCGGCTCGAAGAAGAGCCTGGCCTCGGGCATCCCCATGGCCAACATCCTGTTCCCCGGCGCGGCCGTGGGCGCGATCGTGCTGCCGCTGATGATCTTCCACCAGATCCAGCTCTTCGCCTGCGCGACGCTGGCGCAGCGCTACGCGCGCCGGCCCTTGGAGGCCCCGGCCTCCGTCGAGGGTGCGCCCGTCAGGGCGTGAGCGGAGGCGGCACCCTCTCGGGTCCGTCATCCCGGCCTTGAGCCGGGATGACGGACCCGGGAACGGGAAGGAAGGACGCTCGCCGGACGTCAATAGACCGCCGGGTAGGCGTATTCGACGATCAGCTTCTGCACGAACAGGATGATCAGCAGCAGGATCACCGGCGACACGTCGATGCCGCCGAGGTTGGGCAGCACGCGCCGGATGGGGCGCAGCGCGGGCTCGGTGACGGCCTCGAGGAAGCGCCAGATCGAGCGCACGATGTCGTTGCGGAAGTTGATGACGTCGAAGGCCACCAGCCACGACAGGATCGCCATGGCGATGATGAGGTAGCTGTACCAGTTCAGGACCAGCAGGACGATCTCGAGCAGCGCGCGCATGAGGGCTCCGACGGGACAGCGCCGCGTGCGGGCTCCCACGGGACGCATCCCCGTGAGGACCGCATCGCCCGTGTCCGAACGGCCCGGATGTAGCGACCCGCATCCCGCATCGCAACCCGGCCCGCCCCCGCCGAGATGGCGCTTCCCCCGCGCGCCGGAACCGTGCATCCAGGGATCGTGGACGAGGCCGGGCCCGGCGCGGGGCCCGTGGGAGCGAGTGCATGTCGATCGAGGAAGCCCCGCGCGCGGCGCCGGGGAGCGCGGCACGGGTCGCGGAAAGCGGCGTCCCCGGCGCGCGGCTGACGGGCGCGCAGTGGCGCACGATCGTGCTCGCGAGCCTCGGCGGCGCGCTCGAGTTCTACGACTTCATCGTCTACGGCGTCTTCGCCCGCGCCATCGCGGGCGCCTTCTTCCCCAACACGGACCCGCTGGTCGGCCAGGTGCTGGCCTTCTCGGTCTTCGCGGGCGGCTACCTCGCCCGGCCCTTCGGCGGCCTCATGCTCGGCGCGCTTGGCGACCGCTTCGGGCGGCGCAACGTGTTTCTGGTCTCGCTCGGCCTCATCTCGGGCTCGACCGTGCTGATGGGCCTCCTGCCCGGCTACGCGACCTGGGGCGCGGGCGCGGCCTTCGCCATGGTGGCGCTGCGGCTCGTCCAGGGCCTGTGCCTCGGCGGCGAGTTGCCCTGCGCCATCGTCTACGCGGTCGAGACCGCGCCGCGCCGCGGCGGCTTCGCCTGCGGGGTGCTGTTCTTCTGCGTCAACTCGGGCGTCAGCCTCGCGGCGCTGGTCAGCCTCGCCATCAACGGGCTGATGGCGCCCGAGGCCGCGGCCGCCATCGGCTGGCGCATCGCCTTCGTGATCGGCGGCGCGACGGGCCTGCTGTCCTTCCTGGTGCGGCGGCGGCTGCACGAGTCGTCGGAATATGCCGCCATGCGGGCCGCAGCGTCGCGCACGCCGCTGCGCGAGCTGTTCGCCGGCCATGCCGGTGCGCTCGCGATCGGCGCCGGCACCTCTGCCGCCACGGCGGTGTTCAACGGCATGATGTTCGCCTACCTGCCGGCCTACCTCGTCGGCGCGCTGCACTACACGCCCGCCGAAGCCTCGCTGGCGCAGAACGTCGGCCTCGCCACCACGAGCCTCGGCCTGCTCACCGTCTCGGCGCTCGGCGACCGGATGCCGCGGCGCCTGCTGCTCGGCGCCGGCGCGGCGCTGCTCGTCGTGCTGGCCTACCCGTTCTTCGCGGCGCTCCAGGCGCGAAGCCTCGGCCTGCTGCCGCTGTTCGTGCTGGCCGGCCTCGTGGCCTCGCTGATCAACGGCACCTTCGCCATGATCGCGGCCGACCTGTTCCCGACGCGGGTGCGCTTCTCGGGCGTGGCAGTGAGCTACAACATCTCGCAGACGCTGTTCGGCGGCACGGTGCCGCTCCTCGCCGCGGCGCTGGTGAGCGCCACGGGCGCCGCGACCGCGCCCGCGCTGATCGTGGCGGTCTTCGCCGCCGTGGCGCTCGCGGCGAGCTTCGGGCTGAAGCGCCGCGAGGGGTGGGTCGGGCGAGCCGCCTGACCCGGTTTCCGAAGGGCGAGCCCTTCGGCGGGGCGGGGGGCGGCGCCCCGCACGGCCCCCCTCTCAGGGCTCCGCCCTGAAACCCGCCAAAGGCCGGGGGCCTTTGGAAACCGCCCTCACCCCAGCCGCGCCAGGCCCGGAAACGTCTCGATCAGCCAGAACGACAGCTGCTGCATGCCGCCCGACAGGAAGGCGATGCCGGTCACGACCAGCGCCGCGCCCGCTACGCGTTCCACCGTGTGGAAGTGGCGCCGGAAGCCGCGCAGGAAGGCCGTGAAGGTGCCCATGGCCACGGCGGCCAGCACGAAGGGCACCCCGAGCCCCAGCGAGTAGGCGAGAAGCAGCGCCGCGCCGTTGCCCACCGTCGCGGCCGAGCCCGCCACGGCCAGGATGGCGGCGAGGATCGGGCCGATGCAGGGCGTCCAGCCGAACGCGAAGGCGAGGCCCATCGCGTAGGCGCTCCACAGCCCCGGCGGCCGGCTCACCTCGACGCGCGCCTGCCGGTACAGCACGCCGAGCCGGAACAGGCCGACGAAGTGCAGGCCCATGACGATGATGGCGACGCCCGCCACGATCGACAGCGCTTCGCCGTATTGCCGGAGCAGCGTGCCGAAGGCCGAGGCGGTCGCGCCCAGCGCCACGAAGACCGTGGAGAAACCCGCGACGAAGAGCAGGCTCGCCAGGAAGGCGCCGCGCCGCGACCGCGCCGCGTCGCCGCCCTGGAGTTCCTCCAGGGTCGTGCCCGCCATGAAGCACAGGTAGGGCGGCACCAGCGGCAGCACGCAGGGGCTCAGGAACGAGATCAGCCCGGCCAGGACCGCGGCCGGGAACGAGACGTGTGTCGGCATGGCCCCGCTTTAGCCGATCGCGGGGCGGCGCGCATCGTTGCGCCGCTGCGACACCGCGCGGGTTTCGCGAAAGCCGCGCGCGATAGGCTGCGACGGCGGCCGGGGCTTCGGCGTTAGATGGCCGACGATTCGGCGGCAGGGCCGCGCGGGAGATGAGCTTGCGTCACTGGTTCTCGGCCCTCGGGTCCTCGGCCCTCGCGGCCTGCACGCTGCTGGCCGCCGCGGCGGCGCCGGCGTCCGCCACCTCGCCGCTGCTCGCCAACGGCGACTACCCCTATTGGAAGCTGAACTACGCGCGTTACGACACGACCTACGCGGCGATCGACCACCGGGCCCGCCGCTTCGCCGAGTTCAAGTGGGACGCCACGACCTACTGCCGCTACCGCTCGGGCTGGGAAGGCCCCGGCGCCTACAAGGTCGGCGACCGCTTCCGCCGGCACTTCGGCTGGGACGCCGGCTACCCGTGGCAGGGGCCCGGCGTCGCGGCCGACCACGAGGACGCGGAGGCGCTGGCCGACGCCCGCGCGCAGTATCGCCGCGAGTTCGGCCGGGCGCCGGTCTGCGGCTCCGTGCGCCACCGCCGCGTCCGCCACGAGATCGTGCTCCGCCGCAAATACTGAGCCGGCTCCGGGTCGACCCGAGCCGACCGGACGGGGCGTCCATGAGCGCGCCTATGCGCAACCTCGTCACCGACGTGCCGGGCCTGCGGGTGGGCCACGCGGACGGTCGCGCGCTCGCCTCGGGCGTCACGGCCGTCGTCTTCGACGCGCCCGCCGCGGCCTCGGTGGCGATCCACGGCGGCGCGCCGGGCGTGCGCGACACGGCGCTGCTCGAACCCGAGATGACCGTGGAGGGCATCGACGCCCTCGTTCTGTCGGGGGGCTCGGCCTTCGGGCTCGACGGCATGGGCGGCGCCATGGCGGCGCTCCACGCCCGGGGCCGCGGCTTCAGGATCGGGGCCGCGCGGGTGCCCATCGTGCCCGGCGCCGTGTTGTTCGACCTCAACAACGGCGGCGACAAGGCCTGGGGCCGGCGCCCGCCCTACTGGGACCTCGGCCACGCGGCCGTCGAGGCGGCGGGGCTCGACTTCGCCCTCGGCAGCCACGGCGCCGGGCTCGGCGCCACCACGGCCGACCTCAAGGGCGGGCTCGGCTCGGCCTCGGCCGCGACGGCGCGCGGCTACACGGTCGGCGCGATCGCGGCCGTCAACGCGCTCGGCCAGGCCACGGTGGGCGACGGCCCGCATTTCTGGGCCGCGCCCTATGAGCGCGGGGCCGAGTTCGGCGGCCTCGGGCTGCCCCGGTTCGGCGCCGACGGGGCGCCGCCGTTCCGCACCAAGGGCGTTCGGCCGGAGAACACCACGATCTGCGTCGTCGCCACCGACGCCCCGCTCACCAAGGCGCAGTGCAAGCGCCTGGCCGTGGTGGCGCAGGGCGGCCTCGCCCTGGCGCTGCGGCCCGCCCACGCGGCGCTCGACGGCGACGTGGTCTTCGCCGCCGCGACGGCGCTCGACCCGCGCCCCGTCACGGCGGCCGACCTGACCGAGATCGGGGCTTTGGCGGCCGAGACGCTGGCCCGCGCGGTGGCGCGCGGCGTCTTCGAAGCCCGCGCCCTGCCCGTCCCCGGCGCCGCCCCGAGCTGGCGCGACCGCTTCGCCGCGGCCTGATACAGCGGCCGGACCGCCACACGAGGATCAGACCATGTCGACCCGCGAACCCCTGCTGCGCACCGTGCCCATCGCCGAGCTCCGGCCGACGCAGGTCACGGTCGGCTATCGCGAGGTGGCGGAGAAGCGCCGCGACTGGGCCGAGCGGGCGGAGGGCGACCGCGCGGAATGGCTCGGACGGCACATGATCCCCGTGCTGCTCGGCCCCAAGAAGCGCTCCTACGTGATCGACCACCACCACCTCACGCGCGCGCTGCTGGAGGAGGGCTGCGAGGGCGTGCTGGTCAACGTCGTGGCCGACCTCAGCATGCTCGACAAGGACGCCTTCTGGGTCTTCGCCGACAACCGCGGCTGGTGCCACCCCTACGACTCGGAGGGCCGGCGCGCGGGCTTCGCCGACATCCCGCGCTCGATCGCCGACCTCGCCGACGACCCCTACCGCTCCCTCGCGGGGGCGCTGCGGCGCGCGGGCGGCTACGCCAAGGAGACGGTGCCCTTCACCGAGTTCATGTGGGCCGACGCGCTGCGCCGGCGCATCAGGCGGCGCGACGTCGAGGAGTCCTTCTCGGGCGCCCTGCTCCGCGCGCTGGAGTTCGCCAAGAGCCGCGACGCCCGCTACCTGCCGGGCTGGTGCGGGCCGAACGACGGGAGCTGAGCGCGGCGCGCCCGCCAGTCCGCGGCGCTCTGGCCCCACACGTCGACCGTCCGGCCCTCGAACGGCGCCGGCAGCCGGCCCGGTCCCCGATCGATCGAGCCGAGGCGCCGCGCCAGCGCGATCGAGGGGGCGTTGGCGGGGTCGATGGTGTGAATCACCTCGTCCCAGCCGAGGCCGTCCACCGCCCAGTCGATCGACGCCGCCGCGGCCTCGAAGGCGTAGCCCCGCCCCTGCGCGTCGCTCAGCAGCCCCCACCCGACCTCCGGGCCGGGCCAGCCCTCGGGCCGCCAGGGCCCGACCCGGCCGATCCAGCGGCCCGTGGCCTTCTCGACCACCGAGAACATGCCGAAGCCGTGCAGGGCAAAGGAGCCCGCGAAGGCCGAGAGCACGCGCCACGCCGCCGCGCGCGGGCCCGGGCCGCCGAGGAAGCGCGTCGCCTCGCGGTCGGCTCCGAAGGCCGCGAAGCCGTCGAGGTCCTCCGCGGCCGGTGGGCGCAGGATCAGGCGTTCGGTTTCGAGCGTGGGGCCGAGGGCGGCGGGCATGATGGATCCGTCGGACGGTGGTCTGCGCGGGGGCTGCCGACCCTGCGATCGGCAGCCCGGCCCGTCATGCGAGACCGGCGCGCAGGGGTCCAGTGCGAATCAGGGCCGGGCGCTGCCCCTCACCCGAACCGCTCGATCCTGTAGGGCGCCGGATCGGTGAAGGGCGTCTCGCCCGCCATCTGCTCGGCGAGGAGGCGGCCGGACACGGGGCCGAGCGTCAGGCCGTGGTGCTGGTGGCCGAAGTCGAACCACAGGCCGTCGTGTTTCGGCGCCCGGCCGATCACCGGCAGCATGTCGGGCAGGCAGGGCCGCGAGCCCATCCAGGGCATGTCCTCCAGCGCCTCGGCCAGGGGGAAGAGGGAGCGCGCCGTGGGCAGCGCGCGCTCCAGCTGCACCGGCGTCATCGGCGCGTCGCGGCGGGCGAATTCGGCGCCGGTGGTGAGGCGGATGCCCTGGTCCATCGGGGCGAGCAGGTAGCCGCCGTCGACGTCCACGATCGTGTGGTTCAGCACGGCGTTGCCCCGCGCCCGGAAGTGCATGTGGTAGCCGCGCTTGATGCCGAAGGGCAGCCGGTAGCCGAGCTTGCCGAACACGGCGTCGGACCAAGGCCCCAGCGCCACCACGGCGTCGCGGGCGCCGAGCCAGCCGTCGCGCGTCTTCACGCGCCAGCCCGGCGCGGCTTCCTCCAGGGTCGCGGCGTCGCCCTTGAGGAAGCGGCCGCCGCGCCGGCGGAACAGCGCCGCGTAGCGCTCGACGAGGAGCCCCGGGTCGGACACGGAGCCGGGATCGCGGAAGTGCAGCGCCCCCGCCATGCCGGGGCCGAGGTGCGGCTCGCGCTCGGCGAGCGCCGCGGCGTCGAGCTCCTCCACGGCGAGGCCCATGCCGTCGAGGCGGGCGGCGTCGCGGCGGCCCTTGTCGAGCGAGCGCCGCGAGCGGAAGCCCTTGATCCAGCCCACCCTTCGCATGAGTTCCGTGGCGCCGGCCTCCTTCATCAGGCGCTCGTGCTCGACCATCGAGCGCTCGATGAGGGGGCGCGCCGCCCGCGCGATGCGCTCGACGCCCTTCGGCGACGAGTTGAACCAGTAGCGCACGAGGAAGGGCGCCAGCCCCGGCAGGGCGGAGGGGTGGTAATGCGCGTCCGTGGTGCGGTTCGTGGCGTAGCGCAGCAGCGAGCGCAGGTCGCGCGGGAACGCGTAGGGGTAGATCGAGGAGCGCTCGATCAGCCCGGCATTGCCGTAGCTCGTCCCCATGCCGGCCTTCGGCGCGCGCTCGACGAGGGCGACGTCGCGCCCTCGCTCCTGTAGGTGCAGCGCCGCCGACACGCCCACGATCCCGGCGCCCAGCACCACGACGTCGGCCCTGAGATCCATGTCGCGTTCCTCGCCTCGCCCGCCTTCCCCGTACGTAATGCGGGGGCGCGGCCGTTCGAGAGGCGGCCCCGCGGCTCGGCGCCGGGCTCGCGCCGACCGGCCCCCGGAGGGGACGTTAAAGATCTTTTTAACCCGCCCGGCCCCGGCGCACCTGCAATCGCCGGCTTCGGACGTTACACCGGCATACATGTCCGACAAATCACGCACAAACCGGCCGCTCGTCCTCGCCTCGGTGATGGCGGCCATGTTCATGATCGCCATCGAGGCGACGATCGTGTCGACCGCCATGCCGCAGATCGCCGGCCAGCTCGGCGACATCCACCTCTACGCCTGGGTGTTCTCGGCCTTCCTGCTGACCCAGACCGCCACCACGGTGGTGTTCGGCAAGCTCAGCGACCTGTACGGCCGGCGCCCGGTGCTGCTGGTCGGCATCGGCGTGTTCCTGCTCGGGTCGCTGCTCTGCGGCTTCGCGACATCCATCCCCATGCTGATCGTGTTCCGGCTGGTGCAGGGCATCGGCGCCGGCGCGATCCAGCCGATCGGCATCACGGTGGTGGGCGACCTCTACACCGTGCAGGAGCGCGGCCGCATCCAGGGCTACCTCGCTTCCGTGTGGGGGATCTCGTCCGTGATCGGGCCGCTGGCCGGCGCCCTGATCGTGCAGCACATCTCCTGGTCCTGGATCTTCTGGATCAACCTGCCGGTCGGCTCGCTGGCCGCGGCCGGCTTCGTGCTGTTCCTGCACGAGGAGGTGGAGCACCGCGAGCGCGCGATCGACGTCGCCGGGGCGGCGCTGTTCACGCTCGCCATCGCGTCGCTGATGCTGGCGCTGACCGAGATCGGCGCCTCCGGGGCGGCGGTGTTCTGGCCGGGGCTGGTCTTCGTGGTGGCCTCCGTCCTGTTCGTCCTGCAGGAGCGCCGCGCCGCCGACCCGATGCTCGACGCGCGCCTGTGGGCGCAGCGCCCGATCCTCACCTCCAACGCCGCGACGCTGCTCAGCGGCATGGCGGTGATCGGGCTCACCGCCTTCCTGCCGATGTTCGTGCAAGGCGTGATGCGCCAGTCGTCGCTGGTGGCGGGCTTCACCCTCACCACCATGGTGTTCGGCTGGCCGGTCGGCGCCACGCTGGCGGCCCGCAACTTCGTGCGCTTCGGCCTGAGGCCCACGCTGCTGTTCGGCGCCGCCCTGCTGCCGCTCGGCTCGGTCGCCTTCGTGGTGCTGGGCTCGTCCTCGTCGCCGGTCCTGGCCGGCCTCGGCTCGGTGGTGATGGGCTTCGGCATGGGCTTCCTGTCCACCGCCTGCATCGTCATCATCCAGGATTCGGTCGCCTGGGCGCAGCGCGGCTCGGCCACGGCCTCCAACATCTTCGCGCGCCAGCTCGGCCAGACGCTAGGCGCCACCGTGTTCGGCGCCGTGCTGAACTACGGGCTCGCCCACCCGTCGGGCGACCGCACCGCCGTGTCGTCCGACCAGCTCCAGCGCCTGCTCGACGCGCCCGAAAGCCTCGCCGCCACGGCCGACGCCGTGCGGGTCGCGCTCGGCCACTCGTTGCACGCCACCTTCTGGAGCATCTTCGCCGTCGCGGTGATGACGCTGCTGCTGTCGCTGCTGGTGCCGCGCGTCGCGATCTCGGACGGCCCGCGCGAGCTGGCCGTCGACTGATGCCCCTCGGCCCGGTCCGCCGGCGGCGCGGGGCGACAGCCGCCGTTCCGCCTGTCATCACGGCGTCACGGCCGTGCCCCGACACTCCCACACGGGATGCGGGTGAGCGGATGGACGGGGCTGAGCGGGACATGTTGGACAAGACGCAGCCGGCCGCCCCGGCGAGCCTGCTCGCCGCGCTGATCGACGCCATGCCGGAGCCCGTGCTGGCCGTGACGGCCGAGGGGCGGGTGCTGGCCGCCAACGCCCACGCCAAGGCCGTGATGCCGGCGCTCCGGATCGGCGGCCCGCTCACGGTGGCGCTGCGCGACCCCGATATCCTCGACGCCGTCGACCGCGTGCTCGCGTCCGGCCAGATGGAGCAGGTGTCCTGGCGCGACAGGGTGCCGGTGGAGCGCGTCTTCGACGTCACGGTCGCGCCGCTCGACCGGCCGGGCGAGGACCGGGCGCTGGTGCTGACGCTGCGCGACGTCACCGAATCGCTGCGCATCGAGCGCATGCGCGCCGACTTCGTCGCCAACGCCAGCCACGAGCTGCGCACGCCGCTCGCGTCCCTGCTGGGCTTCGTCGAGACGCTCCAGGGCCCGGCGCGCGACGACGCCCGCGCGCGGGACCGCTTCCTCGCCATCATGGGCGAGCAGGCGCGGCGCATGGCGCGGCTGATCGACGACCTCCTGTCGCTGTCGCGGATCGAGAGCAACCTCCACGTCCGGCCCGACAAGCCCGTCGACCTCGCGCTGGCGGCGCGCCACGTGGCCGAGACCCTGGGCCCGCTCGCGGCCGACAGCGGCACGACGGTCGACGTCGAGGCCGACGAGCCCGTGGTGGTGGCGGGCGACCGCGACGAGATCGTCCGCGTGGCCGAGAACCTCGTCGAGAACGCCATCAAATACGCGGACGGACGCGGCCGCGTGGAGGTGAAGGTGAGGGTGCAGCGCCGCTCCGGCGTACTCACGGTGCGGGACTACGGGCCCGGCATCGCGCCCGAGCACCTGCCGCGCCTCACCGAGCGCTTCTACCGCATCGACGCCGGCCAAAGCCGCGCCAAGGGCGGCACGGGCCTCGGGCTCGCGCTCGTCAAGCACATCGTGGCGCGCCACAGGGGCCGGCTGCAGATCCACTCGGAAGTCGGCCACGGCACGCTGATCACGGTGTCGATCCCGCTGAAATCCTGAATTCGGCAACGTGGATATGGGCTTACCCTGTCACAATCCCGTAAGCCCGCTGTCGTAAAACTGATCCGCGTTTCGGCTATCCCTCCGGCCGCCACCCCGATCGTCCGACCACAGCGGAGGGATCGTCCCTCCGGGTCGGCGCACGAGGGGTGACGACACCCGCGCGACGGGACCCACCTGTCCGCCGACAGAACCAAGGCGAACCATGACCATGAAAGTGATCGCACGCGCGGCCCTGGCCGCCACCGTGCTGGCCGCCGGCGCCCTGTCGGCCCGCGCCGCCGACATCTCCGGCGCCGGCTCGACCTTCATCTATCCCGTCTTCGCCAAGTGGGCCGACACATACAAGAAGGACACCGGCACCGGCATCAACTATCAGTCGATCGGCTCGGGCGGCGGCATCAAGCAGATCAAGGCCAACACCGTCACCTTCGGCGCCACCGACGCGCCGCTGATGGAGAAGGACCTGAACGACAACGGCCTCGTGCAGTGGCCGATGATCATGGGCGGCATCGTGCCGGTCGTGAACCTCGACGGCGTCAAGGCCGGCGAGCTCGTGCTCGACGGCGACACGCTCGCCAAGATCTTCATGGGCACGGTGAAGACCTGGAACGACCCGGCCATCGCCAAGCTGAACCCCGGCGTGAAGCTGCCCGAGACCGCGATCGTCGTGGTGCACCGCTCGGACGGGTCGGGCACGACCTTCAACTTCACCAACTACCTGTCGAAGGTGTCGGCGGACTGGAAGGGCAAGGTCGGCGAGAACTCCGCGGTGGAGTGGCCGGTGGGCCTCGGCGCCAAGGGCAACGAGGGCGTGGCCCAGAACGTCGCCAACACCAAGGGCGCGGTCGGCTACGTCGAATACGCCTATGCCAAGCAGAACAACCTCGTGACCACCAAGATGGTGAACCACGACGGCAAGACCGTAGCTCCCGCGATGGACAGCTTCTCCTCGGCGGCCGCCAACGCCGATTGGGAGCACGCCCCCGGCTTCTACCAGATCCTGACCGACCAGCCCGGCGCCCAGTCCTGGCCGATCACGGCCTCGACCTTCGTGGTGATGCACAAGGACCCCAAGGACGCCGCGGCCTCGGCCGAAGCGCTGAAGTTCTTCTCCTGGGCGTTCAAGAACGGCCAGAAGGAGGCCGAGGCGCTCGACTACATCCCGATCCCGCAGAAGGTCGTGACGCTGATCGCCGCCAAGGTGGACAGCTCCATCATGTCCGGCGGCAAGCCCGTCTACGACATGAAGTGAGCGGGAAGGGCGAACAGCCCCGACCGCACATCCCCGCAAGCCGCGGCCCCGCCGCGGCGGCGGGGACCCGGCGCAGGATGTCGGCCGCAGGCCGCCGTCCCTCGCGTGGGCCTGACCGGACTGCTCGGGGCAGGATGGTCGGCCTGCGGCCGGCTCTTCGCGCTGGATCCCCGCCTCCGCGGGGATGAGCGGCGAGGGCACCCACAGCCTTCTCGAGGACCCTCCATGGCCGACATCACGCTGCAGGACCGGCCCGTCGCCCGCAGGATCGACGCGGGGCGCGCCGCCGTGCTGTCGCGCTTCCGCACGGTGGATTCGATCTTCGCCGGCCTGACGCTCGGCGCCGCGATCCTGGTGCTGGTGCTGCTCGGCGGCGTCCTCGTGTCGCTGGTCGTCGGCTCGCTGCCGGCCTTCAACGCCTTCGGCTGGCGCTTCCTCGTCACGCAGACCTGGAACCCCAACGACGACGTCTACGGCGCGCTCGGCGCCATCTACGGCACGATCGTCACCTCCCTCATCGCCATGGCGATCGCGATCCCCGTGGGGATCGGCATCGCCATCTTCCTGACCGAGCTCTGCCCCTTCGGCCTGCGCAAGCCCATCGGCATGGCGATCGAGCTGCTGGCCGGCATCCCTTCCATCATCTACGGCATCTGGGGCCTGTTCGTCTTCGCGCCCTTCCTGCAGAGCACCGTCGAGCCGGCGCTGATCGCGGTGCTGGGGCCGATCCCCGTGTTCGGCGCGCTGTTCCAGGGGCCGCCCTACGGCATCGGCGTGCTCACCGCCGGCCTCATCCTCGGCATCATGGTGCTGCCCTTCATCTCGTCGGTGTCGCGCGACGTGTTCCTGACCGTGCCGCCGGTGCTGAAGGAGGCGGGCTACGGGCTCGGCTGCACCACCTGGGAGGTGATGCGCAACGTCGTCATCCCCTTCTCGCGCACGGGCGTCATCGGCGGCGTCATGCTGGCGCTCGGCCGCGCGCTCGGCGAAACTATGGCGGTCACCTTCGTGATCGGCAACGCGCACAAGATCTCGGCCTCGATCCTGCTGCCCGGCACCACCATCTCGGCCGCCATCGCCAACGAGTTCACCGAGGCCGTGGGCGACCTCTACACCTCGTCGCTGATCGAGCTCGGCCTCATCCTCTTCGTCATCACCTTCATCGTGCTGGCAATCGCCCGATACATGCTGTTGCGCATCCAGCGCCGCGCCGGAGCCTGAGCCGCAGATGCCGAGCTATTCGAAGAAGCGGCGGACCAGCAACGCGGTCTTCCTGGGCCTCAGCTTCGGCGCCGCCGCGCTGGGTCTGGTCGCCCTGGTGTTCATCCTGGCGGCGCTGCTGTGGAACGGCATCGCGGGGCTGAAGCCCTCCGTGTTCACGGAGATGACGCCGCCGCCCGGCTCCGCGGGCGGGCTGCTCAACGCCATCTACGGCTCCGTGGTGATGACCGTGCTGGGCCTCCTCATCGGCGCGCCGATCGGGCTCCTGGCCGGGACCTACATGGCCGAGCACGGCCGCTACTCGAAGCTCACGATCGTCGTGCGCTTCCTCAACGACATCCTGCTGTCCGCGCCGTCCATCATCATCGGCCTCTTCGTCTACGAGGTGGTGGTGACGCGGCTCGGCCACTTCTCGGGCGTCGCCGGCGCGCTGGCCCTCGCCATGCTGGTCATCCCCGTCGTGGCCCGCACGACCGAGGACATGCTGCTGCTGGTGCCGAACACGCTGCGCGAGGCCGCCTCCGCCATGGGCCTTCCGCGCTCGCACGTGGTGTGGAAGGTCGCCTACGCGGCGGCGCGGCCCGGCATCGTCACGGGGCTGCTGCTCGCCTTCGCGCGCATCTCGGGCGAGACGGCGCCGCTGCTGTTCACGGCGTTGAACAACCAGTTCTGGAACACCGACCTCAACCAGCCCACCGCCAGCCTGCCGACCGTGATCTTCCAGTTCGCGCTCAGCCCCTACAAGGACTGGCAGCAGCTCGCCTGGACGGGCGCCCTCATCATCACCGCCACCGTGCTGCTGCTGAGCATCGCGGCCCGCTCGCTCGGTTCCACAAGGACAGCGAAATGACCCTCGCCACGGACGCCCCCTCCCGCCCGGCCGCGCAGGACCGCAGCGGTGCGGACCGCACCAACAAGGTCGCCGTGCGCGACCTCAAGTTTTTCTACGGCGACAGCATGGCCATCAAGGGCGTGTCGCTCAACCTCGAGGCCAACAAGGTCACGGCCTTCATCGGCCCCTCGGGCTGCGGCAAGTCCACGCTGCTGCGCGTGCTGAACCGCATGTACGACCTGTACCCGCGCCAGCGCGCCGAGGGGCAGGTGCTGCTCGACGGCGAGAACATCCTCGACCCCAAGACCGACCTCAACCTCCTGCGCGCCCGCATCGGCATGGTGTTCCAGAAGCCGACGCCCTTCCCCATGTCGATCTACGAGAACATCGCGTTCGGCATCCGGCTCTACGAGAAGGTGTCGAAGTCGGAGCTCGACGGCCGCGTCGAGACGGCGCTGAAGGGGGCGGCCCTGTGGCCCGAGGTGAAGGACAAGCTGTCGGCCAGCGGCCTGTCCCTGTCGGGCGGCCAGCAGCAGCGGCTGTGCATCGCCCGCACGGTGGCGCTGAAGCCCGACGTGATCCTGCTCGACGAGCCCTGCTCGGCGCTCGACCCGATCTCGACCGCCCGCGTCGAGGAGCTGATCGACGAGCTGAAGGGCCAGTACACGATCGCCATCGTGACCCACAACATGCAGCAGGCGGCCCGCTGCTCGGACTACACGGCCTTCATGTACCTCGGCGAGCTGATCGAGTTCGGCGACACCCAGCACATCTTCACCTCGCCGTCGCAGAAGCAGACCCAGCAGTACATCACCGGCCGGTTCGGCTGAGGAGACGCGATCCATGGCCCAGCACACCGTCACCTCCTACGACCAGGAACTCGAATCCCTCGGCCGCAAGATCGCCGAGATGGGCGGCATCGCCGAGAAGATGCTGTCTGACGCCATGGACGCGCTGTCGGACCTCGACACGGAGCTCGCGCAGGCGGTGGTGAGCGCCGACGCGCGGCTCGACCTCCTGCAGCGGGACGTCGAATCCGCCTCCATCATGACCATCGCCAAGCGCCAGCCGATGGCGGTCGACCTGCGCGAGATCGTGGCGGCGATCCGCGTGTCGGGCGACCTCGAGCGCGTCGGCGACCTCGCCAAGAACATCGCCAAACGGGCCATCCTGATCGCGGGCGAGCAGCGCGTGCCGCGCGCCGTGGTGGGCCTGCGGCACATGAACGAGCTCGCCGCCAACCAGCTCAAGGACGTGCTCGACGCCTACGCCGAGCGCGACGTCGAGCGCGCCCAGGCGGTGTGGACGCGCGACGCCGAGCTCGACGCGCTGGAGAACTCGATCTTCCGCGACCTCCTCACCCACATGATGGAGGACCCGCGCAACATCTCGTTCTGCACGCACCTGCTGTTCTGCTCGAAGAACATCGAGCGCGTCGGCGACCACACCACCAACATCGCCGAAACGGTGTTCTACCTCGTCACCGGCGGCACCATGCCGCTCGACCGGCCGAAGACGCGGCCCGGCGCGAGCCTGGCGCCCGAGGCGCCCTGAGCGGGGAGCGCGAGCCATGAACGTGATGCGCAGCGCCCCCGTGCGGGCGACGGGCGGCGGCACCGCGCCCCACATCCTGGTCG
Source organism: Lichenibacterium dinghuense (assembly GCF_021730615.1). Classification (NCBI taxonomy): domain Bacteria; kingdom Pseudomonadati; phylum Pseudomonadota; class Alphaproteobacteria; order Hyphomicrobiales; family Lichenihabitantaceae; genus Lichenibacterium; species Lichenibacterium dinghuense. Next base: position 1,134,209 of record NZ_JAJLMN010000001.1, read on the forward strand.
TCGAGGACGAGCAGGCGCTGGGCACGCTGCTGTCCTACAACCTCGAGGCCGAAGGCTTCTCGGTGGAGCGGGCCGAGCGCGGCGACGAGGCCGAGCTCCGGCTGGGCGAGGCCGTGCCCGACCTCGTGATCCTCGACTGGATGCTGCCCGGCGTGTCGGGGCTGGAGATCTGCCGCCGCCTGCGCGCCCGCGAGGCGACCCGCACCCTGCCGGTCATCATGCTGACGGCGCGGGGCGAGGAGGCCGAGCGGGTGCGCGGCCTGTCGGTGGGGGCCGACGACTACGTGGTGAAGCCCTTCTCGGTGCCGGAGCTGATGGCGCGGGTGCGCTCGCTCCTGCGCCGCTCGCGGCCCGAGCGGGTGGCGAGCCGCCTGTCCGCCGGCGACCTCGACCTCGACCGCGAGACGCGCCGGGTGCGCCGCGGCGTGCGCGACATCCACCTCGGGCCGACGGAGTTCCGCCTGCTCGACTACCTGATGGAGCGCCCCGGCCGGGTGTTCTCGCGCTCCCAGCTGCTCGACGGCGTGTGGGGCCAGGCGGTGGAGATCGACGAGCGCACGGTGGACGTGCACGTGGGGCGGCTGCGCAAGTCGCTGTCGCGCGGCCGCGAGCGCGACCCGATCCGCACGGTGCGCGGCGCCGGCTACAGCTTCGACGAGACGTTCGGCAAGGGCTGATCCGGGATTCCGGAGGGCTCGCCCTTCGGCGGGGCGCGGGGCGGAGCCCCGGAGCGGGTTTTCAAGCGATCGCCTCCCTCTCCGAACGGTCGTCCCGGCCTTGAGCCGGGACGACACCGGAGAAGTGTTCGACCGGGTCTCCGGGCCTCACCCCAGCGCCGCCGCGAGCGGGCTCACGGCCGGCTTCGCCACCTCCGGCTTCACCACGAGCGCGTCGGGGATATCCCAGCCGTGGGGGGCGGGGCCGCCGCGCGACCAGTCGAGCAGCTCCACCGTGTGCACCACCGGGATCTCGGTGCCGATGCCGATCTGCGTCATGCAGCCGATGTTGCCGGCCGCCACCGCCACGGGGGCGACCTTGCGGATGTTGGCGACCTTCCGGGCCCGCAAATCGTCCGCGATTTGCGGCTGTAATAGGTTGTAGGTGCCGGCCGATCCGCAGCAGATGTGCCCTTCCGGCACGTCGCTCACCGCGAAGCCCGCCTCCTTGAGCAGCCGCTTCGGCAGGTCGGTGATCTTCTGCCCGTGCTGCATCGAGCAGGCGGAGTGATAGGCCAGCGGCCCCTTGAGGGTCCGCACCGGGGCGTCGAGGGTGAGCGTGCCGAGGTATTCCGTCACGTCCTTGGCCAGTGCCGCGACGCGCGCGGCCTTGGCCGCGTAGGCCGGGTCCTCGCGCAGCATGAAGCCGTAGTCCTTCACGGTGGTGCCGCAGCCCGACGTGGTGATCAGGATGGCGTCGAGCCCCTCGCCCTCGATCTCGCGCGTCCAGGCGTCGATGTTGGCCTTGGCGTAGGCTGCCGCGTCGTGCTCGCGGCCCATGTGGTGGACGAGGGCGCCGCAGCAGCCCTCGCCCTTCGGCAGCACCACCTCGATCCCGTGCCGGCCGAGCAGGCGGATGGCGGATTCGTTGATGGTGGGGCGCAGCACCTGCTGGGCGCAGCCGGTCAGGATCGCCACGCGCCCGCGCCGCGGCCCGGCGTCGGGCCGCACCGTGTCGCCGGGCCGGTACTTCGCCTTGGGCAGCGGCTTCGTCGGCGACAGCTTGAGGCTCGCCGCGAGCCGCGCCCCGATCCCCGGCACGCGGCCCATCAGGCTCCCGAAGGGGCGGCCGAGCCGCGCCGCCATCAGGGCCGCCCGGAAGCGGCCCCGGTGCGGCAGCACGCGGGCGTAGAGGTCCCGCAGGGCCTTGTCGGCCTTCGGCCGCTCGTAGGTCTGGTCGATGTGGGCGCGGGCGTGGTCGACGAGGTGCATGTAATGCACGCCCGACGGGCAGGTCGTCATGCAGGACAGGCAGGACAGGCAGCGGTCGACGTGTTTCACGACCTCGGCGGTGGCGGGCTTGCCGCCCTCCAGCATGTCCTTGATGAGGTAGATGCGGCCGCGGGGGCTGTCGAGTTCGTCGCCGAGCAGCAGGTAGGTCGGGCATGTCGCGGTGCAGAAGCCGCAATGCACGCAGGTGCGCAGGATCTTCTCGGACTCGCGGGTCTGCGCGTCGGCGAGCTGGGCGGGGGCGAAGCGGGTCTGCATGGACGGGCTCGATCGGGGGTTGTCGCTGTTTTGCCGACAGGCTAGCGCGCCTCGCGCCGGGCCCCAAGCGCTTTGCGCGATGCAGCATCGCCGCGGGCCGGACCGCCCGCGCCGCCGGGCCGCGCAGGGAACCTCCCCCGACCCTATGACGCAGCGCGGGCGACGCCCGGCGGTTGCGCGCCCACCGCCGATGTGGTTTTGATCCGGCCGCGGGTCCGCCGCGGGAGGCGAGCGGCGGGGGCGCGCGAGCCGCCCCGGCATCGTATCGGGCGCGGCCAACGGGAGCGGCGGATCGATGCCACAGTTCGGACGGTTGCGGGCCCGCGCGGCGGCCCTGCCGATGCTCCTCGCGGCGGGCGCCGCCCGCGCCGAGGACGGCGTCGGCCATCCCCTGCCGGGCCAGATCGGCTTCCAGGTCGGCGTCACCGACATCGCCCGCGACATCCACGGCTTCTACGACAACCTGCTGTTCCCCATCATCACGGTCATCAGCCTGTTCGTGCTGGTGCTGCTCGGCATCTGCATCTTCCGCTTCAACGAGCGCGCCAACCCGGTGCCGTCGAAGACCACGCATCACGCGATGCTGGAGGTGGCCTGGACCATCGTGCCGGTGCTGATCCTCGTCGTGATCGCCATCCCCTCGTTCCGCCTGCTGACCAAGCAGCTCGAACTTCCCAAGCCCGACATCACCATCAAGGCCACCGGCAAGCAGTGGTACTGGTCCTACGACTACCCGAAGGACCAGGACGGCGGCTTCGGCTTCGACTCGACCCGCGTCGAGGAGAAGGACGCCAAGACCGTGCCGGACTTCATCAACCTCCTGTCGGTCGACAACGAGGCCGTGGTGCCGGTGAACAAGAACATCCAGGTCAACGTGACCGGCGCCGACGTGATCCACGGCTTCATCGTGCAGTCGCTCGGCGTCCGCATCGACGCCGTGCCGGGGCGGCTCAACTCCACCTGGTTCCGCGCCGACCGCGAGGGCGTCTATTACGGCCAGTGCTCCAAGCTCTGCGGCAAGGACCACGCCTACATGCCCATCGCCATCCGGGTTGTGAGCCAGCCCGCCTACGAGGCGTGGCTCCAGGACGCCAAGAAGAAATACGCGCAGAACGGCGGGCAGACGGTGCATCTCGCCGACGCGTCCACGGCCGGCGCGGCCGACACCCTCCAGCGCTGATCCCGACGGAGCGACAGACCATCATGGCCACGACCGCGACCGCCGCCCACGGCGACGACCACGCCCTGCCGCACGGCTGGCGCCGCTACCTGTTCTCCACCAACCACAAGGACATCGGCACGCTGTACCTGTTCTTCGCGGTCTTCGCGGGGACGGTCGGCGCCGTCATGAGCCTGATGATCCGCATCCAGCTCATGAACCCGAACTGGCACTTCATGGGCCACATGGCCGAGTGGGTCGGGCAGGCCGATGCGTCCACCATGGTGGACGCCGGCAAGAACCTCTACAACGTGCACATCACCATGCACGGCTTGATCATGATCTTCTTCATGGTCATGCCGGCGCTGATCGGCGGCTTCGGCAACTGGTTCGTGCCCATCATGATCGGCGCGCCCGACATGGCGTTCCCGCGCATGAACAACATCTCGTTCTGGCTGCTGCCCTTCTCGTTCCTGCTGCTGATGATCTCCATGCACATGGAGGGCGCACCCGGCATGGAGGGCTTCGGCGGCGGCTGGGTGATGTATCCGCCGCTGTCGGGCAACGTGGGCCATCCCGGCCCGGCGATGGACTTCGTGATCCTGTCTCTGCACCTCGCCGGCGTGTCGTCGATCCTCGGCGCGATCAACTTCATCACCACCATCTTCAACATGCGCGCCCCCGGCATGACGCTGCACAAGATGCCGCTCTTCGCCTGGTCGGTGCTGGTCACCGCCTTCCTGCTCGTGCTGTCGCTGCCCGTGCTGGCCGGCGCCATCACGATGCTGCTGACGGACCGCAATTTCGGCACGGCCTTCTTCGACCCCGCGAACGGCGGCGACCCGCTGCTGTTCCAGCACCTGTTCTGGTTCTTCGGCCACCCCGAGGTCTACATCCTGATCCTGCCGGCCTTCGGCATCGTCAGCCACATCGTGTCGACCTTCTCGCGGAAGCCCGTCTTCGGCTACCTCGGCATGGCCTATGCCATGGTGGCGATCGGCGTGGTCGGCTTCGTGGTCTGGGCCCACCACATGTACACGGTGGGCATGTCGCTCGACACGCAGCGCTACTTCGTCTTCGCGACGTTGGTGATCGCCGTGCCGACCGGCATCAAGATCTTCTCCTGGATCGCCACCATGTGGGGCGGCTCCATCGCGTTCCGCACCCCCATGCTGTGGGCGGTGGGCTTCATCTTCCTGTTCACGGTCGGCGGCGTGACCGGCGTCGTGCTGGCCAACGCCGGCGTCGACCGCGCCCTGCACGAGACCTACTACGTCGTGGCGCACTTCCACTACGTGCTGTCGCTCGGCGCCGTCTTCGCCCTGTTCGCCGGGTTCTACTACTGGTTCCCGAAGATGTCGGGCTACATGTACAACGAGCGGCTCGGGCAGATCCATTTCTGGATCATGTTCGTCGGCGTGAACGTGACCTTCTTCCCGCAGCACTTCCTCGGCCTGGCCGGCATGCCGCGCCGCTACGTCGACTATCCGGAAGCCTATTCGCTGTGGAACCAGGTGTCGTCGGTCGGCGCCATCCTGTCGGTCGCCTCGATCTCGCTGTTCCTGTTCATCGTCGCCGAGGCCTTCGCCAAGAAGCGCGTCGCCGGCGACAACCCGTGGGGCCCCGGCGCCACGACCCTGGAATGGACGCTGTCGTCGCCGCCGCCCTTCCACCAGTTCGAGACGCTGCCTCGCATCACGGGCGCGGACCACTGACATGAGGACAGGGCGGCCCCCCGGGGCCGCCCTGAACGCTTTCGGGAGGCTCGGCTTGAGCTGAGCCGTTGAGTGCAGAACGGATCGTCGATCGCATGACCATGATGACCGAGCCGGCCGGCCGCGCTGACGCCGCCTTCGCCGGGTCGCTCGCCCTGCCGGGCGACTATTGGGAGCTGTTGAAGCCCCGCGTGATGTCGCTGGTGATCTTCACGGCCGCGGCGGGGCTGGTGGTGGCGCCGGGCCACGTCAACCCCGTCGTGGCGCTGGTGTCGCTGCTCGCCACCGCCGTCGGCGCCGGCGCCTCGGGGGCGCTCAACATGGCCTACGAGGCCGACATCGACGGCGTGATGAAGCGCACCGCCGGCCGCCCGATCCCCACGGGCCGCGTCACCTCGGGCGAGGCCTACGCCTTCGGCATCGTGCTGTCTGTCTTCTCCGTGATGCTGATCGGCATCGCGGCGAACTGGCTGTCGGCGGCGCTGCTCGCCTTCACCATCGTGTTCTACTCGCTGGTCTACACGGTGTGGCTGAAGCGGGCGACGCCGCAGAACATCGTGATCGGCGGCGCCGCCGGCGCCCTGCCCCCGATGATCGGCTATTCCATCGTGACCAACTCGGTCACGGTCGACAGCGTCATCCTGTTCCTCATCATCTTCATGTGGACGCCCCCGCATTTCTGGGCGCTGGCGCTGCTGAAGTCCGAGGACTACGCCAAGGCCGGCATCCCCATGATGCCCAACGTCAAGGGCACGGCGCGCACGCGGGTGGAGATCCTCCTCTACACGCTCGTGCTGGCGCCGCTCGGCGTGGCACCCTGGTTCACGGGGCTGGCCGGCCCGGTCTACGGCGTGGTCGCGGCCGCCACCGGCGCCGTCATGCTGCTGCTGGCGTGGCGCTGCTACAGCGTCCGCGTCGGGCCGGAGGCCGACAAGGCCGCGAAGAACCTGTTCGCCTTCTCGATCCTGTACCTGTTCCTGCTGTTCGCCGTGCTGCTGGCCGAGCGGGGGCTGGCCCTCGCGTCGCACCTCGGGCTCTGACGTGCCGGTGCGGCTTCCGGACGACCGCGACGGGCTGGTGCTGTCGCCCGCGCAGCAGCGCAGCCGGCGCGCCCGCAACATGGCGATCGGCGTCGCCATCGCGCTGCTGGTGGTGCTGGTCTACGCGCTGACCATCGCCAAGCTCGGCGGCCACGTCGGCGACCGGGCCCTCTGACGGAGGCGGATGCTTTGGCCGACCCCAACGCCATCCCGAACGCCGCCCACCACCGCCGCACCGCCCTGGCGGTGCTGGGCATGGTGGCCGTGATGCTGGGGCTCGCCTATGCGGCGGTGCCGCTCTACCGCGTGTTCTGCCGGGCCACCGGCTACGGCGGCACGCCGCAGGTCGCGACGGCCGCGGCGACGTCGCGGGGCGCGCGGACCCTCAACGTGCGCTTCGACGCCAACGTGGCGCCGGGTCTGCCCTGGCGCTTCGAGCCCGAGACGCCCGAGATGGCGGTCCGCACGGGCCAGACCGTGACGGTGTTCTTCCGCGTGCGCAATACGGCGCCGCGCGACACCGCCGCCCGGGCGCAGTACAACATCACGCCGGACATCGGCGGCTTCTACTTCGATAAGATCGCCTGCTTCTGCTTCGACGAGCAGCACCTCGGCCCGGACGAGACGGCCGAGCTGCCCGTGGTGTTCTTCCTCGACCCCAAGCTCGAAGCGGACCCGACCATGAAGGACGTCGACAGCCTGACGCTGAGCTACACGTTCTTCGCCGCCAAGCCGGCCAAGGCTGCGGCGGCGGCCGTTTCCGCGCCGCCGAGACTCTGACACCGTCATCGCGAGCGCAGCGAAGCGATCCAGACCGCGTCCCGCCCGCCGCGACGCCGGGCGCGGCTCCCCGAGGCTGGATCGCTTCGCTGCGCTCGCGATGACGGCGGAGAGGTCGTTGCCGCGGTGACGCCGCACGCGTAACATGCCGGCCGATCGACGTCGGCGCCAGACCGACGCGGCGGATCCGTCCGCCCGCCCCCGAGAGGAACCACGATGGCCGACGGACACGCCAAGCCGAACCACGACTATCACATCCTGCCGCTCAGCCCCTGGCCCTTCGTGGGCTCGCTCAGCGCCTTCGTGATGGCGATCGGCGGCATCGCCTGGATGAAGCACATGCCGATCCTCGGGGCGCCGATCGGCCCCTACGTGTTCGGCGCCGGGATGCTCGGCGTGCTCTACACCATGCTGTCCTGGTGGAGCGACGTCATCCGCGAGTCGAAGCAGGGCGACCACACCCGCGTGGTGCAGATCTCCCTGCGCTACGGCATGATCCTGTTCATCGCCTCCGAGGTGATGTTCTTCGTGGCCTGGTTCTGGGCCTATTTCGACGTCAGCCTGTTCCCCAACTTCGCCCAGCAGTTCCTGCGCACGGACTTCACCGGCGGGCACTGGCCGCCGAAGGGCGTCTCCACCATCGACGCCTTCCATCTGCCGCTGTTCAACACGCTGATCCTGCTGACCTCCGGCACCACCATCACCTGGGCGCACCATTCCATGCTGCTCGGCGACAAGCGCTCGGTCACCTTCGCGCTGGTCCTCACCGTGCTGCTCGGGCTGCTGTTCACCAGCGTGCAGGCCTACGAGTACAGCGACGCGCCCTTCGCCTTCCACAACAACATCTACGGCTCGACCTTCTTCATGGCGACGGGCTTCCACGGCTTCCACGTCGTCATCGGCACCGTCTTCCTGGCGATCTGCCTGATGCGGGCCAAGGCGGGGCAGTACACCCCGCGCCGCCACCTCGGTTTCGAGTTCGCGGCCTGGTACTGGCACTTCGTCGACGTGGTGTGGCTGTTCCTGTTCGTGGCCATCTACGTCTGGGGCTCCTGGGGCGTGCCCACCACCGGCGCCGCGGGCTGACCGGGACGCCGGAAGGACGACGGGGCGGCCGAAGGGCCGCCCTCCGCCGTTTGAGAGGCCGCTCGCCATGGTGCCCGCCGACCACCCATCCGCGTCCCCCGGTTCCGCCGGCCTCCGGGGCCGCTGCCCGCGCTGCGGCCGCGGCCGGCTGTTCCGCGGCTTCCTCGACGTCGCCGAGCGCTGCGACGCCTGCGGGCTCGACTTCCGCTTCGCCGACGCCGGGGACGGGCCGGCCTTCTTCGTGTCCTTCGCGGCGCTGATCGTGGTGGTGGGGCTGGCGCTGGTCGTCGACGCCGCTTACGAGCCTCCGATATGGCTGCTGATGCTCATCCTCCTGCCGCTGGTGCTGCTCCTGTGCCTGGGGACGCTGCGCCCCATCAAGGGCCTGATCATCGGCCTGCAGTACCGCAACAAGGCCGAGCAGGGCCGCATCGCCCGGTGACGCCCGCGGCGGCGGGGCGCCCGCCCGCGCGCTGGGCGAGCCTGATCCCGCCCGCCGTCGTGGCGCTCGCCGTGGCGGCCGGGCTGGTCTCCCTCGGCGTGTGGCAGTTGCACCGCCTCGCCTGGAAGGAGGCCCTGATCCGCACCGTCGAGGAGCGCACGGTGGCGCCCCCCGTCCCCCTGCCCCCGCGCGCCGACTGGGCGGCGCTGAAGCCCGCCGACTACGAATACCGCCGCGTGTCGGCCACCGGCACCTTCGACCACGCCGAAGAGGTGCACGTCTACCGGCCGCTGGTCAGCGCGCGCGGGCCGTTCCACGGCGTCGGCGACGTCGTTCTGACGCCGCTCCACCTCGCCTCCGGCGGCACCGTGATCGTGAACCGCGGCTTCGTGCCGAACGAGCGGCTCGACCCCGCGACGCGCGCGGCCGGTCAGGTGCGGGGGCCGGTGACCGTCACCGGGCTGATGCGCTCGCCGCAGGAGCGCAACGGCTTCACCCCCGCCGACGACACGGCGAAGAACCAGTGGTTCACCGCCGACCCCGGCGCGGTCGCGAAGGTCTACGGGATTGACGACGCCGCGCCCTTCGTCGTCGACGAGGACGCCGGCCAGGCGCCGGGCGGCCTGCCGCAGGGCGGCGAGACCGTGCTCGACTTCCCCAACAGCCACCTCCAATACGCGCTGACGTGGTTCGGGCTGGCGCTGGCGCTCGTCGGCGTGTTCGGCGTCTGGGCGTGGCGGCAGGTCAGGGGGACCTGAGCCTCACTCCGCCGCGGTCTGCCGGACCGGGGCCGCGACATAGGCCGAAGCCCCGTAGGCGCCGAACACCACCGGCCGCGCCGTGACGCCGAGGACGGAGCGGATCTCGGCCAGAGCGCGGTGCTCGGCCGGGTGGATGACGCCGTCGGCCGGGATCACGGCGCGGCAGATGCGGACCAGCGCCGCGCAGAGCCGCGTGCGGCCGGCGATGCGGACGAGTTTGTCGCGCGCCATCAGGGTGCCGACCTCGACGTCGAAGCGGTAGTTGCCCTCGTGGACGGCGAGGTCGTCGAGCACGGCCGCGCGGTCGAAGGTGGCGAGGGCCGGATCCTCCTCCAGCAGCGACAGGAAGCGGCTGCGCTCGGCCGGCGACGGGGCGCCGTCGGCGTGCGACACCATCGCCACGCCGGCGACGAGGGCGTCCCGGAACGCGGGCTCGCGGAACTCGGCCGCGTCGGCGGCGAGGTCGGACGGCGGGCGGGGGGAACGATAGACCACGATGGACCTCCAGCGATGGGTTGAACCGCGCTGGCCGCGTCCGGTCGGGGTGGAGGAGCATGGGCTCGGACCCGTCGGAGCGGCGCCCCGACGTCGTCGGAGCCTCGCGCAGACTGATCCGACATCGCGCCCCCGACGATGTCGGAGGGCGCCAGAGGGGCCCGGCTCAGTGACACCAAAGTGTCGCGGGCGGCGCCGGAGAGCAAGGGGAGAGCGGATTACATCTCGTTCATCGTCCCCGCTCCCATGAGGCGGGCGGGGGAGGATCCGGGGCATCTCTCGCCGGGCAGGACGCGCATCGTCGCCGTCCGGAAGCAGCGATGACGTCGTCAGGCGGGGGTTGGTCGGGATCGGCGGGCAGCCGAACCTCGCCCCCCAGCACGCCGCCCCGGCTGACGACGACATCCTCCCGACGCCCGTTGTCGGGCGCACAGAGGCTCTTCGGGCCGTCGAAGGCGATGTCCTTCGCCGGTCGGCGCCGATGGCGTGCGAGCAGCGGCCGAGCGACCCGTGGTCTGGCACGATACACAGTACCAGGGCCCGGGCGAGCATGGGACGGCCGGCGATCGGCAGGCCGGGCACCGCGGCGGGCCGCCGAGGCCGAGGCATCCCTGCGGCAGCACGCCGACAACCTGCCGCCCTGCCGCGTGCCGGCGCGTCGCGCGCCGTGCCGAAGGCGATCGACCCACCGACGGGCGAAGATGAAATTATTCTAAAAACAGAAAACGAAGTTTGGAAAGCCTACGATTTGGTCGAATGAGCGACTTCCTTGTGTTCCGATGCGCTCACGCTCGCTACAGAACCGGAGAGTATCGGCATTTGTTGCGTCAGGAGCGTGGAACCATGGTCGAGCGGAGCGGAGGCACTCGGGACGACGGATCGTGCGGCACGGATCGGCCGCACGATGCTGTCCGGTTGCGCCGCGGAGGGCCGGCGTTCCTGCTGGCCGGTTGCGCGATCGCGGCGCTCATGTGCGGCCAAGTCGCGCGGGCCCAGCAGGCCCCGGCCAAGGCAGCCGGCAACACGGTCGAGCTCGAGACCATCGACGTTCAGGGCCAGCCGAAGGCCGGCACGGCCTACCAGGACGCCACCGGCCCCGTGCAGGGCTTCACCGCGGCGCGGAGCACGGCCGGCACCAAGACGGGCACGCCGATCGTCGACACGCCCGCCTCGGTCTCCGTCGTGGGGCAGCCGCAGATCCAGGCCACGGGATCGCAGACCCTGCCCGAGGCGCTGCGCTACACGCCCGGCATCTTCGCCAACCAGTTCGGCTTCACGCCCAGCACCGACTTCCTGCAGATCCGCGGCTTCAACGTCCAGGACGTCGGCTATTACCTGGACGGCCTGCAGCTCTATTCCTACGCCTTCGCGGCCTTCCAGGTGGAGCCCTGGGGCCTGGAGCGCTTCGACGTGCTGCGCGGCCCCGCCTCGTCGCTCTACGGCGGCTCCGGCCCCGGCGGCATCATCGATTCGATCTCGAAGCGCCCGACCACCGTGCCCTACCACCGCGTCGAGGTGGGGGTGAACAACTTCGGCAACGCCTACGGGGCCTTCGACCTCAGCGGCCCCGTGTCGCCGGGCAGCGCCTGGTCCTATCGGGTCGCCGCCCTCGGCCGCGGCGGCGGCACGCAGGTCGACCACTTCGACGCCGACCGCGGCTTCGTCGCCCCGAGCCTGTCCTACCGGCCGGACGGCACCACCACCCTGACCTTCCTCGGCCAGTACCAGCGCGACTTCACCGATCCGAACCAGTTCCTGCCCTACAACGGCACCGTGCGCCCGGCCCCGTTCGGCCGCATCCCGACCGACCTCTTCACCGGCGACACCGCGCTCTCGACCTTCGAGCGCCAGCAGGCCTTCCTCGGCTACGAGTTCGAGCACAGCTTCGCCAACAACCTCACCGTGCGCCAGAACCTGCGCTATTCCTACGTCGACGTGCTCGACCGCGGGCCGATCGGCTCCGGCTACGCGGACGGCACCGGCGCCTCCGCGCAGCTCGCGCGGTTCAACTTCCTCGCGCGGGACCGCGGGCGCGAGGTCACGGTCGACAACCAGCTCCAGGCCAACGCCGACACCTTCGCGCTGCAGCACACGTTCCTGGGCGGCGTCGACTACAAGCACTTCATCATCAACGACAACCAGGCCTTCGACTTCCTGCCCCCGGCGCTGAACATCTTCGCGCCGCGCTACGGCCAGGTCACGACGGCCTCGACCGGCTATTACGGCCGCTCGACCAACACGCAGGACCAGCTCGGCTTCTACGGCCAGGACCAGATCCGGTTCAACGATCTCAACGTCGTGCTGAGCGCGCGCGACGACCTGCTCGACACGAGCCTCAACAACCACCTCGTCCCGGCCAACAACACCGAAGTCGGGTCGAACCACATCACGGGGCGCGTCGCGGCCATCTACGACGCGGCGTTCGACCTGCACCCCTATGCGGGCTACGCGACCTCGTTCAACCCGGTGCTCGGCACCAACTTCTCGACCCAGCAGCTGCTGCGGCCCGAGGACGGCGAGCAGGAGGAGGTCGGCGTCAAATACGGGCGGACCGGCGGGCCGATCCTGGCCACGCTGGCCCTGTTCAACCTCACCCGGTCCAACGTGCTGAACCCGGACCCGACCAACCCGCTGCTGCAGGTCCAGACCGGCGAGGAGCGCTCGCGCGGCATCGAGCTCGGCCTCAACGCGACCCTGGCCGAGGGCCTCTCGGCGGTGGGGTCGTTCACGGCCTTCAGCATCCAGAACACCAAGGACACGGACAGGACCATCCTCGGCAAGGTGCCGGTCGCGACGCCCGAGATGCTGTCCTCGCTGTTCGTCGACTACACCATCCCGGAGGGCGCCCTGCGCGGCCTCGGCTTCGTGGCGGGGGAGCGCTACGTCGGCGCCTCCTACGCGGACGCGCTCAACACGCAGCGCGTGCCGGACTTCTGGCTGACCGACGCCGGCATCCACTACGACCGCGACGGCTACCGGATCGCCATCAACGCGCGCAACCTGTTCGACAGGACCTACGTGTCGAGCTGCAACACCTCGACCTCGTGCTTCTACGGCGACCGCCGCACGATCCTGGGCACGCTCAGCTTCACGTGGTGAGGCGGAGGATGGGGCGGCCGGGCGGGCAGCGATGCCCGCCCGGCATCAGGGCGCAAGCGCCACAGGCGCTCCATCCCTTGCACCGCCTTCTATGACGGACGACACGGCCCTCGACGACACTCGGCCTCTCCCGAACGGGCCGATCTCCTCGATGTCGCCGCGCCGGTCCGCCTGTTCGTTCCCGCCGCCATCGACAGGCCGGCACGTCATCGCGGCCGAGGGGTGGGACGTGCACGACGCCAGCCTCCGCCTCGCCATCGCCCATTCGAGTGCATCCAAACGTTCAGGACGATCCTGCATCGACCCTGACGATGATCACGAGCACGGGTTGATCGCGAGCGCGGAGGGACGCCACCTCGCCACCGCCGCGGCGAGGCGTCGAAAGCTGGGCGTCGGCGTGCCTGACGATGGGGGACAGAAGGCAAGCGTGTACGGCCGGCGTAGCCCTCAGAATCGCGCGTAGACTCGACGGTCAGCGGATAGCTTGGCGAGCTCCAAGCGCATTCGGCTCCAGGCCGCACGAACGTCGCGAGTAAATCAGATTGCAGTGGTGTTGAGCTGCTATCGCGTGTTACGGTTCCCTCATTGAGTGGTTTTCGCTCAACAGGGGGAGACGACGATGGGCCTGACAATCCGTGCTGCGGCATGCGCATTGCTTTCACTCAGCTTCGCCCGTCCCGCTCTGGCTCAGAGTCCCGTATACTACAAAGTCGTAGACCATGGAAAAGACGTGAATCTGGGATTTTATTACAGCATAAATCCTGACTGCAGCGCCAGGGGCTTCGCGACTGCGGCCGTGGGGAGCCCTCCTCAAGGCGGGCAGGTCTTGTCCGTTCATTCACGTGACTTTCCCTCGTTCTCTTCGACCAACCCGCGCTTTGTGTGCAACAAGCGCCGTATCGAGGGAACCAAGGTTTGGTACAGGGCGAATCCAGGGTTTCGCGGAACCGATTCGTTTGTTCTTCAGATCGTGGACGCGAACGGCGACCCCAAAAACTTCAATGTCCAGGTCGCCGTTCGGTAGATCGTTCGCCCTCGAAATCTGAGCGCTCCCGCGGGACGGCCTCGCGCAGCTTGCGGGCCAGCACGGAGGCCGCGCGCAGGACATTCGGAAACCCAGTGAGAGCCTCGGGGCCGCCCAGCGCTTCACCTCGCCGCGGAACATCGCGGTGGCGCCGAGGCAGGTGCGGAGCTAGGGCTGGTGGGAGCCCGGCCGCCGTCCTGGCCGAGGGCGCTGGCCCTCGTATCGCACGATGGCGAAGGATCGGGCGGCGGGGCGGGACTTCCGGCGCCCGCCGTCACATCGGGAACCTGCCGCGCGTCAGATAGTCGATCAGAACCATCCCGAACAGGATGCACAGCCAAGCGAAGCCGACGACGGACCACATCCGCATCAGCGGGATGTCCTCCATCACCTCCATCGAATACAGCATCGTGACGACGATCATCACCAGCAGCACCGGAATCTCCAGCATCCAGATCCACGGCGCCGGGTGGGTGGCGCCGAACAGGATCATGGTGCCGAGCGACAGCATCAGCCCGACGAAGACCCTGATCGGGATGTTCATCTTGCCGAGAAACGCGCGCCGCTGCGCCTCCGTGAACAGGGGACCGTCCATCGCGCTCACCTCCCGATGACGTAGAGCGTGGGGAACACGATGATCCAGATCAGGTCGATGAAGTGCCAGTAGAGGCCGAAGATCTCGATCCGGTTCTGGTGGCGCGACAGGTAGCCCTTCGCCCGCGCCTGCAGGGTGAGGACGAGCAGGATCGACACGCCGGTGGTCAGGTGGAGCCCGTGCAGGCCCGTGGTCACCCAGTAGAGATTGGTGAACAGCGTCGACTGCTTGTCGAAGGCGAGCTCGTAGGGCTGGTCCAGCCAGGGCGCCATGTGCTCGACGATGTCGACGTACCACTCGTAGAGCTTCAGCCCCATGAACAGGGTGCCGAGCCCCGCCGTGGCGAACATGCAATAGACGGCGAGGCGCTGCAGCCCCAGCCGCGACGCCTGGATGGCGCCCGACATGGTGAGGGAAGAGACGATCAGCACGCCCGTGTTGGTGGCGCCGATCCAGAACTTCAGGTGCTCGACCGCCCGGTGGACGGAGTCCGGATACTGCACCCGGAGCACGGTGGCGACGAGGAACAGGCCGGCGAAGAGCAGGAGCTCCGTCACCAGCCAGGCCCACATGCCGAGCTGGCCGGCGGCGCGCTGCTGCTCGGCGTCCTCGAAATGCTCGACGACCTTCAGCCCGACGCCGGGCGCGAGGTCCGGGGTGACGAAGGCCTCGCTCATGCTTCGGGCACCCTGGCTGCGTAGTCGTAGGCCTCGAAGTCCACCACGGGCGGCTTGATGAAGTTGTGCAGCGGGGGCGGCGACGTGGTCATCCACTCCAGCCCCTTGGCGTCCCACGGGTTGTCCGGCGCCTTCTTGCCGAACCACAGCGAATACAGGAGGTAGACGAAGGGGAACACGTAGGCGAAGGCCAGGATGGTGGCGCCGGCCGACGACATGATGTTCATCAGCTGGAACTCGGCCGGATAGACGTGGTAGCGCCGCGGCATGCCGAGGTAGCCTAAGATGAACTGGGGCGCGAAAGTCACGTTGAAGCCGACGAACATCAGCACGGCCGAGATGCGCCCCCAGGCCTCGTTGTACATGCGGCCGGTGAACTTCGGCCACCAGTAGTGCAGGCCGCCGAGGAAGGCCAGCACGGTGCCGCCCACCATGATGTAGTGGAAATGCGCCACGACGAAGTAGGTGTCGTGGACGTGCTCGTCGATCGACAGCGTCGCCAGGAACAGGCCCGTCAGGCCGCCGATGACGAAGAGCCCGATGTAGCCCATGGCGTAGACCATCGGCGTGTCGAGCACGAGCGTGCCCTTGTGGATCGTCGCGGTCCAGTTGTAGACCTTGACGGCCGAGGGCACCGCGACGGCGAAGCTCAGGAACGAGAAGGTGACGCTGGCGTAGTCGCTCTGCCCGTTGACGAACATGTGGTGGCCCCACACGAAGAACGTGATGGTGGCGAGGCCGATCGAGGCATAGGCGACGAACTTGTAGCCGAACAGCTTCTTGCGGGCGAAGGCCGGCACGATCTCCGAGATGACGCCCATGCCGGGCAGCACCATGATGTAGACGGCCGGGTGCGAGTAGAACCAGAACAGGTGCTCGAACAGGACGGGATCGCCGCCGAGCGCGGGGTCGAAGACGCCGATCTTGAAGGTCCGCTCCATGACGAGCAGAATCAGCGCCATGGTGATGACGGGCGTGGCGAGCAGGAAGATCATGCTCACCGCGTACATGGTCCACACGAAGATCGGCATGCGGAACCAGGTCATGCCCGGCGCCCGCATGGTGTGGACCGTGACGATGAAGTTCAGCCCCGTCAGGATCGACGAGAAGCCGACCACGATGACGCCGACCAGCGCCAGCGACACGTAGGTGTTGGAGAAAGCGGTGGAGAGCGGCGCGTAGAAGGTCCAGCCCGTGTCGATGCCGCCGAACAGCACCGACAGCATGGCGAAGAGCGCGCCCGTCATGAACACGTACCAGGAGGTCGTGTTGAGCTTGGGGAAGGCGAGGTCCTTGGCGCCGATCATGATCGGCAGCAGGAAGTTGCCGAAGGTCGCCGGGATCGACGGGATCATGAAGAACCACACCATCACGACGCCGTGGATGGTGAAGAGCTTGTTGTAGGTGTCGTTGGTGAAGATCGAGCCGTCCGGCACGACCAGCGACAGGCGCAGGAGGCCGGCCGCCACGGCGCCGACGAAGAAGAAGCCCGTGATGGAGATGAGGTAGAGGATGCCGATCCGCTTGTGGTCGGTGCTGAGCAGCCAGGACTTCACCGTGTGGGTGATATGCAGGTAGTCCTTCGGCGCGTCGATGGTCGCGTGCGGGACGTGGGCGTCGCGCTGGGCGGCGTAGGTCATTGCAGGCTCCCGGTCATGGGGTCCCCATGGGAATGAGTGCTTCGGTTCACCGATCTGTCCAAACTGTCGTCTCGCTCGAAGAAGCACTCATTCACATGGGCGCCCTGACGCCAGTCGATTTGATGTAGGCGACGAGGCGCAGGAGGTCGTCCTCCGCGATCACGCCCTTGAAGGCCGGCATCACCTGCTTGTAGCCGGCGATGAGATTGTTGTTGGGGTTGAGGATCTTGTCGCGGATGTAGCTGTCGTCGGCCACCACCGTGCGCCCGTCCTCGAGCGGCACGGGCTTGCCGTAGAGGCCGACGAGGGACGGCGCCCGGACGGTCGACTGGCCCTGGTGGCAGCCCGAGCAGCCGTAGGACTGGAACAGCGCCTCGCCGGCGCTGGCCAGCGACATGTCCGAGCCCGAGGCGCCGAGCCACTGCTGGTAGGCGGCCGGCTCCATCACCGTGATGGTGCCGCCCATCACCGAATGGTCGGTGCCGCAGTATTCGGAGCAGAAAAGGTGGTAGCTTCCCGTCCGGTTGGCCTTGAACCACAGGTTCGTGTAGCGGTCCGGCAGCACGTCCATCTGGATGCGCAGCGACGGGATGTAGAAGGCGTGGATCACGTCCTGCGAGATCATGTGCATGGTGACGTTCTCGCCGACCGGCACGTGGAGGTCGTTGATCTCGGACTGGCCGCCGGGGTGCTGGAACTTCCACATCCATTGCCGCCCGATGGCATCGATCTGCAGCCCGCCCGCCGGCAGCGTCTTGTCCCGCATGAACATCTGCGCCCCCCACGCGAAGAAGAACAGCGTCAGCAGGAAGGGACCGATCATCCAGGTCATCTCGATCGCCGAGGACCGGACCTCGCCGTGGCGGCGGTCCGCCTTCACGCCCCGGCGGTAGCGGATCGCGAACCAGGTGAAGCCGATGAAGATCGGCGCCGTGAGCAGCACGGTCAGCACCGTGAAGGCGATGATCAGGTGATCCGTCTCGACCGCGTTGGCCGAGGCCGCGGCCGGCCAGATGTCGAGGGCGTGTCCGAACATGGTCAGGCGTCCTCGGCGGTCACGGGTTCTGGGCCGGCGCGGGCGCGGGCGCCGTCGGCGCCGCGGCGGGGCCGCCGGCCGGCCGCGCTCCGGGGGTCGGCAGCGGGTCGAGCGGGCGGCCGATCACCAGCGCCTGCGCGCGCGCGATGGGGATGCGGCCGGCCCGGTGGTCCGGGTCGGTCCAGGCGTAGTATGTCAGCAGATCGAACTCCCGCTTGTTCTCGGTCGCGATGTCGTGGAGCGGATGGTCCTGGAGGTGCGGGCCGGGCGGCACGATGACGGCGAGCTGCTGGGGCGTCAGCGGAGGGCCCTGCACGTCGTCCCTGTGCTGGCGCCCGATGAGGTAGAACAGCCCCGCGATGGCGCAGACGATGGCGAAGGCCGAGCCCAGCATCACCTTGACGATCGTGCCCGGCCTGGCGTCGCCGGACTCGTAGCCGCGCTTCACCGCCGCCTCGTCCACCGCGAGGTGGGTGCGCTGGACCTCCGCCTCGGGCGGGTTCACGCCGTCGTCGTAGACGTCGCGCGGCTTCGGCGGCGGGGGCGGCCAGTATTGCGTCCGGCCCGCCGCCTCGGGGGCGTTCGGCTTGGTGCGGACCTTCGACCGGCCGACCGTCGGGCGCGACTGCGGGTCCGGCTTGCGGCCGCCGTCGTTGTTGCCGGGCTTGGCCGAAGAGCCGCCGCGCTTGGTCCCCGGCTCGGCCGGCGCCTTGGGGGCGCCGCGCGCCGCGCCGAACAGCGCACCGCCGAGCGCCACGAGGGCGCCCCCGAGCGCCGCCTCGCGCCAGCGCTTCGTCGCGCCCGTCTTCGCGCCCTCGCGCTTCCGCTCACGCCGCGCCACGGCCGACCCTCCCCGTCCCGATCCGCTCGCCGAAGAGCAGCGCCGCGCCGAGCCCGAGCCCCACCGCCGCCGCCGCCGCGACCACGTCGGCCACGGTCAGCGTGAAGGCCGCGCGGAAGGCCGGCGTCACCAGCCACAGCATCTCGCCGCCGTGCAGCACGAGCAGCGCCGCCGCCACCCAGGCCACGAGGCCGGCGTGGCGGGCCGGCGCCCGCGGCAGCAGCGCCGCCAGCGCCAGCGCGCACAGGATCGCGGCGCAGTATTCGGCCGCGAGGCCGATCCCGGCCGCGCGGTGCTGGTACCAGACCACCTCCTTGGGGAGGTTGGCGGACCACACCACGAGGTACTGGGTGAACACCATGAAGCCCCAGGCGCCGACCAGCACGGCCAGCGCCGTGGCCACGTGCTGCGTCGCCAGGAGGTCGCGCCGGCCGGAGGTGAGCCGGTGCGACGCCTCGGCCTCGGGCCGGCCCACGACGACCATCAGCACAGCCATCGACACGGCGATGGAGCACTGCGCCGCGATGAGGGTCAGGCCGAAGGCGGAGGAGTTGAAGGCCGGCTCGACCTCCTGCGCCCAGTCGAGGGCCGCCAGCGTGCCCATCACGAGGTGCAGCGCGAGGCCGGCCCCGGCGAGGGCCGGCCGGCGGGCGTCGATCCGCCGGCCATGGTCGGGCCGCGCGAAGACGAGCGACAGCCCGCACCACACGAGCAGGACCACCACGGTGCACACCACGAAGGCGGGCTCCGTCATCCACCAGCCGGCGAGGCCGGGTTTCGCCGCGGAGAGCGCCGGGTAGAGCGCGCCCATCCGCAGCAGCACCGGGATCGCCAGCACGGCGGCGAGCGGCATCACGGCGGCGAGGCGGCGGAGCGCGGCCACGAGCGCGGTCTCGGGCACGCCGAGCAGCTCGCAGCCCATGACGACCGGCAGCGCGCCGAGCGGAAGCGCCAGCAGCAACAGCCAGGCGCCGAGGTAGGACGGCATGACGGGCTCGCCGAGAACGGCCAGCACGGCCACGCCGGCCGCGCAGAGCCCGCCGACGGCGAGCGCCGAGAGGGTCGCCCGGCTCACTTGGCGGCCTCCAGCAGCCGGCGGTCGGCCTCGGGCAGGTCGGCCGGGTGCGCGTCCTGGCTCTGCTGGAGCGCGCGCACGTAGGCGATCACGGCCCAGCGGTCGGCGGACTTCACGCGGTCCGCGTAGGAATACATGACGCCGTGGCCGTTCGTGATGACGTCGTAGAGGTACGAGGCCCGGGCCTGCTCCAGCCGCGGCAGCCATAGGGGCGGCGGCGCCGGGAAGCCGCGCTGCACGATCATGCCGCGCCCGTCGCCGGACTGGCCGTGGCAGGGCGAGCAGAAGATGTTGAACTGCGTCCGCCCGCGCTCCAGCAGCGCCGCGGTGATGACCGCGGGCTGCGGGGCCGGCGCGTCCGGCGCGTCGCGCGCCACCGTGCCGGGCACGGGCTGGCGCATGGACGAGTGGTCGGCGAAGAACTGGTTCTCGTCCCACTGCTTGGCCTTGGCCTGCGAGGCCATGTTGGCCTTGCCGCAGCCCGCGAGCAGCGGCGCCGCCAGCGCGAGCCCGGCGAGGATGAGGGCGGCCCTCACCGCGGCACCCGCGTCACGCGCACGGGGCGGTCGGAGAGGCCGTCCAGCGCCGCCTCGATGGCGTCGAGGTCGAGCGCGCCGCCGTCCTCGGAGACGGTGAGGAAGTAGCGGTCCTGGGTCACACGGGTGAAGTCCGGGATGTTGAAGGCCGGGTGGTTGAGCCGCGGCAGGCGGTTCAGGAACAGCATGGCGAGGGTGGTGGCGACCGCGCCCGCCATCAGCGAGAAGGACGCGCTCGGCACCACGAAGGCCGGCCAGGACACGAGCGGCCGACCGCCGATGTTGAACACGTAGTCGACCGCCGTGGCGTAGATGCACATGCCCATCATCGCGGCGAAGCCGAGCAGCGTGGCGCCGACCGCGACGACCGACAGCGAGGACGAGGACATGCCGAGCGCCTCCCCCATGCCGGCGATCGGCACGGGCGACATGGCGTCGAGCCGGCCGAGGTCGCGGCCCCGCAGGGCGTGGACGCTGGCCAGCAGCGCGTCGCCGTTGTCGAACTCCGCCGCGATGGCGTGGATCGGGGCCTCGTCGGCGCGTCCCTCAGCGGCGGCCATCGGCGCCTCCCGCGGCTTGCGGGCGGGCCTGCACCCGCGCCTCGTCGCGGAGCCGGCTCAGCCGCCTCACCTCGACGATCGACACGATCGGCAGGTAGCGCAGGCCGAGCAGCGCCAGCGCGAAGAACAGCCCCACCGAGCCCGCGAAGGTCGCGACGCCGCCGATCGCGGTCGAGAAGTCGTGCGCCGCGGCGGGCAGGAAGTCGTGCTGCAGCGTGGTGACGATGACCATGTAGTGGTCGCCGAAGATGCCGGAGTTCACCGCGACCCCGACGAGGCCGATGGCGAGGCCCGAGCGCCGCGCGGCCTTGAGCCAGAAGACGTGGACGGGCAGCAGCGCCAGGATCACGATGTCCCAGAACGCCCAGGCGTGCGGGCCGACCAAGCGGCGGCCCAGCACGGCGACGTCGTAGGGGTCGTTGCCGAGCAGCGTCGTGAAGAGCTCGTCCGCGTAGCAGTAGAGGTTCACGAGGCCTAGCAGCAGCAGCAGCCAGGCCATCACCTCGAGATGCGCGTCGGTGATCATGCTCCGCAGGCGGAACACCCAGCGCATCGCCACCGCGGCCGCGGCCATGAAGCCGACGCCGGAGAAGATCGCGCCCGCCACGAAGGCGAAGGGCAGCAGCGGGTCGTGCCAGCCGGGCTCGACGGAGCCCGCGAACATCACCGCGGCGCCGGTCTGCAGCGAGAAGACCAGCAGAACGCCCGCCACAGCCACGGTGCGGTAGGCCTGAAGCCAGCGGTGCCAGTGGCGGGCCGAGCCGCGCCAGCCGAGCGCCGCGATGCCGTAGAGGAAGGCGCGGGTGTGCCCCTGCCCGGTCTCGCGCGCCCGCTCCAGCGCCCGGTCGCGCAGCGTGGCGAGGTCCGGCAGCAGGCCGATGATCCAGAATGTCAGCGCGATCAGGAGGTAGGAGATGATGTCGACCGCGTCCCAGTAGAGCGGCGAGCGGAACTGCGGCCACAGCAGGAAGGTGTTGGGATAGGGCAGGTTCCAGTAGAAGAACCAGGGCCGGCCGAGGTGGATGATCGGGTAGCAGGCCGCCGCCGCCGCGGCGATCAGCGCGCCCGTCTCGGTCAGGCGGTTAAGGGCGCCCCGCCATTCGGTGCCGAACAGCATCAGCACGGCCGAGATCAGCAGCCCGCCGGAGGCGATGCCGATCCACCAGTCGT
Organism: Lichenibacterium dinghuense; assembly: GCF_021730615.1. Classification (NCBI taxonomy): domain Bacteria; kingdom Pseudomonadati; phylum Pseudomonadota; class Alphaproteobacteria; order Hyphomicrobiales; family Lichenihabitantaceae; genus Lichenibacterium; species Lichenibacterium dinghuense. The sequence goes on from NZ_JAJLMN010000001.1 coordinate 1,156,144, forward strand.
AGCTCACGATGTCGAGCGCCCAGGTGACGGGCACGTTGTTGCCCCACACGCCCACGCCTTCGAAGAGGACGAGGCCGATCATCAGCACCAGGAGGCCGAGCAGCCCCATGGCGCCCAGGAAGGCCAGCCACCAGCGCAGGCGCAGCGGGTGCCCGAAGGCGATGCCCGACACGTCGAGGCCGACCGAGGAGAAGGACTCGGACGGGCCGATGAAGCGGCGCGGGGCTTCGATGACGTCGGTCATGCTCAGCCCTTCCGCGTGGGTGGCGGGTCGCCCGCGCGGGCCGCCGGATCCGCCGGCGCCAGCTCGGCGAGGTATGTGGTGCGCGGCTTGACGTTGAGCTCGCCGAGCAGCGCGTAGTTGCGCGGGTCCTTGCGCGCCGCGAGCACGGCGCTGCCCTGGTCCTTGAGGTCGCCGAACGCGATGGCGCGCGTCGGGCAGGCGCCCTGGCAGGCCGTCTGCACGGCGCCGTCGGCGATCGGCGCGCCCGACTTGTCCGACTCGATGCGGGCCGAGGCGATGCGCTGGACGCAGTAGGTGCATTTCTCCATGACGCCGCGCGCCCGCACCGTCACCTCCGGGTTGCGCTGGAGCTGCGTCACCGGGGCCATGCCGCCCGTGTAGTCGAGGTAGTTGAAGTGGCGCACCTTGTAGGGGCAGTAGCCCGAGCAGGCGCGCGTGCCGACGCAGCGGTTGTAGACCATGAGGTTCAGGCCCTCGTGGTCGTGCAGCGTGGCCTCCACCGGGCAGCCCACCTCGCAGGGCGCCTCCTCGCAGTGCATGCAGGGCACCGGCTGGAAATGCGTGTCCGGGTCGTCGAGGCCGGCGCCGGTCTTGAGGCCCGAGTAGTAGCGGTCGACGCGCAGCCAGTGCATCTCGCGGCCGATCGACACCTCGTGGGCGCCGACCACCGGGATGTTGTTCTCGGCCTGGCAGGCCACCACGCAGGCGTTGCAGCCGATGCAGGCGTCCTGGTCGATGACCATGCCCCAGGCGCGGCCGTCGTCCTCGCCCTTCCGGGCCGTGAAATCGTAGAAGGACGGCGCGTCGGTGGGAAAGCTCTCGACCTCGGCGCCGCCGACGCGGTGCAGCTTCACGAGGTCGTGCCCCTCCATGGTGGAGTGGTCCTGCGTCGTGGCGAGGCGGATCTGCTTGCCGAGCTTGGTGAGCGTGGCGCCGGGGCGCGCGCCCGGCGTGGCCGAGGCGCGCAGCGGGAAGGCCGAATAGCCGAGGCCGGAGAACAGCATGTCCGGCACGGCGCGGCCGTAGCCGAGGTACAGCGTCACCGTGTCGGGCGCCTGGCCGGGCATGACCCAGGCCGGGCCCTCGACGCTGCCTTCCCCGACCGCGACCCGCACCATGTCGCCGGTGGCGAGGTGCTCGCGCTCGGCCAGGGCGGGGCTGACCGCCACGTAGTTCGACCACACCACCTTGGTGAGCGGCTTCGGCAGCTCCTGGAGCCAGCCGTTGTTGGCGCTGCCGCCCGTCCAGACCGTCGGGTCGGGGCGGAACACCACGTCGAGGAGCTTCGGGTCGCGCGCGGGGCGGGCCGGGGTCGGCCCGGCCGGGGCCAGGATCGCGGTCTCGGGCGCGAAGGCGGTGTCCGCGACGAAGCCGTCGAGCAGCGTCCTGCGCCAGAAGGCGTCGAAGGTGGCCGGGTCGCGGCCCCTGGCGTGGAAGTCCCGCAGGATCGCTAAGCCGTCGCGCGGCTGCGGATCGACGAGGATCGACAGCACCTCGAGGTCCGAGCGGCCGTTGTAGAGCGGATACACGGTCGGCTGGTACAGGCTCACCGTGCCGTCCCAGGCGCGGGCGTCGCCCCAGGATTCGAGCGGATGCGCGCGCGGCAGATGCCAGTCGGCGTAGGCCGAGGTCTCGTCGACCGTCGTGCCGCACTGGATGCGCAGCGGCACCTTCTGGACGGCCTCCACGAAGTTCAGGTCGCCCGGCGCCGTGTAGGCCGGGTTGGTGTCGAGCATGACGAGGCTCTTCACCGCGCCGGCCTGCATGTCGTGCACGAGGGCGTCGAAGGGCTCGGCCGCGGCCACCACGGGCGCCGTGAAGAAGGCCGGGCCGCCGTGGTTGCCGAGCGCGCCGTTGAGCCGGTGCACGGCCTCGTGCACGGCCGCGGGCTGCGCGGCGCCGGCCGTGACGATGCCCCTGCCCCGCGCGGCCGCCAGCGCCGCGCCGGCGCGCTTCACCCACTGGCCGACGAGGTCGCCCGCCGCGGGCTCGGTCGGCGTCCCCACCTCGGCCCCGAGCCGCGCGACGATGTCGGGCAGGTCGGAGGCGTTCACGGCGACGTGGAAGTCGGCCTTGGCGCTGGTGAGGCCCGGCGTGGGGGCGGCCGAATGCAGCGTCAGCAGCTTGCCGGCCTTGGCCGAGGCTTGGCGGGCCAGGGCCCAGGCCCGCGAGGTGCCCACCTGCGCCGGCCCGGCGTCGAGGAAGTCGCCGTCGAGCGCCACCACGACCTCGGCCTTGTCGAAGGCGTAGCGGGCCTGGAGCGGCCGGCCGAAGGCGGCCGCGGCCCCGGCCAGGGCTTCGCCGGCCGCCGGCGCGTGGACGTGCCACTTCATCTTCGGATAGGCGGCCCGCATGGCGTCGATGGAGGCCAGCAGGGTCGGCGAGGTGAGGGGGCCGGTCAGCAGCCGCAGCCCCTCGCCGCCGTCCGCGCGGATGGCGGCGAAGCGGCCCAGGGTGGCGCCGCGGAACGCGTCCCAGGACGAGATGCGGCCGAGGTACAGCACCGTCTGCGCGCGCAGCGGGTCGTAGAGGTCGAGGATCGACGCCTGCAGGAACACGTCCGTGCCGCCGCGGCTCCACGGGTGCCGGTCGTTGCCCTCCACCTTGAGGGGGCGCCCGTCGAAGGTCGTGACGGTGGCGCCGTTGGCGACGCCGTCGAGCAGCGCGGCGGAGGCGTAGGCCAGCGTGGCCGAGGGCTCCACGCGCTCCGGGTTGCGGACGTAGGGAATCTCGTGGTTGCGCGGGTTCGACGGGTCGGCCGAGCAGGCCGACAGGCCGGCCAGCGCGAAGGAGGCCGCCATCAGTCGGAAGAACTGGCGGCGGTCCGGCCCGTCCGCGAGGCGCGACGCGCTCGGGAACTCCTTCGACAGGAAGTCGCGGAAGGCCGGGGTCTCGGCTACGGCCTCGAGGCTCCGCCACACCTGCGGGCCGTCGCCGGAGGCGAGGCGGGCGCGGAGGTCGGCGATGTCGTGGGGATGGGGCATCAGCTCACCGGTGGCAAATCGAGCAGTCGGTGAGCCGACCCGGCCCGGCGATGTGGTAGTCGGCCACGAGCTGCGGCCCGATCGCGTCCTGGTCGGCCGGCGGGGACCAGTCCATGTTCCACACCTCGCCGGGCTTGCGGACGTATTTCTCCGGGTGGCGGTGGCAGTTGATGCAGAACTCCATCTCGAAGGCGTTGGCGCGGTAGGTCAGCTGCATCGACGTGACGGCGCCGTGGCAGCTCGTGCAGCCGATGCCCTTCTGGATGTGGATCGAGTGGTTGAAATAGACGTAGGACGGCAGCTGGTTCAGCCGCGCCCACACGAGCGGCATGTTCTTGGCGAGGCTGTCGCGCACGGGGGCGAGCATCTCCGACCCCGTCCAGATCTGCGAATGGCAGGTCATGCAGGTCCAGGTCGGCGGGATGCCGGCCGTCTCCAGGTACTCGGCCTGGGCGTGGCAGTAGCGGCAATCGATGCCGAGCTCGGCCGCGTGGTGCTTGTGGCTGAAGGGCACGGGCTGCTCGCGCGCGATGCCGACGCCGGTGACGTAGTTCGACGACGAGAAGGCCGCCGCGGCGTAGAGCACGCCGACGAGCCCGAAGACGCACACGGCCAGGGCCAGCCGGAACACCGCGTCGGCCCCCGGCTTGAACAGCTGGCGCTGGAGCGGTGCCTTCACGCGGCGGCCCCGGTGGTGCGCCCGCCTTGCATCGTCGTCGTCATGCGGTCTCGCTTCGGCTGGGCGTCATGGATGGCGGCTCCCCTCACGTCTTCACCCGTTCGCGGCGGAAGGCGAGCAGCATCGTGCCGGCGATGGCCAGCACGGTGACGACGCCCGCGGCGCGCAACACCTTCATGACGGACAGGGAATAACGCCCCGTCTCGGCGTCGAAGTGGAAGCACAGCAGGAGCAGCGGCAGCGCCGCGCGGGCGATGCCGCCGGTCGAGGCCACCGTCACGGCGGTGCGCAGGTCGCCCGCGTGGTAGCCGACGCCGAGCACGTAGCCGGACACGCGGCCCTCCGGCGTCAGCACCACGATGCCGGCGGGGTGGAGGAACTGCTTCAGGTGCGCGTCGTAGCGGCTCCTGAACCCGACCGCCGCGGCCACCGCGGCCACGGACGCGCCGTCGCCGGTGAGGAAGTGCCAGCCGGGCGGCAGGGGCGTCGTCCCGCCGCCGGCGACGACCGGAGCGCCGGCGGCGCCGGGATAGCGCGCGGCGTCGTCGGCCTCGGCCTTCGCGGCGTCGGCGGGCGTCTCGGCGGGGTCGATGCTGACGCTCGCGAGGTCGTAGTCGGCCCCCGCCCGGAGGCCGGTGTGCGACAGGGCTTCGAGCAGGTCGTCGCGCACGACCGAGCACAGCGTCGGGCAGCTGAAGTAGCCGAGCGCCAGAACGACCGGGCGATGGCCGAGGAGGTCTCCGAAGGCGATGCGGCGCCCGTCGGCCTCGGTGAAGGCCGGCGCCGCGGGCACGGCGGCGCCGGGCCGCTGCTCGAAGGCGAAATCCGACAGGTCGTCGGCCCGCGCCGCGGCGGGCGCGGCGAGCAGCAGGGCGACGAGGAGGGTCGGACGCAGCTTCATGGACGCGTGGTTAGAATGGATCCAGCCTAGCGGCCACGGGTCATCTGGCCGCTGGCGCGGGACGATCTCGTCCCACGGGGGAGCAAGGCGGGCCTTCGAGGCTTTGTTCCAGCTGAGCCCAGGTTCAGCCGCGACCGGCGCGGGGGCGTGCCGAAAGCGCCACAGCCCACAGCACGCGGGTCGCGTGGTCCACGGCGAGGCGGGGTTCGCGGCGCACGAGCGCGATCCCCTCGCCGATCCGCACGATGTTGCGCGCGAGCGCGTCGGGCCCGATCGCCGCGAGCTGCCGCTCGACAGCGGCCTTGCGCTTCGGCGACAGGCCGAAGCGGAACGGCGAGTCGCCGCCCGGTCCCGCGAGCTTGGCCTTGTGCAGGGCGCTCCCGTGGCGCAGCGCCGCGCCGAGCAGCAGCCCGGCCTCGACGGGCCCGAGGTGCAGCTTGTTCATCGCGGCGTCGAGCGACGCCATGTCGCCCGAGAAGGCCGCGTCCACGGCGTCGTCGTTGGCCTGCACGGAGGCGTCCGCCACGGCCTCGACGACGTGCTCAGCCGTGATCGCCTTGCTGCCGTGGGCGTAGAGCAGGAGCTTGCCGATCTCGGAGCGCGACGCGAGGCGGTCCGAGCCGAGCAGCGACACGAGCAGGCTGCGCGCGTCGGCGTCGATGGTCAGCCCCGCGCCGGCCGCCTCGACGTCGACGAGTGCGGCGAGCTCCCGGTCGCCGTCCGGGTAGCACTCGATCGCGGCCGCGGTGCGCGAGCGCTCGACCGCCTTCCGCAGGCCCGAGTCCTTCTTCAGGTTGCCGGCCGAGATCACCACCGGGCAGGCGCCGGCCTGCGCGAGCAGGAGGTCCACGGCCGCCTCGACCTTCTTGCCCGCCGTGGCGTCGAGCAGCACGGCGCGCCGGCCGCCGAACAGCGGCACCGTGAGCGCCTCGTCGACGAGCCGCGCGGCGTCACCCGACAGGTCCTCGCCCGCGAGCCGCACGAGCTGGAACGGGTCGGCGGGATCGTCGACCAGGCCCTTGACGATGCGGCGCACGCGCTCGGACACGAGGCCCACGTCGGTGCCGTGCAGCAGAAAGGTCGAGTAGCTGCCGACGTCCCGCTGCAGGAACCGCTCGGCCTCGTGATTCTTGATCGCCACCATGGTGCCCTCCCTATAGCAGGGCGCCGGCGGCGAGGGGCGGGCTTCGCCGGACCCGATCGTGTGTCGGCCGTGGTCACGATCCACACGGGCGAGCGCGCCGTGGGCGGCCCTGCCCGCCTCCCGCGTGTCCGTTTCGACACGCTCCCCGAGCCACGGACAGGCGCGTCGTGCGGCGGGACGCGCCATGGTGGCGCTTCGGTTGACGGTTCGGGCGCGGGATGGTCAGAGATCCGCATGGCCGAATATTTTCCGCTTCTCGACCGCGCCGTTTCCGGCCTGACGGAGCCGACCGCCGAGGCCCGGCGGTCGATCTACGAGCGCGCCCGCACGGCGCTGATCGGCCAGCTCCGCCGCATGGACCCGCCCGTCCCCGAGGACGACATCGCGCGCGAAAGCGCCGCGCTCGACGAGGCCATCGCGCGCGTCGAGGCCCTGTTCCCCGACCATGGCGGGGAACGCGCGCCCGAAGCGCCGGCGATCGAGACCGCGCCGGCGGCGGCTCTGCCCCCTCCCCCGGCCACGCCGGCCCGCGTGCTGCCTCCGCCGCTGCCCGTCGGCGCCCCGCCGGTCGTGCCGCCGCCGTCCCGCGAGCGGCCGGTCCTCGGCCCCAGGCCGGCGCCCGGCGCCGGCGCGGCGCCCGCCGTCGCGCCCCCGCGCCTCGCCTCCGCGACCCGCCCGCCCCCGCCGGCGCGCGGCACGCGGCCCGTGATGGCCCTGCGCCCCGTGGCGCCGGTCCCCGCGCGCGACGAGGCGGCCCCGGCCGCGGAGGCCGCCGAAGCCAAGCCGTCCACCGAGCCGAAGCCGGCCGCCGAGGCCGCCCCCATCGGCCCGAAGGCGCCCGCCGCCGCTTCCGGCTTCGCCGCCGCGCTCGACGAGGCGGCCCGCGCCGACGGCGATGCCGCGCCTCCCCCGGCCGAGGCGGCGACCCCGCCCCGCTCCCGCGATTCTGGGGCACGCCCGCCCGCGCCCCGCCCGCGCGAAGGGCTCGGCTGGAGCCGGAAGGCGATCGCGGCCGGGCTGGCCGGGGTCGTGCTGGTCTTTGGCGGCATGGGCGTCGCGGCCTACCGGCTGCGCGACCGGCCCGAGCAGGTCGTCGCGACGGCCGCGCCCGCGGCGGACGCGTCCGACCCGGCGGCGACGGCCGGCAAGACGGCAGAGCGCGCGCCGTCCGCCGACGCGGCCGACGCCGTGCCGACCTCCGGCGCGAGCGTGCCCGCCCCCGTCCCGCAGGGGCTCGACACGGCCAATACGGCGCCCTCGATCGCGGTGGCGCAGCGCGCCGCCCTGCTGGTCGACGCACCGGAGGACCCCCAGCGCGTCCGCACCTACGTGGGGACCGTCGTGTGGCATCTCGACAGCGTCAGCCCCGGCGGCGGCCAGCCGCTCGCCAGCGCCGTGAAGGCGGACGTCGACATCCCCGACGCCAAGCTCAAGGTGACGATGCTGATGCAGAGGAACCCGGAGCCGCAGCTCCCCGCCTCGCACACGATCGAGTTCCACTTTCTGCCGCAGCCCGGCAACACGCTGGGCCCCGTGAAGCAGGTCAACGTGCCCGAGATGCGCCGCGACGACGACGCCCCGACCGGCGACCCGCTGGCCGGCGTGCCCGTGGCCATCACGGAGAACTACTTCCTCGTGGGGCTGACGCGCGGGGCCGCCGAGGCTCAGAACATCCGGCTGATCACGGAGCGCAACTGGTTCGACGTGTCGCTGCTGTTCAGCTCGGGCAAGCTCGGCAAGCTCACCTTCGAGAAGGGCGCCGGCGGCCAGCGCGTGATCGAGGACGCCCTGAAGGCCTGGAAGTGAGCCGCGGGGGCTGACGCGCCCGGGGTCCGGCGTCGGGACGGGCTTGCCCCGGCCCGCGGCTTGCACGACAAGGGGCCGCACGGCGCATCCGAGGAGTCCCATGCCCACCTACACGGTCCACGTGCCGTCCGGCGTCGACGACGCGGCCGCGCGGGCGGACGCCACGGTCTTCGTGCGCGAGGGGTTCAGCTGGGGCGCCTTCCTGCTCGGCCCCCTGGCCCTGCTGTACCGTGGCCTGTGGCTCGGCACCCTGGTCTGGGCCGCCGCCGCGGCCGTCCTGTTCGCGGCCGCGGTGCTGGCCGGCCTCGGCTTCCTGCCCCGCCTGCTCCTCTACCTCGTGCTCGCCACCCTGGCCGGGCTCGAAGCCTGCGACGGGCGCCGGGCCGCCCTCGGCCGCGCGGGCTTCATCGGGGCCGCCCTGGTGTCGGCCCGCTCGCGCGGCGACGCGGAGCGGCTGTTCTTCGCCGGCGCGGCGCCCCTCGCCGAGCCCGTGCCCTCCCGCCCCGCGGCGCGCGCGGGCGGTCCCCGGCCGGTGATCGGCCTGTTCCCGCCTTCCGGAGGCCGCGCGTGAGCGACGTCGCCATCCTCGACTACGGCTCGGGCAACCTCGCCTCCGCGGCCAAGGCCTTCGAGCGCGCCGCGCGCGAGGCCGACCTCGACGTGGAGGTCGTCGTCACCTCCGATCCCGAGCGGGTGCGCCGCGCCGACCGGCTGGTGCTGCCCGGCGTCGGCGCCTTCGCGGACTGCCGCCGCGGCCTCGACGCCGTGCCGGGCCTCGTCGGTGCCCTCACCGACGCCGTGGTGCACGGCGGCCGGCCCTTCCTCGGCATCTGTGTCGGCATGCAGCTCATGGCGACCCGCGGCCTCGAACACGAGACCGCCTACGGGCTCGACTGGATCCCCGGCGACGTGAGCGCGCTGGAGCCCTCCGACCCCGCGCTGAAGATCCCGCACATGGGCTGGAACACGCTGCGGGCGCGCTCCATCCACCCGCTGCTGGAGGACATCCCGACCGGCGACGGCGGCCTCCACGCCTATTTCGTGCACAGCTACGCGCTCAAGCCCGCGGCCGACAGCGACGTTCTGGCGGTGACCGACTACGGCGGCCCCGTCACGGCCGTGGTGGCGCGCGACAACATGGCGGGCACCCAGTTCCATCCCGAGAAGAGCCAGGCCCTCGGCCTGAAGCTCCTCGGCAACTTCCTCCGGTGGCAGCCTTGATCCTTTTCCCCGCGATCGACCTCAAGGACGGCGAGTGCGTCCGCCTCGTCCACGGCGAGATGGGGTCGGCCACCGTGTTCAACCCCGACCCCGCCGCGCAGGCGGAGGCGTTCGAGCGCCAGGGCTTCGATTATCTCCACCTCGTCGACCTCGACGGCGCCTTCGCGGGGCGGCCGAAGAACGCCGAGGCCGTGGAAGGCATTCTCGACCGCGTGTCGCTGCCGGTGCAGCTCGGCGGCGGCATCCGCGACATCCGCACGGTGGACATGTGGCTGAAGCGCGGCGTCCGGCGCGTGATCCTCGGCACCGCGGCGGTGAAGGACCCCGGCTTCGTGCGCGAGGCCGCGCGGCTGTTCCCCGGCCAGGTCGCGGTGGGCATCGACGCGCGCGACGGGCTCGTGGCGGTGGAAGGCTGGGCCAAGACCGTGAACCTGTCGGCCGTCGACCTCGGACGCCGCTTCGAGGACGCGGGAGTCGCCGCGATCGTGATGACCGATATCGGGCGCGACGGCGCCATGAAGGGGCTGAACCTCGCCGGCACGGTGGCGCTGGCCGAGGCGGTGCACCTGCCCGTCATCGCCTCCGGCGGCCTCGCCTCGCTGGCGGACGTGTCGCGGCTCCTCGAGCCCGACTGCGCCGTGCTGGCCGGCGCCGTGACGGGCCGCGCCCTCTACGACGGCCGCCTCGACCCCGCCGCCGCACTGGCGATGATCCGCGCGGCGCGGGACGCGGTCGCCTGATGCTCAAGTCCCGCGTCATCCCCTGCCTCGACGTCAAGGACGGCCGCGTCGTCAAGGGCGTCAACTTCGTGGAGCTGCGCGACGCCGGCGATCCGGTCGAATGCGCGCTGGCCTACGACGCCGCGGGCGCCGACGAGCTGTGCTTCCTCGACATCACGGCCTCCTCGGAGGACCGCGGCATCCTGCTCGACGTGGTGCGCCGCACCGCGGAGGCCTGCTTCATGCCGCTCACGGTGGGGGGCGGCGTCCGCACGGTCGGCGACATCCGCACCCTGCTGCTCGCCGGGGCCGACAAGGCCTCGATCATGTCGGCGGCGGTGACGGACCGGAGCTTCGTGTCGCGCGCGGCGGAGAAGTTCGGCAGCCAGTGCGTCGTGGTGGCGGTGGACGCCAAGCGGGTCTCCGCGGACGGCGAGGCGCCCCGCTGGGAGGTGTTCACCCACGGCGGGCGCCGGCCCACCGGCATCGACGCGGTCGCCTACGCGGCCGACGTGGCCGAGCGCGGCGCGGGCGAGATCCTGCTGACCTCCATGGACCGCGACGGCACGAAGGTCGGCTTCGACCTCGCCCTCACCCGCGCGGTGGCGGACGCCGTGACGGTGCCGGTGATCGCGTCCGGCGGCGTCGGCACGCTCGACCACCTCGTCGAGGGGGTGCGGCACGGGGGCGCCAGCGCGGTGCTGGCGGCCTCGATCTTCCACTTCGGGCAGCACACGATCGGCGAAGCCAAGCGCTTCATGGCCGAGGCGGGTCTCCCCGTGAGGCTCGACGGATGAGCATCACCACGACGTCGACCGGCGGGGGCGACCGCCTCTTCACGCTCGGCGAGCTCGAGCGGCTGATCGCCGAGCGCGGCCACGCCATGGCGGACAAGTCCTACACGCGCTCGCTGCTCGACGCGGGCGTGCCGCGCATCGCCAAGAAGTTCGGCGAAGAGGCCGTCGAGGCCGTCATCGCCGCGGTGGAAAAGGACAAGCCCGCCCTCCTTTCCGAGGCGGCGGATGTGATCTACCATCTGTTGGTGCTGCTGCACGCCTCGAACCTGTCCCTGGATCAGGTGGTTGGAGAACTGGGGCGGCGCACGCGCCAATCGGGGCACGAGGAGAAAGCCTCGCGGCCTCAACAGACCTGAGCTCCGCGATGCTCGACCTGTCCACCTCCGCGCATCCCGTCGACGACGGCTTCCCGGAGACGGGGTTGGCGGGCTCGCCCTATCACCACTTCACGCGGGACGCCTGGGCGGCCCTGCGCGCCGACACGCCGCTGACCCTCACGGTCGACGACCTGCGCAAGCTCCGCGCCACCAACGACCCGATCTCGATCGACGAGGTCGTGGCCATCTACCTGCCGCTGTCGCGGCTCCTGGCGCTCTACGTCGCCGCCACGCAGGGTCTGTTCAAGGCCACGCAGCGCTTCCTCGGCGCGGGCGACGGCAAGGTGCCCTACATCATCGGCGTGGCCGGCTCGGTCGCGGTCGGCAAGTCCACGACCGCGCGCGTCCTCAAGGCGCTGATGTCGCGCTGGCCCAACACGCCGAAGGTCGAGCTCGTCACCACGGACGGCTTCCTGCACCCCAACCGGGCCCTGCAGGAGCTCGGACTCATGGAGCGCAAAGGATTCCCGGAGTCCTTCAACGGCTCGGCGCTGATCCACTTCCTGTCGGACGTGAAGGCCGGCAAGCGCAACGTGGCGGCGCCGGTCTATTCCCACCTCACCTACGACGTGCTGCCCGACGAGGTCGTGCTGGTGGACCGGCCCGACATCCTCATCGTCGAGGGGCTGAACGTGCTGATGCCGAACCGGCAGGCGCGGGACGGGCGCGACGTGCCCTTCGTGTCGGACTTCTTCGATTTCTCGATCTACCTCGACGCCGGCGAGGACCTGCTCGAGGACTGGTACGTGTCTCGCTTCATGAGCCTGCGCGAGACGGCCTTCCGGGACCCGCTGAGCTACTTCTGCCGCTTCGCCGACATCGGCGCCGCGGAGGCCGAGGCCACGGCGCGCGGGATCTGGACGCGCATCAACCTGAAGAACCTCGTCGAGAACGTGCGGCCGACCCGCGCGCGGGCCAGCCTGATCCTGCGCAAGGGGGCGAGCCACGGGATCGAGCGGGTGGCGCTGCGCAAGCTGTAGAATCGTTCGAGGCCCCCCCAAACGGGTGATGACGGGCCCGAACACCAGCCGGAGATTGCGGCCTGAACGCGCCCGACGGCGACGGTTCCGTCCCGCGGAGAGCGCCGTTCGAGCCGGAGATCTTCGCCATGGCCGATCCCGTCACGTCCAAACCCGCCAACGCCGCCCCGACGGCCCCCTCGCAGGCCCCCAGCGCCGCGACGCCGGAAGCCGACATCAAGCCCGCAGGCCCGCTCGCGAAGCCGGCCGCGCCAGCGCCGACCCTCCACATCGACGCGCCGCCCCCCATGCCCATACGCCCGCACGGGACGGGCGTGCGCGGGCTCACTCTGTCCCGCGGCTCCCAACTGTTCGAGGGACGGTTCGGGCGCATGTTCCGAGCCTTGCCTCCGGCCGATTTCGGCGACACGGACGAGCAGACCGGCAAAGCGCTCCAGGATCTCGCGACGGCCATGGTGGGCAACGATCCGCCGAAGGACGGGCCGGATGCGGAAGAAAGCGGCATCCCGGCCGTCTATACCTATTTCGGCCAGTTCATCGATCATGACCTGACCTTCGATCCGTCGAGCAGCCTCCAGAAGCAGAGCGATCCGGAGGCGCTGGTCGACTTTCGCACGCCGCGCTTCGACCTCGACAACATCTATGGGAGGGGAAAGGACGACGATCCCTACTTCTACGACAAGGATGGGAGGTTCCTGCTGGGCCAGCCCCTGTCGGGCGCGAAGGCCAACCCGAAGGCCCGCGACCTTCCCCGAAGCCAGGACGATCCCGCCCGCGCCGTCATCGGCGATCCCCGCAACGACGAGAACACCATCGTCTCGCAGTTGCAGGGGCTGTTCCACCGCTTCCACAACGCCGTCTTCGCCGACCTCGCGCCGCAGGGCTACTCGTTCGAGGAGATCCAACGCGAGGTCCGCTGGCATTACCAATGGGTCGTGATCAACGATTTCCTGCCGACCCTCGTGCAGCCGGACGTGCTCGCTGCGGTGTTGCCCCATGTCGCCAAGAAGACGGACATCCTCCGGGACAAGCCGACCCTGGCGTTCTATCGCGCCAAGCGCGACGCCTTCATGCCCCTGGAATTCTCGGTCGCGGCCTATCGGTTCGGTCATTCCATGGTCCGGCCCGGCTACCGCCTGAGCGAGACCGTGGGCGTGCAACCCGTCTTCACCTCCGGAGGCAGCGGATTGACGGGCTTCCGGGCCTTCCCGAAGAATTGGGCGATCGACTGGGCCCTGTTCGCCGACGTGGAACCCCGTGACTCGCAGTCCACGCAGCGGACCCAGCTCGCCTACCGCATCGACACGTCGCTCGTCGGGCCGCTCGGCGCGCTGCCGGACAGCGTCGGGGCCAACCCGAACTCGCTCGCGCTGCGCAACCTGCTGCGGGGCTGGCGCCTGCGCCTGCCGAGCGGCCAGGACGTCGCACGCGCCATGGGGGTCCCCGTCCTGCGCGACGAGGAGATCCTGATCGGCAAGTTCACGCTCGACCGAGGCGACATCGACGCCCAGAAGCCCATCACGACCTTCGGCAAGGTCTTCGCGGACAACTGCCCGCTCTGGGTCTACGTGCTGGCCGAGACCCGGCTGCCGGCCATGATCGACGTGACGCTCCAGGCCGCCGACAGACTGCTGACCATCAAGACACCCAAGCTCGGGCCGGTGGGGGGCCGGATCGTCGCGGAAACCTTCGCCGGCATCATGCTGGCGGATTCGAGCAGCTACCTGTCCCAGTTCCCCTTGTGGAAGCCGCGCTACGGCAAGGATGGGATCTTCCGGCTGAGAGACCTGATCGCCAAGGCCCTCGCGGCCTGAAGCCGGGGCCGCCGCGACGGCCCGGCGACGCCTTGCCCGGCACCCGCGACGCGCCTATGACGGCTCGCCGCGCCATTCCCGGTCGCGGCGGCGCGCGACGGAGCGGCGGGATGGCATCGGCCGGAGGTGACGCCGGGAGCGGGCGGCCGCCCGCACCCACGTCGGATCGCCCGAAGCCCGACCGCCGCGCCGAGGCCCTGCGCGCGAATCTCAAGCGCCGCAAGGCCCAGACCAGGGCGCGGGATCAGGCTCGGCACGACGACCCGGAGGTCTCTTCGGAGGCGGACGTCCCGAGCCGCGACAGCTGAACCATCCGACAGGAGGGGCCGCGCCGGACCGCGCCGCCCGAGGAGCGAGCACACATGGACCGCATTCGCGTCGTCGGCGGGCGACCCCTCAACGGCACCATCCGCATCTCGGGCGCCAAGAACGCGGCGCTGCCGCTGATGATCGCGAGCCTGCTCACCGACGAGGCGCTGACGCTGGAGAACGTGCCGCGCCTGGCGGACGTCAACATGCTGGTGCGTATCCTCGGCAACCACGGCGTCGACTACACGCTCAAGGGCAAACGCCCCGGCGAGGAGATCCAGTCGGGCCAGACCGTGGACCTGCGCGCCGAGCGCATCGTCGACACGACCGCGCCCTACGACCTCGTGTCCCGGATGCGCGCGTCCTTCTGGGTGATCGCGCCGCTGCTCGCCCGCATGGGCGAGTGCCGGGTGTCGCTGCCTGGAGGCTGCGCCATCGGAACGCGCCCGGTCGACTTCCTGCTGATGGCGCTGGAGCGGCTCGGCGCCACCATCGGCATCGAGAACGGCTACGCGATCGCGCGCGCCCCGAGCGGGGGCCTGCGCGGCGCCGAGATCAGCTTCCCCAAGGTGACGGTGGGCGGCACCCACACGGCGCTGATGGCGGCCGCGCTGGCGGACGGGCGCACGACCGTGCTCAACGCCGCCCGCGAGCCCGAGATCGTCGACCTCGCCGACTGCTTGAACAAGATGGGCGCCCGGATCACCGGCGCCGGCACCTCGACGATCGAGATCCAGGGCGTGGCCAGGCTCCACGGCGCCCGCCACGCCGTGCTGCCGGACCGCATCGAGGCCGGCACCTACGCCATGGCGGTGGCCATGACGGGCGGCGACGTGCTGCTGGAGGGCGCGCGCGCCGACCTGCTCTGCGGCGCCACCGAGGCGCTGGAACAGGCGGGCGCGAAGCTCGACGGCTCCGCCGAGGGCCTCCGGGTGCGCCGCAACGGCAACGGCATCCGCCCCGTGGACATCTCGACCGCGCCATTCCCGGGCTTCCCGACCGACCTCCAGGCGCAGTTCATGGCGCTGATGACGCGGGCCTCCGGCTCGTCGCGCATCACCGAGACGATCTTCGAGAACCGCTTCATGCACGTCGGCGAGCTGTCGCGCTTCGGCGCCAAGATCCGGCTCGACGGCGACGCCGCCATCGTGGACGGCGTGCCGAAGCTGCAGGGCGCGCCCGTGATGGCGACGGACCTGCGCGCTTCCGTGTCGCTCGTCATCGCGGCGCTGGCGGCCGAGGGCGAGACCACGGTCAACCGCGTCTACCACCTCGACCGCGGCTTCGAGCACCTGGAGCACAAGCTCGGCCAGTGCGGCGCGATCGTGGAGCGCATCTCCGGCCACGGCTGACCGGACTCATCGCCGGCCGGTCCGCGGGGCCCGCGCGGCGCACGGGCGGGGCCGACGCCCCCATCGGTGGCATGCGAACCATCGCGTCCACCGCCGGTCAACGACGTCGGACGACATAACGGAACTGTGATGGCTTCCGGGGCCGAGCCGGCTTGTGCGGCGTCGCCGGCGTGTCATGCTCCCGTCGTCGCGCCGTCACGTCGCGCGATCGAACATTCGGAGTTCAGGATGTCCTTGCAGGGCCATATCGCTGAATTGAGCCGTCGACACCAGACCATCGACAAGCAACTCGAGGCGGAGAAGGCCCACCCGGCCTGCGACCCCGTCAGGTTGAGCGAGCTCAAGCGCAAGAAGCTGCTGCTCAAGGACGAAATGGCCAAGCTCAAGCACTGAGGCGGCCGTCCCACAATCATCGACAGGACTTCGCGGCGCGGGACCGGACAGGTTCCGCGCCTTTTTCACGCATGGCCGCCCTGTCGTCGCACCGGCGGATCGTTCCGCGAATCCGCGGCGTTGGAGCCCGAGACGATCGACACGGGGCGCGGGGCATTAATTCTTCGCCATCTCGCGGTTCGGTCCTAGGGGTGCCGCCGCCGAGCCGCTATAAGACGGGGTTGGCGAGCGAGCTCCGAGGGGCGCTTGCCGGGGTCCGCCGCTTCGCGGGCTCCAGAAGGAGAACACCATGGCCTACGCGCTTCCGATCATTTCGGGCGAAAGCGGGCTCACACGCTATCTGAACGAGATCCGCAAGTTCCCGATGCTGGAGCCCCAGCAGGAATACATGCTCGCCAAGCGCTGGCGCGAGCACGAAGACCGCGACGCCGCGCAGGAACTCGTGACCTCCCACCTCCGCCTCGTGGCCAAGATCGCCATGGGCTACCGCGGCTACGGACTGCCGATCGGCGAGGTCATCTCGGAGGGCAACGTCGGCCTGATGCAGGCGGTGAAGCGCTTCGAGCCCGACAAGGGATTCCGCCTCGCCACCTACGCGATCTGGTGGATCCGCGCCTCCATCCAGGAATACATCCTGCGCTCCTGGTCGCTCGTGAAGATGGGCACCACGGCCAGCCAGAAGAAGCTGTTCTTCAACCTCCGCAAGGCGAAGAGCCAGATCTCGGCGCTGGAGGAGGGCGAGCTCCGCCCCGAGCACGTCACCACCATTGCGACCAAGCTCGGCGTGAGCGAGCAGGACGTCATCGACATGAACCGCCGCCTCAGCGGCGACACGTCGCTGAACGCGCCGATGCGCGAGGACGGCGAGGGCGAGTGGCAGGACTGGCTCGTCGACGACTCGACCAGCCAGGAGGCGATCCTGGCCGACGAGGAGGAGAAGCACAACCGCCACGACGCGCTGGTGGACGGCCTCAAGGTGCTGAACCCGCGCGAGCGCCGCATCTTCGAGGCGCGCCGCCTCGCCGAGGACCCGATCACGCTGGAGCAGCTCTCCGACGAGTTCAACATCTCGCGCGAGCGCGTGCGCCAGATCGAGGTCCGCGCCTTCGAGAAGGTGCAGACGGCCGTGAAGGCCGGCATGGCCCGCATCGAGTCGATCCCGGCCCGCGCACAGGCGGCCGCCCTGCCGGCGCACTGACGCCCTCCCGCCCATCCCCGCGCTGGCGGGGGTGGGCGGGTTCCGGACGCGAAAAGGCCGCCGACGGAGCCTGTCGGCGGCCTTTCCACGTCCGACACGGCGTCGAGGGAGCTCGGACCGGGCCTCCTCGAGAACGTTCAGATGTCGCCGTGCGCCGCGAGCTGCTCGATGCGGTCCGCCGTGCGCAGAGCGATCGCCTGGATGGTCAGCGACGGGTTGACGCCGCCGACCGTCGGGAAGACCGATCCGTCGCAGACGAACAGGTTCGGCACGTCCCAGGAGCGGCAGTCCGCGTCCACCACCGAGGTGCGGCGGTCGTCGCCCATCCGCACCGTGCCGCCGAGGTGGTTCGCGTCCTCCTCCTGCCGGAACAGGTCGGTGACGCCCGCCGCCTCCATGCTCATCTCCATCTGGTTGAGCGCGTGCTTGATGAGCTCCTTATCGTTCTCCCCCCAGCCGAAGGTGACCTTGGCGACGGGCAGGCCGTAGCGGTCCTTCTGGTCGGCGAGCGTGACGGTGTTGTTCTCGCTCGGCAGGCACTCGCCCACCATCTTCACCCCGACCTGGTGGTTGTAGTCCTGCATGGCGAGGCGCAGCTCCTCGCCCCACAGGCCTCGCGAGGCCGTCACCGTCTTGGCCCACTCGATCGGCAGCGGGCCCTGGCCCATCCAGCAGTAGCCGCCGTGGAAGTCCTTCGCGTCGTCGTAGTTCCAGTGCTCGGTGATGGCGAGCGAGGGTGGCCCCTTGTTCCAGCGGATCTCGTCCTTGCTGAGGCCGTAGACCGCCTGGTTGGGCTGGGTCATCAGGTACTTGCCGACGAGGCCGGACGCGTTGGCGAGCCCGTCGCGGTGCCGGTCGGTCGCGGAGTTCAGCAGCAGGCGCGGCGACTCCACCGCGTAGCCCGCCACCACGACGTTGCGGGCGCGCTGGAAGCGCCACTTCCCCTCGCGGTGGTAGTGCACGCCGGTCGCGCGGTCGCGCGCGTCGACCTCGATGCGCCCCACCATGGCGAGGTCGCGGATCTCGGCGCCGGCCCGGATGGCGCGGGGGATGTAGGTGTTGAGCGTGCTCTGCTTGGCGTTGGTCGAGCAGCCGAAGCGGCAGAAGCCGCGGTAGACGCAGGGGTGCGCCTCGCCGCGCGGCGCCGACACGGTGGCGAGCGGCGTCGGCGTCCACTTCATGCCCATCGCTTCGCAGCCGCGCGCCAGCACCTCGGCGGCGGCGTTCATCGGATGTGGCCGGTAGGGGTAGCGCGGGCGGGGCGGCCCCCAGGGGTAGTTGATCGGCCCCGAGATCGACAGGTCGCGCTCGACCTGGTCGTAGTAGCGCCACATCTCCTCCCAGCCGATGGGCCAGTCGGCGCCGTAGCCGAGCGTCGAGCGCGACTTGAACCACTCGGGCCGGAAGCGCAGCGACACCATGGCGAAGTGCACCATGGAGCCGCCGACGGTCTTGCCCGAGTTCTTGCCGCCCATGACGATGGGGTCCGCCCCCTCCACCACGCGCGGGTCGTTCCAGTAGAGCTTCTCCTGCTCGGTCTCGTCCGAGGCGAAGTCTTCGAGCGGGCGGAAGTAGGGGCCGGCGTCGAAGGCCACCACCGAGAAGCCCTTCTCGGCGAGCCGCGCCGCCAGCGTGCCGCCGCCCGCGCCGGTGCCGACGATGGCGAAGTCCACCTCGTCGGCGTCCCGGTGCTGGTTCATCGGGATCCAGCCGCCCGTCCTGAAGACGTCCGGGGCGCGGCCGTGCGCGGCGCGGGGGCGCTCGAAGGGATCAGACGACATGCTTGTTCTCCCGGAGCGCGCGCTCCTCCTCGCCGGGCTTCGCCTCGGCGGCTTCCCAGGGGTCGCGGCGGTTCTTGTCCATGCGCACGTAGCCGCGCGGGGCAGCCGGGCCGCCGAAGCCGATCTCGCTCCAGGCGGTGGGGTGGCCGTAATAGGCGTCCGTCACGTCGTGGACGAGGCGCTTGGTGAAGAACATCTCCAGCGGCATCCCCTGCCAATGGTCGCCCTCGAGGCGCCCATGCTGCATGTCGCGCAGGAGACGATCGCGGTCGGCGCGGGACAGGTCGCGGAAGCGCGCGTTGTGGCGCGCCTTGGCCTCGTGGTCGAGCGCCGCGAGGCCGATCTTCCACGCCTCGCCCTGCGGCGGCAGCTTGCCGAAGCGGTATCCGTCGAGCTGGCCGGAGAAGATCTTGGCGTCGACGTAGGCTGCGAGCGGCACCGGCTCGGCCCGGTCGGCCGGCTGCGGCAGGATGCGGTCGCACACCGCCTCCAGCGTCGCGAACTCGTCGGATGTGAAGAAGCGCGGCTCGCGCGGCACGGCGAGGCGCGCGTCGATCGCGCTGCGCGTGGCGTCGTTCCAGGAGGGCGTGTCGCGCTTGTCGAGGACGTCGTAGCCGGGGAAGGACCGCTCAGTCATCGCCGTGCCGCTCCAGGAGTGCGAGGGCCGCGAGGCCGGCCATGGCCAGGCCCGAGAAGGCCGGCGGCGCCGGCAGCGGCGGGCCGTCGACGAGGTTTTGCCGCCAGTTGCGCCAGCCGCCCGAGTAGCGCGACGTGCCGTAGGCGTGGGCCGCGACGCCCGCGACGCCGAGCGCCGCCGTGATGCCGAGCCACAGCTTCGCCTGCGGCCGCGCCCGCCTGTGGGGGCGCAGCGCCGCCTCGGCGGTCAGCGCGGCCGCGATCGGCGGCAGCGCCACGGGCAGGTACATCAGCTTGTTCTGGAAGTTGCCGCGAAAGTGCAGCAGCGACACCTCCGCCGTGGTGCCCATCAGCCCGAGCGCGGTGAGGCCGGCCAGCGCCGGCGCGGCCGGCAGGCCGAGCAGCCTCGGGCTTCCGCCGGGCGTCTCGTTCCGGATGCCCTCGGCCGCGAGGCCGAGCAGGCCGGACAGCGACAGCGCCGCCGGCGCGCCGATGGGCGCCTGATAGAACAGGTTCTCCCAGGAGAGGCCGCCGGGCTTCTTGGTGATGTTGTAGACGTGGAAGGCGGTGCCGACCACGCCCACCGCCATGGCGATGCCGTAGGAGGCGAGGCGCAGCGGATGCGCGCTCTTCTCGCTGCGCAGCGCGCCGTCCGCGCTGGCGAGGATCGACAGGGTCGAGGACACGAGCGGCGTGAACATCGCCGGGTTGTGGTACTGGCCGCGGCTGTGCTCGATGCCGCTGTCGGCCAGCACGGAGAGGGCCAGCATGGCGGCGGCGCCGTGCACCATCCTCACCTGCCCGATCTCGACCGAGGCGGGCCTCGACGCCGCGCTGAAGCGGGCGGTGCCGGCAGCGGGCGGGCCGCCTTCGCGTGCCATGTGGGCGGGCGCGGGATCGCCGGCGAGGTCGGCGAAATCCGCCTCGCGCGTGGGTCCGGACATGGGGTTAGGTCCTCGATGGAGACGGATAGGTCGCGCCCCGTCGCCTCCTCCACCGCGCTGTGCGCGGTCCCCCTCCTCCGCAGACGGAGGAGGATCATGAGGTGCCTTCCCGACGGGTCCAAAGCCTACAGCGGTTGACCCGCTGCTGATCCTCCTTCGCCTGCGGAGGAGGGGGACCACCCGAAGGGTGGTGGAGGAGGCGACTGGGCGCCGCGCTAGGTCACTTGTCGCCGTGGCCGGGCAGGATCGAGCCGAGCACCTGGCGGGCCGCGCCGACGATCATGTTGCCCTCGCGCTGGTCGCCCTTGGCGAGGGTCGACATGAAGTGCGCGGCCTGCTGCAGGGTGATGTGCGGGGGCAGCGGGGGCACCTCGGGGTCGGTCTTCACCTCCAGCACGACGGGCTTGGTCGAGCGCAGGGCGCGGTCCCAGGCTTCGGCGAGGTTTTCGGGATCGTCGACGTAGATGCCCTCGAAGCCGATCAGCTCGCCGAACTTGTGGTAGGGCACGTTGGGGATCTGCTGCGAGGCGACGAACTTCGGGTTGCCCTCCATCACGCGCTGTTCCCAGGTCACCTGGTTCAGGTCCTCGTTGTTGAAGACGCAGCAGATCCAGGTCTTGTTGGGCCAGAGGTGGTGGTATTTGGCCACCGTGATCAGCTCGGACATGTTGTTCATCTGCATGGCGCCGTCGCCCACCAGGGCCACCACGGGCCGGTCCGGGTGGGCGAACTTGGCGCCGATGGCGTAGGGCACGGCCGCACCCATCGAGGCGAGCGAGCCCGACAGCGAGCCCATCATGCCGCGCCGCACGTGGAAGTCGCGCGCGTACCAGTTGGCGCAGGAGCCGGAATCCGAGGTGACGATGCAGCGCTCGGGCGCGCGCGGCGAGAACTCGGAGACCACGCGCTGCGGGTTGACCGGGTTGGCCTTCTTCTTCGCCTGGGCCGCGACCACGTCCTTGGAGCGCTTGACCCAGCCCTCGACCTTCTCCTGCCAGGAGCGGTCGGACTTCTTCTCGAGCAGCGGCAGCAGCAGCCTCAGCGTCTCGGCCGCGTCGCCCTGGAGGTTGCACTCCATGGGGTAGCGGATCGACAGCATGTCGCCCTTGATGTCGATCTGCACGCCGCGGGCCTGGCCCTCCTTGGGCATGAACTCGGCCCAGGGGAAGCCGGAGCCGACCATCAGCAGCGTGTCGCACTCGGCCATCATGTTGGACGAGGCCTCGGTGCCGAGCAGGCCGATGGTGCCGGTGTTCCAGGGCAGGCCGTCGTCGAGCACGAACTTGCCGAGCAAGGCCTTGGCGCAGCCCGCGCCGAGCTTCTCCGCGACCGCGATGACCTCGTCGACCGCGTCCACGCAGCCGGCGCCGATCAGCATGGCGACCTTCCGGCCCTCGTTGAGGATCCTCGCCGCGTCCTGGAGGTCGCGGTCGTAGGGCACGACCTTGGGCCGTGCATAGCCGATGCCCGAGAAGGTGAAGCCGTGGGCGCGCTTGGGCTCCTCGTAGGGCTCGTCCTGCAGGTCGTTCGGGAAGATGATCGTCGCGATGGCGCGCTCGGCGACCGCGGTCCGCACGCCGCGGTCGACGAGGTGGCGGATCTGCGCCGGCGCCATGGCGGTCTCGACGAAGGCCCCCGACACGTCCTTGAACATGGACTGGAGGTCGAGCTGCTGCTGGTAGTGCGCGCCGATCGAGGTGCGGGCCTGCTGGCCCACGATGGCGAGCACCGGCATGTGGTCGAGCCGCGCGTCGTAGAGGCCGGTCAGCAGGTGCGAGGCGCCGGGGCCCGAGGTGGCGATGCACACGCCGAGCTCGCCCGTGAACTTGGCGTAGGCCGAGGCCATGAAGGCCGCCATCTCCTCGTGCCGCGCCTGGATGAACTCGATCTTGCCCTCGGCGCGCTGCAGCGAGCCGAACACGCCGTTGATGCCGTCCCCCGGATAGCCGAAGATCCTGCGCACGCCCCAGGCGTGCAGGCGTTCGATCAGGAAGTCGCCGCAGGTCATGCTCATCTGTAGTCTCCGGAGAACAGGTTGGGGAGGACGCCGGCGGCCGGGGCCTCGAAGGCGAAGAGCCCGCCCTCGTCGGGGTGGCGGGCGCGCTCCTCGGGCGACATGGCGTGGGTCGCCGAGGTGACGAAGAGCGTCTTCAGGTCCGGCCCGCCGAGCGCCGGCATGGTCGGGTACTTGACCGGCATCGGCACGCGCCGCTCGATCCTGCCGTCGGGGTCGAAGCGCAGCAGCTCGCCGTTGGCGTAGATGCAGGACCAGTAGAAGCCCTCGCTGTCCACGCAGGCGCCGTCCGGCCCGCCCGACCTGTCCCTCACCTCGACCTGCGCGAAGACGCGCCTGTTCGAGGGCGTGCCGGTGTCGAGGTCGTAGTCGTAGGCCCAGATCGTCTTGGGCTCGGTGTCGGCGTGGTACATGGTGCGCCCGTCGGGGCTCCAGGCGAGGCCGTTCGACATGGACACGGGGTCGGTCACGCCGGTCCAGCGCCCCGCTCCGTCGTAGCGCCACAGCGGGGTCCTCGATGCCTCGCCGCTCATGTCGCCGGGCCTGAGCGGCAGGTACATGGTGCCGCCGAAGAAGCGCCCGCGCGGGTCGCAGCGCCCGTCGTTGAAGATGAAGCGGCGCGCGTCGAAGGGCGCGTGGGCGAAGGGCGTCAGCGTGCCCGTGTCGAGCGTGATGTGATAGAGGCCCGTGGCGAGCGCCACCATGGCGCCGCCGCGCCCGTCGAGGGCGTAGCAGCCGATCCAGGCCGGCATCTCCCACGAGACGTCGTCGCGGGTCGCGGGATCGAACATGTGGAGGGCGGGCTCGCGGATGTCGACCCAGAACAGCCTCTGGCTCCCCGCGTCCCAGCCGGGGCGCTCGCCGTTCAGCGCCCCCGCGCGCAGCAGGAGCTCCACCGGCACGGGCTCGACCACCGGGGCCTGGCCGCCGAAGGCTGAGCGGATGAGCTCGGGCACATTCTTCATGGTGGCGAAACGGGACCGTTCGACCGAAGTTCCCCGCCCCGACGGCCGGCCCCCGGCCGCCCCCCGATGACCCCGGACGACCGCGAACGCGAGATGATGAAGCGCCCCATCGCTGCCGGGACACCCGGCGGCCACCCGATGCCCTGCCCCGATGCGGTGCCGGCGCGATGAGCCGCCCGCCGAAGCTGCTGTTCGTCGTGACCGAGGACTGGTTCTTCGTCTCGCACTTCCTGTCCGTCGCCGTGGCGGCGCGCGCCGCCGGCTTCGACGTGTCCGTGACGGTGCGGGTGCGCGACGAGGCGCTGAAGGCGCGCATCGAGGCCGCCGGCGTGCGGGTGATCCCGTCGGCGCACGAGCGCGGGCACTTCGGTCCGCTGGCGATGCTCGGCCACGCGCGGGCCTTCGCGAAACTGTTCCGCGCCGAGCGGCCCGACATCGTCCACCTCGTGTCGGTGCGGCTCATCGTGCTGGCAGGCTTCGGCGCGCTGATGGCCGGGGTCCCGCGGCGCGTGCAGGCCGTGACCGGGCTCGGCCTGATGGGGGCGAGCCGCGGCGCCAAGGCGCGCGCCGGCCGCGCCGCGCTCGGCCGCCTGCTGCGCGGGCCGCTCGGGGGGAAGCGCGCCCACCACGTCTTCGAGAACCGCGAGGACCCGGCCCTGCTCGGGATGGACCCGGACGGGCCGCGCGTGACGGTGGTGGGCGGCGCCGGCATCGACCCCGCGCGCGAGCCCGCGCAGCCCCTGCCCCCGATGCCGCCCCTGCGCGCCGCGCTCGTGGCCCGCATGGTGCATTCGAAGGGCGTCGACGTGGCCGTGGAGGCGGTCCGCCGGGCGCGGGCCGCGGGAGCGCCCGTCGAGCTGTCGCTCTGCGGCGCGCCGGACCCCGAGAACCCCCGCGCGGTGACGGAGGAGCAGCTCCGCGCCTGGGGGGCCGAGCCCGGCATCGCGTGGCACGGCCACGCGCGCGACGTCGCCGCCGTGTGGCGGGCCCACCACGTCGTGCTGGTGCCCTCGCGCGGCGGCGAGGGCCTGCCGCGCTCGCTGCTGGAGGGCGCCGCGGCGGCGCGCGCCGTGATCACCACCGCGACGCCCGGCTGCGCCACCTTCGCGCGCGACGGCGTCGAGGGCTTCGTGGTGCCGCCGGACGACGCCGACGCGCTGGCGGACGCGCTGGTGACGCTGGCCCACGACCCCGCGCTGGTCGAGCGCTTCGCGCAGGCGGCCCGCGCGCGGGTGCTCGACGGCTTCACAGCGGAGCGGGTCGCGGCGGATTTCGTCGGCGTCTACCGCGGGCTCGCGGAGGGGCTGCGGTGAGGCAGCTTTTGGCGGTGGCGAGGCGTTCGGGACCGACATGATCCGGGAGGGGGACGAGACCATGGACGACGCGGCCAGCCGGCGCAGCGCGCTGAAGCTGTTGGGGGCGGGGCTGGGCTTGGCGGCCGCCCCGGCGGCGGCCGTCGCCGCGACGCCGGCCGCCGCGCAGGGGGGCGGCTTCGCGTCCCTTGGCGACCTCGGCCTCAAGCTCGCCGCCCTGCCGCGCCGCCGCAACGTCACGACCACGACGGCGGTGCTGAGCGACCCGTCGCAGTGGGACGCCGAGGCCCTCGCCGCCGTGCTGGCCTACGGCGGCGGGCCGAAGCAGGTGTGGTCGGCCTCCGCGCTCGGCTGGCCGTGGCTGACGGCGATGCGCAACGCCCTCGACGTGCAGGTCTACAGCTACCGGCACCCCGACTTCCTCGTCGCCTCGCTGACGCGCGGGCCGGCCCTCATGGCGCTGCTCGATCAGCCGGCCTGGGACAAGTACGGCCTCGCCGGGCTCGACGCCGAGGCGCCGAACAGCAACGTCTTCCTTCAGCCCCGGCCGCCCGAGGCCGGCGATCCGGCGCCGATCCGCGATCCCCGCGGCCCCTTCTCGGCCGACGACGCCTCAATCCCGGCGCTGCAGGCGCGCGGCGCCGTGTTCCTCGCCTGCCACATTGCGCTGTGGGGGCTCGCCGGGGTGCTCGGCTCCTCGGGCCGCGACCCCGACAAGGCCGGGCAGGCCAAGCTCGCGGCGGCCCTCACCGACCACCTCGTCCCTGGCGTGGTGCTGACGCCCGGCGCCACCGGCACGCTGCCGGCCTTCGCCGACGCTGGCTTCCACCTCGCGGTCTGATCCCGTGCCGGACCGCGCCGCCTTCATCCGCCGCAACACCCGGCTCCGGCCCGTGCCGCTGGTGCCGGAGGTGCTGCTCCACGCGGCCGACGACGCGACCGACCTGTGGGCCATGACCGAGGCCGACCTCGATCAGGCGAACCTGCCACCGCCCTTCTGGGCCTTCGCCTGGGCGGGCGGGCAGGCGCTGGCGCGCTACGTGCTCGACCATCCCCAGGAGGTCCGCGGCGCCCGCGTGCTCGACTTCGCGTCGGGCTCGGGGCTCGTCGGCATCGCCGCCGCCCTGGCGGGCGCCGCGCGCGTCGAGGCCGCCGACATCGACGGCTTCGCGCTCGCCGCCATCGCGCTCAACGCGGCGGAGAACGGCGTCGCGGTGGAGGCGCGCGGGGACGACCTCGTCGGCCGCGACGAGGGCTGGGACGCCGTGCTGGTGGCCGACGTCTTCTACGAGCGCGACACGGCGGGCGCCGTCACGCCCTGGCTGCGGAGCCTCGCGCGGCGCGGCGCCCGCGTGATCGTCGGCGACCCCGGCCGCAGCTACTTCGACCCGACCGCCTTCGAGCCCCTGGCCGCCTACGACGTGCCGGTGATGCGCTTGCTGGAGGACGCCGACGTCAAGCGCGGCGGCGTGTGGCGGGTGAGAGGCTGAGGCGGGACGGTGATCTCGGCACGATGAGCTTCGGCAGCGTCCCACACGGCCTGCAACGAGCCTCGTCCTGAGCCGGCCGCGGAGCGGCCGTGTCGAAGGACGAGGCACGTTAGGAGTCGCGCCCCTCCTCGATCTGCTCAGGAGGTCGGGGGTCGCCCCGCCTACTCCGCCGCGGGCGACAGCGCTACCGCGGTCGGATCGAGGCCGGGCTTCCTGGCCGAGGCCTGGGTCCCCGGCTTGGCGGCGGCCGGTCCCGCGGCCTGCGCGGCGGGGGCCGCCTCGGCCGGCGCGTCGGCGCTGCCCATCAGGCGGTCGAAGAAGGCGCGGGTGGCGCTCTTCGGCTCCTCCTTGGCGTAGGCCGAGGGGGCGGCCGCGAAGGCCGCCGGCACCGAGCCGGTCACGTCGGGCATGGTGGCGGGCTTGGCCGAGGCCGTCAGCACCGGCTTGGCGCCCTTGGGAAGGGCTTTCGCCGGGGCGGGCGGGATCGCGGCCGCGGCCAGCGCCACGACGGGCTCGGGCTTCGACAGCCCGTCGCCCACGGACTTGCGCGCGGCGGCGATCTGCACCGCGGCGGGCTTGGCCTTCGGTCCGTCGTCGAGCACGAACTCGGTGGGGGCGGCCGCGATGGCGTCGGGCCGGCTGACCTCGGCGAAGCGGTGCGCGAAGGCGGGGTTCTGGCCGCCGTCCTGGTACACGATGCGGACGGGCTTCACGCCCTCGGCGACGAGCTTCTTGATCTCCGTCTCGTCCTTCGCCTCCTTGTCGGTGAGGGCGCGGGCGACCTCGCCGTCGAGGTCGAGCGGCGGGCAGGCCGATTCGGCGTCGAAGCTCGCGCCGCCCTTGGCCTTGGCGAAGACGTAGTGCTTGTTGCACACGCCCACTGGCGTCTGCATCTTGGTCACCTCGAACTCGTCCGCGCCCTTCTTCAGCTCGCGCCAGAAGGCGATGTTGGGGTCGAGCCGCGCCTTGGCCATGTTCTCGGCCGTCATGCGGAAGGGGAAGCTCTGCATCTGCACCGCGTGCTGCCCGCCCGCGAAGGCTTCCCGCATGATGGCGTAGATCTCCTCGATCTGCCCGTCCGTCATGGAGAAGCAGCCCGCGGAGGAGCAGATGCCGTGCACCATGATGGAGCCGCCGGTGCGGCCCCAGGCGCGGTCGTAGGCGTTGGGATAGCCGACGTTGAACGACAGGAAGTAGGCCGAGTTCGGGTTCATCGAGCCCGGCGTGATCGTGTAGAAGCCTTCCGGCACCTGCCGGTCGCCTTCGCGCATCTTGGGGCCGAGCTGGCCGGACCAGCGGCACATCGGGAAGGTCTTCAGGTAGACGTAGCGGCCGTCCGCCTGCTGCTTCCAGATCTCGAGCTCCGCCTCCTTCTTGTAGGCGCGGATCAGGACCGGCGCGTTCTTGGTCGTCGACTTGGCGGTCATCGACTTGAGCGTGGCCTCGGGGATCGGCGAATAGGCGCGCGCGTTGCCGGTGACGCCGAGGTCCTCGTTGCAGCCCGCCAGAAGCGCCGCGCCGGCGGCCACGAGGGCGAGCCGGCCGAGGATCCCCAACGCGCGTCCTGACCGCATGTCGCCGATGTCCACTGCTCGCGCCCCTGGTCGGATATTTCGCCGGCCACACGGATGCGGTTTTAAGGCTTAAGCCGGCGTTACCGCAACTCGTGGGCGACGATCCCCAAAAGGTTCCAACCCGTTCGGTAAATTTTGAGTCAATCTGCGTCTTTGAGGTGACGCTTTGTCGGCCGACGAGGCCGAGACGGTCATCCGCGCTT
This sequence comes from Lichenibacterium dinghuense, assembly GCF_021730615.1. Classification (NCBI taxonomy): domain Bacteria; kingdom Pseudomonadati; phylum Pseudomonadota; class Alphaproteobacteria; order Hyphomicrobiales; family Lichenihabitantaceae; genus Lichenibacterium; species Lichenibacterium dinghuense. The sequence continues at coordinate 1,183,982 of NZ_JAJLMN010000001.1, forward strand.
CGCGGAGCCGACCGACAGCGTCGTGCTGTGGGAGCGCCCCGCCTCGTGCCAATCCACGATCACCGTGGCCGGGCCGGCGTGGCCGTGCCGGTCGCGCAGGAAGCCCGGCGCGGCCCCGGCCAGACCATCCAGGAGTTCGGCCTTGGTCGGGGCCCGGATGGCGAGGCCGTCCGGGCTGCTGGCGTTCCAGCCGCCCATCTCGCGGTCCTGGGCCGCCGTGACGCGCAGGATGCGCGGCAGCGCGGTCTCGTCCTCCTCCGTGAAGGGCGCATCGAACACGAACTCAAGGTTCTCGTCGTCGAACTGCCCGCCCGGCGCGGCCGCCGCCTCGGGATGGGCGTCGAGCCAGGCCGCGCCCTCGGCGCGGTGCTTCGGCCGGTCGGACAGGGTCCACAGGCGCGCCTGCAGGGCCGAGGCGACCGGCGGCGCCTCGAGCTTGGCGATCAGGTCGCCCACCACCTCGCGGGCGTCCGGCCCGGGGCGGACGTCGGCCCGCCCGCCCTCGCGCTGGCCGCGGAAGGCGGCGACGAGGTCCGACACCACGTCGCGCATCGAGGCCCATTCGCCGGGCGTCATGTCCTCCAGGAGGGCGGAAGCGAAGCGGTCGATGGCGAGGGGATGCAGCGGCATGGCCCCACCTTCCCCGCCCGCGAACCTCCGCGCAAGGGCCGTCAGCGCCGCCCGATCGCCAGGAACTTGTCGGCCCGCGCCGCCTGGATCCGCTCGCGCGACCAGCCGTCGAAGCCCGCCAGCGCGGCCTCGACGGCGTCGCCGGCCGCCGCGATGGCGGCGCCGGGGTCGCTGTGGGCGCCGCCCGCGGGCTCGGCCACCACGGCGTCGATGATGCCGAAGCGCAGCAGGTCCTGCGCGGTGATCTTCATCGAGGTCGCGGCGTCCTGCGCGCGGGCCGGGTCGCGCCACAGAATGGAGGCCGCGCCCTCGGGCGAGATCACGCTGTAGATGGCGTGCTCCATCATGATGACCGCGTTGGCGGCCGCGATCGCGATGGCGCCGCCCGAGCCGCCCTCGCCGATGATCACGGCCACGTTGGGCACGCCGAGCTCCAGGCAGGCTTCCGTCGAGCGCGCGATGGCCTCGGCCTGCCCGCGCTCCTCGGCCTCGATCCCCGGAAAGGCGCCCGCCGTGTCGACCAGCGACACCACCGGGAGATTGAAGCGGTCGGCCAGCTCCATCAGGCGAACCGCCTTGCGGTAGCCCTCGGGCTTCGCCATGCCGAAGTTGTGGCGGATGCGGCTGTCGGTGTCGGAGCCCTTCTCCTGGCCGATGAGGCAGACGGCGCGCCCGCGGAAGCGGCCGAGCCCGCCCACGATGGCCTCGTCCTCGCCGAAGGCGCGGTCGCCGGCCAGCGGCGTGAAGTCCGTCATCAGGCTCCGGCAGTAGTCGGAGAAGTGCGGGCGCTGCGGGTGGCGCGCCACTTGGGTCTTCTGCCAGGGCGTCAGGGTCTTGTAGAGCTCCGCCAGCGCCTGGGCGGCCTTGACCTCCAGCCGCGTCAGCTCGTCGCCGATCGGGATGGCGTCCTCGTTGCTCGCCACCTGCCGGAGCTCCTCGATCTTGGCCTCGATCTCGGCGACGGGCTTTTCGAAGTCGAGGAAGAGGCGCATGGGATCCGGGGACTCGCGGGTTCGGCGGGGCGCGCCGGAGGGGCTCCGCCGCGGAGGCGCGGGACCGTGACGGCTCAGGGATCGCCCGTCAAGGCGCGCCGGCGCGCCCGACAGGGTGAAGGACTGGTAAGGATTCGTCCTTAACGTGCCCTGAAGCCCACCCCTCGGGCGCCGGACGAGACCGCACGATGCCGCCCCTCCCCGCCCCCGCACGGCTCGCCCTGCCCGCCGCCGTGGCCCTGGTGCTGGCCGGCGCTGCCCTGGCGGCGCCCCCACGTCCGGCCGCGCCCGCGGCTCCGGCCCTGGCTACGGCTTCGGCTCCGGCGGCCTACGATGCCGCGCAGGACCGCGCTGCCCTGGCGGTGGCCCAGGACCGCGCCGCCCGCGCGGCCGACGCGATCGAGGACCTCAAGCGCGAGCTCCAGCCGGCCCACCTCACCGACCCGATGCCGGAGGTCGACCGCACCTTCGGCCTGTCGTCGCTGCGCTCGGACTACGCCGACGCCCAGCGCCGCGCCGCCGGCTACCGCGCCACCCTCGGCGACCAGCACCCGACCCTGGTGGCGACCGAGCAGCTCCTCGAGGACCTCCGCGGCCAGCTCCTCGCCGGCACGCGCCGGGCGCTGGCCTCGGCCGAGCGCGACGCCGCCGACGCCCGCGCCGACGTGGCCGCGGCCGAGCGCCGCCTCGCCGCGGCGGCGGCCGTCCCGCCGCCGCGCGCCCTCCCGGCCGGGGCCCGCGCGGACGCCACGGGCACCGTCGCCCCGCTCGCGCGCCGCGCCGCTTCGCCGCTGGCGCTGCCGCCCGCCGACGCGGCGCCGGCCGCCGCGCCGCGCGTGGACCGCACGGGCGCCGCCGCGGCTCCGCCCGCGCGCCATTCCCTGCGCGGCCTCGCCCTCGCGGCCGCCGCCCTGGGCCTGGCGCTCCTCAGCGCCGCCTGGGCGGCCCTGCGCCTGCTGCGCCCGCGCCGGCCGCGGGCCTTCCCGTCCCCGGTGCGCCGGGTCGAACCCGCGCTCGCCAGCGTGCCGGAGCCGCAGCCCATCCCCGCGCCCGAGACGCCGCGGCCCGCGCCCGAGCCGGCGCCGGCCTCCGTCCCGGACGGCGTGCCGGTGCTCGGGCGCCTGTCCCTGCAGGCCTCCGCGGCCCCCTCGGCACAGGCCATGGCGGGGCTCCACGCCACGCTGCGGGCCGCCTTCGGCGAGGCCGCGGCACGGATGACCGTCCTGGTGGCGCCCGCGGCCGACCTCCCCCTCGGCGACGCCGATGCCGGCGCCTTCGCGCTCGCGCTCGCCGCGGCGGCCGCGGGTCGCCGCCCCCTGCTGATGGAGGCCCGCGCGCGCGGCCGGCTGCGCGGCGCCCTCGCCCCCGCGGGTGCCGTGCCGGTCGCGATCGAGGCCGGCGGCGCGGTCCGCACCCTGTACCGGCTCGGCCCCGAGGGCGCCCCCGTCGCCCTGCTGCCGAGCGACCCCGGCGAGGCGGAGGCCGCCGCGTCCGCCGCGGCCCGGCCGGGCGCCGCGCGGCTGCGCGGGCTCGACGCCTTCGACACGGTGATCCTGGTCGGCGACGACCCCGCCGCGCTGGCGCCCAGCGCCGACCTCGTCCTCATCGCGGCGCCGGCCGACGTGCCCCCCGCGGCGCTCGCCGCCGCGGCCCGGGCGCTCGACGGCGGCGGCCGCCCCTGCGGCGCCGTGCTGGTGGAGCCCGCCCCCGTCCCCGCCCCCCGCCCGTCGCCGCTCCCCCGGCGCCGGGCGGAGCCGGCGCCCGCCGCGCGGCTCGGCCTCCGCGGCACCATCCCGCCGTCGCGCCGCCGCGTCGGCTGACCGGCAACCCTCGCCGGAGGCCGGCGTTGGCGTGCCACGGCGGCGGCCGGCGCCGCCGCGGAAACTCGGGGGACGGGCCATGGCGGATGCGAGCGGGGCGAAGGTCGAGGCGGGCTCGGCCGCCGAAGGCCCGGAAGGGCAGAAGTATCTCGCCAGCGGCCGGTCGCTGTCGATGCGCCTGTGGGAAGGCGAGCCCTCCGGCGCCACCAAGGACCCGGTGCGCCGCGACTACGAGACCGTGGGCTACGTGATCGCGGGCCGCGCCGAGCTCGAGATCGAGGGGCAGACGACCACGCTCGCGAAGGGCTCCTCCTGGGTCGTGCCGAAGGGCGCGTCCCACACCTACCGCATCCTCGAAACCTTCACGGCCGTCGAGGCCACCGCCCCGCCCGCCGAGTCGCACGGCCGCGACGCGGCCTGACGGCTCCGCCGGTCCGGTGAGGGGCCCTTCGCCGCGTCGCCTTGATGGCGACGCGGTCGCGCACCACTCTGTCGTCGACGATTCCCCCAGTCCGAGCGATCATCGATGCAGGCGCGCTTCTTCCCCTGGCTGGACCGCTCGGGCCACCTGTCGATCCTGAAACTCCTCGTCTTCGTGGCCCTGTTCGCGCCGGCCGCCTGGATCGCGGTGCAATTCGACCTCGGATGGCTGAACTCCGACACGGTGAAGTCGCTCATCCACGAGTCGGGCCTGTGGGCCGTGCGGATCCTGATCGTGTCCCTCGCCGTGTCGCCGCTCCGGCGCATCGGGGGGTGGAACAAGCTCATCGCCGTGCGCCGCATGCTGGGCGTCGCCGTGCTGTTCTACGTGCTGGGGCATTTCACGCTCTACATCGTCCAGCAGGGCGGCGACCTCGTCCACGTGGCGAGCGAGATCGCGCTCCGGCTCTACCTCACCGTGGGCTTCGCGGCCCTGCTGGGCCTGGCGGCGCTCGGCGCCACTTCGACCGACGCCATGATCCGGCGCATCGGCCCGGCGCGCTGGAACAGGCTGCACACGCTGGCCTACCCGATCGGCGTGCTGGCGCTGATCCACTACATGCTGCAGACCAAGCTCGACGTCAGCGCCCCCCTGCTGCTGGTCGGCCTGTTCCTGTGGCTGATGGGCTGGCGCCTGCTCAACCGCTTCAAGCGCGGCGAAAGCCTGCCCGCCCTCGCGGCCCTGGCGGTCGCCGCGCCGGTCGTGACGGCCCTGTTCGAGGCCGGGTGGTACCACGTCCGCAACGGCATCGACGTGGCCGACGTGCTGTCCGCCGACCTCAGCCTCGACGACGGGCTGCGCCCGGTCTGGCTCGTCCTGATCGCCGGGCTCCTCGTCGTGGCGCTGCGCGTCGCCCGCCCGCTCTGGAGCCGCCGCCCGCAGCCCGCCCGCCGCCTGCGGGCCGCGGCCGAATGAGGTTTCCCTGATATGCCTCCGCGCACCGACCGCGCCGCCCAGCGCGAAGCCCTCCTCAAGCTCGGCGCCGCCGTGGCCGAGGAGATGCGGGCCGGCCACGGCGGCGACACGGCCGGCACGGTCGGCGACGCGCTGGCCGCCATGCCGCAGGCGACGCTGGAGATCGTCGGGCTCATCGGCCGCGAGGCGCGCCGCCGCCGCCCGGACGCCCACCTCGTCGCGGCCCTCGCCTTCATGTGCGGGCAGGCGCTGGAAACGCTGCGCTACGGCGTCGAGCGCCAGGACCCGGACGCGGCCGCCATGCTCGACGCCGTGCGCGGCCGCCTCGTGCGCGAGGCCCGCTCGGACCGGGCCGACGCCGGCGTGCTGATGCTCGTGACCAAGCAGTTCGCGGTGGCCAAGCTCGACATCGGCGAGGAGCTGCGCGGCGCCATGGGCGACATGCTCGACGAGCAGTCGGACGAGGCCGCCGAAGCGGGGGCCGGCGACCTCGACATGGAGCGCCACCTAGTGGATCTGGCGCGCGAGCTCGGCGACGACGCCTTCGCGATCCACGGCGAGCTGTCCGAGACCGCCTCCTCCTTCCCCATCGACCACCGCCTCGCCATGGCGAGCTTCATGCTCGCCTCCGACGCCGACCCCGTGCGGGACGCCGCGCTGGGCTGGCTCTTCGACCCCGACCCCGAGGTCGCGCCCGCCCTGTGCGGGTCCCTGGTCGAGGAGGCCGCGGCCGGCCGGCTCGGCGGCACGGCGCTGCGCCGCCTCGTGGCGGTGCGCAACTGGCTGCCCGCGGCGGCCCGGCCCGGCGTCGACGCGGCCGTGCGGACGGCGCGGCGCAAGGGCTCCGAACCCGCCCCGCCGCCGGCGTCCGCGGTCGAGGACCTCCGCATCTCGGGCTTCGACGGCTCGGGCGCCGCCAGCGTCTTCGCGCTGGTGCGCGCCGGCAAGCGCCACGCCGTCGCGTCGCTGCTGTTCAAGCTCGGCCACGGCGTGCGCGACGCGTGGGTGCATCGCGACCTCGGCCGCGCCGAGGCGCGGGCGCAGGTCGACCGCGTGGCGGGCGAGATCGACCTCGTGCCGGTGTCGAGCGCCACCGTGCGGCGGCTCCTGGCCCACATGCTCGGCCTCAACGCCGAGGGCGCGCCGCCGCCCTTCGGCGCGCTCGACGCCGCCGAGGCGCTCGGCCTCGGCATCGTCAATCCGGAACCCGCGACGCCCGAGGACGTGGTGGCGCTGGCGCTCGGCGAGGACGAGGGCGAGCCGGACGGCCTCGACGTGTTGGCCGACGCCGCGACCTGGCCGGCGCGCTACGGCTTCATGGGGAGCTGGTTCGAGGACGACGCCGCGGTCGACGAGGCGTTGCTCGGCCGCAAGGGCCTGTCCAGGGCGCGCAAGGTGGACGTGGTGCTCGACGCCGTGGTGGCGCCGCGCCGCCGGCGCTGGGGCGAGATGCTGGCCTGGACGGCGCTGATCACCGCCGACGCGGACGCCCGCGAGGAGGCCACCCGCTTCGCCCTCGCGGCCGCGGCGCTGCTCGGCGACCGCCCCGCCCCCGAGGTGCCGCTGCTGCGCGCCATCGCGGAGAGCACCGTGGAGGCGCGGCGGCTGCGGCGGGGGTGAGGCGCGCGCCGGGGCTCCGCCTCCGGCAGCCCATATGGCGCCGTCAGGGCCCCGTCCGACGCGCCGCTGCCGCGCCTCGCGATCGAGCTCCCGAACGGCCGACCTGAAGTCCGTCCCGGTCGAGACCGTCGCCGGTCGGCGATGCCGCACGCGAAGCATGAGCAGGACGCGATCGCCCGGCGCCGGGCCTCGCCGTCGTGATCGCGCTTGGCCTCGGCTTCTTCGCCTCACTCGCGCCCATATACGGCGGAGTCGCCTTCAGCAGCCGGCCTGTGCGATCCGGCATCATGAGGTTCGAAGACGGGCGATGTCGTCCGACCCGTGCGAGGGATCCGACCTACCGGGATGGGCTGCTTCCCGCCGGCAAGGCCCGCGCCCCGCGCCAGCGCGGATCCTCGGCGATGGTCTGGCGGATCGCGTCCACGCTGGCGGCCGCGTCGGCCGGCGGCATGTCGACCGCGGCCACGCCTTCCGCCTGCTTGAACTTGCCTTCCAGCGACAGCACCAGGGCGTAGTTCTGGCGCACCCGCGCGTCGGCCCTGGGGTTGGCGGCGGCGAGCCGCATGATCTCCTCGGCCTTGGGGAGGTCCTTGGCAAGCGCGTAGGACAGGCCGAGGTTCGACAGCACGGCGGGCTCGCCGGGCCGCAGCTTCAGCGCCGCGTCGTAATAGTTCACCGCTCCCGCGTGGTCGCCGAGCTGATCCGCCGCGGCGCCCTGCGCCGAGAGCACGGACCAGTCCGGCCGGTCCGGCGTGTGGGCGCGCTCCAGCACCGCCATGGCCTCGCGCGGCCGGCCGGCGTCGGACAGCGCCTTGCCGTAGGCGGCGAGCAGCGGCATGTCGTTCGGGCGCTGGGCCGCGGCGGCCTCCAGCACGGCCGTGGCCTGGGCGTATTGGGTGAGGCCGCGCAGCGCGCGCGCGTAGGTGATCGTCGCCTCGACGTCGCCGGGCGAGGCCTCGTGCTTCGCCTGCCAGGTGGCCGCGAAGGCCCTCAGCGCCGCGGGATCGTCGGGCAAGGCGGCGTTGATCGAGCCCGTCGCGTCGCGGTCCGCCACGCAGCCGCCGAGGGCCGACGCCAGTGCCAGGGCCGCGACGGCGCGGCGGAGGACGGCGGAGCGCGGCGGGGCGGCATCTTGCGGCATGGCGGCGGCGCCCATCCTGTCGGGGATCCGGGCCGATCCCCGGATGGGACGGGCATAATCCGCAGAGCCTAACGCCGTATTAACCGTGCGGGCGCGCCGGGGAGCGGCCGTCGAGGCGCGAAATCTGCGCCCCGACCGCCCTCGTACAATTGACATACCGTCGTGACAATTGTACGAAGAGCGCGACTTCGAGCGAGCCGGCAGAGCGTCGACAGGACGCCGCGGCCGAAGCAGGGAGGGAACGTCTTTGGCGGACCATCACGATCGCGCGGACGCCGCGCGGGGAGAAGCCGAGCGCGCGCAGCAAGGCCGCCTCGACTACTCGTCCATCGGCTTCATCACCTTCGACTGCCTCGGCTGGCCCGTGACGGCCATCCCCGAGGGCGGCGGAACGCATTTCATCCAGGACCTCACGCTCGCCGTGTCGGGGGCGGCCGGCACGGCCGTGATCGCGGCCGCCAAGATGGGCCTGTCGGCCCGCGCGGTGGGCGGGGTCGGCGACGACATGATGGGCGACTGGGTGCTCCAGCGCCTCGGCCAGTTCGGCGTCGACACGGCGGCGATGCAGCGCCGGCCCGGCTGGCGCACCTCCTCGTCCATCGTCACGACGCGGCCGGACGGCCAGCGGCCGGCCCTCCACATGAAGGGCGCGACGGGGCAGTTCTTCGTCGACGACGACCTGATGCCGTCCGTGATCGACGCGCGCGTCGTGCATCTCGGCGGCGTCGGCCTGATGGACGCGATGGACCGGGGCCGCAACGCCGAACTGGCGCGCCTGGCGCAGGCCGGCGGCGCGGTCACCACGGCGGACGTCTTCGCGGGCTCGCCCGACGACCTGCCCGCCGTTGCGAGCATCCTGCCCCACACCGACTATTTCATGCCCTCGATCGAGGAGGCCCACGCCCTGACGGGTCGGAGCGACCTCGAAGGCACGGCGGAGTTCTTCCTCGATCGCGGGGTGAGGTGCTGCGTCTTCACGCTCGGGGCGGAGGGCGCCTACTACCACCACCGGGACGGCACGCGTTTCCGCGTGCCCGCGTTCCAAATTGACGTGCGCTGCACCTGCGGCTGCGGCGACGCCTTCGACGCGGGTTTCGCGGTGGCGCTGGTGCGCGGCATGGATCCGGAGACGGCCGTGCGCTTCGCCCAGGCGACCTCCGCCCTCAACGCCCTCGGGCTCGGCTCGCAGGCCGGGGTGGAAAGCTTCGACCACACCTGGGACTTCATGCTCCGCACGCCCCACCGCGAGCGGCGCGCGGCCTGAAGGCGCTCCGTCCTCAGTCCCGCTCGGCGAGGAACTCGGCCACGACCTCGTCGATGATCAGCACCTCGGGCTTGAGCAGCCGCACCGCGGCCAGCACCGTGGTGGCCTTCTCCCAGCCGCCCGACGACAGCACGATGCGGCGCGAGCGGCGCAGCAGCGCGGGATCGGCCGAGATCACACAGTCGTTGAGCGGGTGGTCGATCAGCCGCCCTTCGGCGTCGATGAAGCGGCACAGGATGTCGCCCACCGCCCCGGCGCGGCTGAGGGCGCTGACGTCGTCCTTGCCGATGAGGTTGTAGCGCACCAGCGTGGACGAGGGCGACAGCTCGCCCACGCTCACCAGCGCCACGTCGAGCCGGCCCGCCTGGGCGAACACGTCCTCCATCCCGGTGTGGCGCACCAGGGCGTCGCGCACGTCCGGGCTCGGCGCGAAGACCGGCGCGGCCATCATGTAGCATTCGGCGCCGAGCCGGTCGGCGAAGCGCCAGGCGAACTCGGACGGGTTGAAGGCCGTCGCCCGGGTGAGGCCGCCGAGCAGCGACACCACCGTGAACTTGCCGAACTGCCGCTGCGGCAGCGCCGACAGGCTGGAGCTCAGCGTGCGGCCCCAGCCGAGCCCGATCGTCATGCCGTCTGTCAGGATCGACGACAGGTAGGTGCCGGTGGCGGCGCCGATCAGGTCGGCCGTGTCGGCCGGGTCCTGCGGGCGCGGGATCACGATGGCGCGCTCGACGCCGTGGCGCGTCTCGACCTGCCGCTCCAGCGTCACGCAACGCGTGATCGGGGACGTGACGGTGATCTGCACCGTGCCGTCCTCCCGGCAGGAGGCCAGCATGCGGAGCACGCGGGCGCGCGTCATGCCGAGCGCCTGGGCGACCGCGTCCTGGGTCAGACCCTCCATGTAGTAGAGCCAGGCCGCCCGGGTCCGCACGTCGGCGTCGAGGTCGAAGATTTCGCCGTTCATGAGCAACTCCCGGCCGCCCAGGCGTCCCAGCCCGGTCCCGCGACCGCCTATTTCCGGCGGAACAGGTCGACCAGCACGGCGACGAGCACCACAGACCCGATGATGACCCGCTGCCAATAGCCGGAAACGTTCAGCAGGACAGTGCCGTTCTGCAACACGGTCAACAGGATCGCGCCGAGCACCGTTCCCACAACGGTGCCCTCGCCGCCGCGCAGGCTGGTGCCGCCGATGATGGCGGCCGTGATGGCGCTCAGCATCCAGCCCTCGCCGACGGAGGGCTGCGCCGCGTCCATGCGGCTGGCGTAGAGCACGCCGGCCAGGGCGGCGAAGAGCCCCGCGAGCCCGAACACCAGGAACTCGACCCGCCACACGCGGATGCCGACGAGGTTGGCGGCGTCGCGGTTGCCGCCCACCGCGTAGATGTTGCGGCCGAAGCGCGTGCGCGACAGCACGAACCACAGGAGGGCCCCCGCGAACAGGAACACCAGCACCGGCACCGGCACGCCGAACACCTCGCCCTGCCCGACCGAGCGGAAGGTCGGCCCGAGCGGCCGCACGGGGTAGCCCTGCGTGATGACGAGGTTGAGCCCCGCGAAGATCTCGCCCGAGGCCAGCGTGACGATGAAGGGGTTCAGGCGCAGCTTGGCGATGAAGGCGGCGTTGAAGAAGCCGAGGCAGAGGCCGAACAGCGCGGTGAGCACGAAGACCAGGTAGGGGTTGAGGCCGAGCTTGGTCAGCATCAGCGCGCCCACGACGGCGCTGAGGCCCGCCGCCGTGCCGACCGACAGGTCGATGCCGCCGATCAGCAGCACCAGCGTCTGCCCGAGCGCGACGAGGCCGACGAAGGACGCGTTGCGCATCACGATGGGCAGGTTGCTCAGCGTGAAGAAGTTGGGCGAGGCCACGGCCAGGAGCGTGCAGAGCACGACGAGCGCGACCAGCACGCCGCTCGCCTCCCAGCGCCGGAAGCGCGCGAGCGGGGACGCCCGGCGCCGGGCGGGGCGCGCGAGCGCCCCCTCCATCGTCTGGTCCGCCATGGCCCTCTCCCCCTCAGCTCATCGCCATCTGCAGCAGCGATTCCTGCGTGGCCTCGTCGGCGCGCTGCGCGCCCTTCACCTCGCCCTCGTGCAGCACGAGGATGCGGTCCGACACTTCGAGCACCTCGGCCAGCTCCGACGAGATGTAGACGACCGACAGGCCGGCGTCGCAGAGCGAGCGCAGCACCGTCTGGATCTCGAACTTGGCGTGGACGTCGATGCCGCGCGTCGGCTCGTCGAGGATCAGGATCCTCGTGTCGCGCATCAGCCAGCGGGCCAGGATCACCTTCTGCTGGTTGCCGCCGGACAGGCTCGTGATGGGGTCCGCCCCCGAGCCGATCTTGATGCGGATGCGGCGCACCTGCTCGGCCACCTCGCGCACCATCTCGCCAAAGTTGAGCCCCATCCAGGAGCCGAAGCGCCCATAGCTCGCGATGCCGGCGTTCTCGTCGATGGACAGCACCGGGAAGATGCCCTCGGCCTTGCGCTCCTCGGGCAGGTAGACGAGGCCCAGCCTGATCGCGTCCGCCGGGTGGCGGATCGCGGCGGGCTCGCCGAAGACCTCGACCGTGCCGCTGTCCGCCGCGGTCACGCCGAACAGGCACTTGCCGAGCTCGGTGCGGCCCGAGCCGACGAGGCCCGCGACGCCGAGGATCTCGCCGCGGTGGAGGTCGAGGTCGACGCCGCGGAACTCGCCCGCGCGGGTCAGCCCGCGCACCTTGAGCACGATCTCGGACCGCTCGACGAAGGGCCGCGGCGCGTGGGTGGCGGTGACCTCGCGGCCCGCCATGGTGCTGACCATCTCCTCCTTGGTGGTCGTGGAGGGATCGAGCGCCGCCACCGAGCGGCCGTCCTGCAGCACGGTGATCCGGTCCGCGAGGGCCAGGATCTCGTCGAGGCGGTGGGAGATGTAGAAGATGGAGCCGCCGCGCGCCCGGAACGCGCGGATGAAGGCGAAGAGCTTCTCGGTCTCGCGCGTGGTGAGGGCCGCGGTGGGCTCGTCGAAGATCAGGATCTCGGCCTCGCTGGCCGCGGCGCGCGCGATCTGCACGAGCTGCTGCTGGGCCTTGGACAGGCTGTCGATCGGGGCCGCGGGGTCGATCGACTCGTCGATCTCGAAGAGGGCCGCCGCGGCGCGCTTCCTCGTCGCCGCCCAGTCGACCAGCGCCCTCCCGCCGTTCTGCGCGCCGAGCAGGACGTTCTCGGCCACGCTGAGCTTGGGGACGACGTTGACCTCCTGCGGCGCGATCCCGATGCCGGCCGCCTGGGACTCGCCCGGCGTGCGGAAGACGACGGGTCGGCCGTGCCGCAGCAGCTCCCCGGCCGTGGGCTGGAGGCGCCCGCAGAAGATGTTCATCAGGGTCGACTTGCCGGCGCCGTTCTCGCCGATCACGGCGTGGACCTCGCCGGCCCGCACGCCGAGCGACACCCCGCCGAGCGCCCGCACGGGCCCGAAGGTCTTCTCGATCGCGCGGGCCTCGAAGACGTCGGGGGTCATGGCGGTGGGTTCCGAAAGTTCAGGAATCGTCTGACAGCGAGGATGGATTCCCCCGCTCGTCCCCGCGAAGGCGGGGACCCAGCGCATGATGCCCGGCCGAAGGCCGACGACGTCCTCCCGCCCTCGTCCAGGCAGGACCCGCAGTCATCTCGCCGGCCTGCGGCCGCCTTTTCGCGCTGGATCCCCGCATGCTCGGGGATGAGCGGCCCTGTGGGCCGCTCAGTTCGTCAGGTCGGTCTTTGTGATCAGGCGCGAGCCGGTCTCGTGGTCCATCGGGATCGTGTGGCCCTGGTTCTTGGCCACGGCGTAGACCACCGACCAGTAGCCCTGCTCCCACTGGCGCTGGGCCATGGTGGCGGTGATCACGCCGTCCTTGATGAACTGGATGGTCTCCGGCAGGTCGTCGAGGCCGACGATCTTCACCTTGCCGGCCTTGCCGGCGTTCTGCACCGCGCGGGCCGCGCCGATCGGGTTCGACGCGTTGCAGCCGAAGATGCCAACGAGGTCGGGGTGCGCCTGCAGCTCGTTCTCCGTGAGCTGCACGGCCTTGTCGAGATCGTCGTTGTCGGGCTGCTCGAACACGATCTTGACGTCCGGATGCTTGGCCATGGCGGCCTTGAAGCCCTGGATGCGGCGGATGTGGTCCTGCGCGGTCAGGCTGCCCGACAGGATGCCGACGTTGCCCTTGTCGCCGATCTGCTTGGCCAGGTACTCGGCGAGGTCGTAGCCGTCCTGGTAGGAGTCCTTCTGGCCCACGAAGGGGAAGCGGTCGGCGCAGTAGGAGTTGAAGGTCGACACGTTGACGCCGGCCTTCACGGCCTCGTCGAGCACCTGGTTGTTCGTGGCGGGGTCGAGGCAGGACACCACGAGCCCGTCCGGGTGGCGGGTGATGTCGGTCTCGATGCGGGCGTTCTGGTCCGTCACGTCGGCCTGGGGCGGCTGGTCCCAGATCACGTCGACGTTGATGCCCTGCTTCTTGTATTCGTTCGCGGCGAATTCCGAGCCGGCCTTGACCACCTCGTACCAGGGGTGGATGACCTTGGGCACGAAGATCACGGTCAGCGGCTTGGTGATCGGGTGGATCAGGGTGCTCTGGTCGGCGCCGCCGGCCGCGTGGGCGGCGGGTGCGGCGAGAAGGCCGGCGAGCAGCGTCGTCGTCAGCAGGCGGCGTTCCATGGGCGTCCTCCGTCGGGTTCCGCGGCGGCCGACGCCGCTCGCGCAGCGCCCGTGGTGTTCCACCTCGACGCCGTTCCGGCGAGCTTTCTCGAAAATTGTACGGCCGTCAATACAATTGTTGGACGGATCCTGCGCGGCTCGGCGCGTGCTGACCGTTCTGTTGACAGTCCTGCCGCGGCCTGGGCCGGACGCGTCCTGGACATATTGACATCTGCGCGGACAAATGTCTGATTGCGCCGGGGCGGCCCAGGAGAAGGCGGCCTTCGTAAAGGGGAGGCGCGCCGTGGGGACCCGACGCATCCTGGGCATCGACACCGGCGGCACCATGGCCAAGGCCGCGCTGTTCGACCTCGACGGCCTTGAAGTGGCGAGCAGCCGCTGCCCCAACGCGGTCTCGTTTCCGGCGCCCGGCCACACCGAGGTCGATCCGGAAGGGTTCTGGCAGGCGGCCTGCCGCGCGGCGCGCGGCGCCCTGGAGGCGAGCGGCACCGACCCGCGCGACGTGATCGCGGTCTCGACCACCGGCCACGGCAACGGGCTCCACGCCGTCGACGCCGAGGCCCGCCCGGTCGCCCCCGGCATCATCTCGACCGACAGCCGCGCCGGGAGCGTCGGCGCCGAATGGGAGGCCGCCGGCTACGGCGAGGCGGCCCGCGCCGCCATCATGCAGCGCTTCTGGCCCGGCCAGACCCTGCCGCTGCTCGGCTGGTTCGAGCGGCACCGGCCGGAGGCGCTGGAGCGCGCGGCCGGGATCTTCGGCTCGAAGGACTACATCCGCGCCCGCCTCACCGGCGACATCTCGACGGACATCACCGAGGCGGCCGTGTCCGGCCTCGCGGACCTGTCGACGGGGGGCTACGCGTCGGCGCTGTTCGAGCGGCTCGGCCTCGCCCGCATGCTGCCGAAGCTGCCGCCGATCCGGCCCTCGCTGGAGGTGGCGGCGGCCGTGTCGGCCGAGGGCGCCGCCGCGACTGGCCTGCGGGAGGGCACCCCCGTGGTGCGCGGCCTGACCGACGTGGTGGCCTGCGCGGTCGCGTCCGGCGTCGGCGCGGTCGACACCATGTCGGTGATCGCCGGCACCTTCTCGATCAACCAGACCCTGCACGAGACCCCGCGCCGCTCCTCCGCGCCCGTGCTGCAGATCCCCTACCCGATCGGCGGCCTGTATCTCGCGACCGAGTGCTCGGCCACCTCGGCGGGCAACCTCGAATGGCTGTGCCGCACGGTGCTGGGCGCCGAAGCGGCGCGCGCCTCCGCGGGCGGCCGGTCCATCTACGACCTGTGCGGCGACTGGGTCGGCACGGCGCTGGAGCGGCCGGGCGGCGTGCTGTTCCTGCCCTTCCTGTTCGGGGGGCCGGACGGCGCCCCGGCCGGGCTCGTCGGCCTCAAGGCCAGCCACGACATCGCCGACGTGGTGCGGGCCGTGTTCGAGGGCATCGCCTTCGCGCACAGGATGGACGTGTCCAGGCTGAAGACGGGCGGCGATGCCGCGGCCCCGCGCGTGGCGCGCCTCGCGGGCGGCGCGTCGCGCTCGCCCATCTGGCCCCAGGTCTTCGCCGACGTGCTCGGCCTCGACGTCGAGGTGCCCGAGGGTGGCGAACTCGGCGCCAAGGGCACCGCCATGGCGGCCGCCGTGGCGCTCGGCCACTACCCGTCGCTGGAGGCCGCGGCGGACGGCATGGTCCGCATCGCGCGGCGCTACCGGCCCGACCCGGCGCGGGCCGCCATCTACGACCGCGAATACACCCGCTTCGAAGCCGTCGCGCGCGCCCTGGCGCGCGTCGACTTCGGCTGACGCGCGACAATCGAACAGCGCGAGCCCGTGCACGGGCTCGACGGCCCGCCCTGGCGGCCCGACGCGACATCTGGAGAACGGCCATGAAGGCAGGACTGCTGAGGGCGCCCAACACGCTCGTGCTGGAAGACGTGCCCGATCCCGAGCGCGGCCCGGGCGACCTCATCCTCAAGGTGCGCGCCGCCACGGTCTGCGGCACGGACATCCGCATCTATCGCGGCCGCAAGACCGCCGGCGTGCGCTACCCGTCCGTGATCGGCCACGAGTTCTCGGGCGAGATCGCCGAGGCGCCCGAGGGCGGCCCCTTCCGCGCGGGCCAGCGCGTCTGCGTCGATCCCGCCATCCCGTGCGGCCACTGTCCGTATTGCAAGCTCGGCCACGAGCACATCTGCGAGAACCTCACCGCCATCGGCTACGAGGTCGACGGCGCCTTCGCCGAATACATCCGCATCCCGGCCCGCGCGGTCGAGAGCGGCAACGTCCACGTCATCCCGGACGACCTGCCCTTCGAGCAGGCCGCGCTGGCCGAGCCCTTCGCCTGCGTGATCAACGGGCAGGAGCGCGTCGGCGTGTCGGCCGGCGAATCCGTGGTGGTGCTGGGCGCGGGGCCGATCGGCCTGCTCCACGTCAAGCTCGCGCGCCTGTCGGGCGCCCGCTCCGTGATCGTCAGCGAGCCGAGCCCCGGCCGCCGCCGCGCCGCGCTCGACGCCGGGGCCGACATCGCCGTCGACCCGGCCGCCGAGGACCTGGCCGAGATCGTCAGGGGCGCGACCCGCGGGGTCGGCGCCGACGTGGTGATCGTCGCGATCGGCGTGCCGGCCCTGGCCGACGCCGCGCTCGGCCTCGTGCGCCGGCGCGGGCGCGTCAACCTCTTCGCCGGCTTCTCGGTCGGGGACAGCGCGAAGATCGACATCAACGCCATCCACTACCGCGAGATCCTGGTGACGGGCTCGTTCGGGCTCGGCCGCGTCCACTTCGAGCGGGCGCTCGACCTCATCGCGTCGCGGCGCATCGACGTCGAGCCCTTCGTGACGCACCGCTTCGGCCTCGCCGGCCTCGGCGAGGCGCTCGCCACCGCCGAGGGCGGCTCGGCCATCAAGGTCGCGATCCTGAGCTGAGGAGCCGCATCATGGCGTCCGCCGACCCCGCCCTCCGGCGCGCCCGCGCCCCCGCGGCCCGCTATCCCGTCGTCATCGTCGGGGCGGGCATCAACGGCGCGGGCCTGTTCCGCGACCTCAGCCTGCAGGGCGTGGACTGCCTCATCGCGGACGCCAACGACGTCTGCGCCGGCGCCTCGGCGGGGCCGTCGCGGCTGATCCACGGCGGCATCAAGTACCTGGAGACGGGCGAGTTCCGGCTGGTCGCGCAGTCGACGCTGGAGCGCAACCTCCTGCTCAAGAACGCGCCCCACTACGTGAAGCCGATCGAGACGGTGCTGCCGATCCCGTCCTGGTTCGGCGGCATCGTGCCCTCGATCCTGCGCTTCCTCGGCCGGCCCGCCAAGCTGAAGGACCGCGGCGTCCTCATCACCAAGGCGGGCCTCGCCATGTTCGACTGGTTCGGCCGGCGCCACCGCGTCATGCCGCGCCACGGCGTCGCGCTGCACGCCCGCACCCGCGCCGACTTCCCCGACATGGCGGACAACATCGTCGCCACCGCGACCTACTACGACGCCCGCATCACCCACGCCGAGCGGCTGGGGCTGGAACTCCTCCTCGACGGCATGGAGGCCAACCCCGGCAGCCTCGCGGTGAACCACCTCGCGCTGGAGGGCGCGGAAGGCGGCGCCCTGCTGCTGCGCGACACGGTCGGGGGCGCGCTGCACCGCGTCGAGGCGGGCATCGTGGTGAACGCCGCCGGCGCCTGGATCGACGGCGCCAATGAGGCCCTCGGCCTGCCGACCCGGTACATCGGCGGCAACAAGGGCTCGCACCTGCTCGTCGACAACCCGCGGCTCCTCCACGCGCTCGGCGGCCGCATGGTGTATTTCGGCGCCGCCGACGGCCGCGTCGCCCTGCTCTACCCCTTCATGGGCCTCGTGCTGGTCGGCTCGACCGACATCCCCGTGACGGACCCCGACGAGGTCCGCTGCACCCCGGAGGAGCGCGACTACATGATCGGCACGGTGCGGGAGATCTTCCCGCATATCCCGATCAAGCCGGACGAGGTCGTCTACACCTATTGCGGGGTGCGGCCGCTGCCGCGCAGCGACGCCTCCGACCCGGGCTCGGTGAGCCGCGACCACTCGATCCGCACCGACCGGCTGCCGGGCTCGGGCGCGCCGGTGCATTCCCTCATCGGCGGCAAGTGGACCACCTTCCGCGGCTTCGCGGCCGAGGCGGCCGACCTCGTCCTGAAGGACCTCGGCCGGCCGCGGCGGCTCTCGACGGAGCTCATGCCGATCGGCGGCGGGCGCGACTATCCGGCGACGGCGGATGAGCGGCGCGCCCTGCTCGCGGCCATCGCGCGCGCCGGGGCCTCGCCGGCCCGGGCCGAAACGCTGCTGGAGCGCTACGGCACGCGGGCCGGTGCGGTGGCGCGCTGGTGCGCGGACCGCCAGGACGCGCCCCTGCCCGCCCTGCCGGCCTACACGCGCGCCGAGCTCGGCTATATGATGGAGAACGAGATGGTGGGCCGGCTGACCGACCTGCTGTTCCGCCGCACCGACATCGCCCTGTCGGGCCGCCTGACCCCGGAGGTGGCGCGCGCCGCCGCCGCGGTCGGCGGCGACGTGCTCGGCTGGGACGCGGCGCGCCAGGCCGACGAGCTGCGCCGCGTGGGCGAGCGCGCCGCGGCCTTCCACGGCATGGACCGCGCCTTCGCGCCCGGCGAGGCCGCCTGAACCTCGTGACGCTCCTCTTTCCGCTACCCCTCTCATCCTGAGCCGGCCCGCAGGGCCGTGTCGAAGAGCCTGCCCCGAGTTCATCGGGGGGACACAGCAGCAGGCCGCTGCCGCGCGGCGGGCGCCTGCGCCCTTCGACACGGGCGCTCCGCGCCCGGCTCAGGATGGAGGAGGTTGCAGGTCGTCCGACCTTCGACGCTTTCCGGAGTCCCCCGAATGCCCGACCTCGTGATCTTCGACTGCGACGGCGTCCTCGTCGACAGCGAGGTGCTGGCCGTCGAGGCCTTCTGCGAGGTTCTGGTCGCGGCGGGCGTGCCGGCGGAGCCCGCGATGATCGCCCGCTGCTTCGGCATGAAGCAGGCCGACATCCTGCGGAGCGTGGAGCGTGACACCGGCGTCGCGGTGCCGGACGCCGTGGCGGACGCCCTGTGGCCGGCGACCCGCGCCCTGTTCGACCGGAGCCTCCGCCCCATGCCGGGCGTGGCCGAATTCATCGCGGGGCTGGGGGACCGGCCGCGCTGCGTCGCCTCCTCGTCGAGCCTGGAGCGCATCCGCTTCAGCCTGGCGAAGACCGGGCTCGCCGACTTCTTCGGCGAGCACGTCTTCTCCTCGCAGATGGTCGCGCGCGGCAAGCCGGCGCCGGACCTGTTCCTGTTCGCCGCCGAACGAATGGGCGCGCTGCCGGAGCGCTGCGCCGTGATCGAGGATTCGGTGTTCGGCATGCAGGGCGCGCGGGCGGCGGGCATGCGGGCCATCGGCTTCCTCGGCGGCAGCCACATCGTGCCGGACCACGGGGCGAAGCTGCTCGCCGACGGCGCCGAAGCCGCGCTCGCCACCTTCGCCGAGGTCGAGCGCCGGCTCTTCGCCGCCTGACCGGCGCCGGGCGGAGCCGCGCCCGTGAGGCATCGTGACGCTCGCGTCTTCGACCTCCGGATGCGGAACGCCGCACGCCGGCTCGGGCTTCGTATGGCGCGACCCCGCCCTGCCGAAACGCCTCGGTTCGGCCGATGATTTGTATTGCGAACCGTACAAATGTTCAGTACGGTCCGGGCATAAACACAGGGGGAGGATGGCCATGATCGGGATGGTGGGTCTCGCGGCGGAGCTCGCCGCCCATGCCGAGAAGCACGGGCCGGTCACGATCGGCCTCGCCGGCGCGGGCCAGATGGGCACGGACATCGTGGTGCAGGTCGGCCTGATGCCGGGCGTGCGCATCGGCGCCGTGTCCGAGCTCAGGATGCAGAACGCGATCGACGCGATCCTCATGTCGGGCCGCGAGCGCGGCGACATCGTCGACGCGTCCTCGGCGGCCGACATCGACCGCGCGATCGAGACGAACCGCATCGCCGTCACGGCGGACTACAAGGCGCTCTGCTCGTCCGGCCACATCGACGTGGTGATCGACGCCACCGGCAACCCCAACGTCGGCACGCTCGTGGCGCTCGAAGCCATGCGCAACGGCAAGCACGTGGTGCTGCTCAACGTCGAGGCCGACATCACCATCGGCCGCTACCTCAAGGAGGAGGCCGACAAGGCCGGCGTGGTCTTCACCGGCGCGGCCGGCGACGAGCCCGCCTGCGCGCTGGAGCTGATCGCCTTCGCCCAGAGCTGCGGCTTCGAGGTCGTGGCGGCCGGCAAGGGCAAGAACAACGCCCTTCAGTTCGACGCCATGCCGGCCGACTACGAGGAGCAGGCGCGCGCCCGCAACATGAGCGCCCGCATGCTGGTGGAGTTCGTGGACGGCTCCAAGACCGCCATCGAGATGACCGCCATCGCCAACGCCACGGGCCTCGTGCCCGACGTGCCCGGCATGCACGGCCCCGCCGCCTCGCGCGAGCAGCTCGCCCAGGTGCTCTGCACCGAGGCCGACGGCGGCATCCTCAAGAAGACCGGCGTGGTCGACTATTCGATCGGCAAGGGCGTCGCGCCCGGCGTGTTCTGCATCGTCAAGCCGCGCCACGACCGCGTGAACGAGCGCATGGTGGACCTCAAGGTCGGCCCCGGCCCCTGCTTCTCGCTGCTGCGGCCCTACCACCTCACCAGCCTCGAGGTGCCGCTCTCGGCGGCCCGCGCGGTGCTGCACCGGCGCGCCGACATGGTGCCGCTCGACCGCCCCGTCGCGGAAAGCATCGCGGTGGCGAAGCGCGACCTCCAGCCCGGCCAGACGCTGGAAGCCATCGGCATGAACGACTACCGCGGCTTCGCCATGGCCTGGGAGGACGCGCGCCGCGAGGGCGCCATGCCGCTCGGCCTCGCCGAGAAGGCCCGCGTCACCCAGCCGATCAGGAAGGGCGAGAAGATCACCTACGCCAACTGCGTGCCGGACGAGTCCCTCATCGTCACGCAGATCCGCCGCCGGCTCGACCAGGCGGACGCCCGCTTCGTCACCGGCGCGGCCGCCTGACGCCTCCGGGCCACGAAGCCATGCCCGCGGGCGCCGCCCGCGGGTTTCCCCACCTTTCGCGGACGAGCCCCACCATGGTCGACGTCGCCACGATCCCGCCGGCCGCCGCCGCGGGCAACCTGCCGGACATCTACCGACGCCTCGGCGCCGATGCCCTGCGCGGCGCCCTGAAGAAGATGCACCTGATCCGCCTCTTCGAGGAGGGCGCCGAGCAGGCCTACATGCGCGGCCTGATCCACGGCACGATGCACCTGTCGATAGGCCAGGAGGCCAGTGCGGTCGGCATCTGCATGCCGCTGACCGACGCCGACTACATCACCTCGACCCACCGCGGCCACGGCCACTGCATCGGCAAGGGCGCCGAGGTGAAGCGGATGTTCGCCGAGTTCTTCGGCAAGGAGACGGGCTACTGCCACGGCCGCGGCGGCTCCATGCACATCGCCGACGTGTCGAAGGGCAACCTCGGCGCCAACGGCATCGTGGGCGGCGGCATCCCGATCGCGGTCGGCGCCGCGCTCTCGGCCAAGCGCCGCAAGACCGACAGCGTGGTCGTGTCCTTCTTCGGCGACGGCGCCAACAACGAGGGCGCATTCCACGAGGCCCTCAACATGGCCGCCGTGTGGAAGCTGCCGGTCGTCTTCGTGTGCGAGAACAACCGCTACGGTATGTCGACCTCGACGGCGCGCTCCACCGCCGTGCCGGACGTCGCCACCCGCGCGGTCGCCTACAACATGCCGGGCGTGATCGTGGACGGCAACGACTTCGGCGCCGTCGCGGCGGCCTCGTTCGAGGCGGTCGACCGGGCGCGGCGCGGCGAGGGGCCGAGCCTCATCGAGAGCAAGACCTACCGCATCCGCGGCCATTCGCGCTCCGACCGCAACCGCTACCGCACCAAGGAGGAGATCGCCGAGTGGCAGGCCCGCGACCCGATCCTCGCCTTCGAGGGCGAACTCGCGAGCCTCGGCCTGATCGACCAGGGCGAGATCGACGCGATCAGGGCCGAGGCCGAGAAGGAGATCGAGGAGGCGGTCGCCTTCGCGGCCGCGAGCCCCGCGCCGACCCCCGCCGACCTGACCCGCTTCGTCTACGCGGACTGATCTCGGACCGACCGAAGCCCCTGCCCTCGTCCTCAGCCGGGCCCGCCCCGAGCCTGACGAGGGGTCCGGGGCTTCACGCCGGGTCGGGACGATCCCGACGCTCCGCCTTCGACACGGCCGCCCCGCGGCCGACTGAGGATGAGGAGACCGGGACCTCACGGCTCCGGGCCGCTCATCCTGCCGTCGCGCCGCCCGCGGCGCTCCACAAGAAACGCGACACGAGGGAACGACCATGGACGCCGCCGTCCGCGAACTCACCTATGCCCAGGCCATCCAGGAAGCGATGGCCCTCGCCATGGAGGCCGACGAGACCGTCGTGCTGATGGGCGAGGACATCGGCGTCTACGGCGGCGCCTTCCAGGTGACGGGCGACCTCGTCCACCGCTTCGGCGAGGACCGGGTGATGGACACGCCCATCTCCGAGCTCGGCGGCGCCGGCGTCGCGGTCGGGGCCGCGATGACGGGCCTGAAGCCCATCTTCGAGTTCCAGTTCTCCGACTTCGCCACGCTGGCGATGGAGCAGATCGTCAACCAGGCCGCCAAGATGCGCTACATGCTGGGCGGCGAGGTGAGCGTGCCGCTCGTCATGCGCTTCCCGTCGGGCTCCGGCACCGGCGCCGCGGCCCAGCACAGCCAGAGCCTGGAAGCGTGGCTGGCCCACGTGCCGGGGCTGAAGGTGGTGCAGCCTTCCACGCCCCACGACGTCAAGGGCCTGCTGCTCGCGGCCCTGGCCGACCCCGACCCGGTGATGATCTACGAGCACAAGCTGCTCTACAAGAGCAAGGGCCCGGTGCCCGAGGGCCACTACACCGTGCCGATCGGCAAGGCCGAGGTGCGGCGCGCGGGCCAGCACCTCACCATCGTCGCCACCTCCATCATGGTGCACCGCGCCCTCGACGCCGCGGCGAAGCTCGCCGAGGAGGGCATCGAGGCCGAGGTGATCGACCTGCGCTCGCTCCGCCCCATGGACACGGCCACCATCGCCGAGAGCGTGAAGAAGACCGGCAAGCTGATCTCGGTCTACGAGGGCGTGAAGACGCTCGGCATCGGCGCCGAGATCTCGGCCGCCATCGCGGAAAGCGAGGCCTTCGACTACCTCGACGCGCCGATCATGCGGCTCGGCGGCGCCGACTGCCCCATCCCCTACAACCCCGATCTCGAGAAGGCCGCCGTGCCGCAGGTCGCGTCCATCCTGGAGGGCGCCCGCGCCCTCGCCCGCGGGAGGGTCTGATGCCCAGCGAAGTCATCCTGCCCCGCGTCGACATGGACATGGCGACCGGCAAGATCTCGAAATGGCTGGTCGACGACGGCGCCCCCGTGAAGAAGGGCCAGCCGCTGTTCGAGATCGAGACCGACAAGGCCGCGATGGAGATCGAGGCCGAGGCCTCCGGCACGGTCCGCACCCTGGCGCAGGCCGGCGGCGAGGACGTGGCGGTGGGCAGCGTCGTGGCCCTGATCTACCGCGACGGCGAGAGCGAAGCGGAGGCCGCCGCGCCCGCGGCTCCGGCCGCGACCGAGGCCCTGCTGCGCGACGGCCGGACCGACGCGGCGCCCCCGCCCGCCTCCGGCGCCGCCGCGCCGGTCGCCGCTCAGGCCTCGAACGGCCACGCGCAGAGCCTGGACGGCGCCGCCGACCGCGCCCGCGCCACCCCGCTGGCCCGCCGTCTGGCGCGCGAGCGCGGCCACGACCTCGCCGGCCTCAACGGCACCGGCCCGCGCGGCCGCGTCCAGGCCTCCGACGTGCCGGGCGCCGTGGCGGCCGCGGCCGCCATCTCGGCCACCACGGCACCCCCGGCTCCCGGGGCCGTCGCGGTGCTGCGCGACGCGCCGACCGACGTGCCGCCGGCCGTTGCGACGCCGCCGGCCGTCGCCGCGCGCGCCCCTGCCCCGGCGCCCGCCGCCGCGCCGGCACCCGCGGCATCCGCCCCGGCCCGCCGGTCCGACGCCGGCCGCCTCGCGACCTTCCGCGACGGCGCGGGCGCGCCGCTGGTGCTGCTGCACGGCTTCGGCGCCGACCGCGACGGCTGGCGGCCCTTCCTGCAGGGCTACGACGGCGGCCGGCCCGTGCTGGCGCTCGACCTGCCGGGCCACGGCGGCGCGGCCCTCGACGGGGCGGCCGGCTTCGACGCGCTGGTCGACGACGTCGAGGCGGCGCTGGCCGAGGCGGGGCTCGGGCGCTTCACCCTGGTCGGCCACTCGCTCGGCGGCGCGGTCGCGGCCGCGGTGGCAGCGCGGGGCGCGGTGGACCTCGAAGCGCTGGTCCTGCTCGCCCCGGCCGGCCTCGGCCCGGAGATCAACGGCGGCTTCGTGCAGGGCTACCTCGCGGCCGCCTCCGAGGCGTCGATGGCGCCGTGGCTGCGCGAGCTGGTGGCCGACCCCGCGCTCGTGACCCCGGCCTTCGTGCGCCTGAGCCTGCGCGCGCGGGAGCCCGCGGTCGAGAGCCAGCGCCGGATCGCCGCCGCGGTGTTCCCGGACGGCACGCAGAGCTTCTCGATCCGCGCCGACCTCGCCCGCGTCGCCTGCCCGGTGCGCGTCGTCGTCGGCACGGCGGACCGCATCGTGCCGGCCCGCCACGCCGACAGCCTGCCGGCCCTCGTCGCCCTGCACCGGCTGCCGGGCGTCGGCCACCTGCCCCAGATCGAGGCGCGCGAGACCGTGCAGGCCATCATCGCGCAGGCGATGCGCGGTTAGGCGTGCTCCGGGGCGCGCCGCCGCCCCGGACCGCCGAAGCTCTGAGGCCGCAGGGTTTTCGACCCACGCGGACGTTGGCGGGATGATCCCGCCGGTCTATATTGATTCATGTGAACCCGTGCCGCCTCAGGCGAGATCGAGGTCCCGTTCCATGAGTTCGACGAACAGCCTGCTCCACGCCCTCAAGGACCAGATCCGCAACGTCAAATACTCGATCCGGGCCGAGGCCCACATGCCCGGCTCGATGGTCCCGCGCGCGCTGCAGAGCCGGGAGGTGCGGCGCCTGACCAGCCTCGGCTCGGTGGTGAGCATGCCCGCCTTCCGCTTGGCGGACGGGCTCGTGACGCGGGTCGAGACCATCGCCATGGACCTGCTCGGCGCCCCGTGCCGCGGCGGCCAGGTCGTGGTCGAGCCGGTCGACGGCTACCTCGCCGACCATTTCGAGTTCGTCGACAAGATGTTCGCACTGCTCAAGCGCATCATCGACGCCAAGCACGGCCCGAGCGTCTTCGTGGCCGAACAGGCGCTCGACGCGGCCTGGAGCACGGTGGCGAAGCGCCTGCCCGCCGGGGGCGCCGGCGTCGACCCCGTGCTGGCCTGCGCCGTGCTGGCCGAAGCCGTGGCGCGCACCGGGGCCGTGCGGCAGCTCGGCTACCAAGCCGGCGCGACCGAGACCAACTTCACCGGCGCCCCGGCGCGCTATTGCGGCCTCGTCGCGGGCCTGATGATCGCCGTCGCGTCCGCCCAGCCCGAGGCCGCCGGGGATGGCGCCGCCCTGCTGGAAAGCGCCGACAGCGCCGTCAACGCCCGCTTCGACCGGTTCCGCCGGGCCCTGGCCGGCGAGGATGCCGCCGAGGCGGTCGCGGCGGAATACCGCAAGCTGGTTCCCTTCCTGCCCTGACGGACCCTCGCCGGTTCACACGTCCCTCCGGCCGGCGGGGTCCGCCCTTCTCGCCTCGCGGGGAGAAGGGCGCCGAAGTCACTTCGCGTCCCCCTCACGCCGGCTCGCTCGCCAGCGCCTTCGGCACGATGCGGCGCTCGATCGCGCGCCGCACGGCCTTGCGGCTGACCACCGAGGCCGGAAAATACCAGTTCGGCTCGTTGCCGGTCAGCAGGTCGAAGAACGGCACGGCGAGGCTGGCGTCGTCGCCGACGTTCTCGCGATAGGACCACCACGTCCTGAGGTCGTCGGCCAGCGTCGGCAGGGTCAGCCTCACGCCCTCCTGCTCCAGCACGATGTGCAGCACGCACAGGCAGTAGTTCGTGTACAGGAACCCTTCCGGCCAGGAGCGGGCGATCGACCCCGTCGCGTCGCCCGGCATCGGCGGCTCGCCTTCCGTCACGGTCGCCGCCGCGGGCGCGCTGCGCAGAAGCTCGCGCACCAGCAGGCCGGCCGCGAAGGTGATGAAGTCGCGCCGGTCGAGGTCCGAATAGCCGAGGTCCTGCGAGAAGGCCTCGGCCCAGTTCAGGAAGGCCTCCGTCAGCCGCCCGTCGTCGATCTCGTAGGGCACGCCGTAGCGGCCGGCGATCAGCCGCGCGTGCTGCTTGAACGTCGTCTTGAACCAGCGGAGCTGCCGCACGCGGTGGCGGATGTCGGCGACGTCCTCGGCCTGATTCAGCAGTTCCAGATCCATGGTCTCTCTCGATCGGCCGCGGGATGAGGCGATGATGGGACAACGCCGCTTTGGCCGAAAGACGGCCTGCGGCGACGTTGTTTTTCCGCCGTCATGCCCCGGCCCGGCTTTCGGACATATTGACACCCGACGAAACAAAAGTACGATCGCGTCCCGCAACAGTCGAGCGGCCGTTCAAAGGTCGTCGGGGGGAGGACAGCATGCCGTCCATGGCGCTCGCCATCGCGGGCCTCGCCGTCGCCTGGTCGCTCCAGGCCTACGGCACCTGGCGCCAGATCCAGCACTATTCCGCGGCGATGGGCCAGGCCACCCGATCCTGGAGCGACGGCTACGTCGGCACCGGCAAGGCGCGGTCGCGCTGGGGCGCCGGCACGGTGCTGCTGCTCGTGGTCGGCCCGGACCGGGCCGTGCGCCGCCTCCTCGTCATGCGCGGCGTCACCGTCTTCGCTCGCTTCCGGCGCCTGCCCGAGGTCGAGGGCCTGCCGCTCGCCGCGGTCGCTGATCACGCCGCGCTGCGGCCGGCCGACCGCGCGGCGCTCATGATCGCGGCCGAACAGGTCGAGCGGGCCGCCGGGCGGGCCCGAAGCGAAGAACGATCGAAGGCCGCCTGACGGCCGCACAGGGAGGGGACGCGCATGGCGCTGATGATGGCGATCGCCCACGGGGCGGATTGGGCGACGCTGCACGGGGTCGGCGATCTCGGCGCCCACGCGGCGCGGGGCGCCGGCCGGCTGATCCTGGCCGCGACCGACGTCGGCGTGCCGGGCGAGCCGGCGCCCGTCAGCGCCGCGGACGCGCTCACCAAGTATCAGAACGAGGTCAAGAACCTGAAGCCCAACGCCGACCAGCTCGGCTGGCTCGGCACGATCGGCACCCACTTCATCGGCATGTTCCAGAAGGGCGGCGAAGTCTTCGTCGGCTTCGTCACCGGCATCATCCCGACGCTGGTGGTGCTGATGACCGCCTTCTACGCGCTGACCGGCATGGTGGGCGAGGAGCGGGTGCACGGCTTCGCCCAGCTCATGGGCCGCACGGCGCTCACGCGCTACACCGTGCTGCCCGTGCTGTCCGTGTTCTTCCTCACCAACCCGATGGCCTACACGTTCGGGACCTTCCTCGAAGAGAAGCACAAGCCGGCCTTCTACGACTCGGCTGTGTCCTTCGTTCACCCGATCCTCGGCCTGTTCCCGCATGCCAATGCCGGCGAATACTTCGTGTGGGGCGGCGTTCTGGTGGCGTTGCTGGACCTCGAGAAGCGCGGCGTGATCCCGGACGGGTACCACGTGAAGTTGGCCATCTGGTACTTCATCGTCGGCCTCATCGTGATCTTCCTCAAGGGGATCGTGACCGAGCGCGTGACGGCCTTCATGGCGCGCCGCCAGGGCGTGGAACTCTGATCGCAAGGCCAATCGGGGAGGATCGCGCCATGGCGCTGTTGGAAACCAAGTTCAAGGCCGTCAAGGTCAGCCCGGGCCCGGGCGGCTGGGGCGGCCCGCTCGTCATCGAGCCGACGAGCCAGCGCGACAAGATCGTCGCGGTCACGGGCGGCGGCATCCCGCCCCTCGCCAGGCTCATCGCCGAGATGACGGGCGGCACCGCGGTCGACGGCTTCCGCCAGCCCCCGCCCGAGAGCGAGATGGCCTGCGTGATCGTCGACTGCGGCGGCACGGCGCGCTGCGGCGTCTACCCCCGCAAGCGCATCCCCACCATCAACCTGACGCCCGTCGGCCAGTCGGGGCCCCTCGCCCAGTTCATCACCGAGGACATCTACGTGTCCGGCGTGAAGGAGAAGCAGATCGAGTTCGCGGACGGCTCCGCCGCGCCCGTGGCGGCCGGCGCCTCGCCGATCGGCGCCAAGGCGGCCGTGGCCGCCACGGCCAAGCCCGCGCCGGCGCCCGAGACGGGCGGGGGCGGCTTCATCGAGCTCATCGCCTCCATCGGCCGCGTGATGGGCCGCGTCGTCGGCATCTTCTTCAACGCCGGCCGCCGCACCATCGACCAGGTGGTCAGGAACGTGCTGCCCTTCATGGCCTTCGTGACCATGCTGATCGGCATCATCCTCTACACCGGCATCGGCGACGTCATCGCCAAGCCGATGGGCCCGCTCGCCAACAACATCCTCGGCCTGCTGGTCATCTCGGCGGTGTGCGGCCTGCCGTTCCTGTCGCCGATCCTCGGGCCGGGCGCCGTCATCGCCCAGGTGATCGGCGTCGCCATCATCGGCCCGCAGATCCAGAACGGCACCATCGCGCCCGCCATGGCCCTGCCGGCGCTGTTCGCCTACAACACGCAGGTGGGCTGCGACTTCGTGCCCGTCGGCCTCGCGCTCGGCGAGGCCAAGCCGAAGACGATCGAGATCGGCGTGCCGGCCGTGCTGATCAGCCGGCAGGTGATGGGGCCGCTGTCCGTGGTCATCGCCTACGTGTTCTCGCTCTTCGTGATGTGAGCTTCCTCTCCCGACCAAGCGGCGTGCCGAGTCTCGTCGGCTGGGAGGTATGCCCTTCTCCCCCGGGGGGAGAAGGTGGCGCGCAGCGCCGGATGAGGGGTGATGCGGCACGCGTCGGGTTTCCCCTCATCCGCCCTGTCGGGCACCTTCTCCCCGAAGGGGAGAAGGGCGCGTCCCTTCCGCGGCAACGATCCATCCCGAGGACCCGATGACCACGTATTACCGCACCGCGCTCACGGCCGTCGGCCCGGACGTCGCCGACCTCCTCGACGGGGGCATCCTGATCCTGTTCGCCGAGGGCGCGCCGCCCGAGCTCGCCGAGGTGTCGGTGCTGCACCGCGTCGAGCAGGGGCCGACCGCCGAGGCGCCGCCCGTCGGCGCCACCATCACGATCGGCGAGCTCAGCGCCAAGCTCACCGCCATCGGCGGCTACGCCTGGGCCAAGGTCGCCGAGATCGGCCACGTGGTGATCAACTTCGACGGCGGCACCGAGACGAACCGCCCCGGCGAGATCTCGGCGAGCCGGGTCGAGGCGCCCGACCTCCTCGCCGCCATCAAGCCCGGCGCGGTCCTGACCATCTCGGCCTGAGGAGGCTCGCCCGTGGAGCGCACCGTCGCCGTCGCGTGCAAGGACGGGCTCCACGCCCGCCCCGCCGCCGAGTTCGCCAAGCTCGCCAAGACCTACGTGGCCGAGGTGAGCCTGCGCCGCCCGGACGGGGCGCCCGCCAAGGCCAAGAGCGCCGTCAAGCTGATGCTGCTCGCCGTCAAGGAGGGCGAGGAGGTCGTGCTGGAGGCCGAGGGCGACGACGCCGAGGCGGCGCTCGACGCGCTCTCGGCCTACCTCGCCACCCACGAGGCCGGCACGGCGGCGCCGACGGCCGGGCCGGCGGGGCTGCCCGAGCCCGCCTCCGGCACCTTCACGCCGCCCCCGGCCGGCCTGCCCTCGCGCGCCGCCGGCGTGCCGGCCAGCGAGGGCGCCGGCATCGGCCCGGCCTTCCCGTTCTTCCCCGAGGTGATCGTCGCCCCCGACCGCGCGGTCCCGCCCGACGAGGCGGTGGACGAGGTCGCGCGGCTGCACGCGGCGCTCGACGCGACCACGGGCGCGCTGATCGCCAACAAGCTCGAAGGCGGCGCCACGCCCGAGGACGTGGGCATCATCGACGCGCTGATCGAGGTCGCGCGCGACGCCGAGTTCGTCGGCGCCGTCGAGGCGGAGATCCGCTCCGGGCGCGACGCCGTGACGGCGGTGCTCCGCGCCGGCGGGGCGCTGGCGGCCTCGTTCGAGCGCGTGGAGGACGACTACATCCGCGCCCGCGCCGAGGACGTGGGCGGCGTCACCCGCGCGCTCGCCCTGTCGCTGCTCGGCCGCGCCGACGCCGACCTGTCCGCCGTGCCGGAGGGCGCCGTGCTGGTGGCCGACGAGGTGTCGGCCTGGGACTTCACCAAGGTGCCGGCCGGCCGGCTCGCCGGCATCGTGTGCACGCAAGGGGCCGCGACCTCGCACCTCGCCATCATGGCCCGCACCCACGGCGTGCCGGCGGTGCTCGGCTGGCGCGACGGCGGCGCTGCGCTGCGCTCAGCGACGCGCGTCGCCCTCGACGGCTCGACCGGCGACGTGTGGGTCGACCCCGACGCCGCGACGGCGGCGCGCATCGAGGCGCGGGTCGCGGGCGACCGCAAGGCCCGCGCCGCCCTGGCCCACCTGCGCGGCGTGCACCCCGCGACGCGCGGCGGCCGGCCGATCGAGGTCGCGGCCAACCTGGGTTCCCTCAAGGAGATCGGCCCGGCCCTGGAGGCCGGCGCCATGGGGGTCGGGCTGTTCCGCACCGAGCTGCTGTTCATGGAGCGGAAGAGCCTGCCCTCCGAGGACGAGCAGGCCCGCACCTACGCCGAGCTGGCCCGCGCCTTCGCGCCTCACCCCGTGGTGGTGCGCACGCTCGACATCGGCGGCGACAAGCCGGTGGCTGGCATCGCCTTCCCGCACGAGGACAACCCGTTCCTCGGCTGGCGCGGCGTGCGCATGTGCCTCGACCGGCCAGACGTGTTCAAGCCGCAGATCCGGGCGCTGCTGCGCGCGGCGCTGTCGGGCAACGTCAAGGTGATGGTGCCGATGGTCAGCACGGTGGACGAGGTGCTGCGCGTGAAGGCGCTGGTGGCCGAGTGCCGGGCCGAGCTCGACGCGGAGGGCGCCGAGGCCGGGCAGTTCGAGCTCGGCATCATGGTGGAGACGCCGGCCGCGGCCCTGATGGCGGGCGACCTCGCCCGGCACGTCGCCTTCTTCTCGATCGGCACCAACGACCTGACCCAGTACGTCATGGCGTCAGATCGGCTGAACCCGCGCGTCGCCGACCTCAACCGCGCCGACCAGCCGGCGGTGCTGCGCGCGGTCGAGATGGTCTGCGCGGCCGCGCGTGAGGCCGGCATCTGGGTCGGGATCTGCGGCGAGGCCGCGGCGCGAGTCGACCTGATCCCGACCTTCCTGCGCTACGGGGTCGGCGAGCTGTCGATGAGCCCGGCGTCCATCCCGCGCGCGAAGGCGGCAGTGATGGAGGCCGAGTAGGCGCGCTTACAAGCCTTCGATGTGGAACAGAGGCGGCGCATTACCCTTCTGATACGCTAGGGTGCACGTGTTCGAAGCGAGACTTCTTCTTTTTCTGCTTAGTCTCAATAGCTACCGGCAGGCGGGCAATGGCGGCTAGGAAAGTATCCTTGCCGTTCCAACTCGCCAGCGTGAGCCCCAGACAGGTCACTGATGACCAACCGCCGGAACTCACCAAAGCAGTCACACAACCCGCAACAACCATTGATGCTATTCCGCTATTCTCGACAACATCGTACACAGAAGATATAGCAACGAAGACTCTTTGCAGGACAGGTCTAGGGTTCCCGACCAAAGCTCCTTTTCGACCTCCATCGAGAGATAGGCCTCGCAACTCACCCGATATTGATCTAAGCCCATCTACAAGGGCTCCTGTTGAGTTCAATCTGAGATCGCCAACAGCACTTGCTGCTAAATCGATCCTGTCCGCCAGCTCAGACATTGACATCCTGACGGTCTTGGCCTCCCGTTCAAACTCAATTGCCAATACATTATCGACGAATAGCTTCACCGAGTCTGACGTGAGATCGGACGGTAATACAGAAATAAATTTATTTGGCTTAATCCTAAGTACATTCTTCAATCCATCAGCTTTTGACCCAAGCCAAATCAGGCCAACTTTTCGTTTCGGAAATCTCAGCCTCAGCCTTCGGAAATTTTCGACGTCGCTACTCTCCTCAGTAAGGAGGAAGATAAACGCCTCTGTATCGTGAAAGGTTTTTTCAGGAAGCGATCCCGATCCGTACATCCCTTCTACGCTCATACCTATATTCAACCACGGCAAGAGATCTACGCGCTTCTCCCCCCGGAGCTCATTTGAGTATATTACCGAAAGCGTATTTCTTTTGCCCCGCATAAGAAGCCTGCAAGCCCGTTTGAGACGTCGTCAATGATATGTGATTTCACAGGCTTGGAGGTAGCATTTTCTCCATGTCACTGTCGATTCAGTCTCCCACGTAGCCATGCGGTCGCGATGAGATTATAGTTGTCACTTAGGTGGTCGCAGACTCCCACACTACCCCGCCGGCCTTCTTCCGAACGCCACCGCCAGGATGATGATCGCCCCCGCCACCATGTTCTGCTCGCTGACGTCGAGGCCCATGATGATGAGCCCGTTGTTGATCGTGCCGATCAGCAGCGCGCCCACGAAGGTGCCGACGATGGTGCCCTTGCCGCCGAACAGGCTCGTGCCGCCGAGGATCACCGCCGCGATGGCGGCGAGCTCGCCGCCCGTGCCGAAGGAGTAGCGGGCCGTCTGCATCATGCCCGAATACAGCATGCCGGCCAGCGCCGCCGCGCCGCCGCTGATGAGGAAGCAGATGAACTTTACCCGCGCGGTCCGGATGCCGGAATAGCGCGCGGCAAGGCGGTTGCCGCCCGTCGCCAGAACGGCGCGGCCGAAGGGCGTATATTTCAGCACGACGTGGCCCAGCACCGCGGCGAGCAGCGACCACAGGAACAGCGAGGGCAGGCCCGCCACGCTGCCGAAGCCGAAGATGCCCGTGAAGGTGCCGTTCGCGATGGCGACGGGCTTGGTGTAGGTCACGCGCATGTCGAGGCCGCGCACGAACTGCAGCATGCCCAGCGTCACCAGGAACGACGGGATGTTGACCACCGTGACGAAGAAGCCGTTCACGGCCCCGACGATCAGCCCCGACGCCACCGCGGCCGCGACCCCGCCCGCGACGCCGAAGCCGGCCTGGATGGCGAGCGCCGCCATCAGAGCCGCCAGGGCGGCCGTCGAGCCGACCGACAGGTCGAGCTCGCCGGCCGAGATCACGAACGTCATGGCGACCGCCATCACGGCGATCATCGAGGTCGTGCGCGTGATGTTGAACAGGTTGGCGACCGTGAGGAAGCCCTTGTCGCCGATCGTCAGCCCGAAGAAGACGATCACCACCGCGAAACAGATGTAGACGACGTAGTCGTTGAGCTGCACGCGGAAGCGGGGGATCGCGAAGGACGGGCGCGGGTCCCGCGTCTCAACCTTGGACGGCATGGTGCAGGGTCTCCTCGGATTCGATGTCGCGCCGGTCGATCTCGCGGCTGACGCACCCGTCGTGGACCACGAGCAGCCGGTCACTCATGGCGAGCAGCTCCTCGAACTCGGACGAGATCAGCAGCACCGCCGCGCCCGAGGCGGCGATCTCGCGCACGATGGCGGCGATGTCGGACTTCGCGCCGATGTCGACCCCGATGGTGGGCTCGTCGAGGATGAGGAGGCGCGGCTTGCGCTCCAGCCACTTGGCGAGCACGATCTTCTGCTGGTTGCCGCCGGACAGCAGCCGCGCGACCTTGTTCGGTCCGTCGGTCTTGATCTTGAGCCTGCCGATGTAGTCCCGCGCCGCCCGCCCGCCCGCCGCCTCGTCGAGCACGAAGCCGCGCGTGAAGCGGCCGAGGCTCGGCAGCATCACGTTGTGGAGCAGCGAGTGGTCGAGCACGAGGCCCTGCGTGCGCCGGTTCTCCGGCACGAGGCCGGCGCCGGCCGCGATCGCCTCCGCGACCGTGCGGATCGGCCTGCCGTCGAGCGTCACGGACCCTGAGTCGGCGCGACGGATGCCGAACACCGTCTCGACGATCTCGGTGCGGCCCGAGCCCATCAGCCCGGCGAGGCCGACCACCTCGCCCGGGTAGACCTTGAAGGACACGTCCTCGAACTGGCCGGCGAGCGACAGGCGCTCCACCTCCAGCACGGGCGTCTCGCCGAGCGCGTGGGCGCGCTCCTGCCACGCCAGCGAGGCCTCCATGCCGCCGCCCAGCATGGTCTCGACGAGGCCGTCCATCGTGAGGTCGCGCGCCTCGTCGGTCAGCACGGTCTCGCCGTCGCGCATCACCGTGATGCGGTCGCAGATGCGGAAGATCTCGGCCATGCGGTGCGAGATGTAGACGATGGAGATGCCGCTCGCCTTCAGCCGCGCGACGAGGCGGAACAGGGCCTCGGTCTCGCTCTCGCTGAGCGAGGCGGTGGGCTCGTCCATGACGAGGATGCGCGCCTCCTTGGACAGCGCCTTGGCGATCTCCACCATCTGGCACAGGCCGACGCTGAGCTGCTCGACCGGCGTGCGCGGGTCGATGTCCTCGCCGAGCTCGGCCAGCACGGCGCGGGCGCGGCGCACCGCCTCGCCGTCGTCGAGCAGGCCCCGCGCGCGGCGCGGCTCGCGCGCGAGGAAGATGTTCTGCGCCACCGTCAGGGTGGGCACGAGGCTGAACTCCTGGAAGATCATGGCCACGCCGGCCCGCTCGGCGTCGATGGCGCCGGCGAAGTCGACCTCCCGGCCCTCGATCTCCACCGTGCCGGCGTCGCGCGCGTAGACGCCGGTCAGGATCTTCATCAGGGTCGACTTGCCGGCCCCGTTGCCGCCCATCAGGGCGTGGACCTCGCCGCGGCGCAGGGAGAAGGAGGCCTTCCGCAGCACCGGGATGCCGTTGAAGCCCTTCTCGATGCCCCGCATCGCGAGGATGTCGCCCTCCGCCACGGCCCCGGCTCCGGTCAGGACTTCTTGAGGTCGGCCACCATCGCGGCCGGCAGCGGCGTCCGGTAGATGATCTGGTAGGCCTCGGGCAGGTTGGCGCGGTCGACCGCCAGCGGCGGCACCACGACGTAGGGGGGCGCCGTCTCGCCGATCAGCGCCATGGCGCCCACCGTCGCCTCGGCGGCGCCCTGCTGGTAGGGCCGCTGGGACGAGATGCCGGCGATGAAGCCGCCCTTGGCCATGTCGGCCGCGACGATCTGGTCGAAGTTCTCGCACACGATCTTGAAGTCGGCCGGCGTCTTGCCCGCCACCTCGGCGGCGGTCGCGGCGCCCATGGCCGGGATGCTCCAGGAGCCGTAGAGGCCCTTGATCTTGGGGTAGCGCGCCAGCACCGCCTGGGCGACCTCCTGGCCCTTGTTGGGGTCGTCGTGGCCGGCCGCCACCACGAGGTGGACGTCCGGGTACTTGGCCATCAGCCGCGCCACGAAGCCCTCGTAGCGCAGGTTGGTGACGTAGAAGTCGTTGGCGAAATACATGGCGCCGACGTCGCCCTTGCCGCCCACAGCCTTGGCCAGCAGGTCGGCCACGTACATGCCGAGCGCGAGGTTGTCGGACGAGATGATCGAGGCGTAGTCCTTGCCGGGGTTCATGCCGTCGACCGCCTGGTCGATGAACACGACCTTGGTGCCGGCGTCGGCGATCTTCTTGTAGGCCGCCGCCGTGGTCTGGCCGTTGAGCGGGATCGACACGAGCAGGCTCGGCTTCAGCACCGCGATGGCGTCGAGGTCCGAGATCTGCTTGGCGTCGTCCCAGTTGGCGTTGGTCTCGGCCACGACCTTGATGCCGAGCTTGGCGAAGGTCTCCTTGAGGCCCTTGGTCTGCTCGGAGGCCCAGTCGTCGCCGAGCCAGCCGAGCGAGATCGCGACCGTGAAGTTGCCGGCCTTGACCTTGGCGATCTGGTCGTCGGTGAGGTGCAGCGTCGAGGCCAGCACGCCCTTCTCGCCGCGCTGGCCGTCGCTCACCACCGTGTTCGACAGGTCGTCGATCTTGGCGAGCTCCAGCGTCTTGGCCGAGGGCGCCTGATACCACAGCGGCTGCTTGATGTCGGCGGCGATGTTGTCGGCGGCGAGGGCCGGGGCGGCGAGGCAGGTGGCGGCGAGCAGGGCGGCGGCGAGGCCGCGCGAGGGTGTGCGGATCACGGGGAGTTTCCTTCCTGGAGGTTGTTGGGATGTGCCGGCGCGGCGGGCGTTCTCGCGGCCCGCTCGCGTGGGAACCGGGCGATTCAGCGCCCGAGCATGTGCTCGCGCAGCATGGCGGCGAGCCGGTCCTCGGCCTCCAGCGCGAGGCTGTGGCCGCATTCGGCGAAGACCGCGGCGCGCTCCACGCCCTCGGACACCCGGGCCATCTGCTCCTCGACCAGCGGGCCGAAGAACTCCGGCGCCCCCACCGTCATGATCGGCAGCGTCAGCTTCGTCGTCTTGAGCTCGGCGTTGTTGCGGGCGTTCTTCATGGCGGCCCGATAGGTCTCCATGCAGCCGCGCAGGCCGCCCGGCGCCTTGAGGCAGGAGATCCACTCGTCCAGCGCCTCCTCCGAGATGGCGGTCGGGTTGTAGGTCTCGGCCTTGATCCAGAACTCCCAGAACTCGCGCTCGCGGCCGGTGATCAGCATCTCGGGCAGGTGGGGGATCCAGAAGAACGGGATGTGCCACACCCACACGCCCTTCTCGCGGAACTGGGCGGAGACGTTCTCGGGCGTGAAGTTGGACCAGGCCTCCAGCCCCTCGCCGGACAGGAGCATCTCGCAGAAGGAGAGCGTCTTCACCCGGTCGCGGTGGGTGGCGGCGAGCGCGTAGGCGAACTCGGCGCCGCGGTCCTCGCCGTGGACGTGGTAGGAGCCGTGGCCCAGGCCCTCCATCAGCGCCGCGACGTCGTGGGCGTTGGTGACGCTGTCGTAGCCCTCCTCGGCCGGCGGCTTGTCGGTGTAGCCGAAGCCGCGCAGGTCCGGCGCGACGACCGTGAAATGCTCGGTCAAGAGCGGGATCAGCTTGTGCCAGTAGAAGTGGTTCTTGGGCGTGCCGTGCAGCAGCAGCAGCGGCTCGCCCTGCCCCGCCGTGACGTAGTGCATCCGGATGCCGTTGGCGCGGGCGCGCCCGTGCTTCACAGGATTGCCGGCGTGGTCGAAGATCTCGGCCATGGTCCCTCCCCGGTGGTGCGGCGCCGTCGAGGCGCCCGCGCGGCCCCGTCGAGGCGAGGCCTTCCGTACTTTTGTAACGGTATCGTTATATTTGTATGGCGCGCGTCTCGCCGGCTTCCGGCATACCGTCTCGATCTATCCCCCATCGCTCCATGTTCAACCCCGCGGCGCGGGGGGTACGGCTTGACAGCGATGTTCACGCGCTGCACAAATGTGTCAAACGCCGCCCAAAGGTCGAACGCGGCGATCGGGAGGATCGATGGCCTTCGGGCGCCCCGCGGGGCGCGAGGCCGAACCGCGCCGACGCGAACCCAGCACCGATCCGATCTGCGACCCGCGCCGCCCGCCGCGGCGGCATCGTCGAACACACAGGGAGGGAACAGAGATGGCCACCGCACTCGACCGCTTCGCCGACATGAAGCCGAGCTGGGACACGCCGGTGATGATCGAGTCGCACCAGAACGGGGTGCGCACCAAGGCCATGAACCCCAACACGCCCGTCTCCTACGACGAGGTGGTGGAGGACGCGATCCGCTGCTGGGACGCGGGCGCCAGCGCCATCCACGTCCACAACTCGGACTTCGACCTGCGCGGGGCGGCCGCGGCCGACGACTACATGCCGGCCTGGGACCGCATTCTGAAGGCGCGGCCGGACATGATCTGGTATCCTACCACCTGCAACAACCTGCTCTGCGGCGAGGACGACACCGGCCTCGAACACGTGGCCGTGCTCAACAAGACCGCCAACGTGCAGGTCGCGGTGGTCGACACCGGCATCGACATGTTCGCGATCGACGAGGACGAGGGGGGCCACCTCCTCGGCCGCGAATACGGTTGGAACCTCAAGCGCGTCGCCGGGCAGGTCGACTTCTGCCGGGCCAACGACATCGCCATGATCTTCGGCGTCTACGAGCCCGGCCACCTGCGCGTGGCGCGCCACTACGTCGACCGCGGCATGGCGAGCCCGGGCTCGATGTGGGACTTCTACCTTGTCGGCAAATACGGCCTGACCTCGTCGAAGCCCATCGGCACCTGCGGCATGGAGCCGTCGCTGGAGAGCCTGTACTATTACCTCGGCATGATCGCCGAGGCGAAGCACAAGCTGCCCTGGTGCATCTCGATCTGGGGCGAGGGCGGGCTCGACACGCGGCCGATCATCAAGCGCACGATCGAACTCGGCGGCCACGTCAAGACCGGCCTCGAGCTGTTCTACGACCCCGACCGCAACCCGACGAACCTCCAGCTCCTCCAGGAGGTCCAGGAGATCGCCCGCGAGGTCGGCCGCCCGCTCGCCACCCACGACGACGCGCGCAAGATCTACGCGATCACGTGACCCTCGGATCGCCGCGGTCCCAGGCCCACGCCGCCGCGATGCCGGCGGCGTAGCACAGCAGGTTCCAGGGCGAGAACACGCGGCCGAGCAGCAGGGCGCCCGCCGCCGTGAGGCGGAAGGCGTCGAGGGCGGGCGCGTGGGCGAGCCGCGACAGCTCGACCAGTGCCGCGACCGCGAGGGCCGCGGCGGCCACCCGCCCGGGCCGGGCCGCGGGGCGCAGCGCCGCCGCGACCCCGTAGACCATGGCGCCCCACAGGACCGAGCCGCCGTATTTGGTGACGGCGAAGGGCAGCCCGAGCGCCGGGCCCCACCCGCGCAGCGCCAGCCCGGCCAGCACCACGAGCGCCGTCGCGGCGAGGACCCGCCGTCGGCGGCGGGACCGGGGCCGCCGAGCCGCGGCGGCGTCCGCCACCGGCACCCACAGCGCGAAGCCGGCGCCCCCCTCCGTGTCGAGCAGGGCCACCGTGCCGCCGTGCGCGCCGAGGAGCGCCCGCACGATGGCGAGCCCCATGCCGGTGCCGCCGTCCTCGCGCCGCGTCGTGAAGAAGCTGTCGAAGATCCTGGCCCGGTTGTTCGGCGAGATGCCGGTGCCGTCGTCCCGGACCTCGATCCGCAGGCCCGGCCCGTCCGGCCGCGCCGTCACGTCGAGCGCGCGGGCGCCGTGCCGCCCCGCATTGTCGGCGAGGTGGCCCAGCAGAACGAGGAGGTTGTCGGCCGAGACGCGCATCTCGGCGTCGAGCGCGCCCCCGGCCCGCAGCGCGAGGGCGGGGAAGCGGGCCCGGAGCGCGCCGAGCGCCGGCCGCAGCGCCGAGCGGCCCGCCGTCGGCTCGGCCTCGGCGCGGGCCATCTCGCGCAGCCGCTCCAGCAGCGCGCCGAGCCGCTCCGTGTCGGCGAGCAGGTGGTCGAGGAAGCGGCGGCGCTCGTCGGGCGCCATCGGGTCGGCCGGGTCGTCGTCGCGCAGCAGCTCCGCCGCGCCGCGGATGGCGCTCAGCGGCGACTTCAGCTCGTGGGACACGTGGGCCGCGAAGCTCGACACGGCGTCGCCGCGCTCCGTCAGGCGCCGCGCCATGCCGCGCAGGCTCGCCGCGAGGGCCGCGAACTCCACCGTGCCGTGGTGGCGGTGCGACGCCACCGCGGCCGCGTCGCGCGCCCCGATCGCGGCCGAAAGGCCGATCAGCTCGCGCACCGGCAGGCTGATGGCGCGGTGGAGCACGAGCCCGGCCAGCACGGCCGCGGCTACCACGGCCGCCGCGGCGAGGCCGAGGGCCCGGCGCTGGCCGTAGAGGCTGCCGAGCAGGTCCACGGGCGTGCGCGACGCGTAGACGGCGCCCGCCACCCGGCCCCGCGCCACGACCGGCACGGCGACGAAGACCCGCGCCGGCCGGCCGCGGCTGAGCGAGCCGAGCGCCGGGTAGGCGTGCCTCGACACGCGCCGGCGCAGCGCCGCCGCGGTCCGCCCGCCGAGCGCCGCCGCCACCTCCTCGACGCCGGCCAGCGACCGGCCGACCTCGTCGCGCCCGGCGATCACCGTGCCGGACGGGTCGAGCAGCCGGAAGCCCGCCTGCGTCACGGCCTGCGTGGCGGCGAGGTCCGGCGCGAGCCGCGCGCCGAGCGCCAGGAAGGCCGGCGCCGGCGGGGCCGCGGGCTCGGCCGCGTCGGGGCGCCGCGGCCGCAGCGCGCCGAGGTCGGGCGCGAGGTCCGGGGCCGGGCCGGCCGGCGCCGGTGGGCCGAGCGGGGCGTCGGGCGGCAGGCTTTCCGCGGCGGTGCGGCCCGCCTCGGCGGCCAGGGCGGCCGCCTGCGCCATCAGCTCGGCCTCGGTGCGGCGCAGGAGCCCGTCGTCGTAGACCCCGGAGGCGAGCACGCCCGCCAGCGGCAGCGCCAGCACGGTGCCGAGCACCAGCGCCAGCACGAGGCCGAGGCTCGGCCGCCCGTCGCGCCACACGCGGCTCACGGCGCCGTGCCGCCGCAGGCCCCGAGGCGGAAGCCGACGCCGTGCACGGTGTCGACCGCGTCCGCGCAGCCGGCGGCGGCGAGCTTGGCGCGGATGCCGCGCACGTGGCTGTCCACCGTGCGGTCCGACACGGCGGCGCCGACCCCGTAGGCGGCGTCGAGGATGCGGTCGCGCGTGAAGGCCATGCGGGGCCGCGCCATCAGGGCTTGGAGGATGGCGAATTCCAGCGCCGTCAGGGGCACGGCGGTGCCGCCGAAGGCGACGAGCCGCGCCTCGGGGTCGAGCGCGAGGCGGCCGCGGCGCAGCGCGGCGTCGGCGGCGGGCGCCGGGCGGCTGCGCTTCAGGATCGCCCGGATGCGCGCCACCAGCTCGCGCGGGCTGAACGGCTTGGTGAGGTAGTCGTCGCCGCCGATCTCCAGGCCGAGCACGCGGTCGACCTCCTCGTCGCGCGCCGACAGGAACAGGATCGGCAGCGCCGAGCCGCGGCGGATCTCGCGGCAGAGCGCGAGGCCGTCCATCTCGGGCATGCCGACGTCGAGCACGGCGAGGTCGAAGGCCTCGCGGCGGACCAGCGCCAGGGCCTCGGCGCCGTCGCGCGCCATGGCGGCGGCCATGCCGGCGCGCCCGAGCGCGAAGCCGATGACGTCCCGGATGTGGGGGTCGTCGTCGGCCACCAGGATGGAGGGCACCGCCGTCATCCGTCACCCGTCATGGTCGCCGCGCGGCCGATGAAGCCCGCAGCGTCGGGATAGCGCATGAGCCGCCTTCCGGCACAGGCTGACGCTTGGAGGAGCGGATGATCGTTTGATGGATCATTCTGGAATGTATCCTTCCT
This sequence comes from Lichenibacterium dinghuense, assembly GCF_021730615.1. Taxonomy (NCBI): domain Bacteria; kingdom Pseudomonadati; phylum Pseudomonadota; class Alphaproteobacteria; order Hyphomicrobiales; family Lichenihabitantaceae; genus Lichenibacterium; species Lichenibacterium dinghuense. The sequence continues at coordinate 1,224,814 of NZ_JAJLMN010000001.1, forward strand.
GCTTCATCATCTCCCGATACTCGTCCGACCAGAGTCCGATCCTGTCGGACCGGGCTGCCGATTCGGCGATCACGACCCTGTCCATGAAGACATGATACGCCCCCTCATCGATCACGCGCTTGGGGAAGTCAGGGCTGGTGAGATCGAGATGGATCGCATCCTTGATCGAGGTCAGGTACTCCACTCCGTCTGCCATCATGCCTCCTGGAACGATGCCCTGCCTGACAAGGTCGATGTTGAGGCTGTCGTTACCCTTGTCGATCCAGATGTAATCCATCAGACCCAGCTTCGGACCCAAGGTGCTCTGCTCTACGATCCTCGCTGTCGCGTGCGGGTGTCGATTCAGCCACGACACGATGAATGTTTCGATGGTCTCGACTCGCGGCGCTCGAAAAGCTCCGGTGCCGACGATCGAATATGACACTCTATCACCTTTTCTGCTGCAGAAAACATTGTGAAACACAAGAGAATCAGCATCGAATGTTTCCTCTGCTCGCGCTAGGGTATTCGCGGAAACGATAAAGCACAGAATGGCGATCCATCGGATCATCTCTCGATCTCCGTTACAGCATCGTTGCTATTCAGGCGGCCGCAGCAGGACGCCGCGGCCGACCAAGCCGCTCGATCAGCTAGCGCCGAACTGGCGGCGGTTCCTTGTGTGTCGGCGAATCGCTGTCGCCGTCATCGTGACGCCTCGCGTGAGCCGTCGAGACGCCGTGGCGTGGGGAAAGGAATGATCCTGGCCGGTCGGGGAACCGTGAGCGCACCGGCGAGCCACCAGGCGTCGTCGAGCAGGCGGCGCGGGAGCGAGGGGCGGGGCGGAGGGGGCGTGTTCTGCATGGGGGCAGGATCGCCGGCCCGCGTGCAGGGCGATGTCGGGTCCCGTGCAGATCCCGTGCAGACGGCGGCCGGGAGCCTGGCCGCCCGGAGACGGTCTCCGATCCGCCGTCCCCAGCGAAGCGGTCCAGAACCGCCGTGAGCCGCTCGCGCGGTCGGCGCTCCCACGGGTGGCGCGTCCCTCAGAGGGGGCGCGCCGGATCGCTTCGCCGCGCTCGCGACGACGGTGGAGGGGAAGGCCCGGAGCGGGGCGCCACGCCCCGCCCGGCCGCGCCCTCACGCCCCCAGCAGCATCTCGATGTCGGCCTCGGTCATGGCGAGGGTCGGCTCGCCGTCGGGGTCGAAGAGCGAGGCGGCGAGCGCCGCCTTCTTCTCCTTCAGCACCTCCATCTTCTCCTCGATCGTGCCCGAGGCGACGAGCTTGTGGACGAAGACGGGCTTCGTCTGGCCGATGCGGTGGGCGCGGTCGACCGCCTGCGCCTCGACGGCGGGGTTCCACCACGGGTCGTAGAGCACCACCGTGTCGGCCGCCACGAGATTCAGCCCGACGCCGCCGGCCTTGAGGCTGATCAGGAACACCTCGGCGTCGCCGGACTCGAAGGCCGCGATGGCGGCCGGGCGGTCGCGCGTGTCGCCCGTGAGCAGGCTCGTGCGGATGCCGGCCGCGTCGAGCCGCGGGCGGATCAGGTCGAGCATGGAGGTGAACTGCGAGAAGACGATCACGCGCCGCCCCTCGGCGAGCAGCTCGCGCAGCATCTCCTCCAGCCGCTCCAGCTTGGCCGAGCCGGCCGTGGCTGCCGCCTTGGTCCTGAGTTTCAGGAGCCGCGGGTCGCAGCAGGCCTGCCGGAGCTTGAGCAGCGCGTCGAGCACCACGATGCGGCTCCGGGCCCAGCCCTTGTCCTCGATGGCCTTGCGGATGCGCTGGTGCATGGACAGGCGGATCGTCTCGTAGACGTCGCGCTGCGCCGGCTCGAAGGCGATCCGCTCCACCATCTCGGTCTTGGGCGGCAGGTCGCGCGCCACCTGCTCCTTGGTGCGGCGCAGCAGGAAGGGCCGCACGCGCCGCGCCAACAGGCGGCCCCGCTCGGCGTTGCCGGTCTTCTCGATCGGCGTGCGCCAGTCGATCGTGAAGCGCCTGCGGTCCCCGAGCAGGCCCGGGCAGGCGAAGGAGAACAGCGACCACAGCTCGGCGAGGTTGTTCTCCAGCGGCGTGCCGGTGAGGCAGAAGCGGTGGCGGGCGCCGAGCGACAGGATCAGCTTGGTGGTGGCGGCCTCCGGGTTCTTGATCGTCTGCGCCTCGTCGAGCAGAAGCACGTGCCATTCCGTCTCGGCCAGCACGGTCCGGTCGCGCCCGACCAGCGGGTAGGTGGTGAGCACGAGGTCGTGGTCGTCGATTTCCGCGAAGCGCGCGTGCCGGTCCGGCCCGTGCAGCGTCAGGACGCGCAGGGCGGGGGCGAAGCGCTCCGCCTCGCGCGCCCAGTTGGCCATGAGGCTCGTCGGCGCAACCACCAGCGCCGGCCGGTCGAGCCGGCCCGCCGCCTTCTCGATCGACAGGAAGGCCAGGGCCTGCACGGTCTTGCCGAGCCCCATGTCGTCGGCGAGGATGCCGCCGAGCCCCACCTCGCGCAGCAGCGACAGCCAAGCGACGCCCTCGGCCTGGTAGGGCCGCAGCGTCGCGGCGAAGTCCGGCGGCACCGCGACGGGCGGCACGCCGCCGGCTGCGGCGAGCTTGCGGCCGAGGTCGCGGATCGCCTCGCCGCCGCGCCAGCGCAGGGCCGCGCCGGCCGTGGCGGCCTCGAACTCGAACAGGCGCGCGGCGTCGAGCGCCGACAGCCGCAGGCCGGCCCCGTCGCGCTCCAGCCCGAAGGCGAGGTCGCGCAGGCCCTCGACGATGGGGCGCAGCCGGCCCATGGGCATGGACAGGAGGCGGCCGTCCGGCAGCGGCAGGAACACCGGCTTGTCGTCGTTCTCGGCCAGCGCCGCGAAGGTGTCGAGCGAGAAGTCGGGCGACGAGATCAGCCCCACGATGGGCCCGACGAGGTCGACGCGCTCGCCGTCCACCGTGACGCCGAGGTGGAGCTCCAGCCAGTCGATGCCCGTCGTCTGATGCAGGTCGGCGTCGATCGCCCCGTCGGCCCGGACCACGCGGTAGGGAAAGTCCGCGTCGACGGACACGTCCCAGCCGAGGCGCCCGAGCTCGGGCACCGCGTCCGACACGGCGTCGAGCCAGGCATCCTCGTCGGGCCCGGCCACGAGGTCGCGGGCGTGCTCGCGCGCCAGGTGCGGGTGCAGCTCGGGCGCGGGCGCGAAGCCGCGCTCGATCAGCGCGCGGGCCGCTGCCGCCTCGGCCTCGGGGTCGCGCTCGACCTCGACGAGCCGGCCGCCGGCGTAGAGCGACACCGTCGGCCTGGTCTCGCCGAGCGGCACGACGGCGTCGCCGTAGCGGAACGACAGGCGCGCCAGGGCCACGGGGACGGGGGTGATCTGCACGGCCGAGATGCCGTAGGCGTTGTAGACCGGCGTGCCCTGCGTCGCGCCCCGCAGCAGGCGCAGGCTCGGCCGCGGCGCCACCCCGGTCCGGCGCTCCACCGGCGGCGTCGGCGGCGTCAGCCCGGCCATCGACGGCAGGCGGCGCGCGAGCTTCTCGTTCAGGGCCGCCAGCGCGACCGGCGCCACGGGCGGCGCCCTGAGCAGGGCCGCGGCGATGCGGGCCGGCTGCCCCGTCTCGACCGGGCCGAGGAGGCCGGCCTCGACGTCGACGTAGACGGGCGGCGTCCCGGCGAGGACGTGGTCGGCGCCGTCGACCTCGAGGCGCGGCAGCAGCGACCCGCCCTCGACCTCGCCCCAGGCCAGCGCGCCGTCCCGCGCCGGCCCGCCCGCCAGCGCCGGCCCGCCGACGGCACCCCAGCGGGCCCGGCCGGTGTCGAGGATCGCGGCCAGGATCTCGGCGCCGCCTTCCCCGGCGAGGCGGTGGGTCGCCGCGCCGTAGACCGAGGGGACGCGGGCGAGGTCGCGCATGATGCGGTCGTCGGACGGGCGCAGGTATTTGGCGCCGCCCGACGAGGCGCGGTGGGCCGAATAGGGCTTCACCTCCGGCAGGAAGGTCCCGTCTTTGCGGAGCTTCGCCGTGACGGGCTGCACGCCGATCTGCGGCAGGTGCGGCTCGTCGCGCAGCGGCACCAGCAGGTAGACGATGCGCTGGTTGATGCCGGGCGGGTAGTCCTCGTCCACCGTCTTCGCGGCCCGGTCGAGCTCCGTGAGCCAGGCCGCGAGGGCGCCGGGCAGCTCGCCCGCGGCGGGCTCCGGCGGCCGCCAAGCCGGCTGCGGCAGCGGCGCGGTCAGACGCGCGAGGCGCCGCTCGGGCGTGCGCTCGGCGGCGGCGCGGGCCTCGGCCAGCACCGCCAGGCCCTGGTAGAGGGCCGCGGCCACGTGCTTGCAGTCGGCCCCGACCGGGCACGAACAGGTGCCCACGATGCTGAGCCGCCCCTTGCGCTCCTTCACGGTGACGGTCTGCCGGTAGGGTCGCGCCTCGGTCCCCTTCACGGCGGAGGAGATCGTGTCGCCCGTCCAGTCGAAGGCGACGACCTGGCCCTTCGCCTGGTAGCGGCGCCCGTTCTCCGAGGCCGCGTAGCCGCAGCGCCGCTGGATGTCGCCGATCTCGTATCCGATCATCCCCTGCCCCGCGCGGCCGTCCGGAGCGCCGTCACACCCGGTAGTGGTCCCGGTACCAGCGCACGAACCGCTCGACGCCGACCTCGATGGGCGTGGACGGCTCGAAGCCGACGTCGCGCCGCAGGTCGTCGATGTCTGCGAAGGTGGCCGGCACGTCGCCGGGCTGGAGCGGCAGGAAGCGCTTCTCCGCCTGGCGCCCGAGGCAGTCCTCCAGCACCGCGATCATCCGCATGAGCGGCACGGGCCGGTTGTTGCCGATGTTATAGAGACGGTAGGGCGCGGCGCTCGTGCCCGGGTCCGGGTCCGCGCCGTCCCAGGCGGGGTCGGGGGCGGCGGGGCGGCGCCCGAGCCGCACCAGCCCTTCCACGATGTCGTCGATGTAGGTGAAGTCGCGCTCCATCCGGCCGTCGTTGAAGACGTCGATGGGCCGCCCCTCCAGGATCGCGCGCGCGAACAGGAACATCGCCATGTCGGGCCGCCCCCAGGGCCCGTAGACGGTGAAGAAGCGCACCCCCGTGGTGGGCAGCCCGAACAGGTGGCTGTAGGTGTGGGCGAAGAGCTCGTTGGACTTCTTGGTGGCGGCGTAGAGGCTGACCGGGTGGTCCACGGTCTGCCGCACCGAGAAGGGCGTGGCCGTGAGCGCCCCGTAGACCGAGCTCGACGACGCGTAGACGAGGTGGCCCACGCGGGCGTGCCGGCAGCATTCCAGCAGGTTGGTGAAGCCCGTGATGTTGCTGTCGACGTAGGCCTGCGGGTTCACCAGCGAGTAGCGGACGCCGGCCTGCGCCGCGAGGTTGACCACGAGGTCGAACCCGTCCGCGAAGAGCGCGCCGAGGCCGGCCCGGTCGCCGAGGTCGAGCCGCGCGGCGGTGAAGCCCGGCTGCGCGACGAGGCGCGCGAGGCGGGCCTCCTTCAGCGACACGTCGTAGTATGCGTTGAGGTTGTCGAGGCCCACCACCGCGTCGCCCTCGGCCAGCAGCCGGGCGGCGAGGTGGTAGCCGATGAAGCCCGCGGCGCCCGTCACGAGCACCCGGCGCGGCCTGTCGAGCGTGCTCAAAGTCGGTCGGTCCCTCGGCGCGGGTGGCGGGCGGCCAGCTATGCGAAGGCCACCGTCGAAATGCAAGCTTGCGGGGCCGGGCCTCCCGGTCCACCACGGCCGCGGGCGAGCGCGGCCGCCGGGCAGAGGACGGGCAGGACATGGAGCGTCGACGGTTGGCCGTGATCGGGCTGGGCTACGTGGGCCTGCCGGTGGCCGTCGCCTTCGCGCGCGCCGGCTTCGGCGTGGTGGGTTTCGACATCGACGCCGCGCGCGTGGCCGAGCTGAACCGCGGCCACGACCGCACGCGCGAGGTCGAGCCCGGGGCGCTCCTCGCCTCCGGCCTGCGGGCGACCGACGATCCGGAAGCGCTGCGCGCCGCCGACCTCTACATCGTGACGGTGCCGACGCCGATCGACGCCGCCCTGCAGCCGGACCTGTCGGCCGTGATGGCGGCCTCGCGCACCGTGGGAGCCGCGCTGAAGCGCGGCGACATCGTGGTCTACGAGTCGACCGTCTACCCCGGCTGCACCGAGGAGGACTGCCTGCCCGTGCTGGAGCGCGCCTCGGGGCTCGTGGGGGGCCGCGACTTCACCGTGGGCTTCTCGCCCGAGCGCATCAACCCCGGCGACCGGCGCCACCGCTTCGAGACGATCCGCAAGGTGGTGGCGGGGCAGGACAGCCGCACGCTCGACGTGATCGCGGACACCTACGGCGCCGTGGTCGAGGCCGGCGTGTTCCGCGCGGGCTCGATCCGCGTGGCCGAGGCCGCCAAGGTGATCGAGAATACCCAGCGCGACCTCAACATCGCGCTGATGAACGAGCTCGCCCTGATCTGCGCCCGGCTCGGGATCGACACGGCGGACGTGCTGGCGGCGGCCGGCACCAAGTGGAACTTCCTGCCCTTCACGCCCGGCCTCGTCGGCGGCCACTGCATCGGCGTCGACCCCTATTACCTCACCTACAAGGCCCAGGAGGCGGGGCTGCACCCGCAGGTCGTGCTGGCGGGCCGGCGCGTCAACGACGGCATGGGGGCCCACGTGGGCCGGGAATGCGTGCGGCGCGTGGTGGCGCTCGGGCGCGCCTCGCCGGTCGTCACCTTGCTCGGCCTGTCGTTCAAGGAGGACGTGCCCGACATCCGCAACAGCAAGGTAATCGACATCGCGCGCGAGATCGGGAGCTTCGGCTTGCGGGTGCAGGTGTGCGACCCCGAGGTCGACGCCGAGGAGGCCATGCGCGAATACGGCATCGCGCTCGTGCCGCCCGAGCGGCTCGCCCCCGCCGACGCCGTGGTGCTGGCTGTGGCGCATGCCCGGTTCCGGGCGGGCGGCTGGCCGATGGTGTCGCGCCTGCTCCGGCCCGAAGGCGGCTGGGTGCTCGACGTCAAGCACGCGCTCGACCGCGCCGCCGTGCCGGCGGGGGTAGAGCTGTGGCGGCTTTAGCGGAGCCCCGCCGCTCGGGCCCGGAGGCCGACCGCGGCGTGGCTGAGGCCTTGGGGCGACGGGGTGCCCACGGCGGTCATCATGGCTTCGACGGAGGCGACGGCGGCGGGATCGTTGTCGACCGCCGCCGCGGCGTGGCCGTCGCCGGCGAAGCTCATGGTAAGATGTCGAGGCAGCCGGCCGAGGACTCGGCCGAACAGAGCAAGGGCGAGGAGCACCGATTGATCGAACCGGCAGACCGACCGAGTGACGTCCCCCAGCGCTTCGCATCCCTCACAGCCACCGGGGTCTTCGACCCGTGCTGGTACCGCGACGAGTACCTCGGCGGGTCGGGATGGGCAGGAACGCCCGAAGATCACTTCAAAACCGAAGGCGCATGGCGGGGTCATCGGCCGAACCGATTCTTCGACACTCGGCACTACCTCGATGCCTTCCCGGCCTTGCGCCGATCCGGCCTGGATCCGCTCACGCATTATCTCGCGCAGGGGGAGCAGGAGGGCGCGCGCCCGAACCCCGAATTCGATCCCGTCTGGTACGCCGCCACCTATCCGTCGCACCATATCAACGCGTGGGGACCTTTCGCGCATTTCTGCGCTCACGGATGGCGGCTGGGACTCTCGACCCACGCCGGGCAGGTCGATCCCACGGAACAGATCGTCTGCAAGATGCGGGCCGACGGCCTGTTCGATCCCGACCTCTACCGTCGCCTCAATCCGGACATCGCCGCGGCCGGCATCGATCCCCTCCGCCACTACGTCGATCACGGCAGCCGCGAAGGGCGGCAGCCCCATCCGCTGTTCGACGTCGGTTTCTACCTCGATCAGATCTCGCCGAAGAACGGCGATGAGGACAACGTCGTCTGGCATTACGCGAGGGTCGGTTCGGCGTTGAACATCAATCCCAACACTTGGTTCGACAACGCATGGTACAAGCGCAAATACGGGGCGACCATGCGCCCCCACGAGACGCCCGTGTCACACTTCATGCGCGTCGGCGGCTACGCGACCAACCCATCTCTCTTCTTCGACGCCATCCGATACCGGCGTTCCCACCACGCCTCGACATCGCGCCTCGATCCTTTGTCGGACTTCATGCTCGACGGGATGGACGCTGGCCGGCCGGCCCACCCCGTCGAGGACGACGCGATCGCTCGGCTCAAGGCCTCGGCGGTGCGGATGACCTGCATCAAGCAGGGATCTTCTCTGGGTGCTCGGCCGACCGCCTTGTTCGTCACCTTCGCGGCCCGGGGGCGCATCAAGAGCCATGTTCCTCACTATGCCGACGCCATGCGGCAGCAGGGGATCGACGTGGTTCTCATCGTGGCCGCCCCGGAACGTACGACAGTGCTGCCGCCCGACCTGATCGACAGCTGCGCCGCCGTTTACCTGCGCGAGAACTCGGGCTTCGACTTCGCAGCCTGGGCTCATGTGATCGATCGGATCCCAGAAGTCTTGGAATCTCCCGTCCTTTACCTGACGAATGACAGCATCGTCGGCCCCGTCGATCGTATCACGTTCAAAAACCTGATCGAAAGCATCTCTGCGAGCGACGAGGACATCGTCGGCCTGACAGACAACAGATTCTACGCGTGGCATCTTCAGAGCTTTTTCCTGGCGATCAAGAAGCGCTGCCTGACATCTGACGCATTCCGGTCCTTTTGGCGCGACGTTGTGAACAGAACGAACAAGGATGCCGTGATCCGATCTTACGAAATCACGCTCACGGCACGGCTCGTGGCCGCGGGCTTCTCCGCCAAGCCGATCTTTCCCATGACGACCCGCCACGCCTTCGAAGGCAACCGCACCATCCTGAACTGGAAGCAGCTGCTCCAGGCCGGCATGCCTTTCGTGAAGGCCTCTTTGCTGATCGGCGAGCACAGGGGAGCCGAGGCCGCTGTGCGGGCAGCGCTGGACGGACGAGGCTACGACACGTCTCGCTTCGATGCGACCTTCGAATTCGAAGGACAGCTGATCGCGGCGTCTCTCGACGAAGATCAGGCTGAGTGAGCGCGATCGATGGGGCGCGCTTCACCATCCGCTTCGGCGCGACCCGCCGGGCGCGGAGCCGACGATCACGTGCGAAGGGTCCGATGAGAGGCGCCGGTGCCTCGAGGCATTCGGCTGATGCCTCCTGAGCTCGGCCGAGATGGTGGGGGCTGGAGCGGTTCACATGAAGGGTGTGGGATCGTCGTCGGTGCTCGCGATGGAGCGTTCGATGGTGGCCACGAGACCGTCGACACACTGGAACACGTCGCGTCGGGAGGCCTGTCGGGCCAGCTTGGACAAGAAGCCCTCGACGGCATCGAGCCAGGAGCACGATCCGAGCGCGCAAGGTGTGGGTGCGAGGCCGCTGCCGGTCGCCGGCGAACCGGCGCAGGGCGTGTCGGGTCTGCGCCTTCAGCACGACGGATACGGCCTCGAACACGCCAACAGGCTCGCACATCCCAAACTCGATGCGAATCACTCGATGGGTTGAGAGCACAAGTGAGTCGATCACGAGAAACATCGTGAAATGAATTGTCGCGTTCGCGATCACAGGATCGATCACCCAGTGATGAATTACAATCTGGATACACTCACTCGAATCGATCGATATGCGACATCCGTCCTCCAACCTTCACGGGACTACCCGGTTTCTGTAGATCGTTGACTTCGCACCTGATCATCGGTCTGAGCGGAACCGATCGACGATGGAACTGTGGGCGGTCGTCCGATCCACCCGGCGCGGCTGATCTACCGTCCGGAAATCGATGATCCGGGCGCGATCGCAGTTGCATCGCTCTGAAGGCTGAGTAACTTGAGCGTGTCGACGCGGGAGGGGGCGATGAACGTGAGGGGGGGTCGAAGCTCCGCCGCGGCCTACGTGGCATCCACCCTCCTCGCGATGGCGATGTCGCCCGCCGAGGCGGCCTCGCGCCCCTTCATGGCGCAGGCTCAGGCCATCTTCGACGGCCTGCCGGCGCGGGACCGCAACGAAGTGTTCTTGGAGTTGATGGCCACCGGGGACTTCAACGCCATGGCGTCGAACGACTTCAGCGGCCGTCTCTATGACGCGACGGGCAGCTTCCAAGCCGACCACGACATCGCTCCGACGGGCGTCCTCACGCCGGAGACGCGCCGGGCGCTGAGCGTCGTCGGGGGACGCATCTTCAACAGCTGGGGCTTCGAGTTCCTGGACCACCCGTTCGCACCCGCCTCGGTGGTCGTGCCCGGCAACTTCGGGCTGTCCCGGTCGCCGACTCGGAACGGCTTCGCTCTGGAAAACCGCAAGCGCACGATCAGCATCGACTTCTCGTTCTTCGCGGACGGCGAGATGACGCTCAGCGCCGTTCTCGACAACCTGACCCGACCGGCCGCGGATCGGCACGTCGACATGAAGGTGATCCGCCCGACGTTCTTGGCCGTCGCGAGCGGAACGGACACGCTGTCCAGCTACTCGCGCTACATCGTCGTGCGGGGCGGGATCTCGGGCTTCACACTCTCCTGGAACAGGAATGCATTCCCGAACGCGTCACGCCTCGCCGTGGTCATGGCCAACGAGCTCTATCCCCGGCACATGGTGTCCGACTCCGGCCGACAGGCCGACATCTTCGATGCCCTGCCGGGCGCCTCCGACGCCGCCGATCCGCAAACCTTCCCGGACGCCGTGGCGTTCTCCGGGGCCACGCCGACCAACGCCGGCGCGGACACCGTGAGCCAAGCGATCCTTCAGGCGAATCAGGATGCCCGGCGCCGGGCCGCGCAGGAGGAGGCCGACCGTCAGGCCAAGACGGAGGCGGACCGGCTCGTCCGTCAGGCCGAGGCGGATCGCAGGGCCAAGGCCGAGCAGCAGGCCAGCGCCGTGCAGAGCGCGACCGAGCTCTGCAGGCAGGCTTCCGAACGGTCCGCCGTGATCAGCGCCTGCTCGGTCGTGATCGGCCTGTCGAGCGACCCGAGGCTGCTGGAGCGGGCTTACAATCGCAGGGGGATGGCCGAGGAGCAGACCGGGGATTTTAATCTGGCCGCAGCCGATTATTCCAGCGTCATCCGCATCAATCCGAAGATCGCCGGGTATTACGACAACCGCATGCGCGCCTACAAGGGTGCCGGCCGCCTGGATCTCGCGCTGCAGGATGCCAACACCGCGGTCGCCATGGCTCCCACCTACGCGTTCCCGCTATATGGCCGCGGAGCCGTGTATGTCGCGAAGGGTGATTTCGGCTCGGCCGTGCGGGATTTCTCGGCCGTGCTCGCGATCAACGGCAACGACGCGTCGACCCACGTCGAGCGGGGGCGGGCCCTGGTGAGGATGGGCGACGTCGAAGGGGGGTTGCGGGACTTCGAGGCGGCCCACGCGATCGACCCGGGCAACGAACCCGCGCTGCGGGAACGGGGGATCGCCTACGCGCGGCTCGGCCGGCGGGTCGAAGCCCGGTCGGACCTGGCCGCGGCCGTCGCGGCCGCACCGGCGGATGCCGAGGCCGGGAACGCCCTGCGCCAGCTCGACGGTTCGGACGCCGCCGCCGAGGTGGCGCAGCCGGACGGGGGCGGCATCGGCGGGAGCCTCCTGGCAGAGGTCCGGCCGGACCGAGGCGGGGCCACGCCGGCCGACGTCGCGACGCCGCCGCGCCAGCTCGACGGTTCGGCCGCGTCCTTCGAAGGCGCGCAGCCGGAGGGCGGCGGTGTCGGCGGAAGCCTCGACGCGCCCGAGGCCAATGTCGCGACGGCCGGACCGCGACCCGCGCGGATCCCGTGAGCGGTGGTCCAGCCCGGTCCATGCGCGCCGCGCAAACCCGCTCGGTGAGACCGGACGGCGTGTGGAGCCGGGCCCGAAGAGCGCAGCGTGCGGACGGGAAGGCCGGATTCAGCCCCTCTCGGGGATACACCTCAACGACGTGGCGGCTGGCAGCATCCGACGAGCCGCTCCGCGATCCAGCCTCGCTCGCCCGATCCCAACTGCACGAGCTTCCAGCCCGGCACACGACCGACCACGAGAAAGAGGGTACCGTCGTGGACCTTGGTCAGGCGTTGCGCGTCGCCCCTCGGCTCGGCCTTGAGCGCCGCCCAGCCGTCCGGTTGGGTGTTGATCGGATAGGAATAGATGGCTGGCGCGGAGCCGACGGACTGTCCGACGGGAGCTTGCGGATCGATTTTCCGAGGCTTCCCCGTGGAGCCCGGCCCCGGCTGGACCCGCCGAGAGCTGGTCTCCGGGGCGACCAGGCTGCCGCCGACCCCGCCCCCTTCCTGCTGCGCCAGCGCTGAGGGGACACCGGGGGTGAGGATGGCGAGCGAGCAGGTGACGAGGACAGCGTACCGCATGTGGCACCTCGAATCGTCCGCCGCGGGCTGAAGCACGGCACGTCGAGCCCCGCACTTCCTACCACAGAGGATTGCCGCGCGCAGCACACGGCTGTTGCGACATCGGCGCACAAAGTTCACACCTTTGCAGAATAAATTTCTATCCATAACAGCGTCTTATCATCGATTTTCCTCGCATCGTCACGTCTCTCTGAATTGGAAAATCTATGATTATCGTAAGTCGACTTGTTTGATTTTCAAACATTTTTTACATCGGATAGTTTTATCTCGCTTTACAACTCCTCCTCAGAGCCGAAAGTACTATCGCTTCATCGGCCCAGTCAACTTGTGCAAACACCGTCATAGGGCAGAGTTTCCCCGGAGGAGTGCGACGACCGGTTGCCACTGTCGGCCCACTCCGTATGATGGGGGACCATCCCTGCGCGCGGCGTCTTCGGAAGCGCACCCCGCCGTCCCACATCTGGGGACCAGACATGCCTCCTGCTTCGTCGAGTTTCACGGGTCGCCAGGGGTCGGACGTCGCGCCGGGACGGGGTCGGCAGCGTTGGCGGCCTTCGGCATCGGCCCTCGCCGGCGCGGAGATCCTCGCAGCGGCGGTGCCGAGCAGAAAGCTGCTCCTCCGCCTTTCAATTGTCCTCGCCTCCTTGGTGGCAGGCTCGGTCCTGCGACCCGACCGCACCCTGGCGACTCCTGCCGACCACCGTTTCGCGCTCGTCGTCGGCAACAATCATTACAGCCACCTCGAAGCGGACCGGCAACTCGTGAAGGCCGTCAACGATGCCACCGCCGTGGGCGATGCGCTCGAGCGGGACGGGTTCAAGGTCCTGCGCGGCACGGACCTCACGCGATCTCAGATCGTCGACAAGCTTTACGAACTCAGCGCGCTCATCCATCCCGGCGACACCGCGTTGTTCTACTTCGCAGGGCACGGCATCGCGCTCGGGAGCGGCAACTACGTCGTGCCGTCGGACATCCCCGACATCGAGCAGGGGCAGGAACAGCGCCTCGCCAATCAGGCCATGTCTGAGGCGGACATCATCGCCGCCCTCCAGGAGAACAGGCCGCGGGTGACCGTGATGATCCTCGACTCGTGCCGCGACAACCCGTTCAGGAAGCCGGGCCTGCGCTCGGTCGGGCTCATTCGGGGCTTCGCCCACCCACCGGAGGCGACCGGGGTGTTCTCCCTGTATTCCGCCGGCTACGGCCAGTCGGCTCTGGACCGGCTGTCCGACGCGGACCCGGATCCCAACTCGGTGTTCACGCGCGTGCTCCTGCCCCTGCTGACGCGCCCGGGCCTGAACCTCGACGATCTGGCCTACGAGGTTCGGGAGAACGTGTCCCAGCTCGCCGCCACGACGCCTGATCACCACCCGCAGACGCCGGCCTCGTACAACGAGATCACCGGAGGGCGGGTTTATCTGGCTCCCACGGACGAGGGCTCGGCTCCCCGGATCGATGCCCCCACGCCGGAACGGCCTGCCGATACGCCCTCGAAGCCGGCCCCGGCCGCCCAGCCGGCCGCCGCCCAGGTGGCGAGCCTCGAAGCTTCCCCGAACCGGACCGTCTCCGACCCCATCTACCTGCGCGAGATCGGGGATCGCCTGTTCGACCAGGGCTTCGATCCGGGGGACGCGGATTCTGCCGCCATGGTGTCGGCGATCCAGGGCTTCGAGGGCCGTGCGGGCCTGCCGCGCACCGACCGACCGACGCCGCAGTTGCTGGATGCCCTGCGCAACACCAGACCACCTTCCCCTTGGGGGGCGATCGCGTTCGGCCCCCGCGCGAAGCGCTTCGGGCTGACATGGGACAAGCCGAGCCGGCGCGAGGCCCTCTCACAGGCGCGGAAGCATTGCGGGGCCGTCGACTGCACCCAGGTCGTGAGCTACTCCGGCAAGCAGTGCGGTGCTCTGGCGGCGTCGTCGGTGTCGTATTTCATGGCTTGGCGCGACGACATGGACCACGCGCGCGAGGAAGCGCTCAAACAGTGCGGGGCGCGCGGGATCGCCTGTCGCGTCGTCGACGCGGTCTGCGCGGACGGTTCCGGCCGCAGGGCGGAGCTGAAACCGCAGTGACGCTGACATCCGTCTGCGGCCTCGACCAGACGACGATGAACTCACTGCTCCCCAGCCGCATGATGAACACGGCTCACGACCAGAATTCGGTGACGCCGGCGCACGATAGACCCTAGGAACACCTCCCCTTTGAGCTCTAAACGTGCAAACAACGACGTGTCATTTACCATCGAAAAGGCGGTAGACCGGATAAAATAAATTCGTTCGATGAAATATCCTCGTATGTCTTCACCGGAAACCTATGCACCCTGATTCAACCCGATCATAGACGATATCGGGGGAGATGCCCTGTCACGGTCGGATCAGGATCGGGCCACAAACTGCTTGCCGTGACAGAGACGGCGTGGCACGTTCATCTCTCTTCAAGTGTTTGCTTCGATCTTTTCCGATCATTCATCGAACGGAGTCGCCGGCCGCAATCTGCGGGCACCGTTTACAGGGTCGACCCTGGTGCCCCCCGCCCTTCCCGCCGCCAGGCTGATGCCCCTCATCACCAGAGGTCGGCATGGGGACTGCGCGTGACGAGACGAGCGGCGACCGGAAACCGTCCGCCGGGGGCTCACGATGACAGACAGACCTTTCCCGACTGCGCTCGCGGCCATCTGCATCGTCGCCGGCCTGTGCCTGACAGCCTCAGCGTCGGCGCAAGAGCTGACGGTGGATCGCATCAGGCAGGCGTTGTCGCCCGCGGCGCCTTTGACGCGGAGCCTGTCCGCGCACAGGCCCGAAGCCGGCGACGACAACTCCGGGTTCGTCGATTCCTTGCGGAACAGGCCGGCGACATCCTTCACGGGCGACGACCGCGCCAAGCTGGCGACCTTCAAGGCCGACAAACCGTCCATCGACCTCGTGCTGCAGTTCGACTTCAACTCGGACGCGCTGCGTGGCCAGGCGATGAAGACCGCGGTCATGCTCGGCGAAGCGATCTCGAGCCCCGAGTTCAGGGGCCGGACCTTCCTGATCGCCGGCTACACGGACGCGAAGGGCAGCGACCAGTTCAACCAGGCTCTGTCGGAGCGCCGCGCCGCGTCCGTGCGGGCCTTCCTGATCCAGCGCTACCACGTGCCACCGTCGGACCTGATCGCGGTGGGCTATGGCAAGACCGACCTCAAGGACCCCGCCGACCCGACGGCGGCCATCAACCGGCGCGTCCAGGCTGTGAACCTGCTGCCGACCAGAAGCGCGGCGAAGTGAGCGATCGCGCGCCCCCGCGCGGTCGCGCTCGCCGGGCCGCGTGCGGTGCCGCGCTGGCGTCGGTCGTGGGCGGGGCGCTCGCCTGTGCGGCCTCCGCGGCGCCCATCGAGAGGCCCTCGATCGGCCCGATGAGGGTCGCGAAGGCCTGCATCACCGAAACCGTCCGCGTGACCGGCTTCGCGGTCGCCCGTGGCGAACGTCGCCTCGCCCTGCCGATGCCCGGCTACCGGATCAGCGAGGTCCTGGTGAGCGAGGGGGACGCCGTCGCGGCGAGCCAGGATCTCATACGGGCCGTGCCGACCGACCCGGGCCCGGCCGCGACCGCCGCACCCGCGGTCCTGCGCGCGCCGGCGGCCGGCACCGTCACCCAACTCGCCGCGGCCGCGGGGGACCTCACGGGTGCCGCATCGGCGGGCCAGCCCCTGCTCACGATCACCACCGACGCCGCCATCGACGTCGTCGTCGACGTGCCGAGCCCCTTCGCGGCGCGCATCCGGAGGGGCGCGGGCGCCCGCGTGCGCGGCCTCCACGGCGCCGACGCCGGTGCCACGGTCAAGGACCCCGTGAGCACGGTGAACCCGGCAACGCAGCTGGGCCAGGCTCGCGTCGCGGTCGACGCCGCGTCCCACCTCAGGCCCGGGCAGTTCGCGAGCGTCAGGATCGAGGTCGGGCGGGAATGCAGGGTCACGATCCCGCAGGCGGCCGTCACGCTGAAGGACGGCGTCGCCAGCGTGCAGGTGCTCGACGGCGCGACGCTGGAAAGGCGAACGATCGTGACGGGTCTGTCGGACGACACCGACGTCCAGGTCCGCGAAGGCCTGTCCGAGGGCGACGTCGTGGTGGCTTCGGCGGGGTCGGGCGTCGAAGGCCTGCCCGCGGACGCCCTTTCCGGCCCGCCCGCCGCGCCAGCGAAGCCGTGACAGCGCGAGGCCCCCGTGATCCGCGCGTCGGCAAGGTCGTGAGGTCGGCATGGCGCTGAACGTTTCGTCGCTCGCGATCAGGCGGCCCCTGCCCTCGATCGTCTTCTCGATCGTGCTGCTGCTGCTCGGCTGGTCGAGCTTCCTCCGCCTCCCCGTCACGCGCCTGCCGAGCGCCGACATCCCCCTGATCTCCGTCGTGGTCAGCCAGTTCGGCGCCGCCCCGGCCGAGATCGAGGCGCAGGTCACGCGGACGGTGGAGGACGGCGTGTCGAGCGTCGAGGGCGTCCGCCATATCTCGTCCTCGATCACGGACGGGCTGTCGGTCACGACCATCGCGTTCCGCCTGGAAACCAACACGGACCGGGCGTTGAACGACGTCAAGGACGCGGTGACGCGCGTCCGGGCGAGCCTGCCGCGCAGCGCGGAGGAGCCGCTCATCCAGCGCGTCGACGTCGTGGGGCTGCCGATCGTCACCTATGCGGCGGTGGCGCCGGACAAGACCCCGGCCCAGATCTCGGCCTTCATGGACGAGGTGGTGAAGCGCTCGCTGCAGGACGTGAAGGGCGTCGGCCAGGTGGACCTCATCGGCGGGGTGACGCGCGAGATCCTGGTCGCGCTCGACCCCTACCGGCTGCAGGCCTTCGGGCTGAGCGCCGTCGACGTCAGCCGGCGCCTGCGCGGCACCAACGTGACGGTGACCGGGGGGCGGGCCGCCATCGGGGGGCGGGACGAGGCGATCCGCACGCTCGCCTCCGCGCCCACGCTGGACGCGCTGGCCAGCACCATGGTGACTCTGCCGTCCGGCGGCGAGGTCCGCCTCAAGGACCTCGGCGGGGTGACGGACTCCATCGCTGAGCGCCGGTCCTTCGCCCGGCTGGACGGAAACGCCGTCGTGGCGGTCGGGGTCAAGCGGGCGCAGGGCGCGAGCGACGTCGTCGTGGCCGACGCCGTCCGCCGGCGCATCGACCTCATCAGGGCCGAGCACCCGGACTTCGACCTTCGGCTCATCGACACCTCGGTCGACTTCACCGTCGGCAACTACGACGCCGCGATCGAGACCCTGTTCGAGGGCGCGATCCTGGCCGTGGTGATCGTGTTCCTGTTCCTGCGGGACATCCGGGCCACCGTCATCGTGGCCCTGTCGCTGCCCCTGTCGATCATGCCCGCGTTCTGGGCCATGGACGTGCTGGGGTTCTCGCTGAACCTCGTGAGCTTCCTCGCCATCACCCTGTCTACCGGCATCCTGGTCGACGACTCGATCGTCGAGATCGAGAACATCGTGCGGCACATGCGGATGGGCAAGCCGGCCCTCCAGGCTGCCTCGGATGCCGCCGACGAGATCGGCCTCGCCGTGATCGCGATCAGCCTCACCATCATCGCCATCTTCACGCCCGCCAGCTTCATGTCCGGCATCGCCGGCCAGTTCTTCAAGCAGTTCGGCATCACGGTCGCGGTGCAGGTGCTGTTCTCGCTGCTGGCCGCCCGCTTCGTCACGCCCATGCTGGCCGCGTACCTGATGAAGCCCCATCGCGCCGTGGAGGCCCGTCAAGGGCCGGTTCTGCGCGCCTACACGCGCCTCGCCTCGGCCTCAGTGCGCCACTACCCCATCACGCTGCTGGTCGGCCTCGGGATCTTCGCGGCGTCGATCGCGAGCATCGGCCTGCTCTCCAAGGGGTTCCTGCCGGCCCAGGACACGTCGCGCTCGGTCATGGGCGTCGAGCTGCCGCCCGGGTCGGAGCTGGCCTATACCGAGAAGGTCACGGGAGACGTCACGGCCGCCATCCGAGGCCTGCCCGAGGTCCGCGACGTCTTCGTGAACGGCGGCCGCCTGCCGCAGGGCAACATCGACGAGCGGCGCGCCACGATCATCGTCAACTACGCGCCGAAGCGGGACCGCCGCCTCAGCCAGCGCGCGCTCGAACGCGAGATCGACCTCCGCCTGCGCAAGATCCCCGACATCCGGCACTTCTTCGTCGACGAGAACGGCCTCCGGGCCATCTCCTACGTGGTGCGAGGGCCCGACCCGCGCATCGTCGCCAATGTGGCGGACGAACTCGTCGATCAGGCGCGGCGGATCGACGGCGTCGGAAACGTGATCGCCGGCACGGCGCTGGAGCGGCCGGAGCTCGTCATCGAGCCGCACCTGGACCTGTCGGCCCGGCTCGGCGTCATGCCGGAGATGCTGGCCGAGACCGTCCGCGTCGCCACCATCGGGGACGTGGGTCCCGCGCTGCCCAAGTTCGACGCGGGCGGCGCTCTGGTGCCCATCCGCGTGCAGCTCGACGACCGCGCCCGGAACGACCTCGCCGTGCTCCGGTCCCTGCGGGTTCCGGCGGGCGCGGGCGGCAGCGTGCCGCTCGCAGCCGTCGCCGACCTGTCGCCTCGCCAGGGGCCCACCAACATCACGCGCTACGACCGGCAGCGCCAGGCCACCGTGGAGGCGGATCTCGTCGGCGACGCCGCGCTCGGCGACGCGCTGAAGAGCGTCGCCGCCCTGCCTGTCATGCGCTCGCTTCCTCCCGGCACGGTGGTGGACCAAGGCGGCGACGCCGAAAGCCTCAACGAGCTATCGGCCGGTTTCGCGCACGCCCTCAGCGCCGGCCTCATGATGGTCTACGCCGTGCTGGTGCTGCTGTTCGGCAGCTTCCTGCAGCCCCTGACGGTGCTGTTCTCCCTGCCCCTGTCCCTGGGCGGTGCCGTGATCGCGCTGATGGTCACCGGCCAGCAGCTCACGACGCCGGTCTGGATCGGCATCCTGATGCTCATGGGCATCGTGACCAAGAACGCCATCATGCTGATCGAGTTCGCGATCGAGGCCATGCGCGACGGCACGCCCCGCGCGGCGGCGATCGTCGAGGCCGGGCAGAAGCGCGCCCGACCCATCGTGATGACCACGGTCGCCATGGTGGCCGGGATGCTGCCGAGCGCCCTCGCCTTCGGCATCGGCGGGGAGTTCCGCTCGCCGATGGCGATCGCGGTGATCGGCGGGCTGGTGTTCTCGACCCTGCTGTCCCTGGTCTTCGTCCCGTCGGTGTTCATGGCGGTCTGCGCCCTGTCCGACGGCCTCCTCTGGCTGGGCCGCGCCGTCGCGGGAGGCGCGCGCGGCCGCCAGGGCCGGGCCGGGCCGGCGATCGACGGCCGGGTCGAGGGCGCCTCCGATCCGGTCTAGCGTCGCCGCCGCGAGCGACGAATTGCAGTTTCCCGCTCGTGGCCTGCTCTATTCCGCGCCCGGCTCGACGAGGATCGGGCTCACCTCCTCCCCGTCGCGCAGGAACGGGCCGGCGCGCACCACCACGACGTCGCGCTCCTTGAGGCCGGAGACGATCTCCACCTCGGTCCCGGACGCCAGCCCCACGCTCACGCGGCGGGCCTGCACCTGCCGGCCCACGACGACCTGCACGACGGTGCCGTCGGGCGGGTACAGGACGGCGGACGACGGCACGCCGACGCCGCAGCGCCGCCCCACCACGATGCGGCCGTGCGCGAAGGTTCCGACGCGGACCTCGTGCCCCCCGCTGATCGCGACGCGGAGGCGGCCGAGCTGCGAGCCGGGGCTGACGGCCGGCAGGATCGCCTGAACGGTCCCGGACAGGTCCGGCGATCCGAGCGGCGTCACGGTCACGGGCTGCCCGACCGCGGCCTTGAGGAGGTCGGCCGCGGTCGCCTCGGCCTGCAGGTCGAGGTCGCCGCCGGCGATGATCCGGAACAGGGGCTGGCGCGGGGAGGCCGGGGCGCCGGGGCTCGCGTCGCTGACCTCGACGATGCCCGCCACCGGGCTGCGCACCGCCTCCGGGGCCGCGTTGCCCTGTCCCTCGGCCGGGACGAGCCGAGCCAGGATCTGCCCGGGGGTCACCTCGTCGCGCACATCGACCAGCGTCTGCCCGACTTGCAGCCCGTCGCGATCCGGGCCGGCGCCGACCTCCCGCCGCGGCACCACCGTGCCCGAAACGTCGACGCGATCCTCGAAGCACAGGGTCCGCGCCGGCGTCACGCTGACCGCCATGCCGGACAGGCGGTCAGGGTCGGGGGGTTCAGCCCCGCTCGGCACGACCGACGCGAGCAGGCCGGCCACCCCCAGGACGGCGGCGGCGAGCTCGCGGATCCCCCCGCTCCGCACGACCCGAGTGGATGCGGTTCTCGCGCGGGATCGATCGGCGGACCCGCCTGCCGCGAACCTGTGTGCCACAGCGCGTCCTCCCAGCCCTGGCCCGTCCCGCCGCTGTCATGGCTTCACCGCGAGCTCATGAACGGGCTCGCCTTTCGGGCGAGACATCGCTCAACCGCAGATAGATCTCCGAGCCTTCCGGTCCGTCGCCCGGCGGACATCTCGTGCAAAGGCGCCGCTCCCGCACGACTATGACACAACTCGGGTGGACGGCAAGGACCGGAAGTATCGATACGATCTTCCTCTATCCAGTGCGGCCCTCCTCGGGAAATGATCACACGCCGCGCTCTTTCGACGGAGAGGGCCCCGATCGAGCGGTCGCGATGTCCTGATATCGCGCTCCCTTGTATGACGCTCGAGCGGAACGATCCTGATTTCGTCGATCTCTGCGGGTCGGTGTGCACGCCGACAGAGCATCGCCGGAGGATCGATCGATACAGATTTTCTAGGTCAGGACAGCTCGCAGGTGTCGACTTGGCTGGACGGGGCCTTGTGCGCGATATAAGCAGAAGGCGCGCGTTTCATTTCGAATCCGGCGGGACGACAGCCATCGGGTGACCGGATGTTCAAAGGACGGATTCGACCAATCGCCGTCGCGTCAGCCCTGCTCGCCGCGTCCTCGCCCCACGCCGCCGCCGCCCCTCCCCGCGTCGCATTGGTCCTGAGCGAATCGAACTATCCCGATGCCGACAGGCCGTTGAAGACGCCGGTTTCCGACGGCAAGGCCGTCGCCGAAGCGCTCGCCCGGCGCGGTTTCGAGGTCCAGACCGCCGTGGACGCGGGCGGTCCGGCCATGGCCG
The DNA here is from genome assembly GCF_021730615.1 of Lichenibacterium dinghuense. NCBI lineage: Bacteria > Pseudomonadati > Pseudomonadota > Alphaproteobacteria > Hyphomicrobiales > Lichenihabitantaceae > Lichenibacterium > Lichenibacterium dinghuense. The sequence goes on from NZ_JAJLMN010000001.1 coordinate 1,246,249, forward strand.
ACGCCGTCCGGCACTTCCTCGATGCGATCAGGCCGGGCGCGGTCGCCGCCGTCTACTTCTCCGGGGTGGGCATCCAGGTCGCCGGCAAGAACTACCTCGTCCCCACCGATGCCCGCATCTGGAGCGACGCCGACGTTCTGCGCGCCGGGACGTCGGTCGACGCGCTCGTCCGATCGATGGCGGACCGCGGCGCACGGGCCGAAGTCCTGATCCTCGACGCTTCGCGGCGGAACCCGTTCGAGCGACGGTTCAGGAGCGTGTCGGCCGGCCTCGCCGCCCTGAGGGCCTCGCCGGGAGCGCTGACCCTCGCCTCCGCGGCCCCGGGAGCGCTCGTCGGGGAGAGCGGGGACGAGGCCGTGTTCGCGGCAGAGTTCGCGAAAGCCATCGAGACCCCCGGCATCGATGCGGAGCAGGCCTTCCTGCTCTGCCGCGACCAGGTTGCCGCGCGCACGCAGAGCCAACAGAACCCGAGCGTGGTCTCGGGCCTCGACGTGCCGTTCTCCTTCGACCCCGAGCAGGCCGCCAAACCCCTCCCGCCGCCCGCGGTGAAGGCGGGCGTTCCTCCCCCGCCGCCCGAGCCCGCTCCCCCGCCGCCCGTGAAGGTGGCCGCCCTGCCGCCGCCGGCAGCATCCACCCCCGCCTCGGATCCGCCGCCTGCCGCGTCGGCGCCCCCGGCGAAGGCCGATGTTCCGCCCGCGCCCGCGCCGGCCGCAGCGGACGCCCCCAAACCCGCCGCCGAGCCGGCCGTCCACGGATCCCCTCCGCCCCCGCCGGCGCCCCCCACGGACGCATCGCCGGCGAAGGCGAGCGTCCCGCCTCCCCCCGCGTCGACGGCCACGGCCGGACCAGCGCCGGCCGCGGCGGACGGGTCAGTCGCGGCACCGGCGCCGCCCGTCAAGGTGGCCTCGCTTCCGCCGAACGGCGGGGCCCCTCCCTCCGCTGTAGACGCCCCGGCCGAGACCCCCATGAGCTCCCTCGAAAGGGCACGGCAGGCCGAGCTCGACAGGCGCATCGGACGCAACCCGCGCGACCAGGACGCCCTCTTCGAGCGCGGGCGCCTGCTCGCCCAGCACGGGAGCTACACGCTGGCGCTGCTGGACTTCGACCGGGCGATCAGCCTCGCCCCGGACGACGCCGACGCGTTCAACGACCGGTGCTGGACGCGGAGCATGGTGGGGCAGCTCCAGACCGCCATGGACGACTGCGACAGGGCTCTGAAGCTGCGGCCCAACTTCGCCGACGCGCATGACAGCCGAGGCCTCGTGCAGATGAAGCGGGGCAGCGTGGAGGCGGCGCTCGTCGACTACGACGCGGCGGTCCGGCTGGACCCGAAGCAGAGCTCGGCCCTCTACGGGCGCGGGATCGCGAAACTCCGGCTCGGGCGGCGCGAAGCGGCCGAGAAGGACATCTCCGACGCGCTGGCGCTCGATCCCGGGGTCGAAGCGGAATACGCCCGCTACGGCCTCAAATAGGCGCCCCTCGCCCGCCTCGGACCGCCCCTCCCCTCCCCTCCCGCGATGAAAGGTTTCGGATGCGCTACGCCGTTCTCCTCGCAGGCTTCGGCGCGGTGATCGCCGGCACGGGCGCCGTCCCGCACGGGGTCCGCGCCGACCCCGTCGTTGTGGCGCAGGCGGACGGCGGCGGGGTCGGCGGGAGTCTGGCCGCGCCGGCGACCAGGACCGTGCGGGCCAAGCCGCGCCCGCGACCCGCGGCGGCGGCCCGCAGCGCGCCCACGCCCGCGCCACGGGTGATCGTCAGGCGCGAGGTGGTCTACCAGCCGCGCTACATCGAACGCCCGGCCGCCCCGGAGCCGCGCAGGAGCGCGCGGGCCAGCGGAGGGCTCGCGAGCTACGACGGCATGTGGACGGTCTCGTCCAACGGCTGCTCGGCGGCGGGAACGACCCAGGTCATGATCTCGCGGGGCCGCATCAGCGCGAGCAACGGGAGCGGCAGGGTGAGCCCCTCCGGCGCGGTCTCGATCGTGAGCGCCGTCAACGGGCTCACGATCGCCGGCCAGGGACAGATCACCGGCGGGTCCGCGAGCGGATCTTTCCGCCAGTCGGACGGCTGCGCGGGATCCTGGAGCGCGGTCAAGCTTTGACCGCGTCGGCGAAGCGGGATCCCGTGGAGCTCCACGGGCGCGCGGGCGGCCGCGAAGCCCGCCGGCCCGGCCGCATCCGCGCCGCGGCGGCCGGGCTGGCGCTGTCGGCCTGGCCCGCATTGGCGGCGGGCGACGTCGGCGTCGTCCTGAGCGTCCATGGCCGGCCGTCGGCCACAGACCCTGCGGGCCACTGGCGCCGCGTCGAGGTGCTGCAGGGGGTGCACGACGGCGAGACCGTCGTCGTCGATCCGGGCGAGGCGCTCGTCATCTGCAACGGCCGACGCAGGGCGGCCGTCCGGATCGAGGGACCCGGGACCGTCAGCATCGGCGGCTCCGCGGTGGCGGTCCTGGTCGGGTCGCCGAGGGTCACCGACGCCGGCGCCTGCGACGACTCCGACGCCCCGGACGAGAACGGCGGCGTCATCCTGCGCGGCCTACGCCACGTCGCCCCGCCTGCCCGGAGATGATCGGGACGGCATTCGCGCGGACGACGGCGTCGACGGTCCGGCTCGGGGCGGCGCGGTGCGAGCAGGCCTTGCGGCGGGTCCTCGCCGGCGGGCGGGCGACGGGTGCGGCGACCGGCGCGCTGGCCTTGCTCCTGGCCGCCTCCGCGGTGGGCTTGGCCGTCGAGAGCGACTTCGCGGGCCGCGTCTCCCCTCTGTCCGGCGCCGACGCCTTCCTCTACGACGCATCGGTCGCCGCCCTCGCCGCCCTGCACCGCGGCGATCCCTGGCCGACGACCGCGGTCGTGCTCATCGACCGGACGACCCTGACGGCACCCGGCTGGTCGTCGGTGCCGAGGGCGCTGCAACAGCCGCAACTCGGCCGGCTCGGCCGCGACCTCCTGGACGCCGGCGCGCGGCGGATCGGCTACGACCTCGTGTTCGCGTTCGATCCGGCCGATCTTCCGCCTCCGCTGGGCGCGTCGCCCGGGTACGACGCCCCGCTCGCGGATCTCCTGGCGTCGCGGGGCGAGGACGTGGTGCTCGGGACGGACGCCTCCGTTCCGCCCGCGCCGCGGTACGCGGGGATGGTCGGCCCGGCGCGGTTGGGCGTCATCGATCTGCAGACCGAGGGCGACGGCCGCGTCCGCAGTGTCGCCGACCGTGTGCGGCTCCCGGACGGCGACAGGCGGTTCGGTTTCGCCGCCGCGCTGGCGCGGGATCCCGAGGGGTCAGACAGTCTCGCGGGCCGGACTTTCATGGTGCCGGCGGCCGCGGTGGGCACGATCCCGCACCTGTCCGGCTCGGAGGTCGCGACCTGCCTCGCGACCCCCGAGGGACGCGACGACCTCGGGCGTCTGCTGCGGGGCCGGACGGTCGTGATCGGCTCCGGCCTCGGGGGCGAGGACGAGCACGCGGGTCCGGACCGCTTCCTGCCCCGATCGGTCGCTGTGCGCGGTGGCGGCCCGGCCTGCGGCGGGCGCACGGACGCAGCCTCCGGCCGGAAGGCGGCCCGCGTGCCCGGCGCGTTCCTCCAGGCCGCGGCCGTCGAGGCGCTCCAGTCGCGATCACCGATCGCGCTCGCGCCGGAGCCCCTCCGCATCGGCGTGGACATGTCGCTCGCCTGCCTCGTCCTCGCCATCATGCGGCTCGTCGATCGCTCGGTTCGCCTGCCGGCCGGCCGAAGCCGGATGCTGGGCACGACGGCCCGCTCCGCCGCGATCCTGTCGGCGTCGCTCGCCCTGCTGGGCGCGACCGCGATCGGGATCGCGACCTTCGGCTTGGCGGTCTGGCGCCTCTGGCTCCCGATCGGCAACGTCGCAGCCGTGATGAGCGGCTTCTGCATCGCCGGCACGATGGCGGTGGCGCTCAGGCGGGACATGGCTCTGGCGGATCTCAAGCTCGCCTTCGGGCGCTGGCTGCCGCCCCACGTCGTCGAGGCGACCCTCGACGCGAGGCGGACCGTCCTGCACGGCAGCGAGCGGATCATCACCGTGCTGATGGCGGATCTGAACGACTTCACGCCCTTCTGCGCCGCCCACCGGGACAGGCCTGAGGCGATCGTCGCAGCCATCAACAGGAAGTTCTCTCTGGCTCAGTCCGCCATCGACCGACACGGCGGCTGCCTCGACAAGTTCGACGGCGACGCGGTGATCGCGTTCTGGAACGGCGTCCAGCCGCAGCCCGACCACGCGTCGCGCGCGGTGAGGGCGGCCCTCGCCCTGATCGAGGCCGATCGTTCGGACCGGGGGTCTCCCCTCACCTTCAAATGTGCCATCGCGACCGGGGTCGCCTTCGTGGGCCGGTACGGCTCCGAGCAGAAGAGCAGCTTCTCGGCGATCGGCGAGCCCATGAACCTCGCCGCCCGCCTCGAAAAGCTATGCCGCCTGCACGGCATCGATATCGTGATCGCTGGATCGACCGTGGAGTCGATGAGCGCTGCCCCTCCGGCCGGCACTCGGCCTGAACGCGCGGTGCTGGTCGGGCAAGCGCCCCTCAAGGGGTTCGACGACCCGGTCGCATTCTATACCGTCTCGGCGATGCCCGACTGACGCCTCGCCTTCGGATCGGAGGAGTCGGCTTCGTCCCGGCTTTCACGGGCTGCCGTGATGTCCGGAGCCGTGAGGGTGGGCCTTCCCCCTCTCCGCGAGGACCGCGGCGCCGATGTCCCCGATCGCGCCACTTCGACCTTCTCGGTCGGCGTATCGCCCTTCGCCGCGATGCCCTGCAGCAGCTCCGGGAAATCGCGATCGTCGCGCTTCGACCACCCGTGAGCGGTGCCGATGCTGCGCCAGGGGCGGCACCGCGGAGGACCAGCACCGTCGTCGCACCAGATCCCCATCCCGGGGCTGAGGCGCAGGCGGCGGCGTCACGGCCCGACCTCGGCCGCCACGGCGGCTGCGACGGCCGCCGTCGAGGCGGTCCCGCCCTGGTCCGGCGTCAGGATCTTCCCGGTCGCGACGACCCGCTCGGCGGCGTCGAGCACGGCCCTGGCGGCTTCGACCTCGCCGAGGTGCTCCAGCATGAGGGCGCCCGACCAGATCGCGGCGAGCGGGTTGGCGAGGCCGCGGCCCGCGATGTCGGGCGCCGAGCCGTGCACCGGCTCGAACATGGACGGCACCCCGCCCGACGGATTGATGTTGGCGGAGGCCGCGAAGCCGAGGCCGCCCTGGATGGCGGCTCCGATGTCGGTCAGGATGTCGCCGAACAGGTTGGAGGCCACCACGACGTCGAGGCTGCCGGGATCCGTGATGAACCGGGCCGCGATCGCGTCGACGTGGTAGCGCGTCACCGCGACGTCGGGGTAGTCGGCGGCGACGAGGTCGGTCACGTCGTCCCAGAACACCATGGAGTGCTTCTGGGCGTTGGACTTGGTGACGGAGGCGAGCCGGCCACGGCGCTTGCGGGCCCGCTCGAAACCGTGGCGCAGCACGCGCTCGACGCCGCGGCGGGTGAACACCGAAGTTTCGATCGCGACCTCGTCGGCCGTGCCACCGTGCACCCGGCCGCCGGCGCCGCTGTACTCGCCCTCCGTGTTCTCGCGGATGCAGAGGATGTCGAAGTCCTCCGCCCGAAGCGGCCCCTTGACGCCCCTGAGCAGGCGGTGCGGCCGGGCGTTGACGTAGAGGTCGAACCCCTTGCGGATCGGCAGCAGCAGGCCGTGCAGCGACACGGCGTCCGGCACGCGCCGCGGCCATCCCACGGCGCCGAGGTAGATCGCAGCGTAGGGCCTGAGCTGCTCCAGTCCGTCCTCCGGCATCATGCGCCCGTGCCGGAGGTAGTGCTCGCACGACCAGGGGAAGGCGTCGCCGCTGAGGCCGAAGCCGAAGCGCCTGGAGGCCGCCTGGAGCACCGACCAGCCGGCCTCGACCACGTCGACGCCGATGCCGTCGCCCGGGATGAGGGCGATCCTGTAGTCCGTCATGGCTTCACTCCGCCCCGAGCCCGCATGGTCAGTCGAGGCCGCCGATGTGGAAGCTCTTCATCTCGAGGTATTCCTCGATGCCGGAGCTCGAACCCTCGCGGCCGATCCCCGACTGCTTGATGCCGCCGAAGGGCGCCATCTCCATCGACACGCTGCCGGTGTTGAGCCCGACCATGCCGGCTTCGAGCCGCTCCGCCACCCGCCAGGAGCGCCGGAGGTCGTCGGTGTAGAAATAGGCCGCGAGACCGAACGGCGTGTCGTTGGCGAGGCGGAGCGCCTCCTCCTCGTGGCGGAAGCGGAACACGGGAGCCAGAGGGCCGAAGGTTTCCTCGCCGGCGAGGCGCATCTCGGCCGTCGCCCCGGTCAGCACGGTGGGCTCGACGAAGCTGCCGCCCCGGCCGCCCCCGCCGCCGAGCGCGACGCGCGCGCCCTTGCTCCGCGCGTCGTCGAGGTGGGCCAGCACCTTGTCGCGCCCCGCGGCGTTGATCAGCGGGCCGAGCGTCACGCCGGGCTCGCGGCCGTCGCCGACGCGCAGGCCCGAAACCGCCGCGGCCAGCGCCGCCACGAAGCGGTCGTGGATGCCGTCCTGCACCAGGATGCGGTTGGCGCAGACGCAGGTCTGGCCGGCGTTGCGGAACTTCGACGCCATGGAGCCCGCGACGGCGAGGTCGAGCGAGGCGTCGTCGAACACGATGAACGGCGCGTTGCCGCCGAGCTCGAAGGAGACGCGCTTCACCGTGTCGGCGCACTGGCGCATCAGGAGCCGGCCCACCGGGGTCGAGCCGGTGAAGGACAGCTTGCGCACCGCGGGGTTCGCCGTCAGCTCGGCCCCGATCGCCTGGGGCAGGCCCGTGACGACGTTGACGACGCCCTTCGGGATGCCGACGCGCTCGGCCAGCGCGGCGAGGGCCAGGGCCGAGAAGGGCGTGAGCTCGGACGGCTTGATCACGATCGGGCAGCCGGCGGCGAGCGCCGGGGCGGCCTTGCGGGTGATCATGGCGTTGGGGAAGTTCCAGGGCGTGATGGCGGCCGAGACCCCCACCGGCTCCTTGAGCACCAGGATGCGCCGGTCGGCGGTCGGGGCAGGCACGCTGGAGCCGGAGATGCGGCGCACTTCCTCGGCGAACCAGCGCACGAAGCCCGCCCCGTAGGCGACCTCGCCCCTGGCCTCGGCCAGCGGCTTGCCCTGCTCCAGCGTCATGATGAGGGCGAGGTCGTCGGCCGCCGCCAGCATGGCGCCGTGCCAGGCGAGGAGGAGGTCCGCCCGTCGCGGCGCCGGCAGCGCCCGCCAGGCCGGCCAGGCGGCCTCGGCGGCCGCGACGGCGGCGCGCGTCTCCGCGGTGCCCATGACCGGGACGGTGCCGAGCCGCTCGCCGTTGGCGGGGTTCGACACGTCGAGCGTGGCGCCGTCCTCCGCCGACGTCCAGGCGCCGTCGATGTAGGCTTCCGTGCGGAACAGGGACGGGTCGCGGAGTCCGGAAGGGGCGTCCATGGGATCCTCGTGAAGGCTTTGGGCACGGTCAGTAGCCGCGGGTCCGGTCGACCACGTTGGCCATCGGCAGCCCGTCGCGGTGCCGCCGGACGGCCTCGATGACCTGCCGGGCGGCGGTGGCCGGATGCGTGGTGCTGGCCACGTGGGGCGTCGCGATCACCCTTGGGTGGGCGAACAGCGGGTGGGCGGCGGGCGGGGGCTCTGCGGCGAGGACGTCGAGCACCGCCGACGCGAGGCGGCCGGAGTCGAGCGCCGCGGCGAGATCGGCCTCGACGAGGTGCCCGCCGCGGCCGACGTTGACGAGGCCGGCCCCTTCGGGCAGTGCCGCGAAGAGGGCCGCGTCGAGGATCCCGCGCGTGTCGTCGGTGAGCGGCAGGAGGCAGACGAGGCTGCGCACGCCGTGCAGGAAGCACGGCAGCGCCGCGCGGCCCGCGAAGGTTTCGATCCCGTCGATCGCCTTGGGCGACGCGCTCCAGCCCCGCACCGGGAAGCCGAGGCCCGCGAGCGCCGCCGCGGCGGCCTTGCCCAGCACGCCGAGGCCCAGGATGCCCACGGTGTGGTCCGCGGCGCGGCGCACCGGCCGCGCTTCCCAGCGCCCGTCCCGCTGCGCCTCGACGTAGGCCGGCAGGTCCCGGTGCTGGGCCAGGACCGCGAGGAGCACGTATTCCACCATGGAGCGGGTGAGCTCGGGATCCACCATGCGGACCAGCGACACCGCCTCACCGATCGCCGCCGACGACAGGTGGTCGACCCCCGCGCCGAGGTTGAACAGGACGCTGAGGGCCGGCATGGCGCGGGCGAGGTCGCCGGGCGGCGTCCAGGCCACGAGGTAGCGGGCCCCGGCCGCGGCCTCCGGCGACCAGTCGACCAGCGCGAGGTCCGGCGCCTCCGCCGCGAAGACGCCGTGCCAGACGGCCCCCCGCCTCGCGTCCGACTTGTACACCACCGTGACCGGATCCATGGCGTGCCTTTTCCCGGCCTGGCGCCCGAGCGCCGCCGAGGCCGCCATCATGGTCCGAGCCGCGCGGCACATCGTGCCGTATGGGACGCGATCATCGGGCGGATCGCGCGTCCGGTCCGGCGAAACGGCAGGGTCTCCCGGCGGCGGCCGGGGTCCGGACCCGATCGCGCCGATCCCCGCGGATCGGGAGCCGAGGGCCCGCATCGGCGGGCGATCGGGCGGGCGACGGAATTGCGGGGACGGCCGCCGCGGCATAATCTGCTGTGGGCGGACCGGATGCACCGGCACGCTCCAGAGCCGCGGCAGCCATGGCCCACCCGAGACTGGACCGGATCGACCTCAAGATCCTGGCCCAACTTCAGCGCAACGGCCGGATGACGAACGTCGTGCTGTCGGACGCCGTCGGCCTGTCCGCGAGTCCCTGCCTGCTGCGCGTCAAGCGCCTGGAGAAGGCGGGCTACATCACGGGCTACGGCGCCCATCTCAACCTCGCCAAGCTCGGCGAAACCGTGTCCATCTTCACGGAAGTCACGCTGCACGACCACAAGCTCGACGACTTCACGCGCTTCGAAGCGGAGGTGAGGAACGTCGAGGAACTCATCGAGTGCCACCTCATCTCGGGCGGCTACGACTACCTGCTCCGCTTCGTCACCCGCGGGGTGGGGCACTACCAGGAGGTCATCGAGGGCCTGCTGAAGCGGGACATCGGCATCGCGAAATATTTCAGCTACATCGTCATCAAGTCGCCCATCGTTAAGCCGTACATGCCGCTGACGACGCTTTTCGACGCCCGGCGCTGAGCGGACCGATGCGGCGGCGTCGGATCGGGCCGCGGGGCGCGGCGGCCTCCCTCCGCGGGATGCGGCCGTGAACGCGCGCGAGATCGAGGTCTTCCGCACCGTCATGCACCACCGGACGCTCGCGGCGGCGGCGCAGGTCCTGCACGTGACGCAGCCGGCCCTGTCCAAGGCCCTGCGCCACTGCGAGGACAGGCTCGGCTACCGGCTGTTCAACCGCAACGCGGGGCGCCTGGTGCCCACCGCCGAGGCGAATGCGCTGATCGCCGAGGCCGATCGCCTCTACCTGCAGGTGCAGAGCTTCGGCGCCCTGGCGCGCGGCATCGGCGGAAAGGCCGGCGGCGTGCTGCGGCTCGGCGCGACCTCCTCGCTCGCCTCCTCGCTCGTGCCTCAGGCCCTGGCCCGCCTCCGCCGCGAGTTTCCGGACGCGAGGATCATCGTCCAGACGCTGGCGGTGCCCGAACTCGAGACGGCGCTGCTGGCGCGCCGGGTCGAGGTGGGGCTCGCCCTCTCGCCCCTGGTGGTACCAGGGCTCCACGTCGCGAGGGTCGGCAGCGTCCGATGCGTGGTGCTGGTGCGGCGCGACGACCCGTTGGCGTCCCGCCCCGCCCTCGGGCCGCCTGACCTCGCCGGCGCGGCCGAGGTCGGGTTCGGGGTCGAACAGGACTTCGGCCGCGCCGTCGCGGCGGCCTTCGGGCGGGCCGGCGTCGAGCGGCGCCTGTCCGTCGAGGTCGGCACCACCACGGGCGCGCTCGCCATGGTCCTGGCCGGCGGCGGCTTCGCGGTGGTGGACGGCTTGACGGAGGCCTACCTCCCGGACGCCGTGGCGGCGGTGCCGTTCGTGCCGGAGCTGCGCCGGACGGTCTTGATGGTGCGGACCGAGAACTCGGGCACGCCCGCCCTCACGGGGCGCTTCCGCGAGCTGCTGGAAGCGCTGGGCCGGGACGGCGCGCTCGCCCCATAACCTGCGCTCATACCCCGCCCCGCCCGGCGAGCGTGGATCGACCGCCGCCGGCGTGGAAGTCTCGCCGCGACGGGGAGAGGCGCGATGGCTGAGATGATCGGGGTGGACATCGGCGGGACCTTCGCCGACTTCGCGGCGCTGGACCCCGCGACGGGCCGCCTCACGACCCTCAAGGTCCTGACCACCCCGGCCGCCCCCGGACGGGACGTGGCCGAGGGGCTGCGCCGGCTCGCGGCGGGCGGCATCGCCCTGTCGGACGTGGAGCGCTTCGTGCACGGGACCACGGTGGGCGTCAACACCATCATCCAGCGCCGCGGCGCCCGCCTCGCCCTCTTCACCACGGCGGGCTTCACCGACCTTTTGGAGCTGGCGCGCCTGCGCATGCCCGATCCCTACAGCCTGTTCTGCGAGCGCCCGGCCCCGCTGATCGCGCGCGAGCACGTCTTCGGCATCGGGGAGCGTATGGCGCACGACGGCGCGACGCTGCTCGCCCCGGACGAGGCCGACGTGGCGCGGGCCGTCGCGGCCGCCCAGCGCGCCGGCTGCGAGGGCGTGGTGGTGTCGTTCCTCCACGCCTGGCGCAACCCGCTCCACGAGGTGCGGGTCGCCGCCATGATCGCGGCCTCCGACCCGGAGCTCACGGTCTTCCGCGGGAGCGAGATCTGGCCCGCCATCCGGGAATACGAGCGCACCACGACGGCGGTGTTGAACGCCTACGTGCATCCGCGCATCTCGGACTACCTCGCCCGGGTCGAGGCGGAGATCGGCAGGGCCGGGATCGCCGCCCCGCTGCTGCTGACCACGTCGGCCGGCGGCACCATGACGGCCGGGGCGGGGCGGCGCGACTGCGTCGGCATGCTGCTGTCCGGCACCGCATCCGGCGTGGTGGGCGCCGGCGTCGTCGCCCGGGCGGCCGGGGCGCGCTCCGTTCTGACCCTCGACATCGGCGGGACCAGCGCCGACGTGGCGCTGCTGGAGGACGGCCAGCCGTCCTTCTCGACCGGCCATGCCGTCGGCGAGTTCCCGCTCGCCACGACGACCGTGGCGGTGATGTCCTCCGGCCAGGGCGGCGGCTCGGTCGTCTGGATCGACGGCCAGGGCGTGCTGCAGGTCGGCCCCGTCAGCGCGGGGTCGACGCCGGGGCCCGCGTGCTTCGGCCGCGGCGGGACGCGCCTGACGGTGACGGACGCCGCCCTGCTGGCGGGCATCCTCGGCCACGGCTCCCTCGGCTTCGGCGCCATCGCGCCCGACCGGGCCCTCGCCGAAGCCGCCGCGTCCCCCGTCGCGAAGCAACTCGGCATGGGCGTCGCGGAGCTCGCCGAGGGCGTGCTGCGCGTCGCCGTCAGCGGCATGCTGGTGCCCATCGAGCAGCTCCTCGCGCGGGCCGGCGTCCACGCCAGCGAGCTGACCCTGATGCCCTTCGGCGGTGCCGGCCCCATGCTGGGCGCCCTCCTGGCCGAGGCCGCCGGCATGACGCGCGTCCTCGTCCCCGCCTCGCCCGGCACGCTCTGCGCGCTCGGCGCCGTCGCCGCCGCCGTCCGGGTCGACCGCATGCGCACGGTCCTGCTGCCCTTCGACGACGACGGCTGGCCCGGGCTGCAGGCGATCCTGGCGGAGCTCGCGGCCGAGGCCGCGGCGGCCGTGGCCGACATGGCGGGCCCGGGCACGTCCGACCTCGTGCCGGCCGCGGACATCCGCTACCGCGGACAATCGTTCGAGCTGACCGTGCCGACCGCCGGCTGCGCCGGGCCCGCCGACCTCGCGACCCTGTTCCACGCCGCGCACGAGCGCGCCTTCGGCCATGCCGAGGAGGACGCGCCCCTGCAGGTCGTCAGCCTCAGGGTGTCGGCGTCGCGCCCGGCCCCGCCCGTGGCCATGCCGCGACGGGACGGGGCGGCCCATCCGGCGCGGTCCGGCGGCACGGCGCGGCTCTACGCCGGCGGGGCCTGGTGCGAGGCGGCGCTGTTCGAGCGGGCCGACCTCGACCCCGGCGCCGAGCTGTCCGGCCCCGCCATCGTCAGCCAGGCCGACTGCACGATCCTGATCCCCCACGGCTGGCGCGCCCGCGTGGACGGCTTCCGCAACATCGAGATGGAGCACGCGTGATGCGCACCGACCCCGTCACCCTCCAGGTCCTGCGCAACCACACGCGCGCGGCCGCGGAAAGCATGGCCACCACGCTCTACCGGACGGCGCACTCCACCTTCGTAAAGGAGACGGAGGACTTCACGATCCAGCTCCTCGATGCGCGGGGCAAGTCCTGCGCCGTGCCGATCGACCTCGGGGCCACCTGGTATCCGGGCCTCGACTACGAGGCGGCGCTGGCCCTGGTGCCGGGAGGCTACGCGCCCGGCGACATCGCCATGACGAACGACCCTTATTCCGGCTACCTCGCCACGCACACGCCCGACGTCGTGCTGTGGAAGCCGATCTTCCACGACGGCCGCGTGATCGCCTTCGCGGGCGGCCACATCCACAACGTGGACGTCGGGGGCGCGGTGCCGGCCAGCCTGTCGCGGACGCTGACGGAGGTGCACCAGGAGGGCATCCGGATACCGCCCAGCAAGCTGTATCGCGAGGGCGTGCTCGACGAGCAGCTCGTGCGCCTGATGATGGCCAACGTCCGCGTGCCGGAACAGAACTGGGGCGACCTGAAGGCCCTGGTGGCCGCCGTCAACACGGGCGAGCGCCGGGTCCTCGACCTCGTGCGCCGCTTCGGCGTTTCCACGGTGGAGGACGGCCTCGCCGACCTCCTCGACTACGCCGAGGGCCAGGCCCGCGCCGTGCTGGCCGGCCTGCCGGACGGCGACTTCCGCTTCGTCGAATATTCCGACGAGGACGGCGCCGACGGCGACCCGCTCCGGCTGTGCCTGACGCTGCGGATCCGGGGCGACGAGGCCGAGCTCGACTTCGCCGGCACCGACCCGCAGACCCTGTCGTCCCTCAACGTGCCGACCGGCGGCCATCCCCGGCATTCCCTGCTGCTCGTCGGAATCTACTACGTCCTTTCCGCGCTCCATCCCGGCATCACGCTGAACTTCGGCACGACCCGCCCCTTCACCTGCAAGGTGCCGGAGGGCAGCGTGCTCAACCCGTCCTTCCCGGCGGCCGTCGGCATGCGGAGCCTGACCTGCGGGCGGCTGCGCAGCCTCATCTTCGGCGCCTTCGCGGCGGCTGCCCCCGACCGCATGCCGGCCGCGCCCGCGGGCGCCACCTCCATCATCAACATGGCGGCCCAGGACCCGCGCACCGGACGGCGGACCATCACGGCCATCGCCCCCATCGTGGGCGGCGGCGGCGGCATGCCCCACCGCGACGGCACGGACGGGTCCGGCGCGGACGCCGCCTACCTCAAGAACAGCCCGATCGAGGTCACGGAATCCGAGGCACCGGCCCGCATCCTGCGCTACGGGCTGATGCCGGACACCGGCGGCCCCGGCACCCATCGCGGCGGCATGGCGCAGGTGATCGAGTTCTGCTCGACCGCGCCGGACGCCTTCGTGACCGCGCGCAACCGCGACCGGAGCCGGTTCCAGCCCTGGGGCACGCTCGGCGGGGCGCCGGGCTGCAGCGGCAGCTTCACCCTGAACCCGGGGCGCCCCGGCGAGCGGGACCTCGGCAACACCGACGCGCTGCGGCTCGCGCCGGGCGACGTCCTGCGCGTCATCTCGCCGGGCGGCGGCGGCCGCGGCGACCCCTTCCTCCGCGATCCTGCCGCGGTGCTGCGCGACGTCCGCGCCGGGCTCGTCACGCCGGAGGCGGCGCTCCGGCAGTACGGCGTCGCGCTCCGGGACGGCGGCGGCGAGGTCGACGAGGCCGAGACGGCGCGCCTGCGCGCCGACCCGCCGAACCTTCCGGCCCTGGCGCTCGGCGAGGCCCGGCTGGAGCACGAGCGGCGGTGGGACGAGGCCGCCTACGCGGCGATGCACGAGGCGCTCGCCACCCTGCCGGTGAGCTGGCGCGCCGCGGTGAAGAAGCAGCTCTTCGCGGCGGTGCGGGCCGCACCCGCGGAGCGGCCGGCCGCCGCGGTGGTCCGCGAAGCCTTCACGGCCATCCAGGCCGCGAGCGACGGCCTCGGCCGGGCGCGCCAGTGACGGCCCGCCTGGCCGCGCCACCGCGGGCGCGGCCTGGAGCCTGAACCCACAAGGATCCGCCGATGGCCCGCACCGACATCTTCGCCGACGACTTCTCGACGACGCCCTGGTGGTGGCACGGCTTCCGCCCGCCGGCCGAGGCGCCCGACGCGCTGCCGCGGCGGGTCGGCACCCTCGTGGTCGGCGCCGGCTACGCCGGCACAGCCTGCGCCCTGCGCCTCGCGGAAGCCGGCGACGACGTGCTGGTGCTGGACGCCGGGGCGCTGGGGCACGGCGCCAGCAGCCGCTCGGGCGGGCAGGTGTCGGGCGGCATCAACGTCGGCAAGAGCCCGTCCGGCAGGCCCGTGGACCCCGGACGCAAGGCCGCCCTGCTGCGCGACGCCGCCGAAGGCTTCACGCTCTTCGAGAGCCTGCTCGAGCGCCACCAGATCCGCTGCGGCTATCACAGGTCCGGCCGGCTGAACGCCTTCTGGACGCCGGTCCACGCGGCCGGCTGGCGGGGTCGCCTCGACGAGCTGAACCGGCACGCGGCCTCGGACGTGCGGCTGATCGGCCGCGACGAAGCGCGCGCCGAGCTCGGCAGCGACTTCTACCACGGCGCCGCCGCGATCGGCCGCGCCGGCCACGTGCAGCCGGCGGAGTTCTACGGCGGCCTCATGGGCGCGGCCCGGCGGGCAGGCGCGAGGATGCACGGGATGACGCCCGTGCGGAGGGTCGGGCGCGTGCCCGGCGGCTATGCGGCGGTGACCGACCGCGGCGAGGTCTTCGCCGACCGGATCGTCTTCGCCACCAACGCCTACGTGGCGGCCGAGCGGCGCGGCCTGGCGCCGGACCTGCGTCGCGGCATCGTCCCGGTCACGACCCACATGATCGCCACCGAGGAGATGCCGGCCGACCTCGCCCGAACCGTGCTGCCGACGAACCGCGGCGTGTCCGAGTCGCGCCGGGTGATCAACCACTACCGCCTGTCGCCGGACGGGCGGCGCCTGCTGTTCGGGGGGCGCGCGAGCTTCTTCCCGCTCGACGAGCGGCGCACGGCCGCGCTTCTCCACCGCGCCATGGTGGCGCGCTTCCCCCAGCTCGCCGGCACCCGGATCACCAACAGCTGGGGGGGCCGCGTCGCCATCACGCTCGACCGGCTGCCGCATATCGGCGGGGGCGAAGGCCGCTTCTTCGCGCTCGGCTGCCAGGGCAGCGGGGTCACGATGATGACCTACCTGGGCCACGCCCTGGCCGGGAAGATCCTCGCCGGCGGGACCGGCCCCGTGAACAGCTACGACACCGGGCTGCCGCCCCACCATCCGCTCTACGACGGGACGCCGTGGTTCATGCCGGCCCTGGGCTCCTGGTACCAGTTCCAGGACCGCCGCGACCGTGAGGTGCCGCGGTAGGCCCGGCGCGGCCGGGCCCCGGTCAGCCCCTCGGCCGGTGGCTGACGTAGACCTTGCGGACGGGCACGTCGTTGTTCCAGGCGTAGACGGCCCCCCGCGGCACCAGGAAGGTCGATCCCGCGGCGAAGGTGCGGGCCTCCCCGGAGGCGTCCGTCAGGGTGACGGAGCCCGCCAGGAGGTGCATCAGTTCGGTGTGCGCGTAGGTGATCGCGCGGCGCCCGCCCGGCGTCGACGCCCAGACGCCCACGGTCCATTCCCCGTCCGCGGAGGCCTGGACGACGCGCTTGCCGCACCGAGGCGCCGGCGTGGTGAGGAGGGAGGCGTCGGGTCCCGGCGAAGGCTCGAGCGCCGCGTCGGGGTCGACCGCGACCGGAGCGTCGCCGTCCGCGGGGCCTGCGTAGGTTTGGAACACGAATTCGAGGTCGTCCGCCGCGGCCCAACGGAAGGCGGCGCCCTGCGGGATCACGGCGGCGTCGCCCGGACGGAGGTCGGAGAGGCCCGCGCAGGAGTGCAGCGTCAGGCGCCCGCGCGTGACCAGGATGAACTCGCTCCGCGGATGGCCGTCGATCGCGCCCTCGCCGGCCTGCAGCTGCGCGGTCCCGGTCGGCACGGCCGTGGCGCCGATGTCGAGGAGCACGCGCCGGGCCGGGAAGCCGCCGTCCCCGGCGGGAACCGCGCCCCGCTCCGGAAACGCGGGGGCGCTCCCGAGGTCGAAGAGCCTCGGGCGGCGGGCGGGAGCGTCGGCGTTCATGGATCGGGGTCCGTCGTCGGGGATGGTCAGGCCGCTCGGAAGGCCGCGTCCGCGGCGTCGGCGAGGGCCTTCATGGAGGGGAAGTGGAAATCCGGCGTCGTGAAGCGCGCGGGATCCGGCGTCGCGCCGTAGCCCTTCAGGCCCTGGCGGCGCTCGATCCAACAGGTCGCGTAGCCGAGCGCGTGGGCGACGCCGATGTCGTGGTACTGGCTCTGGGCCGTGTGCAGGATGTCGGACTGCCGGAAGCCGGAGGCCGACTGCCGGCCGAGGCTGTAGTGGAAGAACATCGGGTCCGGCTTCGGCCGGCCGGTCTCGTCCACGCAGACCGTGTCGTGGAACGGGTTCCCGAGGCGGTGGGCGTAGGCCGACAGGGCGACCCGGTCGGCGTTGGTCATGGCGACCAGCCGGTAGTGCCGCCTCAGCCGGCCCAGGGCTTCGGCGGAATCGGCGAAGGGCTGCCAGCCGAGCACGGAAGCCTGGAAGGCTTCCGCGTGCCGCCCCTCGCCGGGGAAGCCGAGGATCGCCGCGGCGTGGCGGTAGACGTCCCGCATGACCTCGCTGGAGCGCCCCCCATGCGCCTCGCGGCCCTTCATGTAGGCCGCGTAGATGGCGTCGTCGTCGAGGCGCTCGGCCGCGGCTCCCCCGAGGGTACGGAAGGCCGAGAGCACGCCCGAATCGAAGTCGATCAGCGTGCCGACGACGTCGAAGGTCAGGACTTTGAAGTCGGTGAGGCGCATGGGCTGTACTCCGTTCGAGGCCGTCCGGCCGGGCATCGGCGAAGCGCTCGCCGGCGCCGTCAGGCCGCCGATGGCAGGTCCTGCGCGGCGCTCAGCTCGGCTTCGGTGCGGTGGCAGAGGATCCTCGCCCCCTTGGACAGGGACCGCACCGGCGGGGTCACGACGTCGCAGACCCCGGGCTCGCGCACCGGACAGCGCGGGTAGAAGGAGCAGCCCTGGCGGGCCGGGCGCGGGACCGCCTCGCCCCCGTCGTCCCGCCGCGGCAGGGCGTCGAGCCAGCCGGTGCGCAGGTGCGGCA
This sequence comes from Lichenibacterium dinghuense, assembly GCF_021730615.1. Lineage (NCBI taxonomy): Bacteria > Pseudomonadati > Pseudomonadota > Alphaproteobacteria > Hyphomicrobiales > Lichenihabitantaceae > Lichenibacterium > Lichenibacterium dinghuense. The sequence goes on from NZ_JAJLMN010000001.1 coordinate 1,263,702, forward strand.
CCGACGCGAGCAGCAGGTCCGAATAGGGATGGAGCGGGCGAGCCGCGAGCGCCGCCCGGCTCCCCATCTCCACCTGCTGGCCGGCGTAGAGGATCATGACGTCGTCGCAGATCGACCGGACGGTCGACAGGTCGTGGCTGATGAACATCAGCGACAGGCCGAGCTCGCGCTTGAGGTCGGCGAGCAGGTCGAGCACGGCCGCGGCCACCACGGTGTCCAGCGCCGAGGTGATCTCGTCGCACAGGATCAGGCGCGGCTCCGCCGCCAGCGCGCGGGCGAAGTTGACGCGCTGTTTCTGGCCTCCGGACAGCTCGCCCGCGGTGCGGTCCGCGACCGCCCTCGGGAGCCTCACGAGGTCGAGCAGCTCGTCGGTCCGCCTTCTCTGCCGCTCGCCGCTCATCCCGTGGAAGAACCGCAGCGGCCGGCCGATCAGGCGCGCCACGTCGTGGGCCGGGTTCAAGGCCGTGTCGGCCATCTGGAAGACCAGCTGGATCTGCCGCTGCTGCTCGCGCGTGCGCTCGGCGACCCGATGAGGCAGCGGGCGGCCGTCGAGCAGGATCTCACCGCGGGCGGCCGGCAGCAGCCCCGCCACGACGCGGGCGAGCGTGCTCTTGCCGCAGCCCGACTCGCCGATGACGCCGAGCGTCGCGGCCGGCGCGATGGAGAAGTCGACATCGTGGAGGATCGGCAGGTTGGGCAGCCCGTCGCGCTGGATGCCGCCGTAGCCCGCCACGAGCCCGCGCACTTCGAGGAGTGGGGCCTGCCGGGCCGGCTCGGCCGCCCGCGCCTCGGCATGGCGCCTCACGGGCTCGGCCGCCGCCACGAGGCTGCGCGTGTAGTCGTTCTCCGGCGCGGTCAGGATGGCCTGCGTCGGCCCGGTCTCGCGCATCGTGCCGTCCTTGAGGACGATGACGCGATCGGCCACCTGCGCCACCACGGCGAGGTCGTGGCTGACGTAGACCGCCGCCGTGGATGTGCCGCGGATGGCGGCCTTGAAGGCGCGCAGGACTTCGATCTGCGTCGTGACGTCGAGCGCCGTCGTCGGCTCGTCGAAGATGATCAGCTCCGGCGCGTTGATCATGGCCATCGCGGCCATCAGGCGCTGGAGCTGCCCGCCCGACACCTGATGCGGATACCGCGAGCCCACGCGCTCCGGGTCCGGCAGCGCCAGGGCGCGGAACAGTTCCACGGCGCGCGCCTTCGCGGCCGTCCTCGCCATCGTGCGGTGGATCAGCGCGGGCTCGATCACCTGGTCCATGATCGTGCGCGACGGGTTGAAGGCGGCCGCGGCGCTCTGCGCCACGTAGGCCACGCGGGCGCCGCGCAGCCGCGCGAGACCGGCGCGGTCGAGCGCCCTCACGTCGGTGCCGCCGACCGACAGGCTGCCGCCGACGATGCGGCACCCTTCGCGGGCGTAGCCCATCAGCGACAGCGCGATCGTGGTCTTGCCGGAGCCCGATTCGCCCACCAGCGCCACCACCTCGCCGCGGTCGAGCGCGAAGCCCACGCCGTCGACGATGGTCGACGTCACGCCGTCGCGCGAGGCGACGACCCTGAGATCCGAGACGCGGACGAGCGGCTCCATTCCAGTCCTCAACGCTTGCGGCCGAAGGTGCCGTCGATGAACAGGTTGACGCTCACCGTCAGGCTGGCGATGGCGAGCGCGGGCACGATCACGGCCGGCGCGCCGTAGGCCAGTCCGTCGAGGTTCTCGCGCACGAGTGACCCCCAGTCGGCGGCGGGCGGCTGGATGCCGAGCCCGAGGAACGACAGGCCCGACAGGAACAGCACCACGTAGACGAAGCGCAGGCCGAAGTCGGTCAGCACGGGCACGACGATGTTGGGCAGCACTTCGCCGACCACGATGGTGAGGTGCCCCTCCCCCCGCGCCCGCGCGACTGCGATGTAGTCCAGCGCGTTGATGCCGACGCCCAGCGAGCGGGCGAGCCGGAAGGCGCCCGGCGTGTAGACCACCGCCGCGATGGCGATCAGCATGGGCAGCGAGGAGCCCACCGCCGCCACGGCGACGAGGCCGAACATCAGGCTCGGCATGGAGATCACGGCGTCGAGCCCGCGGCTGAGCAGCCGGTCCGTCCAGCCGCCGGCCACCACCGCGGTGAGGCCGAGCAGCGTCCCGGCGCCGGACGCCAGCGCGGTGGCGACCGCCGCGATCCCGAGCGTGTAGGGGGCGCCGAAGAGGATGCGGCTCAGCACGTCGCGCCCGAGGTAATCGGTGCCGAGCGGGAAGGCGCGCGAGGCGTCCCCGAACACGTCGGGATCGACGATCTCGCCCGGCCCGTGCGGGGCGAGGAAGGGGCCGACCAGCGCCACGGCGACCCAGAACAGGACGATGGCGGCGGACAGGTAGGCCGAGGCGGGCAGGCGCCGGAACCTCCGCCGCCGGGGACGGGTCGGGACCGCGGGTGTGGCGGGAAGGTCGGTCGCGCTCATGGATGGCGCAGCCTCGGGTTCGACAGGATGGCGGCGATGTCGGCCAGGCTCACCAGGGCGAGATAGCCGGCCGAGAAGATCAGCGCGCAGGCCTGGAGCAGGGGCATGTCCCGCGTCGACACGGCGTCGACGGTCAGCTTCGCCATGCCCGGATAGTTGAAGATCACCTCGACGATGATCACGCCTCCGAACAGGAAGGACAGGCTCAGCGCCACCGCGTTGGCGACGGGCCCGACCGCGTTGGGCAGCGCGTGGCGGAGCACGATGCGCGAGCGGGACGCGCCTTTGAGGAGCGCCATCTCGACGTGGGGCGCCCGCAGCGCGTCGATGACGGCGGCGCGCGTCATGCGGAACATCTGGGCGCAGATCACGCAGGCCAGGGTCATGACCGGCAGCGCGTAGGCCCGCATGAAGCCCGTCCAGCTATGGGTGTTCGACACGGACGACAGGGCGGGGAGCCAGCGCAGCTTCACGGCGAACAGCAGCACGGCCAGCGTGGCGACCAGGAACTCGGGCACCGACACCAGCGCGATCGACACGAGCGACAGGATGCGGTCGAGCGGGCGGTCCCGCAGGATGGCGGCGGCGACGCCCGCCGCCAGCGACAGCGGCACCGAGACCGCCGCCGTGATGGCGGCCAGCACCGCCGTGTTGCGGAGCCGGTCGCCGATCAGGCTCGAGACCGGATTGCCGTTGACAAGCGAGTTGCCGAACCGGCCGCGCGCCGCGTCCATCAGCCATTCCAGGAACCGCAGCGGGGCCGGCTGGTCGAGGTGCATGGCGTGGCGCAGGCCCGCCACGGCCTCCGGGGTGGCACTCTGGCCGAGCAGTTCCTGAGCGACGTCGCCCGGCAGGAACTGCGCGGCCACTAAGATCATCACCGACACGAGGAACAGGATCAGGGCGGACGTCAGGATCCGGGCCCCAATCAGGCGTGCGACGATGCCGTTCAGCATGGCGGCGCGCCGGTCACGCGTCGAGCCAGACGTATTCGGCGAAGGTCCACCCGCCGAGTTCGCCCGTCGGGATGGATTTCAGGCCCTTGAGCGCCGAAACATGCGCGTCGATCGAGCTCTTGAAGGCGGGGATGCCGACCCCGGCGCTGTCGTGGATCATCGCCTGCATGTCGCCGTACATCCGCTTGCGCTTGGCGAAATCCGTCTCGCGCCGCGCGGCGAGGAGGAGTTGATCGAACTTCGGGTCGTGCCAGTGGGACTCGTTCCAGGCGGCGTCGGACTTATAGAACAGCGAGAACATGACGTCGGGCGTCGGCCTCGGGTTGATGTTGCCGATCACCAGGGGCTTCTTCAGCCAGTAGCTGGACCAGTAGCCGTCGGCCGGAACCCGCTGGACGTCGATGGTGAGTCCCGCCTTCTTGGCGGACTGCTGCATCAGCAGGGCGAACTCGGGGCCGTAGGATGGCGCGGGCGATGTGAAGAGCTGGACGGTGGCGTTCTCGAGGCCGGCCTTCTTGAGGTGGAACTTCGCCTTGTCGGGGTCGAAGGCGCGCTGCGGCAGGTCGGCGTTGTAGAAGCGGTCGAAGGGCGGGATCGGCTGGTCGTTGCCGATGACCCCGTAGCCGCGGAACACGCTCTTGAGCAGCTGTTCCCGGTCCTGCAGGAGCTTCATCGCCATCGCGAAGTCCTCGCTGCCCGTGACCGGCGCGTCGAGCTGGACGATGAGGTCGGTGAAGTCGCCGTTCTTCGACACGAAGAGCTCGAACCCCGGCGTCGAGGTGATCAGCTTGGTCGAGCGCGCGTTGACCTCGGAGATCACCTGGACGTCGCCGGCCAGCAGCGCGTTCACGCGCGCCGATTCGTCCGCGATGGTGAAGTATTCCACCTCGTCGAGATAGGGCAGCCCCGGCTTCCAATAGTTGTCGTTGCGCACCCCGATCGAGCGGACGCCGGGCGAGAACTCCTTGCACTTGTAGGGCCCCGTGCCGTTGCCCTTCGAGAAGTCGGTGGTGCCGTCCTGGACGATCAGGAAGTGCTGGGTGGCCAGGATGGAGGGCAGGTCCGCGTTCGGCGACTCGAGCGTGATCACGACCTCGCCGGGACCGCCGGCCTTGACGTCCTTGATCTGCTTCGCCAGGGCGGCCGCCTTCGAGCCGACGGCGGGATCCTTGTGGCGGTTCAACGAGAACACGACGTCGGCGGGCTCGAGGGCCTTGCCGTCGTGGAACACGACGCCCTTGCGCAGCTTGACTGTCCAAACCGTGGCGTCGTCGTCCGAAACCGATTCCGCGAGGGCCGGCAACGGCGTCATCTCGGCGTCGAAGGCGAAGAGGCCGTTGTAGAACATGTTGCAGCGCACGTAGTCGGTCGACAGCGACGCCTTGGCGGGGTCGAGCGTGTCGGCCGTGGACGAGGAATAGCCCGCGACCCTGATCCGGCCGCCTCGCTTGGGCGCGTCGGCCGCGAGGGCGGCGCCCTTCGGCAGGAGCAGCCCCGCGCCGGTCAGCGCGAGGAGGGACAGCAACTCGCGACGGGTCGCGCCACCCCTGATGGCTGCCGTCACGCGATCGTCCTCGATGCTCTCGGCCGGTCCCATGTGGATCTCTCGCCTCGGAGTTGGGTTGGCGTCCGACCTCCCCGGATCGGATCGCCGCCGACGTTAGTCTAGCCCTATAGTTCCTATAGGACGAAATTGACCAAAACCGGACTTCGCACCGCAGCAAAAGCATCGATCTGTCCCGTTTTCAACAGATCAGCGCGCCCCTGATTGCTCGAAACGTGAGCCTCCCCGCGTCGAATCGGGCGCAGGATGCCGCTTCGGCAGGCGGTCGGCAGATCCTGCCACGAGACGGTGGTGTTCGGTGGAAACGGCCGTTGCCGAACCCTTGTCCCGCACCCTGTCCTCCACGTTTCGTCCTTCAGTGTGCCCAGCGGCCACGTCGGGGAGCGGAGTTCGAACAATGGCGAAAACACCTTCCGCTCCCGTGAGTCGCGACGGGTCCGGGATGCGGTCGCTCGTGTCGCCGTCCATCGCCCGCGCGCTGAAGCACATCGAGGAGCGCTTCTCCGAGCCGATCACGCTGCACGACCTCGCCACGGTCGCGGGCATGAACCTGTTCACGATGATCAAGCAGTTCCGGCACGAGGTCGGCTCCACGCCGCACCGCCACCTCTGCGCGGTGCGGGTCCAGGCCGCGCAGGCCCTGCTGAGCGAGGGCCTGACGCCGGCCATGGCCGCGATCGAGGTGGGCTTCTTCGACCAGAGCCACCTCGCGCGCCACTTCAAGCGGCACTGCGGCACCACGCCGGGCCGCTACGCCGCTTCGATCCCCGCCGCGGCATGATCTGCCGAATCCGGCCAGGCCGCGGGCTCCGCGCGTGGCGGCCGGCCCACCCGCGCGCGGTCCTGTCGAGGAGCGCTCCGCCGGCCGCGACGGCCGGCCTATGGTCGCGCGGGCACGGTTTCGTAGGGGAATGCGCCGATCATCCGGGCGTCGCCGCGCGGCCGTCGTCCCACCATCGGCGCGCCAGGGCGGCCCAATAGGCCACCCCGTGCGGGATCGCGGCGTCGTTGAAGTCGTAGGTCGGGGCGTGCAGGGCCGGCGAAGGGCGGCCCGGTTCCGCGACGCCGATGAGGGCGTAGGCGCCCGGCTTCCGCTCCAGCATGAAGCCGAAATCCTCCGAGGTCATGTTCGGCGGCGTCGGGTCCTCGACGGCCCCCGCGCCGACGAGGTCGCGCATGACCGCGGCGGCGAAGCGCGCCTCGCCCGGCGAATTGGCGGTCAGCGGATAGGCGCCGTGGAAGTCGACCCGCCCGCGCGCGCCCTGCGCCGCCGGGAGGCCCTCCGCCATGGCGAGGAGGCCGGCCCGGAGGTCCGCCATCACGCCGGCGTCGAGCGCGCGGATCGTGCCCCTGATCTCGGCGCGCGCCGGCAGGACGTTGTCGGCCTCCCCCGCGTGGAACATGCAGACCGACAGCACGCCCGCCTTCACGGGATCGGTGCGGCGGGACACCAGGGTCTGGAGCTGGCCCACCAGGGCGCAGCCGATCGCGATCGGGTCCACCGCGAGGTGCGGCTGGGCGGCGTGGCCGCCCCGGCCCTCGATCGCGACGGTGAAGCGCGTGCCCGCCGCCATGACGGCGCCGGCCCGGATGCCGAAGTGCCCGACCGGCAGGGCCGGCCAGTTGTGGAGGCCGAAGCAGGCCTCGACGGGGAACAGGTCGAAGAGGCCGTCCTCGATCATGCGCAGCGCGCCGGCGCCGCCCTCCTCGCCCGGCTGGAACGCGAAGTGCACGGTGCCGCGCGGCCGCTCCCCGCGCGCCAGGACCGCCGCGGCCCCGAGCAGCATGGCGACGTGGCCGTCGTGGCCGCAGGCGTGCATCTGCCCCGCGTGCCGCGACGCGTGGGGGACGCCGCTCGCCTCCGCGATTGGCAGCGCGTCCATGTCGGCGCGGAGCAGGATCGCGCCCGGGCCCTCCCCCCGCAGCGTGCCGACCACGCCCGTGCCGCCGAGGCCGCGGTGGACGTCGAGGCCCAGCTCCGCGAGGCGCTCGGCCACGATCCCGGCCGTGCGATGCTCGGCGAAGCGCAGCTCGGGATAGGCGTGGAGGTCGCGCCGCAGCCGGACGAGGTCGCCCAGCAGGGCCGGGTCGAGGGGCCGGCCCGCCCATCAGAAGGCCACCAGGGCGCTCTTGTGGCGCAGGTTGGCCTCCACGGCCTGCCGGCCGAGGTCCTTGCCGATGCCGGAGCCCTTGTAGCCCCCGGTGGGGATCACGAAATCGGCCGTCCGCCCGTAGCGGTTCACCCACACCGTGCCGGCCTTGAGGCGCCGGACCGCCCGCATGGCGCGGCCGAGGTCCGCCGTGTGGACGCCGGCCGCGAGGCCGTAGCTGGGGTGGTCGGCGAGCGCCAGGGCCTCCTCCTCGTCCTCGAAGGTCTGCACCGTGAGGACGGGGCCGAACACCTCCTCGTCCAGCGCTTCGGTGCCGGGGGCGACGTTACGGAGGATCGTCGGCTCGTAGAAGGCCCCGTCCTGGATCGCGGCGAGGCGCCGCCCGCCGATCACCGCCTCGGCCCCGGCCCGGAGCGCGCCGCGCACGAGCCCGTCGACGCGGTCGGCCTGCGGGGTCGAGATGATGGGCGAGAAGGTCGTGGACCCGTCCCAGGTGGGGCCGGGCTTCAGCGCCTTCGCGAGCTCCGCCATGCGCTCCACGAGCTCGTCCGCGACGCTGCGGTGCGCGATCAGCCGCGAGCCCGCGACGCAGACCTGGCCGGCGTTGCCCGTGAAGGCGCCGAAGACCGTGCGGGCGACGGCATCCCGGTCGGGCACGTCGCCGAACACCACCTGCGGGCTCTTGCCGCCGAGCTCCAGGGTCACGGGCTTCGGCCCGCTTTCCGCCGCGGCCCGCATCACGGCGATGCCGGTGCGCGTGGAGCCCGTGAAGGTGACCTTGCCGATGCCGGGATGGCGCGCCAGCGCGTCGCCCGCGGTGCGGCCCTGGCCCTGCACGACGTTGAAGATGCCGGGCGGCACGCCGGCCTGCGACGCGAGTTCGGCCAGGCGCACAAGCGAGAAGGGCGTCATCTCCGAGGGCTTGATCACCACGGCGTTCCCGGCCGCGAGGGCGGGCGCGATCTTCCACGAGGCCATGACCAGCGGGAAGTTCCAGGGCGCGATGGCGCCCACGACGCCGTAGGGCTCGGCGATGACGAGGCCGAGCTGGTCGGTGCGGGTCGCCGCCACCTCGCCGCCGAGCTTGTCGGCGAATTCGGCGAAGAAGCGGATGCCCTCGGCCGTGAAGGGCACGTCCCAGGCGAGGGCGTCCTTGATGGGCCGGGTCGAGCCGACCGCTTCGAGCCGCGCGAGCGCGGGCGCGTCGGCGTCCACGAGATCGGCCCAGCGGCGCAGGACGCGGGCCCGGTCGCGCGGCGGCCGGCTGGCCCAATCGGAGCGCGCGAAGGCGCGCGCGGCGGCCGACACGGCCCGGTCCACCGTGTCGGCGGAGCCGTCGGGCACGTGGCCGTAGACGGCGCTGTCGGACGGGCGGCGGACCGGGATCGCGTCCTCCGCCGTCTCGACGCGCGCGCCGTCGATGTAGTGGCCGAGCGGCAGGGCCACGCCCGCGGGATCGAAGTCGAGAGCCGTCATGGCGCGTCCGGAGCAGGAGGGGTCGCGCCGAGGCGGCGCAGGTATCGGATGGGGTCGGCGAGGTGGCGGCCGAGCTCTGCCAGCGCCGCGTCGAGGTCGCCGCGGGTCGCGAGCGCGGCGAGGCGGCCGTGCTCGGCCGCGAGGCCGGCGCTCGACCGGTAGCCCCCCATGAGCAGATGCAGGCACAGGCGCGTCTCGGCCTGCACCGTGTCGTACATGCGCGACAGGCGCGGGCTGCCGGCCGCTTCGACCAGGGCGCGGTGGAAGGCGAGATCGGCGGCCGCCACCGCCGTCCAGTCCCGTGCCGCCGCGGCGGCGTCCATGCGGGCGACCTCGGCGTCGAGCCGCGGCGCCAGCGCGGCCCGGTCCGGCAGGGCCGCGATGCGCCGCAGCGCCGTGGCCTCGATGGCCTCGCGGGCGAGGTAGACGTCGGCGAGGTCGGCCTCGGTGAGCTCGACCACGAAGACGCCGCGGTGCGGGTGGCTGACCAGGAGCCCCTCCTGCACCAGCCGCTGCAGCGCCTCGCGCACCGGGCCGCGGCTCACGGCGAAGCGCACCGCGAGCTCCGCCTCGTTCATCTGCTGGCCCGGCGCGAAGGCGCCGGACAGCACGGCGTCGCGGATCGCGCCCGCGACCTGCCCCGCCAGCGTGACGCGGGGCAGCCGCGCGAGGTCGGGGGCGCCCCTCAATGCAGCCGGTCCTGGAGCTTGTACCAGGCCCCCACCAGCGGCAGGAACCACGGCGGGCCGAAGTGGCCGCGGATGGCGGGCCAGTCCAGCCCGGCCCACGGGTTCGCGTCCCGGTCGCCCGCCATGACGGCGGCCATGACTTGGCCCATGTGGGTCGACATCTGCGTGCCGTGGCCGCTGTAGCCCATGGAATAGTGGAGGCCGTCATGCTGCCCGGCCCGCGGCAGGCGGTCCTGCGTCATGTCGACGATGCCGCCCCAGCACCAGTCGAGGCGGGTGCCGGCGAGCTGCGGGAAGGTGTCGAGCATGCCGGCTTCGAGGACGCGGCCGCTCTTGGCGTCGGAGGTCGCGCTCGACAGGGCGAAGCGCGCCCGCCCCCCGAACAGCAGCCGGTCGTCGGGCGTGATGCGGAAGTAGTGGCCGATGTTCTGGGTCGTGGTGCACATCCGGCGCGCCGGCAGGAGCGAGCCCACGCGGTTGCGCCCCAGCGGCTCGGTCACGACGATGAAGCTGCCGATCGGCACGATGCGCCGCCGGTAGCGGAAGAACGGCCCCTGCATGGAGGGGCCGGTCGCCAGCAGGACCTGCGCGGCCCGCAGCGTGCCGCGCGCCGTCTCGACGTCGTGCGCCTCCGTGCGGCCGATCCGCGTGAGCCTGCGCACGGGCGCATCCTCGTGGATGCGGGCGCCGCGGCGCGCGGCCGCTTCGGCGAGGCCGACGACGAAGCGGCCCATGTGCATGCTGCCGGACTTCGGGTAGAGCAGGCCGCCGTGGTAGCGCTCCGAGCCGATCTCGGCCGGCAGCGCGTCCCGCGGCACGAAGGCGGTGTCGGGGTCGGCGCCCCGGTGCAGCGCGTCGCGGGCGCGGGCGAGCTTCTCGGCATGCGCGGGCTTGGCGGCGAGCTTGAGCTTGCCGGTCCGCGCGAAGCTGCAGTCGATGTTCTCCTCGGCGACGAGGCGCTCCACCGTGTCCACGGCGGCGTCGAAGGCCCTGTACAGCGCCACGGCCCTGTCGAAGCCGAAGCGCGCCTCCATGGCCGTGAAGTCCTGCGAGAAGCCGTTGTTGCACTGCCCGCCGTTGCGGCCCGAGGCGCCCGCGCCGACGTGGGCGGATTCCAGCACCGCCACGCTCGCGCCGCGCCGCGCCAGCGCGAGGGCCGCCGACAGCCCCGTGAAGCCGCCCCCCACCACCGCGACGTCGACCTTGCCGCCGACCGGGCCGGGAGCGCTCCCCGCGAAGGCCGGGGCGGTGTCGTGCCAGTAGGATGCGAGCTTCACGGGACGCCCTTCCGCCTCAAAGCCCGACGCAGGCCGCGAGGCCGCCGATGTCCGGGATCTCGTGGGTGAAATAGGCGGGGTTGCGGGGCTCGTGGCCGCGCGCCACCCAGACGCGGGCGCCGAAGTGGAGGTCGAAGGCCGACATCTGGTCGTAGCGGAAGCTCGACGAGACGTGCATCATCTCCTCCGGCTTCGCCCCGAGCTGGTCCAGCATGTATTCGAAGGCCTGGAACCGCGGCTTGTAGGCCTGCGCCTGCTCGGCCGTGTAGACGCGGTGGAAGGGCGCACCGAGCTTCCCGACGTTGCTGTGGATCTGCGCGTTCGACGCGTTGGACAGGATCACCAGCGGGATCCGGTCCGCGACCTTCGACAGGCCGGCCGGGACGTCGGCGTGGGGACCCCAGGTCGGCACGGCCTCGTAGATGGCCCGGCCGTCGTCCTCGCGATGGGGCACGCCGTGGAGCGCGCAGGTGCGGCGCAGCGCGTTGCCGATCACCTCGGCGTAGGGCTTCCAGGCCCCGAGGATCTCGTCGAGGCGGTAGGCCGAGAAGTCCTTGACGAAGGCCGGCATGCGGTCGGCGGGGACGCGGTCGCCGCAGAGCTCCTGCGCCATCTCGCCCATGCGGAACCGCGTCAGCGTGCCGTAGCAGTCGAACGAGATGTATTTCGGCCTGAAGCTGGAGGTCATGGGCTGCCATCCGGGGACTGGAGGCCTTCGACGGCCTGTCCGCGGGAAGGAAACGCCTCCGGCTCAGATTGTCAACAATCCTACTATCGCCGTCGCGGGGCCGCGCGCCCGGCTCCGGTGGGGGACCGCGCCGATCGGGGCGGCGCCTTCGGCAAAACGTGCCGGCCGCCCCGGCCACATCCGCAGCATCTTCTGCGGCCCGGCTCGATACTCGGGGGCGCACCGAACAGATCGGACTCCCCCATGCTCGCCAACGACCTCGCGGAACTCGACCGCGCCCACCTGATCCACCCGGTGATGTCGTGGCGCGACCACGAGGCGCGCGGGCCGCACGTGCTGACGGCCGGCGAAGGGGCCTACGTCACCGACGCCGGGGGTCGCACCCTGCTCGACGGCTTCGCGGGCCTGTGGTGCGTCAACGTCGGCTACGGCCAGCGCAGCGTCGTCGAGGCCGCGACCGAGCAGATGATGCGCCTGCCCTACGCGACGGGCTATTTCGGCTACGCGGCCGAGCCGTCGATCCGCCTCGCGGCGCGGCTCGCGGCGCTCGCGCCCGGCGACCTCGACCACGTCTTCTTCACCCTCGGCGGCTCCGACGCGATCGACAGCGCGCTGCGCTTCGTGCGCTTCTACATGCACGCGAAGGGCACGCCCGAGCGGCGCCACGTGATCGCGCTCCAGCGCGGCTACCACGGCTCGTCGACGACGGGCGCCGGCGTCACGGGCCTGCCCGCCTTCCACCGCGACTCCGACCTGCCGCTCCCCTGGCAGCACCACATCTCGAACCCCTACCCGTACCGCAACCCGGTCGGCACGGACCCCGAGGCCATCATCGCGGCCTCGCTGGCCGAGCTGCGCGCCAAGGTGGAGGAGGTCGGCGCCGACAAGGTGGCGGCCTTCTTCGTCGAGCCGATCACGGGCTCGGGCGGCATCATCGTCCCGCCGAGGGGCTGGCTGCCGGCGATGCGGCAGGCCTGCCGCGACCTCGGCATCCTGTTCATCGCCGACGAGGTGATCACCGGCTTCGGCCGCACCGGCCCGCTCTTCGCCTGCGAGGACGAGGCGATCGTCCCCGACATGATGACGATCGCCAAGGGTCTGACGTCCGGCTACGTGCCGATGGGCGCGGTGCTGATGTCGGACGAGGTCTACCGCACGATCCGCGACGGCTCGCCCGAGGGTGCCACGATCGGGCACGGCCTCACCTACTCGGCCCACCCGGTCAGCGCCGCCGTCGGCCTCGCGGTCCTGGACCTCTACGAGGGCGGCCTGCTCGCGCAGGGCCGGCGCGTCGGCGCCTACTTCGCCGAACGCCTGGCCGGCTTCGCGGACCACCCCCTCGTCGGCGAGACGCGGGGGCGCGGCATGCTGCAGGGCCTCGAACTCGTCACCGACAAGGCGCGCAGGACCAAGCCCGACCGGGCCCTCGGCGTCGCGGGCAAGCTCGCCGCGGCGGGCCTCGAGAACCGGCTCATCTTCCGCGCCTTCGCGGACGACATGATCGGCTTCGCGCCGCCCCTGTGCTGCACGGAGGCGGACGTGGATCTCATCGTGGAGCGGCTGGGCTCGACCCTCGACGCCGTGCTGGCCGACCCCGCCGTGCGGGCCGCGCTCCGCTGACGGGCCGGCTGGCGCTCCGGATCGGGGCGGCCGCGCGGGCCGCCCCGCCTCCTCAGTGCCCCGCGGCCCAGCGGGCGAGATCGTCGAAGCTGCGCTGCCCCTCGAAGCTCGCCACCAACTCCTCGCCGATCAGCGGGCCGAACTTGAACATCTGGCCGTCGCAGTTGGTCACCACGACGCGCCGCCCGTCCCTCGTGAAACGGAAGCGGCGGCTCGGGTCCATGGCGTAATAGCCGACCTGCATGCGCAGCGGGCGGTACTCCCCGGAGTCGCGCAGGTAGGGCGAGAAGGCCGCGATGATGCTGTCCGCCTCGGCGAGGTCGGCGCCGAAGCCCTCGGACGGCCGGGCCTCGCGCCGGTGCGGGCCGTTGCCGAACTTGAGCCCCGTGCCGTCGGACGACGGCAGCGTGTAGATGCCGCAATCGCCGATGACGACGATGGCCGGCGCGGTGGACCAGCGCGCGCGGTAGCGCTCCGGCGGCTCGACGTAGCAGAGCGCCTGCCGCCAGGTCGGCTGCTGGCCGAACTCGCCGGGGAGCAGTTCCGGCAGCCAGGCCCCGGCCGCCACCACGACGAGGTCGCCCTCGACCGTCTCGCCGGACGCGAGGGTGACCCGCCCCGCGGCGGCGTCGACCGCGACGGCCGGCGTCTCCGGCCGGAGGTCGGCCCCCTGCGCCCCGAGGTGGGCGATCAGCCCGTCGACGATGCGGTCGGCGTAGAGGGCTCCCCCGGGATGGGCGACGAGGCCCCAGGCCCGCTCCGGCACGGTGAGGTGCGGGCACAGGCGCTCGACCGCCGCGGCGTCGAGCACCTCGTGGGCGACGCCGGCGCGCTCGAAGGCGTCGCGCGTGACGTCGGTGTAGTCGCCGGGCGCGAGCGACACGGCGAGGCCCCCGACGTCGGCGAAGTGCCGGGCGCCGAGGTCGTCCCACACCCGCTCCCAGGCCTCGAAGGCCTGGCCCACCATGCGCATGTAGCCCTCGTGGGCGCCATAATGCATGCGGATCATCCGGTGCTGGTCGTAGGACGCCCCCTGGCGGTTGGGCAGCGCGCCCCGTTCCAGCAGCGTCACGGCATGGCCGCGCTTCAGCGCGGCGCGGGCCGTCGACAGGCCGACGATGCCGCCGCCGACGATCACGATCCTGGCCACGTTCCTTCGCCCTCCAGCGTCGATCATCCGGCCGACGAACCTACTCGCCCCGCGGGCCGCCGATCTTGGATGAAATTGCAAGTGCCGCAGCCGCTCCGCGAAATATGCTCGTTGAGCGCTTCGATGCTCATACTGTATTGGAGGGATGTACGAAAGTGATGCTGGGGTCGTCGGGATGTCCGGAAGCGAAACCATGGAGCTGCGGCCCTTGACGGCCGGAGATCTCGAGGCCGCGCACGGCCTGTCCCGCGCGGTCGCCTGGCCTCACCGCGTCGAGGACTGGCGCCTGATGTTCGGCCTCGGCCGAGGCTTCGCGGCCGTGGACGCGCGCGACGCCCTGCAAGGCGCCGCGATGTGGTGGCCGCAGGGCGCGGACTTCGCCACGCTCGGCATGGTGATCGTGTCGCCGACCCAGCAGAAATCCGGCATTGGACGCCGGCTCATGGCGGCTGCCGTGGAGGCGGCGGGCGAGCGCCGCATCCAGCTCAACGCCACGGTCGAGGGGCTCCGCCTCTACCGCAGCTTCGGCTTCGAGGAGATCGGAGGCATCCACCAGCACCAGGGCGTCATCGCCGACTCCGCGCTCGCGGTCGCGACGACGGCCGACGTGCGCCCCCTGACGGAGGCCGACCGTGCGTCCGTCCTGGCCCTCGACCTGCGCGCCTTCGGGGGGGACCGCACCGCGACCCTGGCAACCCTGCTTCCCCTTTCGCAGGGCTGGGTGTCGGAGCGTCCGGGCGGCATCACGGGTTATCTGCTGGTGAGGGATTTCGGGCGCGGGAAGATCCTCGGCCCGCTGGTCGCGACGGACGGAGAGGACGCTCTGGCGCTGCTGTCGGCCGCCGCGGTGCGGATAGGCGGCTTTCTCCGCGCCGATATCCCGGACGATGCTCGCATCATTTCGGACTGGCTGAACGGCGCGGGGCTGAGCCGGGTCGGCGAGGTGAGAACCATGCTCCGGGGCGGAGAACCGCGGCCTCCTCGAGGGCCGCAGGTCTTCGGGCTGGCCTCTCAAGCGTTGGGATAGGCGCACGGCTCCCACCGTCGCCGGGTCACGTCGGTCGATCCGGCGGGCCGGGCGCGGTCGATCCGATGGACGGCGCACCGGATCGGGGGGATCCGCCCCGGCTCCACATCGTTGGTTCGGCTGTGAGCCCGGCGAGATCTGCTGTTCTCGCGGCCGACCGCGAGGCTGCCTTCGTCATAGGCGGCGCGCACGAGGTGCATGGCGCGGCGCCGGATGGCGGACACGGTTCCGGGTCTGTGTCGATGCGGAGCCGGACGACGTCGCATGAAACAGGCGGGGCGTCTCGGCCTGCACCGACAGACGCAGGATCCCGCGGAACATCGCGTCGCCCATCCGCCCGATCCGATCGGTTCGGCGGCACGACTGGGCCTCTCGGCCCGTCACTCGAGGAGAGCTATGCCGTAGCGGTCGGCCGCCGCCCTGATGTGGCACGTCATGGCCTCCTCACTGGCAGCCGCATCGCCCGTCCTCAGGCAGGCCGCGATGGCGCGGTGCTCGGCCAGCGTTTCCGCGAGCCGGTCGGCCCGCGCCATCGGCAGGCGCTGGCTCTCGACCACCATGTCGCGCATCGGCCCGATCATCCCGGCCAGGACCGGGTTGCCGGCCAGCTCCACCACGAGGTCGTGGAAGAGCACGTCCGCCTCCGCCATGGCGGGCACGTCGCCCCGCGCCAGGGCCGCCGCCATGGCTTCGATGGGCGCCTGCAGGCGCGCCGATCCGCCGGCAGTCATCCGCGCCGCGGCGAGGCGCGCCGCGTAGCCTTCCAGGCCCAGGCGCGCCTCGTAGACGTCGCGCGGGCTGCAGCGGTCCGCGAAGCGCCACGGCGGGGCGCGGAGGTCGGGCGAAGCGACGTAGACGCCGCTGCCGACCCGGACCACCACCAGCCCCATCGTCTCGAGCGCCGCCATGGCCTCGCGCAGGCTCGGGCGGCTGACGCCGAGCCGCGCCGCCAGATCCCTCTGCGACGGCAGCCTGTCGCCGGCCGCGAGGCCGCCCTGCAGGATCAAGGCCTGCAGGCGCTCCGCGACGCCGCGCGACACCGGCACCCGGTCGCCCGGCGCGGGTTCGGCCAGGGGCGACCAGTTCATGGAGCGGGGGCGCCGCGGAACCGAGATGCCCCCGCGGCGGGCGTTGAGCCGAATATTTCCGCGTCCCCGCCCATCATCTCTCCATCGCTCGAGCCAACGACGCCTTGTCGCCGGCGACGATCCCATGCAGTCTGACGACGGTCAAACCGGTCAGGCCAATATCGCGCGATGGGCGCGGCAGGCCTGCTGTTCGGAGAACGCCGATGCGCCTCGTCCCCGGTCCCGTCACGCGCCGTCTCGCTCTCGTCGCCGCTCTCGCCCTCGGAGCGGCAGGTCTCGGCCTGCACGGTGCGCAGGCCGCCGACACCCTGAAGGTCGGCGCCAACATCGGCAACCTGCCCTGGGAGTTCCAGGACGCGCACGGCGAAACGGTCGGCTTCGAAATCGACCTCATGAAGGAGGTGGCGAAGCGCCTCGGCGACGAGGTCACCTTCGTCAACATCCCCTTCACGGGCCTGTTCGCGGCCGTTCAGTCCGGCCAGATCGATGCCGCCGTGTCGTCCATCACGATCACGCCGAAGCGCCTCGCGAGCGTGTCCTTCGCGCAGCCCTACTACGACAGCGACCAGTCGCTGAGCGTGATGGCCAAGTCCGGCATCGCGGACCTCAAGGGCATGGCCGGCAAGGTGGTGGGCGTCGACACGGGATCGACCGGCGACATCTACGCGACGCAGCACCAGGCCGAGGACAAGTTCGCCGAGATCCGGCGCTACGAGGGGCTGGCGCCCGCCATGCTGGACCTCGCGGCGGGCCGCATCGACGGCTACGTCAGCGACATCCCGGCGCTGCAGTATTACGTGAAGGACAAGCCGGCCTACAAGGTCGTCGAGCGCATCCCCACGGGCGAGCGCTACTCGGTGATGTTCGCCAAGGACAGCCCGCTCGTCGGCAAGGTGGACGCCGTCCTGACGACGCTGAAGTCCGAGGGCTTCATCGCCAAGCTGCACGAGAAGTGGTTCGGCGTCGCTCCGGACGCCACCACCAGCACCGTGGTGAAGGCGGAGATCCCGAAGCCCTGAGGCGGGGCGTGAAGGCCGCGCGCGGCCGTGTCGCTCGTCGACACCTTCCTGAACTGGGGCGTGTTCCGCGACGCGCTGCCCTTGTTGCTCACCGGGCTCTGGGTGACGCTGGGCCTCGGCGCCGCCGCGGTCGCGCTCGGCTTCGCGGGAGGCCTGCCGCTGGTGCTGCTCCGGCTCTACGGCGCGTCGCCTGCGCGCTTCGCGGCGGTCGCCTACATCGACGTGTTCCGCGCCATCCCGGTGCTGGTGCTGCTGATCGTCATCTACTACGCGCTGCCCTTCATCGGGCTGCGCCTGTCGCCCTTCGCTTCGGCCACCGCCGCGCTCAGTCTCGTGTCGGCCGCCTATTCGGCCGAGATCCTGCGCGCCGGCATCGAGGCGGTGCCGCCCGGCCAGGTCGAGGCCGCCCGCGCGCTCGGCATGCCGCCGCCGCTCTGGATGTGGCGCATCGTGCTGCCCCAGGCGGTCCGGCTCGTGGTGCCGCCGCTCACCTCCAACGCCATCAACGTGTTCAAGGACACGGCGCTGGCCTCGGTCGTCGCCATGCCGGACCTGCTCAAGCAGGCCACCCAGGCCCAGGCGCTGGCCGCCAATCCGACCCCGCTGATCGGCGCCGCGGCGATCTACGTCGCGCTGCTGCTGCCCTGCGTGCGCTTCGTCGGGTTCTACGAGGCGCGCCTCCGGCGCCGCGCCCGATGACCGCCGATGAGGGATCCCACCGTTTGCTCCTGCGACCCGAGCCGCTCGACGCCGCCGCCTTCGCGCCCTTCGGCGCCGTGCTGGCGCCGACCGGCCCGGACGGCCTGCCCGACCAGGCCGGGACGCGCGCCTTCCTGGGCGGGCGCGGCGACGTCATCCGCTACGGGCACGGCCAATGGCACGCCCCCATGGTGGCGCTCGACGCGGGCGGCGACATGCTGATGCTCGCCTTCGAGCGCGGCAAGGGCGGCGACACGATCGAACACCGCCTTCCGGCGGCGATCCTCGTCGCCGGCCGCCCCCCCGAACGGAACCGAAAGACCATGACGCTCGACATCGACCACGTCCGCCGCCAGTTCCCGGCCCTCGCCGACGGCTTCGGCTACCTCGACAACGCCGGCGGCTCGCTGGTGCTGGAGCGCGTCGCCGACCGTGTGCGCGACTACCTGCTCACCACCAGCGTTCAGACGGGCGCCTCCTACCCGCAGTCGCGCCGCGCGGTGGAGCGCCTGACCGAGGCGCGGACGCGCATCGCCCGGCTCGTCAACGCCGAGCGACCGGAGGAGGTCGTGCTCGGCCCCTCCACCACCGTGATGTTCCAGTTCCTGGCCCGCGCCATGGCGGGCCGGCTCCGCCCCGGCGACGAGGTCGTGGTCACCGACTTCGACCACGAGTCCAACATCGGCCCGTGGCGGGCCCTGGAGGAGCGCGGGATCGTGGTCCGCACCTGGGGGCTCGACGAGAGCACCTTCGAGGTGTCGCTCGACGAGCTCGACGCGCTGATGAGCGAGCGCACGCGGCTCGTCGCCGTGACGCATTGCTCCAACATCCTCGGCACCGTGAACCCGATCGCCGAGATCGCCCGCCGCGTCCACGCCCGCGGCGCCGAGATCTCGGTCGACGCGGTCGCCTACGCGCCCCACCGCGCCGTCGACGTTCGTGCGCTCGACGTCGACTACTACGTGTTCAGCTTCTACAAGACCTACGGGCCCCACTTCGCCGTGCTCTACGGCAAATACGACAAGCTGCTCGAACTCGACGGCCTTTACCATTACTTCTACGGCCGCGAGAAGGTGCCGCAGAAGCTGGAGCCCGGCAACACCAACTACGAGCTCGCCTGGGGCTCGGCCGGCATCGTCGACTATCTCGACGAACTCGGCGGCGGCACGGGCGACCGCGCCGCGGTGGAGCGCGCCTTCGCCGACATCGCCGAGCAGGAGACGCTCGTCGGGGCGCGGCTGCTCGACTACCTCGGCTCGCGCAACGATGTTCGCGTGATCGGCCGGCGCACCGCCGGGCCGGAGCGCGTGCCGACGATCTCCTTCAAGGCGGAAGGGTGCGACAGCGCCGCGGTGGTGGCCGCCGTCGACCGGCACGGGCTCGGCATCCGGTACGGCGACTTCCATTCCCGCCGCCTCGTCGAGCGGCTGGGCCTCGCGGGGGACGGCGGCGTCGTGCGCGTGTCGATGGTTCACTACAACACGCTCGGCGAGGTTGACCGGCTCGCCGCCGCCCTCGACGAAGCGCTGCGCTGAGGAGGCCTGTCCTGACCGATCCGTCGGGGCCGCTCGGCGGCATCGACGGCCACGTCCACGTCGATCAGCACCAGGGCGAGGGCATCGCCATGGCGGACGGCTTCCGCTCCGGCACCATCAGGCCGACAGCGGGGTGAAGCCGCCCGCCATCGACGATGTGGTGTCGGGCCTGAGATTCCTGTTCAACGCCACGCTCGACCGGCCGGACCCGTCGCGGCGCCCCGTCCCGGCGCGCTACACCCAGGATCCGCCGACCGTGCTGAACGTCGAGGGAATCGGGCGGCGGCTCGAAGCGGCACGAGGCCCGAAGGTCAGGGCCGCGCTCGGGATCGGGCCACGGGGCCGCGGCGCCCTTCGCGCGCAGGATCGACGGCCCGCCGGACGCCCTCACGTGAGCGGTCCGATCAACGCCCCCCAGCCCAGGCGCTCGCGCACGGCGTAGACCTCGCGCCGCAGCCAGGCGTCGACCCCGAGCGCGCGGCCGGCCGGCAGCACGGCGAGGGACCCGCAGGCGAAGATCAGGAAGACGTAGCTCCAGGGCCACTCCGACGGGTCGCCCGGCCGCTGGTTGTAGATGCCGAGCCACAGGTTGACGGTGAACAGCGCCGCCAGCGTGCCGGACAGGCGCACGACGACGCCCAGCATCAGCGCCGCCGCGAAGAACAGCTCGGCGAAGTAGACCAGCGGGTTGAACAGGAGGAAGTGCGGCAGCACCACGTCCTTCACGAGATCCGCCTGGACCGCGAAGGAGGCCCGCCCCACCATCTGCTCGGTCCAGTAGTGGAGGCCGTTGTGGAGGCCGAAGGGCAGCTTCCACAGCGTGCCCTGGAACCACATGCAGCCGATCATCACCCGCACGAAGAACCACCACAGCGTCGAGCCGCGGCGCTGCTCCGGGTCGTCGGCGAGGTTCAGCACGGCGACGAACAGGCTCGCCGCGAGCAGCGCGTAGAAGAGCGCCAGCAGGGCGAAGCGCCAGAGCCCGAGGGCGAGGAAGTCGCCCGTGTTGGCGGACAGGAACGCAAGAGCGTCCTCAAAGGGGTTCGACATGGATTGGCCTCAAGGATCTGCGGCGGGCCGGCAGCCCTGCTGGAGGCGGACCGGGAGGTCGCCGACCCGCAGGGCGCGCCGGAGCCACCGCGAGACGGCGTCGACGGACAGGGACAGGAGCGCGGTGGCGGCGATCAGCACGAGCGCCGCATCGAGGCGCAGTTCCGAGATGGCGCCGTCGACGTAGAAGCCGAGCGTCGCGACCCCGAGGATGCCGAAGATGGCGCTCTCCCGCAGGATGATCTCCCAGCGGTACAGCGCGTAGGCCAGGAACTGGCCGTAGAGCCGCGGCAGCGTCTCGTAGAGATAGAGGTCGGAGCCGCGCGCCGGCGCGTCGGGCCGGTAGGCGAGCGCGTCGGCCTGCCGGCCCATCAGGTAGCCGATGACGGCGCCGTTGTGCAGCGTGAGCGCGATCACGGCGGGCAGCATGGAGGGGCCGAGCGTCTGCAGCAGCACGTAGGCCAGCATGTAGTCCGGGGTCGAGCGCGCCACCACGAGGAGCGCCCGGCCGAGCGGCCGCCCCCAGGGGCCGGCGAACCGCCGGCACACGAGCGGGAACAGCACGAGCGACAGGAGGGCGGTGGCGCAGAGGGCCATCTGCGACAGCACCAGCGTGCGCAGCGCGCCCGGCAGCGCCTGATGGAGGAGGATGTCGCCGAGCCAGCGCGCGAAGGCGGCCCAGGGCGCCGCCGAGGCGAGGTCGGCGCCCCGGAGGGGGGCCGGCACGGCGTCGTGGCCGAGGAAGCGGGCGAGATTCGCCAGCGCGTGGCCGCCGGGCAGGCCGGCCGGCAGCACCACGACCGCGGCGACCACCAGGACGGGGACGGCCCGCGGCCGCGCCCACAGCCGCCGCGTCGCCACGAGGGCGTAGAAGCAGAACAGCAGGGCGGACGCCTGGCTGAACTCCCCCGCCTTGAAGTAGGCGTCGAGCTCGAAGCCGATCGTCGGCAGCCCGATGAAGCCCAGCACCAGGGTCGAGCGCAGCCCGCATTCGAGCCGGTACATGGCGTAATGGCCGAACTGCTCCAGGAGGTCGGGCAGGCGAGCGTAGAGGAAGGCGGAGGCGGTGCCCGTGCCGACGGGCAGCACGCGGAGGGCCGACAGGTCCGCCTCATCGATCATCTCGGCGTAGACCTTGGCGAAGATGCCGGCGTAGGGCAGCGCGATGGCGAGCACGCCGGTGAGCGGCCCGAGCCCCAGCACCTGCATCAGGAGCAGGGCCCAGAACAGCTCGTGCACGGAGCGCAGCAGCGCGCAGAGCACCCGCACCGCGAAGGACCTCGGGAACGCCAGTGCGAGCGCGAGCCCGGACGCGCCCCCGGCGCCGACGCCGAGCAGCGCGAAGGCCACGGTGTCGGCCAGCGCCCGCCCATTCACCGCGAGCACGTCCGGGGTGAGCAGGCCCCTGAACAGGCGCGACAGCTCGGCGAACGGGTGCGAGGCCGTGACGGCGAGGTCGCCGAAGCGGAGCGCGACCACCCCGAGCAGCAGGAAGGCGAGGCTCGTGTTGACGAAGCCGGGCCGGAAGGGGGCGAGGGGCTGGCGGAGCGGGGCGTCCGTCACGGCTCAGCCCGCGTAGAAGCGCGCGAGGTCGGCGGGCCCGAGGTCCGCCGCCGGCGCGTCGAGCGCGATGCGGCCGCCGTCGAGCGCGACGATCCGGGTGGCGATGCCGAGGGCGAGCCGCACGTCGTGTAGCGCCAGCACCAGCGTGCCGTGGCGCGCCGCGAGGCGGTCCAGCACGGCGGCGCCCTGCCGGGGGTCGAGCGCCGACACCGGCTCGTCCCCCACCGCCACGGGGCGCCCGTCGTAGAGCGCGCGGGCCACCGACACGCGCTGCCCCTGGCCGCCCGACAGCTCACCCGCCCGCCGGAACATCTCCGGCTCCAGCCCCACCTCGGCCAGCACGGCGCGCACCTCCTCGACCTCGCGCCGCCGCGGGCGGATCAGGGTGCGCAGGTTGAACAGGGCCGAGTGGCGGTCGAGCCGGCCCATGTAGACGTTGTGGAAGACGCTGAGGCTGCGCACCAGCGCGGCCCCCTGCGGCACCAGCGCGGCGCGGCCCCCGGCGCGGGCGTAGACGAGGTTGAGCAGGGTCGACTTGCCGGCGCCGGAGCGCCCGAGCAGCGCCACGCGCTCACCCTCGTGCACCGCGAAGTCGAGATCGCGCAGCACGGTGCGGCCCGCGTAGCCGACGGCCGCCTCCGTGACGCGGATCGCGGCCCCCGCCGCGGGGCATGCCCCGCCCACCGGCCGCTCAGTCCAGGAGCCCGGCCGCCTTGGCGACGGCCTCGACGGGGGCGTATTCGGCATCGTCGGCCGGCACGAACTTCGAGCGGCCGAAGGGGGCCAGGATGGCGGGGTCCGTGATGCCCACCAGCGTGTCCTGGAGCTTCCGCGTGAAGCCGGCCCCGTAGGTTCCGTCGACGTCGCCCCGCACCGTCCACTGGTAGTCGGGGAAGGGCGGCGAGCGCCAGATCACCGACACCTTGGACTCGTCGACCTTGCCGGCCTTCCGGTCGAGGTCCCACACCGAATAATCGACGACGCCGAGGTCGTAGGCGCCCGACTGCACGAGCTGGATCGTGCGCGAATGGTCGCCCGAGAAGCCGACCCGGGAGAAGATCTGCCCCGGCTCCTTCCCGTCGAAGGCTCCGCGGATGTAGTATTCCGGCATGACGCGGCCGGAGGTCGAGGTGCGGGCGCCGAACGTGAAGGTGCGGCCCGCGATCGCCTTCTGGATCTCCGGCGCCTCCTTGAGGCCCGTGTCGCCGTTCGCGATCATGAGGCTCCGGAACGCCGTGTCCTCCGCGCCCTGCGCGATGGCGCGGCTGCCCGGCACCTTGGCGCGGGCCTGCACGCCGGTGACGCCGCCGAACCAGGCGAGCTGGACCTCGCCGTTGACGAAGCTCGTCACCGCGGCCGGATAGCTCTTCACCGGCACGTAGCGCACCGGCACGCCGAGCTTCTCCTGAAGGTAGCTCGCGACCTTGCCGAAGCGCTCGGCGAGGCGGGTCTCGTCCTGGTCCGGGATGGCGGTGAAGACGAAGGTGGGCTTCTCGGCCGCCAGGGCGGCGGGCGCCTGCAGGGCGGCGGGGGCGAGCGCGGCGGCGATGGCGATGGCGAGGGCGGCGAGCTTCATGGCGATCCTCCGGGCGGGCGTTCAGGCGACCGACACGGTGCCGTCGCCAGCGGCGAAGGTGCCCACCACCGCGGCGCGGCCGAAGCCCCGCTCGCGGGCGCGGCCCATCACGGCGTCGAGGTCGTCCGGCGACACGGCGACGAGCAGGCCGCCCGAGGTCTGCGGGTCGCACAGGAGATCGCGGCTCCAGGCCGGCAGCGCGCCGCCGAGCCGGACCTCGTCGCCGAAGCCCGCCCAGTTGCGCCCCGAGGCGCCGGTCTTCACGCCCTCCGCCACGAGGGCCGCGACGCCGTCGAGCAGCGGCAGTGCGGCGAAATCGACGTCGAGCGACAGGCCCGAGCCCCGCACCATCTCCAG
This sequence comes from Lichenibacterium dinghuense, assembly GCF_021730615.1. Lineage (NCBI taxonomy): Bacteria > Pseudomonadati > Pseudomonadota > Alphaproteobacteria > Hyphomicrobiales > Lichenihabitantaceae > Lichenibacterium > Lichenibacterium dinghuense. The sequence continues at coordinate 1,287,598 of NZ_JAJLMN010000001.1, forward strand.
CGCGTGACCGAGCAGGCCGAAGCCGGTCACGTCCGTCATGGCGTGGACGCCGGGGATGGCCGGCATGTCGGCGCCGAGCACGTTGACCTGCGTCGTGGAGGCCACCATGGCGTCGTAGCCGGCGGCGCCGAGCGTGCCGCGCTTGAGCGCCGCGCCCAGCACGCCGACGCCGAGGCCCTTGGTGAGCACCAGCCTGTCGCCCGCCTTCGCCCCGACGTTGCGCAGCACGCGGTCCGGATGGACGAGGCCGAGGGCCACGAGGCCGTAGATCGGCTCGGGCGCGTCGATGGAATGGCCGCCCGCCACCGGGATGCCGACGTCGGCGCAGACCGAGGCGCCGCCCGCCAGGATCTCCCCGATGGTCTCGACGGGCAGCTTGTCGACCGGCATGCCGACCAGCGCCAGCGCGAAGATGGGGCTGCCGCCCATGGCGTAGACGTCCGACAGGGCGTTGGTGGCCGCGATGCGGCCGAAATCGCGCGGGTCGTCCACGATGGGGTTGAAGAAGTCGGTGGTGGCGATCAGCGCCTGCGCGTCGTTGAGGCGGTAGACGGCCGCGTCGTCGCCCGTCTCGTGGCCGACCATCATGTTGGCGAAGGGCCCGGCCTCCGGCATCTTGGCCAGGATCCCCTTCAACACGGCGGGCGCCAGCTTGCAGCCGCAGCCGCCGCCGTGGGCCAGGCTGGTCAGGCGGAAGGGTGCGTTCATGGGTGGGTCTCGCTCCGCAGGGCCGCCGTCGCGCTCGCCGGCCGCTGTTGGGGTTGAATCGCGCGGGCCGCCGCCGAGGTTACGCCGCCGCGGCGTCCGGCGATAGCTGCCCGCCACCCCGCCGCGGGCGCGGTCCGCGCGGGGGACGTCACGCCGCCTCCGACCCGTCGCGCCGCGGTGCGGGGACGGGCTCCGCGCGCCGCAGCGTCACGGCGAGGCGCAGCACCGTTCGCACCAGCACCGCGGAAGCGCGCAGCGTCGGCCCGAGCCGGCCCGACACCTTGGACACGCCGCCGACCCGGCGCCGGCAGCCGACCGGCACCTCCAAAACGCGCAGGCCGCGCGCCGCCGCGCGCATCTGCATCTCGACGTTCCAGCCGAAGCTCGTCTCGGCCATGCCGAGCGCGTCGAAAGCGGGCCTGCGGATCGCGCGGAACGGCCCCATGTCGGTCGAGCGCACGCCGTAGAGCGCGCGCAGCATGAGGCCGGCGATGCGCCCCGCCGCGACCTGCGGCGCGCCGAGGCTGCCCGGCTCGCGCGGGCCACGGAGGCGCGAGCCGAGCACGAGATCCGCTCGGCCGCCCAGCACGGGGCCGACCACCTCGCCCGCCAGCTCCACCCGGTCCGAGCCGTCGCCGTCCACGAAGGCGATCACGGCTGCGTCGGCCCGCGTGGCCGCGGCGCCAGCCGCGCAGGCCCGGCCGTAGCCGCGGCGCCGCTCGACCACGACGCGCGCGCCGGCCGCCTCCGCCCGCGCCGCGGTGGCGTCGCGCGAGCCGCCGTCGACCACGATCACCTCGTCGAGCCCCGCCGCGAGCAGCGCCGACACCACGCCGCCGATCGCCGCCTCCTCGTCGAGGCAGGGCACGACGATCGACACCACGCCCTCGGCGCCCCCGGCCCGCAAGGCCCTACAGGCTCCAGCGCAGGCCGCAGTTCGCGCAGGCGGTCGGCGGCCGGTCGGACTGGAGCGCGGCCCGGAAGTCGCGGTAGCGGGCGCCGTTCCAGATCTCGCGCAGCGTTTCCTGCGTGGCGTCGCCGAGCGTGTAGTTCTCGTAGCCGGCCTGGGCGAAGGGCGCGATGCAGCAGGGCAGCGCCCGGCCGTTGGCGGTGAAATACATCACGGTCCAGGGCCGCCCGCACAGCGACCACGGATTGCTGTCCGCCTTGCGCTCGAGGCTCAGGCCCGGCTCGGAGGCGGCCCCCGAGGCCGAGAAGACGAGGCCGAGCCGGGACGCCACGCGCTCGGCCTCGGCGATGTGCTCGGCTTCCCCGGCCGCGAGGCTCTCGAACAGCGCCTGGTCGGGCCGCGCGAGGCCGACCGCCCCTTCCTCGAAGAAGACGAGGCGCTGGAGGTAGACCTCGCGCACGCCGATGTCGGCGGCGAGGCGCACGAAGGCCGGCAACTCGGCGACGGTCTCCTTGAGGCCCGTGAGCCAGGCCGAGACGCGCGGCTTGGCGAAGCCCTCGCGCTCCTGCATGGCGCGGAAGCGGGCGACGTTCTTCAGGATGCGCTCGAAATAGTCGACGCCGCGCACCGCGAGGTAGCTTTCCCGCGTCGAGGCGTCGAGCGACACGCGCAGCTCGTCGAGGCCGGCGTCCACCAGGGCGCGGCCGTTGCGCTCGTTCAGCACCGTACCGTTGGTGTTGAACAGCACGTAAGTGCCGCGGTCCTTCAGGTGGCGCACCATCTTCGGCAGATCCTTCACCAGCATCGGCTCGCCGACGCCGTGCAGAACCGCACGCTTGAGATCCGGGATCTGGTCGACGATGCGGGTGAACAGGTCCCACGACAGGTCGGCCGGCGGCTCCAGCTCGACGTAGGTGCGCGGGCAGGTGGTGCAGAGCAGGTTGCAGCGGTTGGTCACCTCCAGGTAGAGGCAGACGGGCGGCCGCACCGCCACAGGCGAGCGCTGCGGGTCGGCGGCCTCGTGGTAGCGGCGGGGATCGACGGCAGGCGACACCGGCGCCGCTTGGTCCGCCACGGCCGCCGTCGCGTCGCCGGCCCGGGCCTCATCCAGCGTCATGGCGCATCTCCCCGCGGCGCCGGGTCCAGACGTCGCGCGCCGCCGCGAGGAGCGCGAGTCCCATGAGGAGGGACCACCGGGCGAGGAAGCCCGGCGCGTCCCCGTGGAAGCTGTAGAGCAAAAAGCCGCCCGTGGTCAGGACGAAGGGGCTCCACAGGCCGAGCAGCGCCGTGAAGGGCGCGGCGACGAGGAAGTACCACGGGAAGGTCGGCGTCAGAAGGCACAGGAACGCCACGGCCAGCAGCGCCGTGCCGCCGAGCGCCGCGCGCAGCGACGGGTCGCCGCGCCGCCGCGTCCAGAGAGCGAGACCGAGCAGCGCCGCGGCGGCGAGGGACGCGTAGGCGCCGGCCATCCAGGGGCGCGCCAGCCCCGCGGCGGCGAGCAGCGCCAGCGGCAGGACGCCGCCGCCCGTGTCGAGGCCCTGCTCGCGCGCGTAGTTCGGCAGGAAGCCGACGACGCCCGTCCCGGCCGACAGCGCGAAGGGGAGGTAGCAGAGCGCCGCGAGGCCGAGCACGGCGAGCGGCAGGAGCACGCGCCAGGGCCGCCAGAGAGCCGGCAGGCCGAGCGCCGCCGTAGGCTTGACGAGGGCGCCGAGCGTCATGGCGGCCGCCGCCGCAGTGGGCCGCGCCGTCCCGCCACCCCAGGCGAAGGCGCCGAACACGGCCGCCAGCACCGCGGCATCCGCGTGGCCGTTGCCGGCGATCTCCCACAGCGGCGCCGGGTGGAGCAGGTAGAGGGCGAGCCATTCCCGCGGCCGCCCGAGGCGGGCGAGCAGGCGCGCCATGGCCAGCACGGCCACGCCCTCCAGCAGCACCATCGCGCCCTTCATGGCGAGCACGCTCGACGAGACCCGCGTCACCAGGGCGAACAGGGCCTCGGCGACCGGCGGGTAGATCGTCACGGCGTAATCGCGCTTGTCGATCAGCCCGTACTGGGCGGGGTCGCGCAGGGCCAGGAGCGCCGGGTCGGCGGGCACGTGGGTATAGGGGTCGAAGCCGGCCGCGACGACCCGCCCGTCCCAGATGTAGCGGTACACGTCGCCCGACAGGGTCGGCACCGTCGGCAGCAGGGCGAGCCTCAGCGCGACCGCGACCGCTACGACGCCCGGCAGGGCCATGCGGGCCCGGCTGCGCAGCGCCAGCGCGGCGGCGGCGAGCGCGAGCCCGCCCTGCGCGAAGGCGCAGCCATAGAACAGGAGGTCGCTGTGCGCCCGGCCTTCCGCCGTCCCCCAGGTGCAGAGCGCGACCAGAGCCAGCACCGCGGCGAGCACCGGGGAGGCCTGGCGGGAGCGCGCGACGGGCCGGGGAAGCGCAGCGGCGGTCACGCGGGCAGGATCCCGGCCGCCCGCAGCACGGCGCGGGTGGCGGGCGCCGGGGCGCCTCGCGCCGCGAGGCCGGCCGGGGGGCGGCCCGCGAACTCGCCGAGGAGCCAACCGAGGCTTTCCGCGTCGTCGACGTCGTACCAGGGCGCGACCTCCTCGACCGCGAGCCCGGCCGCGGCCGCGGCGGCGCGGGACTGCGCCATCACGGCGGGGGTGCTCCAGCTGATGTCGGCGAAGAGGCGCGGCTCGCGGCGCTTGAGGCCCACCAGCGTGTAGCCGCCGTCGAGCGCCGGGCCGAAGACGGCGCGGTCCCCCGGCCGGCGGAGCGCCTCGACGGCGACCTCCAGGGTGGCTTCGGGCAGGGTCGGGCTGTCGCCGTTGACCAGGATCGCGCTCTCATGGCCGCGGCCGAGGAGGTCTGCCGCCGCGGCGTCGAGCACGCGCCCGAGCACGGGATCGGTGTGGATCGCGAAACCGAAGGAGGCGGGCAGGATGGGCGCCAGCGCTTCCGCGGCCTCGGCCGGCGAGCAGACCGCGTAGCCCCGCGCCCCGACCCGCGCGCCCACGCGCTCCACCGTGGCGGCGAGGTCCGCGAGGAAGGCGCGGGACAGGTCCGCGGCCCGCTCGGCGCCGAGGCGCGGGATCAGCCGCGTCTTCGAGCGGCCGGGGATCGGCGCCTTGCAGATGATCGCGATGGCGGCCGTGGCTTCGGGCAAGCGGCGCGTCTCCGGTTGAGCTCGACAGACCCGTTACGTTCCCGCGGCGGAGAGGTTTCGCCGGTCACGCGGTCCGCCGCGCGACCGCCACATGCGCCACGGCGCCGAGCGACACGCGGCCGAGCCCCTGGTCGGCCTCCAGGGCCCGCGCGAACTCCGCCTCGACGGCCGGCCGGTCGGCTCCGAGCCCGGCCATCAGCGCGTCGAGCCCCGGCGCGAAGGCGAGGTCGCGCGCCAGCTCCCGGGCCGAGGCCGCCTCGAGCCTGGCCTCGAGGCGCAGGATCGCGGCGCCGGGGAAGCCGCCCTCCGCCATCAGGGCCGACAGCGCAGCCGGCTCCGCGTAACGGAGCTGCGCCGGCAGCGACCCGGACGACGGCGGACCCGGCACGGGCGGCCGCACCGCCGCCACCGCGGCGCCGATGCGCGAGGCGAGCTCGTAGGCCCGCGGTTCAGTCCAGGTCACGACCGCGACGCCGCCGCCCGGCACCAGCGCGCGGCGGATCGCCCGCAGCGCCGGGACGGGGTCTGGCAGCAGCACGATGCCGAAGCAGGACAGCGCCGCATCGTAGCGGTCCGGCGGGAGGTCGAGTGCCGCGGCATCGGCCACCTCGGCCGTGATCCGGCGGCCGCCCGCGCGCTCGCGGATCCGCGCCGCCATGCGGGGCGAGCCGTCGACCGCCCGGACCTCGGCGCCCCGCGCCGCCGCGAGCAGCGCGGCCCCGCCCGCGCCGGCGCAGACGTCGAGCAGGCGGGCGCCCTCCAGAGGCCCGAGGGCATCGAGCGCCCGCGCCGCGAAGGCGTCCGTGAGCGGCTCGAACACGGCCTCGTAGCCCGCCACGTGGCGGTCCCAGAGCGCGGGATCCTGATCGGGCTGGCGCGTTTCGTCGCGTGTCACTAGAAGAGTTCCAGATCGCTGCCCCGGCGGGGCGCCCCGGACGGCAGGCGCCCCCATGACGATCCATACACCCGTGACGGCCCCGCCGGCGAGCTTCAGCCTCGGCCTGGGCCTCACCAACGAGTGCAACCTCGCCTGCTCGTTCTGCTACCGCGACCCCAGCCGCACCGACCGTCTGACGCTGGACCAGGTCGAGGCCGTGATGGAGCGGCTGCCGATCCGGTCGGTCAACCTCGGCACGGGCGAGAACGGCATGCATCCGGACTTCCGGCGCATGCTGGCCTACTTCCGCACGAAGCCCGTCAAGCTCACCATCACGTCGAACGGGCACTCGATCCGCGTGCTCGCGGACGAGGACGTGCGCTCCTTCGCCGAGGTCGAGTTCTCCCTCGACTACCCGACCCGCGAGGAGCAGGACGCGCAGCGCGGCCCCGGCAACTGGGACCTCGTGATGGACCAGGCGGCGCGCTGCCGGCGGCTCGGCGTCGGGGTGACGATCATCGCCGTCATGATGCGCACCAACGTGGACCGACTGGACGAGATCGCCGCGGTGGCGAAGCGCTTCGACGCGCCGCTGCGCATCAACGTCTACCAGGCGGTGCGGACCGACGCCTTCGCGCTGACCTACGAGGAATACTGGCGCGGCTTCGAGGCGCTGTTCGAGCGCACGGACGTGATCGCCATCGGCGAGCCCCTGGTGCGGGCCATGGCGGGCCTGCCGCCGCGGCGGGGCGGATGCGGCTCCTCGACCGTGCGGGTGACGCCGCGGGGCACCGTCCAGCCCTGCGTCTACTGGCCCGGCGGGGGCGCGCCGCTGGCCGAGCTGCTGGAAGCGGGCCCCGCGGTGGTCGACACCGCGCCCTTCGCGGCGGCCCGCGGCGTGCCGGAGGCCTGCCTCCCCTGCGCGCACCGGGACACCTGCGGGGGCGGCTGCGCGGGCCGGCGGCGCCTGCTGGAGCGGCCGGCCGAGCCCGACCCCTACTGCCCCGTGATGCGCGGCGAGGACCGGCGCCTGGCGGTCCGCATGGCGCCCGCCCGCGACCTCGCCAAGATGGAGAGCGCCTGCACGACGATCGTCACCGCGCGCTGAGGGCACGGCGCCGGCCCGGCGGTCGTCTGGCCTTCCGTTCGACCTCGCGCGGGCCGCGGAAACGCAGACCCGCCGCGACGAGGTCGCCGGCTCGGCGGCCGCGCGCGCTTCCGCTCGCTCGGCGAGGGGCAGGTCGACTTCGGCGACGTCTTCTCCCGGCTGGCCCGGCACGGCTATGCTTCCTGGGCGGTGCCGGAGCGGGGACGCTGCCCGAAGCACCCGGAGGACGGCGCGCGCGGCCGGCGCCTGCCGGGCCTCGGCCGACCGGAAACGGAAGCGAGACGTGACCATGACAGGCAGGCACGACGGCCGGCGCATCCGGCTCGGCATGGTGGGCGGGGGCGAGGGCGCCTTCATCGGCGCCGTGCACCGCATCGCGGCCCGGCTCGACGACCGCTACGAGATCGTGGCGGGCGCGCTGTCGTCCACGCCCGAGCGATCGGCCCGCTCGGCCGAGGCGCTCGGCCTCGCCCGCTCCTACCCCGATTTCGCCGGCATGGCGCGCGAGGAGGCCGCCCGCCCCGACGGGATCGAGGCGGTCAGCATCGTCACGCCGAACCACCTCCACGCGGCCGCGGCCCACGCCTTCCTCGACGCCGGCATCCACGTCATCTGCGACAAGCCGATGACCGCCACTTTGGGGGAA